>JADJHE010000011.1 GCA_016707685.1 Bacteroidota bacterium
AAAGTGGAGAATGATTTTATTACTTTAACTCCTGATAAAAATAAAAAGAATTTGAAAGATGAGTCGGAAGCAACTACTTATAAAATGTATCAAAAAAATTTGCTCTACGAGCATGCCGGAGTGTTCCTTCCTGAAAACATAGCCTATAAAAAGAATAAATAAAAAAATCCCCTTTCCAAATTCGGAAAGGGGATTTTTTATTGATGTATGTTCAACTTTTTAGTCTACTGAAAATTCAGAATCTTTAATTCTTTATTAATGTTCACCGATTCCAATACCATTTTAACGCATAGGACCAAAGTTTGCATTAATTGTTGCAGGGAATTTTACTCCGTTGTAATCTTTGTAATCAGAAAAATCGGTTTGTGTTGTTATTTCACCTTGTTCTGTTTTTGATGTTTTTACAGAACGAACTTTGTAACCACTTGCAACATCATACCACTCTGTGCTTTTTTTGCCACGAGGATCAGTCAATTCAATTGCGTAAGCATCACTACCATTAATTGGCTCAACACCTTTAATCGCTAATTTATAACCTAATTTTTCGTACTGCATTTCTTGATTAATTACTGCTTCTTCTTTTAATTCATCTAACTCTTCGCCAGTAATATCCTTTTTACCTTGCATGCCACTTGATTTTGCTTTAGCACCATCGTACACCATTTTTTGAACGGTCATTGGTCCCATTTTCACATTCATCAAATATTTGTTCGGTGCTTTTTGTTGAGTAGTCATGTTAATTTTTCCATATTGTGTATCTGCATTACGAGAGATAGCAATATCTTTTATTCCATTCAACGCTTTTTCGCCACCGATAGCTTTTACATACGCATCAATAACTGTTTTAGTGTAACACCAGCTGGAGCCTGTTTAATTTTGTAGAACAGTCCATAATTGTCATAAATTCAATTGTTTTGTTGCACTGAATTTATCCAATTTAGGAGCAATTTCGTTTCTATCACCTACAATTAAAATAGTTGCATTCTCTGGACGGATGTATTTTTGAGCCATTGCATAAATATCATCTACTGTTACTGCAGCTAAATTTTTCAAATAATTTGCATAATAATCTTTCGGTAATTTATAACGATCGATGTTGATTGCAAATTTTGCAACTGTTTCAGGATCTTCTAGTGAAATAGCAAAACTTCCTGTCAAGAAATTTTTGATACCATCCAATTCATCTTGTGGCACTTTTTCGGTGCGAATGCGATTCAATTCATACATAATTTCGAAACAGAGCTATCAGTAACAGCAGTACGAACTTTCGCATATGCACTGAATTCAGAAACCAACATGTCGTTATTCAATGCTGAATAAGAACCGTAGGTATAACCATGTTTCTCACGTAAATTCATGAATAAACGAGAAGAGAAACCAGCACCTAAAATAGTGTTCAATACTCTTGCTTTGATGACATCTTCGTTGTTTGGTTTTAAATCAACTGGGTAGGTAACATTAATTACCGACTGAACTGCACCTGCTTTGTTTACAATGGCAACACGTGTTTTCGCAGGTGCTACGGGCATTGTATAGTTTTGTGTAGGCACTTCTGCTTTTTGCCATGCAGCAAAATATTTTTCAATCAATGGTTTTACTTCTGCTAATGTAACATCTCCTACAACTGCTAAATAAGCCACATTCGGACGGAAGAATGTTTTGTAGTAATTGTTACATTTATCAAGTGTAATTTTACTTACACTCTCTTCAGTTGTCATTTCGCCATACGGATGGTTTTTACCAAAATTCAAAACCGATTTAACATTGTTTGAAATTGCATCTGGATCATCTTTTTGAGTAGCTAAACCAGATAACGTTTGAGTTTTAATTTTTTCTAATTCCTCTTGCTTGAAATCAGCATTCATAATTACATCACTCATCAATTCTAACAATTTACCTTGTTGCTTTTTTAAAGAAGCAGCATATATACTTGTTGGTGATGCAGATAAAGTAGCACCAATAAAATCGATGTCGTTATCCAATTGATCTTTTGTACGTGTTTTTGTTCCGCTAGTAAGCAACTGGCTAGTAATATCAGCTGTTCCTACTGCATCACCTTCCATTGCTGGTTGTATGTTCAATACAATTGAATAAGCCACAGTTGGTGTTTTGTGATTTTCAACCACAAATACTTTTAATCCATTTGGTAATTCAAAGGATTGCATTTCACCCATTTTAATGGCTGGTGCAGGCGCTGGTGTTGGACGTTTACTTCTGTCAAGTTTACAGGAGCAGTTGTTTTTGTAGCTGCTGGTTTTGGTTGTGCAAACAGTACTGTTGCAACTAAAATACTTGCTATTGAGAATATTATTTTTTTCATTTCTTGAATTTCTTTTGAATAGGTTAATGATCTTACGAATAATGTATTTATTGTTTAGGCAAGTAATACAATACCACTCTGTTTTCTTTTGTAAGATATTTTTGAGCTGCTTTTTGTAAATCTTCACGTGTTACTTTCATAAAACGAGTGATTTCTGTGTTAATCAAATTCGCATCTTTGAAATACACTTGGTAGTTTGCTAAGTTTTCAGCAATACCAGCCATTTTAGTATTTGCATTTACAAAATCATTTTCCACTTGATTTTTTAATTTTTGAAATTCTTCTTCAGAAATTAATTCTTTTTTTACTTTTTCAAATTCTTCGTTCATTGCGTTTTCCAAATCGGTTGGCGATACACCCATGTTGGTGATACCAAACATTAATGCTAAACCTGGATCTTCCGATGGCAATGCAAATGCACCTGCAAATAATGCTTTTTGTTGTTTGTCAACAATTGATTTTTGCATGCGTGAACTTTTTCCTTGCGATAATAAAGTGCTCAACATGTTTACTGCATAATAATCAGGTGTTCCTTGTGCAGGAATATGGTAAGCCATAATTACAGCAGGTAATTGAATATTGTCTAAAACTGTATCACGTACTTCAGCTGTTTTTACAGGTTCAACTTCTGTTGGACGAGGAATTGCTTTTGTTCCTTTTGGAATAGGACCATAATATTTAGCAATCATCTTTTTTGTTTCTTCTACATTAATGTCACCAGCAATTGACAATGTTGCATTGTTTGGTACATAGAATGTTTTGTAGAAATCAATAAACTCGCTGATCGCTGCTTTGTTAATGTATTCAGGAGAACCACCTGGTGTCCAACGGTATGGATGAACGGTGTAAGCGTGACCAAATGCTTCATTTAAAATAGAACCATAAGGTGTATTTTCATTACGTTGTTTTAATTCTTCTTTCACAACTTTACGTTGTGTTTCAACTCCTACTGAGTCAATTTTAGAATGCAACATACGTTCAGCTTCCATCCATAATCCTAATTCTAATTGGTTACTTGGGATTACTTCGTAATAAAATGTTCTGTCGAATGAGGTGTTTGCATTTAACTGCCCACCTGCATTTTGAATTAATTTCATGTATTCGCCACGACCAATATTTTCTGATCCTTCAAACATTAAATGTTCAAAAAAGTGAGCAAATCCGGTACGTTTTGGATCTTCATTTTTTGATCCTACATGGTATAACACAGTTACTGCAACAATTGGTGTTGAATGATCTTCGTGCAAGATGACGTGTAAACCATTTGGCAAATCGTATTCAATAAATTTGATGGTGCCAGTTGCTGCTGTTTTTGCAGGTGTAGCAGTTTTGGTTGTTTTTGCAGGGGTTTGTGCAATCACCAAACTACTTCCTAAAATGGCAGAAGAAAGTAAAATGTTTTTAATTTTCATCGAAAGGGTTGTTTTTAAAATTTTGATAAAATTAGCATTAATTCAGTACAAAATAGTAGCTGGTTTATGAATGGTTTTTAGAAAGGATAGGTGGTAGCCTAAGTGGTTGAAAATGTTAAGGCTTTCTTTTCTTTGCACCTCTTACTGCTTCAGCAGTTAAAGGGTTTTCGGGCCAGGAATGTTTTGGGTAGCGCGAAAGTAAATCTTTACGTACTTCAAAATAGGTTTTACTCCAAAAACTGTTTAAATCTTGTGTTACCTGAACCGGTTTGTAACCAGGAGATAATAAATGCAGTAAAATTTTATTTTTTCCTTCATTAACGGAAGGCGTTTCTATTAAACCAAATAATTCTTGTAATCGAACTTCCATTTCTGGCTTTCGTCCATCGGCAAAATAGTAGACTTTAATCATTGAGCCACTTGGCACTTCTAATCTGCTAGGTGCTAAGTTGTCTAATTTAGAAGCTAATTCCCAGGGCAAAATGGAAGTAATTATTTGATTGAGATTGAGTTGTTGCAACTCGCTTCGTTTGTTAATGTTTGATAAGTACGGGGATAACCATTCTTCGAGGGTCTCGAGTAAGTGTTCATCGCTTACATCATTCCAATTTTCATTAGGGCGCCAACGTTTTTAAACTTAAAATACGCGCTTGCAAATCATCTTGTTGTTCATTCCATCCCAAAAGTTTTAAGCCTTCGTTACGAATGGCTTCGCAAATAATTTTTATGCGTTGCTCTTCAGTAAATTTTGTAATGATTTTAGATTCGAGTACAATTCCACCCACACATTTATCCATTGAACCAGCAATCATTCCACGCTCATTGTCCCAAATAATGTTTTCTTTTTCAATTGCTAAATCTTTCAAATCGGCAACATTTAAAGGTGCAGCAGAAAATACTTTTCCTTCACCCATTCCCGCATCCAGTTGTGCTATGGCAATGTATTCTTCCTGATGCAAGGCGTCTTGTTCCTGAATTTTTACAGTTCGTCCGTTTGCTAATCGATAGCGTAATCCATTTTTGTCGATGCGTTTCGCTACACGCTCAGGATAAGCTGCTGCAATTAATTTTCCAACTGCAAATGTATTTGGTATGGAATTATCAGCATCCGTTTTTAATAGCTTACGCCAAGCCAATGCTAATCGTTCAATACGGTCCAAAATTCGCTTATCTGCATTTACAAATTCTTTGTTTCTGTATTTTCGTAATGTTTCTATTCGGAGTGAAAGATCTGTTCCGCTATCTCTTTGCAATGGATCACGTTCTTCTAAGATGGCTGCAACATCACTTGCTAAAGCAGTATAATTTATTGTTTTATTTTGTTCTTGCCAGTGTTTCGCTTCAATCAATAAATGTGCAATACGAGGATGTGTTGGTAATTGCAACATTTCTTTTCCTCGTTTTGTAATTGTATTGTTTTGGATTGCACCCAATTCTTGCAAAAGTTCTTTTGCTTGCAATACATTTCCTTGAGGTGGCAAGTTCAACCACATCAACTCATTAATGTTGCTAATTCCCCATTCTGCAAGTTCAAGCATGAGTGGTGCTAAATCGGCTTCTAAAATTTCAGGCTTTCGATTGGGTAATAAATGAATGTGAGCCCCTTCGCTCCACAAACGATAACATACACCAGGACCTAATCGTCCGGCACGACCTGCTCGTTGGTCGGCAGCATCTTTTGTGATTTTTACAGTATCTAATTTGGTGAAACCACTGCGTGCATCAAATTTTGGAACACGCGAAAATCCACAATCAATAACAGTAGTAATTCCTTCAATGGTTAAGGATGTTTCTGCAATAGAAGTAGCTAAAACAACTTTTCGTTTTCCATGTGGATGAGGAGTAATTGCTTCTTGTTGTTTTTGTGGACTTAAATCGCCATACAAAGGATGAATGCTTGCCGATGTACTTTCTTCTAATAATTGTTGTGTGCGTTGTATTTCTCCTGCACCAGGAAAAAATGCAAGAATATCACCTTCTTGTTCGTTGAGTGCTTTTTTGATAATGCGCGACATGTTCAGATGAACAGGTGTTTTATCATCAACCGCTTCATACTTTAAAGTGATTGGAAATGTTCTTCCTTCGGAAGTTATGATGGGAGCATTGTTTAATAAGGATGAAAGTTTTGCTCCATCCAATGTAGCCGACATGATGAGGATTCGTAAATCATCACGCAACACTTGTTGTACTTGCAAGCACAATGCAAGCGCAAGGTCGGCATTCAAACTGCGTTCATGAAATTCATCAAAAATAACAAGTCCAACCTGTTCCAATGCATTATCGTTTTGTAACATGCGTGTTAGAATACCTTCTGTTACAACTTCAATTTTTGTTTGTTTACTAATTTTATTTTCGAAACGAACACGGTAACCAATGGTGTTTCCAATATCATCATCTAATAAAGATGCCATGCGGTTGGCAACACTGCGAGCTGCTAATCTGCGAGGCTCAAGCATGATTATTTTTTTGTCCCCCAACCAATCTTCATTTAAAAGTTGAATAGGCAATACAGTAGATTTACCTGCTCCAGGAGGAGCTTGCAGAATAAGAACAGGCTGTTTGTTTAGCTGTTCTTTTAATTCAGGTATAATTTCTTGTATGGGATATTCGGGTAGCATGATGAAGGCAAAAGTAATGGAATCTACTTAATTATTTATTAATATTAATGAATCTACTGATTAAGCAAATAGACCTATATTTGCAAAAAAATAAAATATGAAAAAAATTATACTTAGTACATTTTCTATTGTTGCAATGTCATTGTCTTCATTTGGACAAACATGCAATCTTTTCTTTTCGGAGTATCTCGAAGGAAGTTCTAATAATAAAGCAATTGAGATTTATAATCCTTTGACTACTGCAGTAAATTTAGCAGATTATAAAGTTTATCGTTATAATAACGGAGCTTTAACACCTACAGATTCCTTACAATTAGTAGGTACATTGGCCGCAGGAGCAGTTTATGTTGCAGGCAATCCATCTGCGGTTGCAGCTATATTGTCAGTATCGGATACCTTGCACACAATCACATTTTTTAATGGTGATGATGCTATGGAATTGCGTTACATGCCTACCAATACAAGTTTAGATGTGATTGGAACAATTGGTTTTGATCCAGGAACAAACTGGGTTGTTGGAACAGGTGCTACAAGCGAGTTTACGTTGGTTCGTCAATTTGTTCATAAAGATGGTGAAACAAATTGGACAGTTGGAGTTGCTGAATGGGATGTATACCCAGCAAACACAACAACTTTTCTTGGAAGCCATTCCGGTGCACCATGTTGTGTTAACACAACTGCTAGTGTTACAGCTTCTTCTTGTGTTTCATACACTTGGGCTCAAAATGGAATGAATTATACTTCTTCTGGTAATTACAATGATACAATTGCAAATGTGGCTGGATGTGATTCTATTATTACGCTGAATCTTACAATTTTAGATGCTGCATCGGGTTCTCAAACAATGACAGTTTGTGCAGGTGGTTCAGTAACGGTAGGAACTATAACACATAATACAACAGGTGTATTTACAGATGTATTAACAGCAGCAAATGGTTGCGATAGTACTGTAACAACAAATTTAACCGTGTCTTTAGCAATTGTTGGATCGCAAACAACGACAGTTTGTGCAGGTGGTTCAGTAACAGTAGGTGCAGTAACACATACAACAACAGGCGCATTCACAGATGTATTGACAGCAGCAAATGGTTGTGATAGTACCGTAACAACAAACTTAACTGTTGATCCAGCGATAGATGTAACAGTAACAAACGCTTCACCAGTGTTAACCGCAAATCAAATAGGCGCAACGTATCAATGGTTAGATTGTAATAATTCAAATCAAGCAATTGCTGGTGAAACAAATCAGAACTATACAGCAATTGTGAGTGGAAGCTATGCCGTAGAAATTACAGTTGGTAATTGTGTGGATACTTCTGCATGCGAAACAGTAACTGTTACTTCTATTCATTCAATGAGCGAAAATGTTTTTGTTATTTATCCAAATCCATCAGTAGGAGTATTTACAATGAATTTAGTAAGTGCTTCAAAAATTGAAATTACAAATGCCCTAGGACAAATCGTTTTTGAAAAACAATTAAATTCAGGCAAGCAAGAAATTAATTTAAGTAATGTTGTAGAAGGAGTTTACTTTGTAAAAGTAATTTCAGGAAAACAACAAGGAGTAAAACGAATTGTAATTAGTAAATAATAAGTAATTTGAATTCAAACAAAAAGCCTCTGAATTTTCAGAGGCTTTTTTATTATAAAAAGTATTTTTCTTTTAAAAACTCTTGAAAGTCATCCAAGTTAGCCATTACTTGAAGCTCTTGGTAGCGTTTATGAAAAGCTGCATCATCTGTTTGTGCATTCAATACGCTGATACGGAATCGGTCATAATTAACAAGTGCTTGTTTTTCTTTTGCAGATAATAACTCACCATTAAATTCTTTTTCACGCAAATCGTTGATACTAATGGTTCCATTAATAGTCGATTTTGCGAAATAATTGTTTAATATGTTTGTACGGTTTTCCATGATTCTTGTACAAAAATACGCTATAAATGGCTTTTTGTTTCATGTTTACCCTAGTTTGTTATAAACAACGCATTGTTAAAATTTGATGATGGAATAAAAAAAGGAGTTTAGGGTGCCCCTAAACTCCTTATAAATAAAGGGTTTTTAGTTTATTTTAATGTTTCACCTAACCATTTAAAAAATTCGCGTTGCCAAACCAAGGCATCTTGATCTTTTAATATCCAGTGATTTTCGTTCGGGAAGTACAATAATTTACTTTTTATTCCTTGTAACTGTGCAGCTTGGAATGCACCTAATCCTTGTTCGACAGGTACTCGGTAATCTTTTTCCCCTTGAATAATCATGATAGGTGTATCCCATTTTTTTACATAATTCACAGGATTAAATTCATTGTAGCTTTTTTGAGCTGCTGTATTTTCTTTATCCCAATATGGTCCACCTAAATCTTGGTTTACAAAGAATACTTCTTCCGTTGTTCCATACATGCTTCTCCAATCGAAAATTCCATCATGCGCAATAAAACTCTTGAAACGTTTTTCATGAATACCGGCAAGGAAATACACAGAGTAACCACCGTAGCTTGCTCCAACACAGCCCAAACGAGTTTTGTCAACAAATGGTTCTTTTGATAATTCATCAATTGAGATTAAATAATCTTTCATGTTTAATCCACCATAATCGCGCGAAATTTGTTCGTTCCATTTAACTCCATGTCCAGGCATACCTCTTCTGTTAGGTGCTACAACAATGTAGCCATTAGCAGCCATCAATTGAAAATTCCAACGGAAAGAATAAAATTGTGTTAAAGGTGATTGTGGTCCACCTTGGCAATACAATAAGGTTGGGTATTTTTTTGTAGCATCAAAATTTGGTGGGTAAATTACCCATACCAATAATTTTTGTCCATCCGCTGCTGTTAAATAACGTCTTTCAATTTTGCTTAATGTAATTGAGCTGTATGTTGCATCATTAACATGTGATAATTGAGTTGTTGTCCCAGTTTTTAAATCAACCGTATAAATTTCAGCAGCATGGTTCATGTCGGTTCTTTCAATAACCATTGTGTTACCTGCTTGTCCAACCATAGCACGTACATCAAAATCGCCTTTCGTAATTTGTTTTACAACAGGCAATTTTTTTGTTAATCCAGGATAATCAACATTAAACAATTGAACAGCTCCATCACTTGCAGCAGTAAAATATAAACTCTTGCCATCGTTGCTCCAACGGAAATCATCCACTGTTCCATCCCAATCTTTGGTTAGGTTAATCATTGTTGTTCCGTTATAAACAATGATATCATTTTTATCAGATTCATAACCATCCGTTTTCATACTCAAAAATGCCAATGTTCCAGTTGAAGAATAACTAGGTTTAATATCATAACCCATCATTCCTTCTGTAAGGTTTTTGGTAGTTTTTGTTTCAAGGTTATATTGATAAATATCGGTATTGGTGCTTACTGCATAATCTTTCCCGTATTTCTTTTTGGTAACATACAAAACATTTTTGCCATCGGGTGTCCAAATAAAATCTTCATCACCACCAAATGGTTTTTGTGGACAATCGAACGCTTCGTTTGGCATAATATCATATGCATTACTACCATCAGCATTACTAATGAATACGTGACCAAAGGCTCCATCTTCCCAAGTGTCCCAATGACGATAATTTAAATTATCGTAAATCATTACATCTGATTTTGTTAATTCAGGATAATAATCTTTACCAAAAATGTTTTTCACTTTAACATCTTTGCTACTAATCATTAATTTTCCATCAGGGGAAATTCTGTTATTACTTAACTGAGCATCTGCATTTTCAATGGTTTTTGATTCGCCACCAGCAATAGGAACAATGTATTGAGTGTTTGTAGCTTTTGCATCTGTAACACTGTATTTTTTTACATTGTAAATAACCGATTTGCCATCTTTTGTGATGCCCATTGCTCCAACTTTTCCCAGTTCGAGAAGCATTTCAGTAGTCATTACTTTTTGTGCTAGCATAACATTAGCAGACAAGAGGGCTAAAGAGATAAAAAATATTTTTTTCATTGTATTTGTTTTTACTAAGGTTGTAAAGGTAAAAATCGCTATTATTTCAACAAATAAAAATAGGATTAAATTAGTTTTAGTGGTTGATTATTCGACAATTTAGTAGAATTCTCTTTTATTTTGGGTAAAAGAATCGATTAGTAGATATGAAACCGAGTAAAAGTTAGAGTAAAAATGCTGTCTCCCCGATTTACTTATTAAATTGTTTCAGCCAATTTATGGCTTTCTCTTCATCTTCAAAAAATGCAGTAGGTTTAACAGGTTTGTTTACAGTCATGTAAAAATTACCAATGATTCGGTGAGGTAAGTAAGTTGTAACTAAGGCTTCTGCGGATGAACATTTCATGCCTTCAGTACTTGAAATAAATTTTCGTGCATCATTGTCGATGCTCGAATATTGCCCCGGAATTTTAAGAATGGGAAATGGTTTTTCGTGGCAAATAATTTTCAAGTCCTCTAATAGTTCTTTTGCATCCAATAACGAAAAGTCGTGCTCATCTCTAAACACTATTTTTATAATGTTTGGATATGCTGAGGTATCTATTTTATAAGAAAATTTGACAATCATTTTTGTGAAAAAAAGATACAAATTTTTAATGAATTTGAGCAAATTTTCTAAAGAAATACGAATCTTTTTTTAGAAGATAACTACGCAGATAAGTTGTGGTGTTGGCATGGCTTTTTTAATGAATGGTTTATTTTATATATTGTAAAAATAGTTTGGAGTTAAACTTTATTCAAGGGGGCCGCCCCCTGATTTTAAATGAAAAATCCCCTACCAAAAAATGGTAGAGGATTTTTGTAGGGATGTGAGTAGCACTATTTCACAACAGAAAGGTATCCCGTCTTTTCCATTGCTTTATTTCTAAAATCAGTTCCAGTTAAAATATAATAATAGGTTCCATCCGGCACCACTAGTCCAGCAGATGTTCTTCCATCCCATGATGGATTTAATCCTTCCACTTCCCATAATTTTAATCCCCAACGGTCATAAATTTCTAAATGCAGTTGTTTATATCCTTCTGCAGTTATAAAAAATACATCGTTTGTATTGTCACCATTCGGACTAAATACATTTGGAATAACTAAATCAATATTTCCGTCCACAACAACTGTAATGGATGCTGTATCGGCACAGCCATAACTATCTGTAACAATAACCGAAGTTGTATAGCTGCCTTGATTTAGATTCGTTAAGTTATTGATGCTGTCCGTTTCAGATGGAATCAATGAATTATTTAAAAACCAAGTATAGCTGTTCGCTGCTGTTGTAGTAGTTGCTAAAACATCCGTATTAAAAGGTTCCATTCCAGAGGTTGGATTTGCCGTTAGTGAAACACTAATTCCACCTGCGCTTGGAACACTCATCACATTACTAGTATCTGTACAACCTGATTGGTCTGTTACTATTAACGTGTAATTACCGCTGCTTACATTCGCTAAAATAGAATCCGTTCCAACAGGTGTTGCATTGTTAAGCCATTGATACGAATAAGCTCCCGTTCCACCCGTTACCATCACATTATTTATTCCTCCTGTATTTGTATTACAATATGCAGAATCAATGTTTATTGTAGAGGCAATACTAGGGTTCGGATTTACAGTAATTGAAATACTATCCAATGGTGATGTACATCCATTTGCATCGGTATAACTTGCATAATAGGTCCCAGCTGTGTTTACTGCAATCGTTCCTGTTGTTTGTCCGCCTGGTGACCAAACAATTCCAGTGTTTGGATTTGCAGTTAACGTTGCTGTTTGTCCTTGACAAATTGCATTGCTTCCTCCTGTAACACTTAAACTAGGTGAAGAAGGAATTGTATTTACAACAACTGTAACAACTGCTGATGTATTTGTACATCCATTTGCATCTGTATATACAACATTGTAATTTCCACTTGTGCTTGTTGTGAAAATAGAATCAGTTGAATTATTTGGCGACCAAACAATTCCTGTTCCGGGTGAAGCAGTAAGTGTAACTGAATCGCCTTGGCAGAATGTAAGTGGACTACCAGCTGCAATAACAGGAGCATTTGGCAAACTGTTTACAGTAACTGAAACAAATGCTGTATCGGATGTACATCCATTGCCATCCGTACTTGTTAACCAATAATTTCCTCCTGTAGTTATATTAATTGTATTTGTAGTTTCACCTGTACTCCAATTATTTCCAGTTGAACTATTTGATGTTAATGTGGTTGATTGTCCAGCACAAAACGCAAGTCCAGTATTACTAATACTTGGTGTACTTGGTAATGGCAATTCCACTGTTGATGTGGATGCAGATATTGCAGAACAACGTGCTGCGCCAACTGTAACATCATAAGTCCCCGATGCACTTACAACAATTGATTGTGTAGTTTCTCCGGTGCTCCATGTATTTCCATTCACACTGCTCGATGTTAATGTAACACTATCACCAGCACAGAATGTTAATGGACCGCTTGCACTAATTGTTGGTGTTGCAGGATTTGAATTTACTGTTACAATTGCACTAGTAGGTAATGAATTACAACTACCATTATTGATTATTAATGTATACGTGCCAGAAGCATTTACTGTAATTGTTTGTGTTGTTTCACCAGTGCTCCATGTATTACCTGTTGCACTGCTCGATGTTAATGTAGTTGTTTGTCCTGCACATATGTTTAAACCACTATCCGTTATTGTTGGAGTAGCTGGTGTTGCATTTACAACAACGGTGGTGTTTGCCGAACTTGCTGAGCAGGAATTAATATCACTTACTGTTACAGAATAAATTCCAGCCGCATTCACAGTAATGCTTTGTGTTGTTGACCCATCACTCCAAACATTGCCAGTTGCACTTGATGATGTAAGTGTTACATTGTCGCCTGAGCAGAATGTTAATGGTCCACTTGCACTAACTGTAGGAGTAGTTGGATTTGGATTTACAACAACAGTTACAGATTCATTTGCAGATGAACACCCATTGCCATCGGTAACACCAACTGTATACGTTCCTGATGTTGTTGCTGTAATGTTTTGTGTTGTTGCTCCTGTGCTCCAAGTATTTCCTGTTGCGCTTGATGATGTTAATACAACACTACCTCCTGTACAAAAAGTTAAAGGTCCACTTGCCGAAACAGTTGGTGTATTTGGTAATGGATTTACAGTTATGGTAGTTGATGCTGTTGAAGAAGTACATCCATTTCCATCAGTTACACTCACCGTATAAGCTCCAGATGTACTTACTGTAATTGATTGCGAAGTAGCACCAGTACTCCATGTATTTCCTGTAGTACTCGATGATGTTAAGGTAACTGTTCCTCCAATACAAAATGTTGTTGGTCCACTAGTAGCTACAACAGGTGTGCTTGGTAATGGATTGATTACAACAGTTGTATTTGCAGAGTTGGAAGAACATCCTGCAGCACCAACAGTAACAGAATAATTTCCTGCAGCACTCACTGTAATGGATTGTGTTGTAGCACCAGTGCTCCATGTATTTCCAGAAGCACTGCTCGATGTTAATGTAACACTTTCTCCAGCACAAAATGTTAAAGGTCCACCAGCCGATACTGTTGGTACAGGTGGATTCGATACTTCAGTAACTGTTGTTGATGCACTTGCAGATGTACAACCATTTGCATCTACAAAACTTACCGAATAAGTTCCTGATGCACTGACTGTAATTGATTGTGTTGTTGCTCCTGTGCTCCATGTGTTTCCTGTTGTACTTGATGATGTTAATGTAACACTTCCGCCAGTACAAAATGTGGTAGGACCACTTGCTGAAATTGTTGGAGCACTTGGCAAAGGATTTACCGTAATAGTAGTTGAAGCAGTTGAAGATGTACAACCGTTTCCATCAGTTACGCTTACAGTATATGTTCCAGCAGCACTAACCGTAATGGATTGTGTTGTTGCTCCTGTGCTCCATGTATTTCCAGTTGCACTTGATGATGTTAATGTAATATTATTCCCTGCACAGAAAGTGGTTGGTCCACTTGCCGAAACTACCGGGCGTACTTGGCAATGCATTTACAGTAACTGTTGTATTTGCAGAAGTAGCTGTACAACCTGTAGAACTAACAGTTACAGAATAAGTACCACTTGCATTAACTGTTATTGATTGTGTAGTTGCTCCTGTGCTCCATGTATTTCCGGATGCACTCGATGATGTTAACGTAATGCTTCCTCCAGCACAAAAAGTGGTTGGTCCGCTTGCAGCTACTGTTGGTGTTGCTGGTAATGGATTAACAGTAATGGTAGATGAAGCAGTTGATGAAGTACAGCCGTTTCCATCGGTTACACTCACGGTATAGGTTCCTGATGTACTTACTGTAATTGACTGTGTAGTTGCTCCCGTGCTCCAGGTATTACCAGAAGCGCTAGATGATGTTAATGTTACACTATTACCTGCACAGAATGTTGTGGGACCACTTGCAGATACAACAGGTGTAGTTGGCAATGGATTTACAATCACTGCAGTGTTTGTTGAAGTAGCACTACAACCCGCAGAACCAACAGTTACGGAATAAGTTCCACTTGCGTTAACTGTAATGGATTGTGTTGTTGCGCCCGTGCTCCAAGTATTTCCAGACGCACTACTAGATGTTAGTGTTACTGTATTTCCTGCACAAAATGTTAATGGCCCACCAGCTGAAATTGTTGGTGTAGTTGGTAATGAATTCACAGTGATTGTACTTGAACCGTTTGCTGAAATACAACCATTTCCATTGGTCACGTTTACGGTATAAGTTCCAGATGAATTTACTGTTATCGATTGTGTAGTTGCCCCTGTACTCCATGTATTTCCGCTTGCACTCGAAGATGTTAAGGTAACACTTCCTCCTGTACAAAAAGTAGTTGGCCCACTTGCAGATACTGTTGGTGTGGTAGGTAAAGGATTTACAGTAATGGTTGAAGATGCACTTGGTGAAGTACAACCACCACTCACATAACTTACAGAATAAGTTCCTGCTGCCGAAACAGTAATAGATTGTGTAGTTGCACCCGTGCTCCACGTATTTCCAGTAGCACTCGATGAAGTTAAGGTAACACTTCCTCCAGTACAAAATGTAGTAGGGCCGCTTGCCGAAATTGTTGGTGCTGTTGGTAATGGATTTACAACAATTGTTCTTGAAGCATTTGCAGAGACACAACCATTTCCATTGGTAACATTAACAGAATATGTTCCCGCTGCACTCACAGTAATTGATTGAGTAGTTGCACCTGTGCTCCACGTGTTGCCGGTCGCACTTGAAGATGTTAAGGTAACGCTTCCTCCTGCACAAAATGTTAATGGTCCGCTTGCCGAAATTGTTGGTGTTGCAGGTAATGGATTAACTGTAACAGTCGCTGATCCATTAGCAGAATTACAGCCACCACTTAAATAATTTACAGTATAGGTTCCAGCAGTACTCACCGTAATGGATTGTGTAGTTGCTCCTGTACTCCACGTATTTCCACTTGCGCTCGATGATGTAAGTGTAACGCTTCCTCCCGCACAAAATGTTGTTGGACCACTTGCCGAAATTGTTGGTGTGGTAGGGGCGGGATTAACCGTTACTGTTGTGGAAGCACAAGATGTTAATGTACCACAACTCATATTGCCGACATAATAAGTAGTAGTTGTTGATGGGGTCACAGTAATAGATGCACCAGTTCCAATCAATGTTCCACCACATGAACCAGTATACCATTGAGATGAAGCATTTCCACCTACAGCAGTTAATGTTGTTGATGCGCTAGCACAAATGGTTGTTGTTCCAGTGATGGATGAAGGCGGTGTAGCTGCTGGTGCTGCCGATGTGCTGATAGCTGATAAAATGATGTACTGATATGCAGGATTATTATTCCAAATTGAATTGGAAGATTGATTATTTCGGTAAGTAATTGTGATAGTTTTAACGCATTGTCCAGCTGTACCAACCGAAAAATTTGTAGTAGCACAAGTACACCCGCCATTTCCTCCTGTATTAATATCTGCTCTAATAATACGATTGTTACCTGCAGTAGTACTGGTTTGCCCTGAGCATAAGCCCGAAACAGTCGGTAAAATTCCTGCACTAGCAACATCTGTTGCAGTTAATGTTACTTCATCTAAAAAGGTACATTCATATGGCGTACTAGAGTTACAATAGTTGGAGTTGATGTCGGATATGCTAAATGTTACTGGTGCACCAACCGCTGTTGCAAATGTAATTGTCATTGTGGTAAATGAAGTGCTGTTGTTCCAGTCTTGAGCAACATACAAACCATTACCCATCGCACAACCTTGTGGATTTCCAAATTTAGGTGCGCCATCTGTATAGTTTCCAGATCCAGTAAAAGCAATGGATAAATTTCCATTTGTCCATGATGTGGCCGCTCCAGGATAACTGTTCCATGTGAAGGTAGTTTGTGCAAATGAAAAAGCTGAAACGAAAAGTAATAGCGCGATTGTAAAATGTAATTTTTTATACATGTTGGTGTATTTTTGTCATTCAAAAATAAATATTCGATTTGCCAATAAATAGGGTGCTAGCCCTCTAATTGATAATTGGTAAACAGATACAAATGTTCAATTCTACCTTTTTGATTCTCTAATTTTTACAGTACATTTAGACAAAATTATTTTCGATTTGATAATTAAAAAATACATATTCGGAGTATTATTTTTTCTTCTTTCTTTCCCATTGTTCGCACAATACGGGAAAGAGTTGGATGCGCTTTTACTTCAAGTAAAGGACGCTTCTTATTATGATTCTGCAAGGGTTTTTGAAGCAGGAGAAAAGGCGATTGCTCTAGCAAAAAAAGAATCAAAATTTGCGGCTATTCCAGAAGTTTACCTGTATTATGGTAGTTACTTTTTTTATGTTCGTAATCTTCCAAAAGCTGACTTTTTTTTCAAAAAAGCGATAAGTGATGCTCTACAAACAAAAAATGAATACATTGAGTTACGAGCACAAATTCGATTGGCGTATTTGGATTTTGAATTGGGACAAACCGAGAAAGCAACAGAACAACTAAAACGTTTTTTACTACTCGCCAAATCAAAAAAAGATTTTGATAACCAAGCAGAAGCTCTCAACTTAATTGGTATTATAAAAGAATATACAGGCAATGCGAAAGAGGCAATGGTTCTGTATTACGAAGGTCTTATTCTTTCCGAAAAGCATAATCTAAAATACTATCCTGCTGTTTTTCGAAATAATTTAGGATTAATAAAATTGAATGCCGATAACAACAAAGCGGCATACGAGGATTTTGTTCAAGGCCTTGCTATCGCTGAACGTGATAATGATAAACGATTAGCCAGTCATATTCAAATGAACATTTGTATTTTAAATGTTCGTGAAAAAAAATTGAAAGAAGCGTTTGACTCTTTTTCAAAAGTAATCGACTATTCTAAAAAAAATAATCTGCCTATTGAACTTTCGAGCAACTACATTAATCTAGCAACAGCTTTTGTAACGACAGATCCTTCGGCAGCTATTAATTATTTTGATTCAGCAATTGTTATTTTAGAAAAACATCAGTTGGTAAAAGAGTTAAATAGAGCGTATTTAGGAAAAGTGGATGTGTTATTTCAGATGAAAAAGATAACCGAAGCCGAAAAAATACTTGCATCGGTAGCACCTTACTTTTTGAAAAATCAATCATCGGAAGAAACGCCTTTTTATTATTTTCAATTATACAGAGTGAATGAGCAAAAGGGCGATTTCGAAAATGCCTTAGCAAATTTTATTACCTACACTGATTTAAAAACACAACAGGAAAATAAATTAAACAATAAAATTATTGAACAACTTCAACAGAATTATACGGTTCAGCAAAAGGAGATAGAATTAGAAAAAGAGAAAACAAAAACAATTTTATTGGAAAAACAAAATCAGGAACATCGTTTTGTTCTTTGGTTCTCTATTTCACTAGCAGGCTTAATTCTTATTTTAGTAATAGTGTTTTTTTATATTAAATATACTCGAAGAATAAAACAAGAACAACAATTGTTTAGTCAACAATTAATCAGCAATATTGAGGAGGAACGCAAACGCATTGCACGCGATTTACACGATGATATTGGTCAGTCACTGTCATTCATTAAATCGAAAATCGTAAACGAAAAAAGTAAAAATTCTGAATTGATTCTATCACTCGAAAAAGAGTTAGGTGCTGTCATTGAACAAACAAGAGAAATTTCACATGGATTGTATCCTTCCAGTTTAGAAAAAATAGGATTGGCTCGTTCTGTTGCTACTCTTATGACGGTTGTTCAAAATTCAACCAGTTTGGAATGTAGTTTTGATATCGCTGATGAGGTGCAAGAACTAACAATTTTAGTGCAAACGCATTTGTTTCGGATATTACAAGAGTGTGTAAATAATACTTTGAAACATTCCAATGCTAGCGGCTTAAAAATATCGATTGAGAGAATAGGAAATGAATTTACATTGACGTATCAGGACAATGGCAAAAGTGCAAAGAGTAAAAAGAAAATGGATGGAATCGGTTTGCTGTCGATAAAGGAACGTGCAAATATTATTGGTGCCGTGATTCATGCAAATGATATTACAGAAAAAGGATTTAAATTAGTGCTGAAATTTAAATAGGGAATAGTGGATAAAATGAAATTATTAATAGCGGACGATCATCCGATTTTTAGAACAGGGCTCAAAGATATTTTATTGAGCTCCTTTAAAAAAATGGATTTGATTGAATGTGTTAATGGTGCTCAAGCAATTGAAAAAATAAAATCATTAAAGCCCGACATCGCCATTTTGGATATCAACATGCCCGAATTAAATGGATTGGAAGTTGCAAAAATTGTTTTGAAAGAAAATTTAAAAACAAAAGTGATTATCCTTACCATGTATCGTGATCGTGAGATGATTAAGAAAGCAATGGAAGTAGGAGCTTTTGGATACATTTTAAAGGATTTTGCTGCAGATGAAATTATTGAATGCATCGAAAAAGTGAAGTTGAATGAAAAATACATTGGTCCCGAATTGCAAACTTTTTATCAAGAAATAGGGCATGAAGATTTAAAGAAAAAAGAGTTAAATCAACTCATTAAAAATTTAAGTCAGGCAGAGTTAAAAACCTTAAAATTGGTTAGTCAGAATAAATCAACCAAAGAGATTGCCGAACTGTTGTTTTTATCTGAAAAAACAATTGAAAATTATCGTTCCAAAATTTGTCAAAAATTAATGTTGCCACCTCGCAACAATAGTTTATTGCTTTGGACTTCTGAAAACAAAGAACTATTAAATTCAATTAACGAATTTTAATAATCAATTTACCTTATTGCGTTTCTGCCTTCAGAATCCTATATTTGTTCTCTTTTTAAAAATTAACAATGGCAGACGATAGAATAAATTCAAGCAAAGCACCCGAACCAGTTGGTGCATATCCACATGCTCGTAGAGTTGGAAATTTATTATTCCTTTCAGGAGTTGGTCCACGCGAACGTGGTACTAAAAAAATTCCAGGAGTGGAATTGGATGAAAAAGGAAACATCGTTTCGTATGATATTGAAGTGCAATGCAAAAATGTTTTTCAAAACATTAAATACATTTTAGAAGATGCAGGTAGCAGCTGGGATAACATTGTGGATGTTCAAGTTTTTTTAACAAACATGAAAGATGATTTTGCTACTTACAATCGTGTGTATGCGGAGTGGTTTAAAGACAATCAACCTTGTCGTACTACCATTGAAATCAACTGTTTGCCAACACCCATTGCAATCGAATTAAAGGTTATTGCAACCATATAATTGCTCTCCTCTATTTAATCCCCTTTTGTTCTGATGAATGAAAGGGGATTTTTTTATCTTCGTTTATCATTTACTAAATCATAAGCAATGGATAGTTTATTTCCAATAATTCGACTCATTCACATTTTAGCTGGAGCAACCGCCCTAGTTACAGGTTTATTGGCAATGCTTACTTTAAAAGGTGGTAAAGCACATCGCATCAATGGTAAACTTTATTTTTGGAGCATGGGAATTATTTTTGTTTCCAGCATCTACATGGCTATTTATAGGGAAATGATCTTTTTTGTATTGATTGCTTTTTTTAGTTTTCAAGCAGCTTTTAATGGATATCGTATTTTGTATTTAAAAAAAATTAATCAGGGACAAAAAGCGGGAATGCTCGATTATATTGGAATTGTAGTTGGCGGATTAGCGGCTATTTTTATGTTATACCTTGGAATAATCAACACAATCAAAGGCAATCAATCAGGTATTATTTTATTGGTATTTGGCTCATTTTACACTTTGGGAGTATGGCAAGAAATTCGAAAATTTCAAAAACCACCTACCGAAAAAATGTTTTGGATGTACAAACACATCGGACAAATGGGTGGTGCTTATATTGCTACAATAACTGCCTTTTTGGTGAATAATTACGCCTTATTCCCCTTTATTCCTGGTGTTGTGCTTTGGTTATTACCCACAGCGGTTGGTGTAGTGCTAATTACCCTTGTAATTAAGAAGTACAAAAAGAAGTATACACCTAATGCATAAGCCTTTAAGCAGTAGGTTTTTACGGATAAATCATTACCTTTGCATTCCTTTTAAATTTTAAGAATTTTCATTTATTATGAGTAATTATAAAACCTACACCAATCTTAATCTTTCGCAAACGGCAAAAGATGTACAAAAGACTTGGGACGAAAATAAAACATTCGAAAAATCCATCACTTCACGTGAAGGAAAAGCGCCTTTTGTTTTTTATGAAGGACCGCCAAGTGCAAACGGATTGCCTGGTATTCACCACGTAATGGCACGTTCAATCAAAGATATTTTTTGTAGATACAAAACACAAAAAGGATTTCAAGTAAAACGTAAAGCAGGTTGGGATACACATGGATTGCCTGTGGAATTAGGTGTTGAGAAAGCATTGGGAATTACCAAAGAAGATATTGGAACAAAAATTACGGTGGAACAATACAATTTGGAATGCCGTAAAGATGTAATGAAATATACCGATGTATGGGAAGATGTAACGCGTAAAATGGGCTATTGGGTGGATATGAAAAATCCATACATCACGTATGATAATAAATACATTGAATCGGTTTGGTGGTTGTTAAATAACTTGTACGACAAAGGAATGTTGTACAAAGGATTCACTATTCAACCGTATTCTCCTGCTGCTGGAACAGGACTTTCATCGCACGAATTAAACCAACCTGGTTGTTACAGAGATGTGAAAGATAGAACGGCTGTGGCACAGTTTAAAGTAGTGCAAAGTTCAAAGTTGGAAAGTTAAAGTTGAGTGGCGATGTATATTTTTTAGCATGGACGACAACACCTTGGACATTACCATCAAATACTGCTTTAGCTGTTGGAAAGAATATTGATTATGTTTTGGTTAAAACATTTAATCCATTTTCACACACGATTGTAAATGTAATTCTTGCAAAAGAATTAGTAGGGAAACATTTTCCTGAAAAAAATAAAGAATTAAAATTTGAAGATTATAAAGCAGGAGACAAAGCAATTCCATTTGAAATTGTTTCGGAATTCAAAGGCTCTGATTTAGCAGGAATCTCTTACGAACAATTATTACCCTTCACACAACCAACAGATGGTGATGCATTCAAAGTAATTATTGGTGATTTTGTAACTACCGAAGATGGTACTGGTATCGTACACATTGCTCCAAGCTTTGGTGCAGACGATTTTCGTGTTGCTAAACAAAACGGAATTGGTTCTTTAACCTTGGTTGATAAACGCGGTAAATTTTTACCAGAAATAAAAGATGGTGTTTTCTTGTATGGCGAAGAATATGTAAAAGAAGCGTATTTGACGGATGCAGAAAAAGAAGCTGAATTCAAAAATCAGAAAACCATTTTAGAAGCTGCTGGTAAAATCAAAGAACTAAAAGCTTATTTAAGTGTTGATGAACGCATCGTTTTAAAATTACAAGAAGAAGGAAAACTTTTCAAAAAAGAAACATACGAGCATAGCTACCCACATTGCTGGAGAACAGATAAGCCTGTATTGTACTATCCATTGGATTCTTGGTTTATCAAAACCACTGCTTACAAAGAACGTTTGATTGAATTAAATAAAACCATCAACTGGAAACCTGAATCAACAGGTACGGGTCGTTTTGGTAATTGGCTTGAAAATTTGAACGATTGGAATTTGTCACGTTCTCGTTTTTGGGGCATTCCAATTCCTATCTGGACAAGTGAAGATAAATCGGAACAAATCATCATTGGTTCGGCCGAACAATTAAAAAATGAAATAGACAATGCTGTTGCAAAAGGTGCAATGACAACCAATCCGCTTGCTGCATTTAAAGTAGGCGATATGAGTGCTGATAATTACAATACATTCGATTTGCATAAACCGTATGCCGATTCAATTGTATTGGAGAAAAATGGTAAAAAATTATTCCGTGAACCAGATTTAATTGATGTATGGTTCGACTCAGGTGCAATGCCTTATGCGCAATTGCATTATCCATTCGAGAACAAAGAATTAATTGATCAAAAAAATATTATCCTGCCGATTTTATTGCTGAAGGGGTTGATCAAACACGTGGATGGTTTTTTACTTTGCATGCAATCGCAACCATGTGTTTCGATTCGGTAGCATTTAAAAATGTGGTATCGAACGGATTGGTGTTGGATAAAAACGGACAAAAAATGAGTAAGCGTTTGGGCAATGCTATTGACCCATTCGAAACCATTGAAAAATACGGTCCCGATGCTACACGCTGGTACATGATTACCAATGCTGCTCCTTGGGATAATTTAAAATTCGATTTAGAAGGAATTGCTGAAGTACAACGTAAATTTTTCGGAACACTTCACAACACTTATTCATTCTTCGCATTGTATGCAAATGTGGATGGCTTCAATTACAAAGAAGCGGATGTTCCAATGAATGAACGTCCAGAAATTGATCGTTGGATTTTATCGGAGCTAAACACATTGATTAAAAAAGTGGACGAAGCATATAACGATTATGAACCACACCGTGCTGGTCGATTAATCGAAAGTTTTGTGGACGAACATTTAAGTAATTGGTACGTTCGTTTATGTCGTAGACGTTTCTGGAAAGGTGAATATTCACAAGATAAAATTGCAGCGTATCAAACCTTGTATCGTTGTTTGGAAGTAATAGCGCAGCTTTCGGCACCAATCGCTCCATTCTTTATGGATCGTTTGTTCAATGATTTAAATTCAATCACTAACCGTAACAAAGCAGAGTCAATTCACTTGAGCGATTTCCCAGTGGTGGACGAAAAACAAATTGATAAAAACTTAGAAGAACGCATGGAGCTTGCTCAAAAAATTTCTTCAATGGTATTATCGATTCGTAAAAAAGAAAACATTCGTGTTCGTCAACCATTAAAAACAATTCAAATCCCCGTTTTGGATGATAGCATCAAAGCAAAAATTGAAGCGGTGCAAGAATTGATTTTATCGGAAGTGAATGTGAAGGCAATTGAATTTGTGAGTGAGGCCGATACACAAATTGTGAAAAATTTGAAGCTGAACTTTAAAACATTGGGTAAAAAATGTGCGAAACACATGAAAGCGGTTCAAGCATTTGCCAATGAAAATGCAGCAGCAATCATTTCTGGTATCGAAAAAACAGGAACTTTTGAAATAAAAATAGAGGCGGAGAGCATTGTTTTGGAGGCCGAAGATGTGGAAATCATTCCAGTAGACATCCCAGGTTGGAAAGTGGCAAATTCGGGCCAATTAACTGTGGCTCTGGATGTTACAATAAGTCCAGAGTTAAAAGAAGAAGGAATTGCCAGAGAATTGGTAAACCGTATCCAAAATCTCCGAAAGGACAGTAATTTGGACCTTACAGACCGAATTGATGTTAAAATTCAGAGAAATTCTGCTATAAATTCTGCCATAAACAATAATTTGGACTATATTTGCGCGGAAATTTTGGCATCTTCGTTAGAACTTGTTGATAATGTGGATGCTGCAAAAGGATCCGAGGTTGAACTCGAGGAAGATGTTAAAACAATAATTACAATTACTAAACTACTAAATTAATTTACGATGGCTAAAAAAACGCAAAAAGGAAAACCAGCTAAAAAGGCTGCGAAACCAGTAAAACCTGCCCGTCCGGCAGGCGGGAAAGCGGTAGCTAAAAAGCCTGCGAAACCTGCCCGTCCGGCAGGCGGGAAAGCAGCTCCTAAAAAGGCAGCAAAACCTGCAAAAAAAGTAACTCCTAAAAAAGTTGTTAAAAAAGCAGCAAAACCAGTTAAGAAAGCAGTAGCTAAAAAGCCTGTTAAAAAAGTGGTAGCTAAAAAAGCAGCAAAACCTACAAAAAAAGTAGTAGCTAAAAAGCCTGTAAAAAAGGTAGTTAAAAAAGTAGTTGCTAAGAAAGTAGTAAAGAAAGCAGCAAAACCAGTAAAGAAAGCAGTAGCTAAAAAAGTTGCTCCTAAGAAAGTTGTTAAACCAGCTAAAAAGGTAGTAGCGAAGAAAGTTGTTGCTAAGAAAATAGCGAAACCAGTTAAACCTGCCCGTCCGGCAGGCGGGAAAGTAGTAGCGAAAGTTGTTAAACCAGCTAAACCAGTTAAAGTTGCGAAGCCAGTTGTAAAAGCTGCTCCAGCAAAACCAGTTGTAGTTGCAAAACCAGTAGTTGCGAAACCACTTCCTGTTGCTAAGAAAAAAGAGCGTTCTCTTGATTTGGATGATGACGGAAAAAGAAGAAACTATGACGATGCTCCAATGGTAGTTGAGTATAAAACTCCTTCTATCCGTAGACCAATGGGACCAACCCCTAAACCACATGTAAATACAGATACACGTACACGTTATTCTGATGCTGAGTTAAAAGAGTTCAAAGAATTGATCTTGAAAAAATTAGGTGAAGCTCAAAAAGATTATGAGTTGTTAAAAAGCACATTGTCACACAGAGATGATCACGGAACAGATGATACTTCTCCTACCTTCAAATTATTAGAAGATGGTTCTGATGTATTATCAAAAGAAGAAACAGCACACTTAGCTGCTCGTCAAGAGAAATTTATTCAAAGCTTACAAAATGCGTTAATTCGTATCGAAAATAAAACATACGGTATTTGCCGTGCTACAGGGAAATTGATTTCTAAAGAGCGTTTACGTTCTGTACCTCATGCAACTTTAGCAATTGAAGCTAAATTAGAGCAAAGTAATTAATACAATTTTTTGTAAATATTTTTTAAGAAAGGTTACCATTGTGTAACCTTTCTTTATTTTTGTACCATTATCATTTAAATCATTATTTGTGAAGAAACCACTCATTATTATATTCCTTGTTTTATTTATAGATCAGCTAATTAAAATCTATATCAAAACCCATTTCTTTTTAGGGCAAGAAGTGCATGTTGCTGGCGATTGGTTTATCATTCACTTTACCGAAAATAATGGAATGGCTTACGGAATGGAATTTGGCGGTGAGTTCGGAAAATTATTTTTAAGTATTTTTAGAACGGTTGCCATTGCTGGTATTGGTTGGTACATGTGGTCGATGACCAAAAAGAACGAGGACAAGTATTTTATTACTTGCATCGCTTTAATTTTTGCTGGTGCAGTTGGTAATTTAATCGACAGTGCGTTTTATGGCGTGTTGTTTAGCGATAGTGGTTATGACATTGCACGCTTTATGCCCGAGGAAGGTGGATATTCTTCTTTCTTGCATGGTAAAGTAGTAGATATGTTTTACTTCCCGATTATCGAAGGACATTTCCCTTCTTGGTTTCCTATCTGGGGTAGCGAGGAGTTTGTATTTTTCCGTCCTGTTTTCAATTTTGCTGATGCTGCTATTAGTGCTGGCGTTATACTTATCATCTTCAATCAAAAACGATTCTTTGGTAAAAAAGAAGAAGTGATTGAAACGTCTACAACTGAAACTTCGAATACCGAAGCAGAGGTTCCAGAAACACCAATTAGCTAATGAAAAAAATTTTACAAAAAGCCGTATCTTTAATCACTATTACTGGGCGTTTGTAGGAGAAAGGTGGAACTTTTGGCGGCCCGCGCTGCAATTATAGATTGAATTATGTACCATTGCACCGCTTGCGACAGTGCAATGGCTTATTCTAATAAATTAAATTAATTTTTTTCCTACCAAATATTCTGCAATTTGTACTGCATTTGTTGCAGCACCTTTGCGTAAATTATCAGCCACAATCCACATGTTTAAGGTGTTTGCTTGTGTTTCATCTCTGCGCAAACGTCCAACCAATACTTCATCTTTATCGTGCGCATCCATTGGCATTGGATACTTTAAGTTTTTTACATCGTCCACCAAAATTACGCCAGGTGCATTTTGTAAAATGTTGCGTACTTCATTCAATTCAAAATCACTTGCAAACTCCACATTCACACTTTCACTATGTCCGCCCATCACTGGTATACGAACAGTAGTAGCTGTAACACGAATGTTCGGATCCATAATTTTTTTGGTTTCATTCACCATTTTCATTTCCTCTTTGGTATAACCATTATCGGTAAACACATCAATTTGTGGAATAACATTTAAGTCGATTGGATACGCATACGCCATTTCTCCTTTAATGCCTTTGCGCTCATTCATTAATTGCTCAACTGCTTTCACACCTGTTCCTGTAACCGATTGATAAGTAGAAACAACAATGCGTTGGATGTTGTATTTTTTATGCAATGGATTTAATGCTACCACCATTTGAATCGTAGAACAATTTGGATTGGCAATGATTTTATCGGTAGCAGTTAATTCAGCTGCATTGATTTCGGGAACAACCAATTTTTTTGTTGGATCCATTCGCCAAGCCGATGAATTATCAATAACCGTAATGCCTGCTTCCGCAAACTTTGGTGCCCATTCTAAGGAAGTGCTTCCTCCAGCCGAAAACAAAGCAACATTTGGTTTCATATCAATAGCAGTTTGCATGCTCACCACCTTATACGTATTACCCTTAAACGAAATTTCCTTTCCAACCGATTTTTCGGATGCTACCGGTATAAGTTCTGTTACTGGGAAGTTACGTTCTTCCAACACTTGAATCATTTTTGTACCAACTAATCCTGTGGCACCAACTACTGCTACTTTCATATTTATATTTGTTTTATGTTGTTTTTTTTCCTCAATCCTCTTTTTAGCATTTGGTTGAGGTGTAAAAAAAAAGCCTCTCCAATTGGAAAGGCTTTTGTGCTATATGTTTGAATACAAAACACTACTTAACCTTTCCCTACTGGAAACGTTTCATGTGCTTTTTATTTTTACAAGTCATTTTCATTATTCGTCTGCAAACGTACTTGATTTTTTTAAATCCACAAAAAAATAGCTTAGAATTTTATTAATCATTCCTTAATAAAGGCTATTTGGCTTTTTGCTATATTTACTTAGAATTTAAAGCGATGAGGATTTTAACACTTTTATTACTATTTGTTTGTTCGTTTGGCTCGGCACAGGTATCTGATAATTTTTCGGATGGAGATTATACAGCCAACCCTGTTTGGGCGGGTGATGCTACCGAATACATTGTAAATGCTAGTCAGCAATTGCAATTGAGCAATACACTTGCGGGTGCTAGTTATTTATCTACAAGCAATACTTCTATTAATAGTACCGAATGGCATTTTTATATCCAACAAACCTTTGCTCCATCGTCCAGTAATTATGGTCGTGTGTATTTGGTTTCAGACCAAGCAAATTTAGAAGGCTCATTAAATGGTTATTATTTGCAATTTGGCGAAGCAGGAACAAACGATGCAGTAGAACTTTTCAAGCAAACTGGTTTAACAAGCACTTCGGTTTGTCGTGGGACCAATGCTCAAATTGCAGCTTCGTTTGCACTGGGTGTAAAAGTAACACGTGATGCAGTTGGTAATTGGAGTTTGTATATTGATCCTGCTGGTGGTAATGCTTATAATTTACAAGCAACGGGAACCGACAATACCTTTATAACAACAGCATTCATGGGCGTTGCTGCAGTATATACGCTTAGCAATTCAACTAAATTTTATTTCGATGATTTTTATGTAGGTCCAATCATTGTTGATGTTACAGCACCAAGCATTGTTTCTTCTACGGTTATTTCTTCCACCGCTTTGGATGTGTTGTTTAATGAATCAGTTGATTTAACTAGCTCTCAGACAATAAGTAATTATTCCGTAAACAATAGTATTGGAAATCCAGCAACCGCAGTGCGCGATGCAAGCAATTTAGCATTGGTGCATTTAACCTTTGCAAGTGCATTCACCAATGCATTGCCCAACACATTAACAGTAACGAATGTACAGGATTTAAGTGCGAATGTAATTACAAGTGCAACAAGCAACTTTACGTATTTTGCTCCAATAACAGCTGTTTACAAAGATGTAATCATTACCGAAATTTATGCCGATCCTTCTCCGCAAATAGCATTGCCTGCAACCGAGTTTGTTGAGATTTATAATAAAAGCAGCAATACCTTAAATTTAAACGGTTGGAAATTTACCGATGGTTCTTCCACTGCAACATTGACTAATTACAATCTTGCTCCCAATCAGTATTTGATTATTTGTCCAATAGCCGATACCGCTTCTTACAGTGTATTTGGAGCAGTGATGGGCGTATCCAGTTTTCCTTCATTAAACAATACTGGCGATAATTTAAAATTAAAATCGAACACCTTAATCGATATCGATTCGGTAAACTATTCAGATGCTTGGTATCAAGATGCTGTTAAATTGGATGGTGGTTGGACATTGGAATTGATTAATCCGAATGCTCCTGTAAACTGTCCAGCTTCTAACAATTGGATTGCATCCATAAATGCCAATGGAGGAACACCAGGTATTCAGAACAGCGTTTATTCTACTGCAACTGATGTAACAACTCCAACAGTTTTATCTGCCACTGCAACTGATGCAACACATGTTAGCATTTGTTTTTCCGAAGCAATTGATGCTGCTCAATTAGCAGTATTGTCCAATTATTCCATCAATAATGGAATAGGAACTCCTGTTTCGGCTGCAGCGAATGCTACACTTACCTGTGTTGATTTGACATTAAGTACCGCTTTAACATCTTCTGTATTTTATACCATAACATTTTCAAACATTGCCGATTGTTCAGGAAACTCAATGCTGGCGACCACATTCAATTTGAGCTATTACATCGCAAAACCTTATGATGTTGTTTTCAATGAAATCATGCCCGATCCAGATCCCATTTTTAGTTCATTACCCAATTACGAATATGTTGAATTGTATAACCGTTCTGCCTTTCCAATCAATTTAAAAGACTGGAAATACAGCGCTGGTGCAAGCATCAAACTATTGCCCGATGTTACCATTTTGCCTGATAGTTTTATTGTGTTTGCTTCCACCACAGCAGCATCCAATTATCCTGCGAGCTACAATGTTATTGGTTTAACGAGCTTTCCAACCCTTACTAATTCTGGACAAACACTTACTTTAAAAACACCACAAAATTTAATCATCTCAACGGTTTCATATTCCGATACATGGTATCAAGACGATACAAAAAAAGATGGTGGATGGAGCTTGGAACAAAAAGATCCGAACAATCCTTGCGGAGGTGCAAGCAATTGGATTGCTTCAACAAGCACGGATGCGGGCACTCCTGGCCGACAAAATTCGGTGAACACCACAAACCCTGATACAAATGTTCCGCAAGTAGTGAGAGTAGGTGTTATTGCAACGGATACCATTCAAGTGTTTTTTAATGAATCTTTGGACAGTCTTTCAATGCTCAACCTTGCTTTGTATTCAGTAGATAATGCAATTGGAAATCCAATTTTTGTAAAGCCAGTTGCTGCTGAATTTAATAGTGTGATTTTAGCATTTGCAAGTTCTTTTCAAGTAGGAACAATTTATACCATTACCGTTGGAAATACCATTACCGATTGTGTGGGTAATCCAATTGGTTCTATAAATACAGCTCGATTTGCAATACCAGAGCCTGCTGTAGCAAATGATGTGGTGATTAATGAAATCCTCGTAAATCCAAACACCGGTGGTGTTGATTTTGTAGAGATTTACAATCGTTCTACAAAAGTGATTGATTTAAAATCAATCAGTATTTCGCAGTACGATACCATTATGAATACACCCATTAATTTAGAAGTAATTACTGCCGAAGGGTATTTGTTGTTTCCAAACGAGTATTTGGTTCTGAGCGAAAATTCAGCTGCTGTAAAAGCACAATACAGTACAACAAACGCTAATGGCTTTTTAGAAATAGTCGATTTACCAAGCATGAACATTGATGCAGGTACTGTTTGTTTGTCTACCACAACGGATGTGATTGACCACTTGGTGTATTACGAAAACATGCACTTTGCATTGCTGAACAGTACAAAAGGAGTTTCATTGGAACGCATTGATTTTAATCGTCCAACAAACGACCGCACCAATTGGCATTCGGCAGCAAAGGATGTTGGATATGCAACACCAGCCTATAAAAATTCACAATACTTGGATGCTGGTGAAACCGAAAATCCAATTGCAATAACACCCGAATTATTTTCACCCGATGAAGATGGTTACAACGATGTAGTAAATATCAATTATCATTTTGATCAACCGGGCTTTGTTGCAAACATCACTATTTATGACAGCAAAGGACGTTTGGTAAAATACTTGGTGCGTAATGAATTATTAGGAACCAGCGGAACCTTCAGTTGGGATGGAATAAGCGAAGAAAAAGAAAAAGCACGCATCGGAATTTACATAGTATTTGTAGAGGTGTTCGACCTTTCGGGCAATGTAAAAAAATACAAAAAGACCTGTGTTGTAGCAGGGAAATTGTAAATGGGTTTCTATTTACCTCACCAATTGCACAAAACCTTTGTACGTTTTTTCAGGAGTAGAAATTAAATAAAAATAAGTTCCTTCAACACAAGGGACTCCACTTGTTGTTCTTCCATCCCATTTGTAAGTACCTTGTATGGTAAATGGTGGAGCAATACCTGCCACCAAAACTCCCCAACGATTATAAATTTGTACTTGTGTTTTTTCGGGTAAATTATTCAAAACCCATTGCTCATTTATGCCATCATTATTTGGTGTAAATACATTTGCAATGATTGTTTCATCAAATGGACTGGTGGTGTCGCATAATTGAAGTGAGACATCATCTATGAAATAATACGAAAATAAGGATGGGGAAACTGTTGGAGGTAAATTCATTGTATCGGTATTTGTTACATCCTTAAAATTTCCAATTGTAATATATTTTTCGCCACCTAAAGCTGTGTATGTTCCTTGAATTGTATGCCAGTTTGCAGTGTCATTAATAAAATAATTAGCAGGGGAAACAATTTGTGGAAGAACGGTGAAATTAAGTGGAGTTGCTAATGAAATTGGAGTTATTGATAGATGTGCTCCAATCTGAGTAATTGCTATAGTGGAATAATCTCCTAGAGAAACACTAAAAGAAATGCAATATTCTTTTCCTTGTATTAAAGTATCTGTAAGAGCAGCTTGAATGTATTCCCTTCCTTCTAAAGGACCGTTTAAAATCATTCTAGCAGCAACATAAACTCCAACATAAGCCTTACCAGAAAGAGCGTACTGAAATCCAGCACCATTTAATGGAACACCCATTCCATTACTACATAAATTATAGTAATCTGGACTTCCTGAAGTAGGATTGAACCAATAAAGAGTTTGATTTAATTGCCCACCAGCGTTAGGACAGCTAATCGTGTCTTCAAAAGAAGGATTAGGCACTAAGTTCTGAGCACGGCAAAAAATTGCCATGATCAGAATAAACAGTATCACAAGGAATGCTTTAATTTTCATGATACTTTAATTTATGATGATAAATTTTATTTCAATTTAATACATACATTCTTTGGTTCCGTAAAGAAATGCAATGCTTCAAATCCGCCTTCACGTCCAACACCTGAGCCTTTTACACCTCCAAATGGTGTACGTAAATCGCGCAACAACCAACAGTTGATCCATACAATGCCTGCATGTAAATTGCTTGCAACACGGTGTGCACGTGTTAAATTTTCGGTCCACACAATGGATGCCAATCCGTATTGTGTGCTGTTTGCATACATCAATACTTCTTCTTCGGTATCAAATGGTGTAAGTGTTACTACTGGTCCAAATATTTCTTCTTGGTTGGTTCTGCAATTGTAATTTAATCCTTCAATTACAGTTGGTGCAATGTAATACCCTTCTGCAAATTCACCTTCTAATTTTACTTGATGCCCACCGCACAATACCGTTCCACCTTCTTGTTTTGCTAAATCAACATAGGATAATACTTTTTCCATGTGTGATTTAGAAACAACTGCGCCCAGCTTGCTATCCTTGTCAGCAGGGTTTCCTACTTTCATTTGTTTTACACGGGTCACAAATTCTGTTTTGAACTTTTCGTAAATAGAACGTTCAATAAAAATGCGGGAACCACACAAACAAATTTGTCCTTGGTTAGCAAATGACGAGTTCAAGGTGGTTTTAATCATTTTGTCGAAATCACAATCAGCAAAAATGATGTTCGGATTTTTTCCTCCTAATTCCAATGATAGTTTTTTGAACATCGGTGCTGCAACACGTGCAATTTCAGCTCCTGTCTTGGTTCCACCTGTAAAAGATACCAATGGAATTTTTGGATGTACTGTAATTGCTGCTCCTACTTTATGTCCGTAACCATGTACAATGTTCAATACTCCTTTTGGCAAGCCTGCTTCAATACACAATTCGGAAAGTAAATAGGCCGTCATGGGTGTTACTTCCGAAGGTTTTGCTACCACACAATTTCCAGAAGCAATTGCTGGTGCTATTTTCCAAGTGAATAAATAAAGTGGTAGGTTCCAAGGAGAAATACATCCTGCAACACCAACGGGTGTTCTTAAGGTATAATTGATTGCAGTATCTTCCATGGAATGACTCTCGGAAGCATAATGCAAAATAGCAGTCGCATAAAAATGGAAATTAGCCGCAGCTCGTGGAATATCCACCATGCGTGCCAATGAAACAGGTTTTCCATTGTCCATGGATTCTGCAATGGCAAAGCGCTCTAAATTTTTTTCAATCAATTCAGAAATCTTAAGCATGATGCGTGAACGTTCATCTTTTGGGGTAACGCTCCAACTTGGAAATGCTTTTAATGCAGCTTCTGTAGCTAGCTCCACATCACGTTCGTCAGAATCAGGAATATAAGAATATACTTTTCCAATAGATGGATTGTAATTGTCGATGTATGTTTGTCCAACGGGTTCAATTAATTCACCGTTGATGTAGTTTTTAATGTTAATCATAATCAGCTTATTTAGAATAACAAAGATATAAAAAAAGAGGCTCAAATTCGAGCCTCTTTTTTGTCAACTAATTGCTTGGGATGCTGTGTTTATGGGATAATGATTTTATCGTTAGTGCTTTGTTTGTTCTGAATGATGTTTAAGAAATACGTTCCTTTTTTCTCCAATTTTATTTCCTTAAAATAGTTACCACCCGTTTTTTGTGTGTCGTAGTGTATTTGTTTCCCATTTTCATCCAAAATGCTAACATTGATGGCTTCTTTCGAAGATGAAGTGTAATTAATTTTTACCACGTTCTTGTTGACATTAATATTCACACTTACATTTTCTTTTTCAGTTTTTCCATCATTGATGACTACCGATTTTTTAATGATTTTTTTGTCGGAAGAAGCATCTTCTTTTCCATCACCCTTTACAATGATTTTGGTAGTTGTTTTTCCGTTTTCATCTGTAACCACTTCTGCCTCTTCATTCTTTTCAGAGCTGTTGCTAAAAGCAAAAGCCATTTCGTCTTTTCCTTCGTGCCCATCTCCATTTATAATTATTTTTTTAATCACTTTTTTATCGCCTGCTTTTCCATCTTCGGAAACAACCATTGTTATTTGTTTTTCGATTTCAGCAATTTCATCGGTACCAATTGTTTTTTCAGAAACAGTTGTATCGCCATTGATAATGGTAATGGTTTTTACTTTTGCATTTTGTCCGCATGCAATTCCGGTTATCGCAATTGCTATGAGTAGGGATGCTCCCAAGGCTTTGTTGTATAAGTTTTTCATGTTTTTAAGTTTAAATCGTTTTTAATAGTATTAAATTTGGTTGCAACAAATTTCTTGGACAAACATATTGCAGAATTAAATGGCAGCCTGTTAATCGGCTGTTAATGCCTGTTAAATTATGTTAAGTACATGAGTCTTAGTATCGAATGACTTATTTTTGCGAGGTATTTATGAATAAAAGCAATATAAAAATAATTACAATGATGGCAAGTTTAGCCCTAATCGGCTTGATTGCTATTCAAGTATATTGGGTAAACAATGCTATTTCATTGGGTGAAGATCGTTTTGAGCAAAGTGTAAACGAGGCATTGAACAATGTGGTGTACCGTTTAGAAAAGTTTAAAGCTGCAGCAAAAATCACTCAAAAATTCAATTTTCGTAAGCAAGGTATTCGTTATTATACTACGGTTGATATTTCTGGAAACAAGCCTCGTTTGGTTTCAGATTCATTGGGGGATAAGGTTTCCTATCAACTTCCAAAAAATAAATTGAATGTAAAAATTGTAGAAGAGTTTACCTCCGATTCAAATGGTGTGGTTGTAAAAACATCGCGTGAGAAAAATTTCTCAGCCGATACTTCTTCGAAAGAATTGGATGCAAGGGTGCAGGCCGAAGGACCCATGTTGCATCCAATGGATTCTACCGATTTAAACGACCGTTGGTTTGCTAATAAATCAAATATGGTGAATGATATATTTGATGAATTGGTAAGTATCAATGTGTATAACGATTATGATAAAAAAATTGATACACTTCTTATTGATTCTATTTTACGAGTAGAGTTGATGGAAAAAGGTGTTTCAGCGGATTATGTTTTTGGTATTACCGCAACTAAAAATCCACCATCAGATGCTTCTGTATTGTCTGAAAAAGAACGAAAAATTTATCAATCACCTTATAAAGTAAATCTTTCACCCGATAATATTTTTATCAAACCACAATTTCTTTCCGTTTCATTTACCAATCAAAAGCGCTATATACTTAGTTCCATGTGGTTTCTGCTACTCATTTCGGTAGCTTTTATGATTGCTCTTATTTTCTCTTTTTATTATACCATCTCCACCATTTTTAAACAAAAGAAATTATCAGAGATTAAAAATGACTTCATCAGTAACATGACGCATGAGTTCAAAACACCTATTTCTACCATCTCTTTGGCTTGCGAAGTGTTGAGTGATAAAACGGTTGAGAAGTCGCCTGAGCGTGTAAGCAATTATGTGCGCATGATTGGCGATGAAAACAAACGTTTGAGTTTATTGGTGGAGAATATATTGCAGACTGCCATTTTGGACAAAGGCCAATTTAAATTAAAAATTCAGCAAATTGACATTCACACACTAATTGAACAAACCATTACCAATATTAAATTGCAAGTGGAGAACAAAGAAGGTGTAATTGAAAAATATTTAAACGCCACGCAATTCATCATTCATGCCGATAGAGTGCATGTAACCAACATCATTTTTAATTTAATTGATAATGCTTTAAAGTACTCTTCCGAAAAACCACAAATAAAAATCACTACCAAAAATGATGATACAGGAGTTTTTATTTCGGTACAGGACAATGGAATTGGAATAAGTAAGGACAATCAAAAACGAATTTTTGAAACCATGTATCGTGTTCCAACTGGAAACATACACAATGTAAAAGGATTTGGTTTAGGCTTGAGTTATGTAAAAGCAGTGGTTGAAAAACACGAAGGTTCAATAAGCGTAGAAAGTGAATTGGGAAAAGGCTCTGTATTTACAGTGTTCTTGCCATTTAATTTAGAAAATAATATATAACATACAATCATGGAAAAAACAAAAATTTTATTGGTAGAAGATGATCCTAACTTAGGAAATCTATTAAAAGAATACCTCGATGCAAAAGGGTATGCTACTACGCTTGCTGTGAATGGCAAGCAAGGCTACGATGTTTTTTCAAAAGATAAATTCAACATCTGCATTTTGGATGTGATGATGCCAGTAAAAGATGGAATTACATTGGCGAAAGAAATTCGTGCAATTGATGTAAATATTCCCATTGTATTCCTTACTGCTAAATCCATGAAAGAAGATGCCATTGAAGGATTCAAAGTAGGGGCAGATGATTACATTACAAAACCATTTAGCATGGAAGAATTGCTAATGCGTTTGCAAGCAATTTTAAGAAGAACAGAAAGTAAAGCTGTTAAAAATTCGGATCAATCGGAATTTAAAATTGGGAAATATAAATTTGATTATCAGCACCAGGTGCTTGATTTAAAAGGAGCACAACAAAAGCTTACAACCAAAGAAGCTGAGTTGTTAAAGTTGTTGTGCTTGCATGCAAATGATGTATTGGATCGTAATTTTGCCTTAAAAACAATTTGGAACGATGATAATTATTTTAATGGAAGAAGCATGGATGTGTACATTGCAAAACTTCGTAAATATTTAAAAGAAGATACTTCTGTTGAATTAATTAATGTACACGGAAAAGGATTTAAATTATTGATGGGGAAATAACTAACGAACAAGTGTAACTCGTCCAATGTATTGATGGTCTAAATTGTCTACATCATCTCTGAATACAATTTTGTAAACAAATACATCGTTGGTGCACAAACGGCCTTTAAAGAATCCATTCCATCCTTCGTTCATATCGTTGGTTTTAAATATCTGTTCACCCCAACGATCAAAGATTAAAAATTCATAATTATGAACTCCCAATATAACTGGCTTAAACACATCGTTTAAGCCATTGTTGTTTGGTGTAAATGCATTTGGAATCCAGAATAAAAATTCAGGACGAATGATGACATCCAGATAAGCCGTGTCCTTACAGCCATTTACATTTGTTACAACCTGCATAAGTGTATAGGTGCCTGGCGCAGAGTAGCTATGGGTGGTATCGCAACTGTTACTCGACCAGCCATCACCAAATGAAATGTTACAATCGATTGCACCAATGCTTTGATCGAATGTTGTTACTTGTGGATGAAAGATAGAAGTATCTTGTGGGGTAACAGTAAAGCCGGCAACAGGTGATGGATACACACCCAAAGGTGATGGTAATGCAAAGGTGTCTTTACAACCGTAACTATTTGCTATGATTAAGCTTGTAGGGTAATTTCCAATTGCAGGATATAGATGCGATGGGTTTTGTTCTGAAGAGAAGGTTCCATCTCCAAAATTCCATGCATATATAAGTGGAGTAGTGGCTAAAGAGCTATCAATAAACTGAACAGGCTGCAAATCACATGCTAGAGCGGTAGCTAATCCGTAGTTTGCAATAGGTTTAGGATACACTTCAATAGTAGATGTATAGGTTTCGGTACAACCGTTTTCACTTACAGTTAGTGTTACAGGAAAGATCCCTACTGAATCAAATACAATATTTGTTGGGTTTTGAGAAGTGCTAGAAATAGGTGTTGCATTGGATCCAAAATTCCAAGTGAATGTTCCATTGCCCATCAATGCACCAGCTGCTGTTAAATCAAAACTATTTTCATAAATACATTCACCTGGTGGTGATACAAAATTTGGATCAAGTAGCGGTTGTATGTTAAATGTATTTATTGCAGTATCTGCACACAAGGTTCCTGGATTAATAATGAGTGTTACATTGTAATTTCCAGGAGCAGGATAAGTATAGGTAGGTGATTGAATTGAGGATGTATCTAGTAAGGTACTCGGATCTCCAAAATTCCATTGATAGCTAAATGCATTTAAACTTGTTTGAGAAAAATTAACAGTGTAACCAAAACAAAATGTTTGTTGTTGAGGAATGGATGCAACTGGTAAGCCCGGGCAGTTAACTACATTGAATTGGAAATCTCTTTTATTGGTATTTATTAAAACGCCATTTCTATATTCATACGCACAAACCCCTACAACCCATTGTCCAATCATATCAGGAGTTCCTGTCATTAATCCTGTTGTTGGATTTACAGCCATTGCTGGCGATGAACTCATTGGGTAGCTACCATTATATGGTGCAAACCATGGAACGAAAGAAAAAGGTGGAGGATTTCCAATAGCAGCACATCCAGATGCTGCTCCTTGTGGACCTAGCCATGGACAGCTTGCATCCAAGCCAAGATAAGGATCGCAAAATTGGTAAAAAATAGAATCGCTATCTGGATCTGTTGCTGAATGATCAAAGATCAATGGAACATTAGCACATAAAAAAATGGGTGGAAAATAATTGTATCGAACACTACTATTACATATCGCCAAACCTGGATCTGGAATGTGCGTCATGTAAGTTGAACCAACATTTCCGGGGTCAATAATATTTAAAATAGAACCATTTCTACAACAACGTTGATAGGTAATGTTATAACCTCCAGCAGAAGGAGGAAGATTAATCGTTGTTTCATAAATTACTTCTTCAACACATACATCTGTTGGCGGAACAAAACAAGGATTGTTGATGGTAATTGGTAAAACTACTGGTGTGGGCAATGGCATTTGTACGCTGTCAACAAAAACACCATTGTTGTCAAAAATGAAAATTGTTGCTGGGTCATCAAAGCCTACTTGTCCTAAATAGCAGTCGCGATAAACTTTTAAAGTGATTTTATAATTATTGTTACCAAGGCAGTCATAATAAATTTCGCCACCCACAATGTGAGTAGCGAAATTTTTAAAACTTAGTAGAGTTAAAAATAGTAGTATGAGATACCGTTTAATCCTCATTTTTTTAACTCGCAATTGCGATTTATTTTAATCGTACAATTTGAAAAAATCCAGCAAATACTTTTGTTGTTTCTTCTGTGCTCTCATCGTAACTTCCTGTAGCAGGTGTTGGATTTGTTTTTGCAACAACTTGCCCAGATGAAGGAACCGTTAAAACATAATAATAGGTTCCATCTGCTTGTCCGCCACCACTCCAATTATTTTTATAATCAGAACTTTCGTATATTTTATTTCCCCAACGGTTATATACAGCTAAAGATACATTCGGGTATTTTTCAAGGTTTGCCACATAAAATGTTTCATTTTGTGATGGACCAGTCCCATCAGGTGTTATTACGTTTGGAATACTCAAGGCACAACTACCTTCTACAATCACATTTACTTGATCATTTTGAGTGTTTCCACAAACATCCGTTATAACAATTTGATAGGTTCCATTTGTATTTGCAATCAAATTTGTTGGATTGCCATTTGTTGGTGACAAGGTATCACTTCCTGAAATTACTGTCCACGAATATGAATAGGGTGGTCCACCACCATTAACTAAGGCTAGCATATTCACTAAGTCTCCAGGACAAACCATTACATCATTTCCTGCATTTACAGTAAGAGGGATAAATGTAGCAACGGTTACCAATGCGCTGTCTACAACTGCTGGTGTTGGATCAGGAGAACCCGTACAAGCATCAGATACAGTAACAGTAAAATTGGTTGTTGAACTAACGCTCACTGTTGGATCGGCAATAGGTGCAGCACCGTTTGTCCACGTATAGGTATAAGGTTCAACACCTCCTGTTACAGTTGTATTTAAGGTTACTGTTCCACCACTATTACACAATGTCGTATCACTAGTAGTTAAAATAATTGGTGTGTACTCCGATAAATAAATGGTTGCAGATGTTGGAGGCGGAACACAAAATGCGGAGCCTGTTGGTTGAATTAAAAGGGTTATGGATTCAAGTGATTCAGCTACACCATCTGATACTGCATTGATGCAAAACAATACAGAGTCTTGCCCTGGTGCAAATATTAATTGCGATGGAAGCAATGTCCCTGGACCAACATTGTTGTCATAATAATCGGTTCCGTTAACAGCTGTTCCACCAATGGTAATGTTAATGGTATCTTGAACAGAAATATTTGAAGTTCTTACAAAATAAATACATGCATTTCCACAACCTTCATATAAGGTAGAATCGTTTGCACCACCATAACTAATTTCAGGAATAATTTGTACACCAACGGATGTAAAACTTCCTGCTTCTAAAAATACACCTGAATCCCAACTTCCATCACCTGCATCTGCTATTGCAATTTTTATATGATACGTTGATCCACATTGAACAGGAGCTATTGCTGTTAAAGGAACGGTAAATCCATCGTATTGAATGGATGCACCTGGCGGTGTTTCATTATTAAAATAATAGGCAGCATTTGTTCCTCCATTTACATTGTTAATTGTAACAGGTGTAGCTGTACCTGGAATCAATGCAATGTTTTGATTGGTATAATTTCCTCCTCCAGGATTTGGTCCTGAGATAAAAAATCCGAATACATCATTAAAGCTAGAATTAGCAAATTCCATGTATTCTTCTGAACCAAATGCATATCTGAATTTTAAAGTATCAGCCAATGGGACAAAATCAAATTCTAATATTGTAGCATCGTACAAGGTGTTTGTTGCAATGCTAGTTAGTTGTGGGTCGGTTGAAATGTTTCCTGAACCTCCATTACTTAAACTTCCATTATTGTTTGGTCCAACAGCAACTCCAATGTCGCCAGTAGCTAAAATAACACCACTTGCAAACCCAATGTTAGAAGCTGTTCCATTGAACTCACCTCTTGCATCTGCTGTTCCAGTGAAGGTAATGTTGGTTGCAGTGATACCTGTTCCTAACAATACATTTTGTACCAATTGTGTTGGTGTTAATGCATTACTAACCGTTAGCTGTGCGTTAGCATCATAATTGAAAATGAATGCTAATGATGCAGCAGCAATTTTAAAATAGTTATTTTTCATAAAAAGTAAATTAGCGTATTAATGTAACGTGACCATATTTTTGTTTTGGATCAGCTGAATAGCCTTCCAAATCAAATACAACAGGATAAATGCCTCCTGGTAGTTTTTTGCCTTTGTATGTTCCATCCCAGCCGGTATATAAATCTGTTGTTTCGAAAATCAATTCTCCCCAACGGTCAAAAATTCGCATTCTGAAAGATTTTATACCAACACCATAAGCCATGTACAAATCATTTTTTCCATTGCTATTTGGAGTAAATGCATTTGGGAAATAGAAATAAAAATCAGGTAAAACAATTAATGTTTGTGTTGTTGTATCCTTACATCCTTCTTGATTGGTTGAAATAAGTGTAACCGTATAAGTACCATCTGTTGCATAATAATGAACAGGGTTTGCATCGGTTGAAGTAGAATCAAATGAATTATCTCCAAAATTCCATTCATACGTAACCGCACCCGAAGATTGATTGAAAAATTGAACTGTTTGATTCGTTGTGAAATTGTAAGCATAATCTGCAATAATTGGATATACCGTAATTGTAACTTGATCAGTTATACTTAATCCGCAAGCATCCGTTACGGTTAATGTATACGTTATATCTGCTCCTGGTGTCACGGTTGTTGTATCTGTACTTGAAATGTTAGGCGACCAATTATAAATATAATCTGGTCGACCTTGAGTTACATTTGCATTCAAAAGCACTTCATTGCCTCCACAAATGGTCGTATCATTGTTAAATGTCATTTGCAAAGGTGTGTAAGGAATAATTGTAACGGTGATACTATCCGTTGCAGTATTACTACAGCTATCTGTTACCGTTAAATAATAGGTTGTTGTAACTGTTGGGTTAACAATAGCAGCATTAGTAGTGCTAGTTGTATTTGTCCATGTATATGTATAGTTTCCAATGGCAACTCCACCAGTAGCAGAAGCTGTTAATGGTAAATTTTGAAAAGGACAAAATAAGGTTGTATCGTTATTCAAGTTCACTGTTAGCGGAGGCGAATCAATAATGTACAATGTAACAGTAGCAGTGTCGTTCACATTTCCACAAGGAGAGGTGTTGTATACATTTAAAATAACTGTTTCCATTCCTTCATTTAACAAATCAGAAAGAGAATTGATTGTTACCGTTGCCGTTTGTTGTCCAATAGCAAATATTACTTCTGTATTAATTGTTGAGTAGTCAACCCCATTTATAGCAGAACCTGCAATTGCATAATTCATTGTATCAGTAAATGCTAGATGGTTTGTTCCTCTGTCGAATGTAATGGTTGCAGCGCCACATCCTTCATAAAATAGCGTATCATTATTTGAAGGAGCTCCTCCAAAGTTTGTATTCGTTGTTAAGAATACATTTCCCGTACTAGAGAAACTTCCCTCTTCTAAAAACACACCCGAATCAATAATTCCATCACCACCATCTGCAACTGCAATTTTAATATGATAGGTAGAACCACATTGAACGTTTGTAATTGCGGTTAATGGAACTGTAAAGCCATCGTATTGAATGGAATTTCCTGGGGGATTTTCATTGTCAAAATAATATTGACCATTGTTGTTTAGATTTAAATTGAACATGGTTACCGGTAAAGATGTGCCAGGAACCAATGCAATGTTTTTAGCGTTATTAGAAAAAGGACCAGTAATTCCAGGTCCGCTTATAAAAAATCCGAACCCGTCATTAATTCCACCCGGGAATGTGCTCACAAACTCCATGTATTCATCTGATCCAAATACATATCTAAATTTTACTGTATCAGAAGTTGGTATAAAATCAAATTCCAAAATCGATGCTTCATAACTCATGGTTGGATTCATAATTTGGTCTAAATCAGAATCTCCATTTAACCCATTGGATGTAGAAACACCTGTTTGGTTATTCGGTCCAACAGCATTTGAAATGTCTCCGGAAGATAAGATGACACCTGATGCCAATCCTACATTGGAAGCTGTCCCATTAAATGTTCCTCTAGCGAAAGCATCACCTGTGTAGGTAATATTTGTAGCTACAATACCACTTCCTAGCAACACATTTTGCACCAATTGGGTAGGTGTCATTGTTGTACTAGTTGTCAACTGAGCTTTTGATGCGTTTGGAAACAAACACATTAAGAGTAACAGTGCATTTAGTGAAAGTGCTTTAAAATAGCTTTTGTAAATTGAGTTCATTGCATTACATTCTGATTAACAAGCAAATATACTGAAAAGTCATGAAAAATTAACATTGGTCTTCGTTTTTTAAGCGCTTGTCGAAATTAATATGCCTTTCGTCCACATCCCTTTACCTGTCTTTATTCTAAGATACAATTCTGCTCGAAATGGTTGCTTGAAACCTAAAAATAGAAAAAAATAGTAAGGAATGGGGGGCCCTGATTTTTGAACTGCGGAAATTATCTTGTTTACTCAAGATAATCCTTTTAATATCAATAATATTATGCAAATTTGCAGTATACATTTTACAAAAATTCAAAATTTAGCTCATGAATTCAAATTCAAACATTAACGCATACATTGATGCTCATAAGGATCGTTTTTTAAACGAATTGTTCGAACTTTTAAGAATCCCATCAGTAAGTGCTGACCCTGCTTACAAAAATGATGTTATCAGAACAGCTGATTCAATCAAAGAAAAATTGTTTGCTGCTGGCGCTGATAAAGTTGAGATTTGTCCAACAGCTGGTTATCCAATTGTATATGGCGAAAAAATTATTGATCCAAAATTACCTACCGTTTTAGTATATGGTCATTATGATGTTCAACCTGCTGATCCAATTGAATTATGGACTTCAGGACCATTTGAACCGGTTATCAAAAAAACGGAATTACATCCCGAAGGAGCTATTTTTGCTCGTGGTGCTTGCGATGATAAAGGGCAAATGTACATGCATGTAAAAGCATTTGAATTGATGATGCAAACAAATACATTGGCATGTAATGTTAAGTTTATGATTGAAGGGGAAGAAGAAGTTGGTTCTACCAATCTTGCCATTTTTGTAAAACAAAATAAAGAACGTTTAAAAGCAGATGTAATTTTAATATCTGATACAGGAATCATCGCAAATGATATTCCTTCTATTTGTGTTGGATTAAGAGGCTTGAGTTATGTAGAAGTAGAAGTAACGGGTCCAAATCGCGATTTGCACTCTGGTTTATATGGTGGTGCAGTTGCAAACCCAATCAACATTTTGTGCGAAATGATTTCTAAAATGAAAGATGATAAAAACCACATTACCATTCCAGGTTTTTATGATGATGTTGAAATTTTAAGTGCTGAAGAGCGCGCTGAAATGGCAAAAGCGCCTTTTAGTTTAGATGGATATAAAAAATCATTGGACCTTTCGGATATTCATGGTGAAGATGGTTATACAACAAATGAACGCAATTCAATTCGCCCTACACTTGATGTAAATGGTATTTGGGGTGGTTATACAGGCGAAGGAGCAAAAACGGTGATTGCATCAAAAGCATATGCAAAAATTTCGATGCGTTTAGTGCCTCATCAAAATTCAGATAAAATAACAGAGTTATTTAAAAATTATTTTGAGAGTATTGCTCCAAAATCAGTAAAAGTAAAAGTAACTCCTCATCATGGTGGAGAGCCTGTTGTTACACCAAGTACATCAGGAGCTTACAAAGCAGCAAGTATGGCTATGGAAACGACTTATGGTAAAAAGCCAGTACCTGTTCGTAGTGGTGGAAGTATTCCAATTGTTGCCATGTTTAAATCGGAATTAGGTTTGGATTCGGTATTGATGGGATTCGGTTTGGATTCGGATGCAATTCATTCGCCTAACGAACATTACGGTGTTTTCAATTATTTGAAAGGAATTGAAACAATCCCTTATTTCTACAAATACTTTGCAGATTTTAAAAAGTAATTTCAACTAAATTAATAAAAGGAACGCAGTGATAATTTTCTTTGCGTTCTTTCGTTTTGATAAAAATAAATTTCAACATGAAAAATATAGCGGTGTCATTTTTTGTTTTTTTAACACTTGTTCTTAGCTCTTGTGGCGACTTTCAGGATGTTACTTTTGAAGGAATCGAAAATGTGAAAGTGAATAAAATATCTCAGCAAGGAATTGATGTTGATATCACTGCAAAAATTAAAAATCCAAATAAAGTAGCTTTCACCATTTACAAATCCGATTTGGATGCAACATTAAGTAATATGAATGTAGGAAAAGCTATTCTTACCAATAATGTTAAAATAAAAGCAAATTCTTCACAAGCCTATGCATTCAATATCAAATCTGATTTTTCGAAATTAAGTATGGCAGAACTGCCTAATTTATTATCCATTGCTACCAGTAGAAGCATTAAGGTTGGACTAAAAGGGAATTTAAGAGTAGGGAAGTTGTTTGTAAAAAAGAACTATCCAGTTGATATGGTAAAAAGTGTACCAATGAATTTTGGTAATTAATCTCTTTTAAATTTCATTGCAACATACTTTTCAGGGACAACAAGTTCGTTGCTGCAATAATCAATTTTGTCTAGTATAGAAATAGGATAATTGCTTGTTTCAACAAATCCCAAAGGCTCAAAAAAATCAGGTATAATACATACCAAATATAGATTGTTAGGTTCTTTTTTTGTTAAGGCACTGACCAACGCTTTTCCAATTCCTTTTCTTCGTTCATTGGTGATTACGCCTAATGAACACAATTCATTACAATCTTTATGTTTTCTAATTCTTCCAAATCCAACCAACTCATCGTTACGATATGCAGCAATAAATTCATCTTTTTGTAATGAACGATTGTCCAATTCAAATTCATTGATGTAATCGCAAATTTTTTTGAACTCCAATTCGTTCGGTTGTTTCAGAATAAGATCCATCGGGTATAAAATAAAAACAGTTGATAATGCTATCAACTGTTTTTGGAAATTTAGTTTTAATTAGTGGTGATGATCGTGTGGACCATGTGCATGTCCATGTGCTAATTCTTCTTCAGTAGCTTCACGAATTTCTAATACTTCACCTTTAAAATGTAAATCTTGACCAGCCAAAGGATGATTAAAATCCATTTTCACATATTCAGCAGTAATTTCTTGAACTTTTCCGTACAAACGGTTTCCTTCGTTATCAACCATTGGTAATGTAACACCAACTTTTACATTTTCTTCATCCAATTTTCCATCTTCACCTAAAAATGCATCAATAGGAATCATTACAACATGCTGTTCGTCACGAACACCGTAACCATTTACAGCATCAATAAAGAAGTCGAATGAATCACCTACTTTTTTACCTTTTAAGTTGTTTTCAAAATCTGGTAATAAACCTCCAGTACCGTAAAGGAATAAGAAAGGATTTTCTTTGCTTGTTTGTTCAACATGCTCTTCGGTTCCCTTTATTGTTAAGTGATAGTTAACAGAAACCACTTTGTTTAAATCAATTGTCATTTGTGTAAATTTAAATTTTTAAAATATTTCGCGCAAAAGTAAGTTAATCAATTAATTAAACCGAATAAATATTGCTTTATTTTCATAGAATATGCTGGAAAAATATTTTACATTTGGTTTAATAATGCACGATTAACACCTATTCCTTATCTATATGAACTTCCCGAATTTAATCAATAGCAAATTGCCCAATGTAGGTACAACCATATTTACGGTAATGAGCAAATTGGCTGCAGAAAACAATGCCATCAATTTATCGCAAGGTTTTCCCGATTTTTCCTGCAATCCCGATTTAGTAGAACTGGTAGGCAAGTACATGAAAGCGGGTAATAATCAGTATGCACCCATGGCAGGATTAATTCAGCTTCGTGAAATGCTTGCTCAGAAAACAGAAGAATTGTATGGCGCACAATACAATCCCGATACAGAAATAACAATTACGGCTGGTGCCACACAAGCAATATATACGGCAATTACTGCCATTATCCGTGAAGGCGATGAAGTAATTGTTTTTGAACCTGCTTATGATTGTTACCAACCAGCCATTGAATTGAATGGTGGTAAAACGATCTATTTGCAATTAAAAGCGCCAAGCTATTCCATTGATTGGGAAGAGGTGAAAAAAATGATGAATCATCGCACCAAGATGATTATTGTAAATACACCGCATAATCCAACTGGTAGTATCATGTCGGCAGCCGACATGGTTATGCTACAAAAACTAACAAAAGATACGGATATCGTTATTATCAGTGATGAGGTGTATGAACACATTGTTTTTGATGGGCATGTACATCAAAGTGTAGCACGTTATCCACATTTAGCTACACCCATTCAATTTGCATTAGCGGAATTTCTGCAACAAAAAAATCAATATGTAGAGTTGGGTAATTTTTATCAAAAGAAGCGCGATTATTTTATCTCTTTGATAAAAAATTCACGATTTGAATTAACCCCTTCTGCTGGAACCTATTTCCAGTTGCTCAACTATAAAAAATTAAGTTCGGAAAAGGATACCGATTATGCTATTCGATTAACAAAAGAATTTAAATTGGCTGCTATTCCTATTTCTGTGTTTTATCATGAAGGAGTTGATAATCATGTATTGCGTTTTTGCTTTGCAAAAAAAGAAGAGACATTAGAAAAAGCAGCAGCAATAATTAATACCATCTAATGATGCAAGATCTTAAAATTACGATTATACAATCAAATTTAGTTTGGGAGAATATTGATTTGAACTTGGAACAATTTTCAAAAAAAATCTCTTCCATTTCTGAACCAACCGATTTGATTGTGCTTCCTGAAATGTTTACAACAGGATTTACTATGCAGCCTGAAAAACTTTCTGAGTCTATGAATGGAAAGTCTGTTGCTTGGATGAAAGAACAGTCTCATAAGAAAAACTGTGTAGTAACAGGAAGTTTTGTGTGTGAGGAAAACGGGAAATATTACAATCGTTTGGTATGGATGAAAGCTGATGGCTCTTATTCCACTTACGATAAACGTCATTTGTTTACCATGGCAAATGAAGACAAGCATTATACAGCTGGAACAAAAAAGATAGTTGAGGAAATTAAAGGTTGGAAAATTTGTCCGCTTATTTGTTACGATTTACGTTTCCCTGTATGGTCAAGAAATACAAATAGCAATAGATACGATTTGTTATTATACGTTGCCAATTGGCCCGAAAGAAGAAATCATCCCTGGAAAATATTATTGCTTGCTCGTTCAATCGAAAACCAATGTTATGTGGCTGGAGTAAATAGAGTAGGCAATGATGGGAATGAAATATATCATTCAGGCGATTCTGCTATAATTAATTTTAAAGGAGAGCTTATTTCCAAACTGCCTGCACATGATGAAGGAATTGAAACCATCACTTTGTTGTATACTGATTTAGAAGAATTCAGAAAACAATTTCCTGTGTTGAATGATGCGGATGAGTTTCGTATAAATTAGTTTTACTCTCGACTGAGGGTTTAAAATTATTGAACTTTCCAATCCAATTCCATGTCCCAATTAGAACGGACATTGATTAGCTCTGAGTTAAAGATTACTTTCTCTGCTTGCAGATGCTGTATGTAATTTCCAGTATCCCATTTCTGGTTATTGTTGTTATCAACAATAATTTTTAGCTTGTATTTTTTTGGTTGCAAATAGTCGTAGTTGAGTACTTCCGATTTTTTTATAAAATGTTCTCTTGTCACATTTCCTTGCTCATCTATGAGTTGCACAACGTAATTATTCTTCGTTTCTGGAATAGAAATATTCAATTTCAACGTTCCATAATATTTTAATTCACGGGTTTTAAAATCCACAGTAATGGTGTCGTTGGTTAAATCGAAAATGTCAGTAAATGTGTTTGGTGGAATGTATAATTGATAGTTGGTATTTTCTTTCCATGAACTATTTTTTGTAACGCTATCTGAAATAATTGTGTTTACTGTTGTTCGGAAATTATTAAAAATCACAAATTCAATTTCAGCACCAGCTATTTTACTTGAATCCATTTTTATTTGGGTTCCATTCGTCTTTGGAATGCTTTTAATTGGATTGGAAAAATCAAGTATTACATTTTTGTTTAAATCAAAACTCTGACTCCCATCTAGACTTGCAATAACCGACAGTTTTAACGGATTACGTTTTGCCTTCAACGCATCTTCCTTATTGATAAATTTAAATTCAAGCGTGTCAATAATCTGATTGCCATTGCTCAGTTGAAATACAATAGAATCTTTTTGATAATTGGTGACCCAATAGCTTAATGAATCTTTGTTTTTTGAAAATTCAACGTATTCTTGAACACCTTTTAAATCATTGCTTAAATTGTTTATTCGAATGCTATCCGAGCCCTGACTGAATACAAAATCAAATCTGCCGTACGATGGATGTGTTGCTTTTTTTAAAAATACTTTTTTAGCGGGTTCTTGAAACAGCTCCAAGTTTATTGTCTTTTTGTCGGAAGGATTCACTAGGCTATCTGTGAAAGCAATGCTCTCATTTTCTACATCGTACTTATAATTCGCATTTGCATCTTTGATGGCAACGATTTTGTACGTTCCGTTTTTTACATTATTGATTTCAAACGAACCATCAGCTTTTGTTTTTGCAAAATAATCGGGTTGCGATTTGTAAATAACACTATCCGTTAAATCCGAATAAAGCATTACCAGCAATCCTTTCTCTGTTTTATGATCAAATGCCGATTGCACTTTCCCCTTTACTTTTAATGAATCGATAAATGTTCCAGTTGAAAAAATATATTGAAAGTTTTCAATCGGGTTGCCTTCATTCACATCAGTTACTGCATTTCCAAAGCTGATGCAATAGGTAGTGTTTGGTTTTAACACTTCATCCTTATCGAATTCCACTATCAATGTTTTGCCCTTTACATCAATGTCGGGTGTTTTGCTTAATAATGGAGAAATAATCAATTGATTGTTTAAATCTTTCAATTGAATGTATTCATCAAAATTAATTTCGATTGTTTTTGCAGTAAAATTTAGTGTTGCACTATCAGGGCTGTATTTTAAAACAGTAGGAGCTGTTGTGTCTTTTTTACCACCACCAGGAGCAACTATTTGTGCGCAAGAAAAAACAAGTAGTAAATGAACTGCTAAAAGGCAAAGGCGAAAATTGTTTTTTATAATACGATACATTTTAGCTGCTGTTTTATTCTTTCCTTGAAACTTGATTAACATAGACTTTCTATTAATCTCATTACCTGTTCCAAATAAAATTTATCGGTTTCGTCAAATGTAGCTAAGTGTTCACTATCAACATCTAAAACCAAGGTAACATTCCCATTTTGGTCAAATGCGGGTAATACAATTTCAGATTGTGATAAACTACTACAGGCGATGTGTCCAGGAAATTTTTCTACATCTTCAACAATAATCGTTTTCTTTTCTTTCCAGGAAGTGCCACACACACCTTTGCCAAATGCAATGCGTGTACATGCAATTGGCCCTTGGAACGGCCCGAGTACTAACTGCTCTTGCTTCACAAAATAAACACCTACCCAAAACCAATCCATGCCATGTTTTAATGCCGACATGATATTGGATATATTTGCGATGTAATCACTCTCTCCATCAACCAATGCCTTGATTTGAGGAATCAGCGATTCGTATTTTTCTTTTTTTGTAGTGCCTGTTAGAATTAATGATTCTGCCATGAGGCAAAGTTAGTAAAAAAAGCGGCTATTGTTAATCGTATTATTTCTGATTAATTGTTTGCATAGGCAATTGTAGCAATGCTCACTTTTACATCTGGTATTTGTTGCAAGGCTTGTGCACATGCCTCTAACGTTGCTCCCGTAGTAATTACATCGTCTACCAATAAAATGTGTTTCCCTTTTAAGCGTTCCTTGTCTTTTAATTGAAAGATTGACTCAACATTTTCCCACCTACTAAACCTTGATTTTTTTGTTTGAGTACTTGATTCTTTTGCCCTGTAAAGTGTTTTAAAATCGGTTGGTATCTTTAAGCTACTAGCCAAGCCTTCCGCAAAAAGTTCACTTTGGTTGTATCCTCTTTTTTTCTTTTTTTTTGGATGCAATGGAACCGGGATGATGGTATCGATGGTTTTAAATTTTTCGCAACGTTTAAGCTCATAACCATATAGTTTTCCAACTGTGATTCCTACTTCCTTTTGTCCCTTGTATTTTAGCTGATGAATAAGCTGTTGCACTTTGCCTCCTTTACCAAAATTGTAAAATGCTGCAGCAGAGTATATATTAACTCTTCCCCAGAATAATTTTTCAATTGGATTTTCGTTAGTAAGGTGATAATTGGTTTTCGGTAAGTGAAACCTACAATAAGTACAAATACAATCTTCATTTTTAAATAAGCTTTTACCACATGCAGCACATATTTTAGGATATATCAGTGATATAAAATCGTTTATCATACGTTTTTGTTAGTATAAAATATAAATTGTATAACTTTGCGTTACGAAAATATAGATTCAGATAAATTATGGAAAACAATCAGGAAGAAAAAAAGTCGAATAATAAGGTTTTGCTAATCTTTTTATTTCTATTAATTGGAGGTAATTTAACTTTTGCTTGGTTATGGTGGCAAGAAAAAAACAGAGCAAACACTGTTGTTGTAGAGAAAGAACAAGTTATTGTTGAACGCGATAATGTAAAAGCTGATTTGTTAGAATTACAAAAGGAATACGCAACATTGCAAACAAATGATGCTGGATTGCAAAAGGAATTAGAAGCAAAGCGTGCTGAAATAGCTGAATTAATTGAGCAAGCAGAAAAACACAAAGGTGATGCATACATCATTTCTAAGTTGCGTAAGGAAACAGAAACATTGCGTAGTATCATGAAGCATTATGTAGTAGAGATTGATTCATTGAATACTTTAAACAAAACAATTTTAGCTGAAAAAGCTAAGGTTTCGGAAGACTTAACTGCAGAGAAAGATAAAACCTCTCAATTGTCGAAAGACAAAGAAAAACTTCAAAGCACAGTAAACTTAGGATCAATTTTAAAAGCTGAAAATCCAACAGTAAAAGGTGTGAAATTCAAATCAGGTGGAACGAAAGAAGTTGAAACAACAAAAGCTTCTCGTGTTGAGCGTATCAAAGTTTCATGTGTTATTGGTGAAAATAAGATAGCTAAAACTGGAGTTAAAACAGTTTATGTGCGCATTGTATCTCCCGATGGTAAAGAAATTTGCAAATCACCAGATGATATGAACATGGTTAAATTTAATGGTTCAAAAGGTTTTTTTGCTGGGAAACAAGATATTAATTACAAAAACGAAGAAGTTGCTGTAGATGTTTTTTGTGCAAATCCTAATCCATTTGTACCAGGGAAATACTTAATTGAAATTATAGCTGATGATGTTGTAATTGGCGAAAGCAACATTACATTGAAATAAGCATAATAATTATAAAATAGTATGAAAAGCATTCCATAATCGGGATGCTTTTCTTATTTTTGTTAAATACATTGATTGATAATGAATCCGAACATAGATCCTGATAGCGAAAATTTAAGTTCAGCAGAAAAAGAGTTTGAAAAAGCTCTTCGTCCAGCCGACTTCTCCGATTTTACGGGTCAGAAAGAAGTAGTTGAGAATCTAAAAATATTTGTTAAAGCTGCGAAGCAACGTGGTGAAGCATTGGATCATATTTTATTACACGGTCCTCCTGGTTTAGGAAAAACAACTTTGGCTAATATTGTTGCTGCCGAATTGGGGGTAAATATTAAGATTACTTCTGGTCCTGTATTGGATAAGCCTGGTGATTTAGCAGGTTTACTTACTAATTTGGAAGAATACGATGTACTTTTTATTGATGAAATTCATCGCTTAAGTCCTATTGTAGAAGAATATTTGTATTCTGCAATGGAGGATTATAAAATCGACATTATGATTGATAGTGGACCCAATGCAAGAAGTGTTCAAATTAAATTGAATCCGTTTACATTGGTTGGTGCTACTACTCGTAGTGGCTTGTTAACAGCACCATTGCGTGCTCGATTTGGTATTAACTCACGTTTGAATTATTACGATGCTAAATTATTGAAACAAATTATAACACGTGCTGCGGATATTTTAAATGTTCCGATCTCCGAAGATGCAGCTCATGAAATTGCACGAAGAAGTAGAGGGACACCTCGTATTGCAAATGCATTGCTCAGACGTATTCGTGATTTTGCTCAGATAAAAGGGGATGGAAATATTGATATGGACATTGCTCATTTTGGCTTGTCGGCTTTAAACGTAGATAAAAACGGATTGGATGAAATGGATATTCGCATTCTTTCTACACTCATCGAAAAATTCAAAGGTGGCCCAGTTGGTATTACAACAATATCTACAGCTGTTGGCGAAGAGGCTGGCACTATAGAAGAGGTTTATGAACCGTTCCTAATTCAAGAAGGTTATTTGGTGCGTACGCCTCGCGGACGTGAAGCAACAGAGCTTGCCTACAAACATTTAGGAAAAATTCCTCGTTCGTTTAAAGGTAGTTTGTTTGATACCGAATAAATAAAACATACCGTTGATTTAACTCCACTTTTTTAACTTTTACTTTGGATCAGTCTAATCGTAATTCTTTTCTAATTAAATCAGAAGCCAAACGTTTGGGTTTTGATTATGTGGGAATCTCTAAAGCTGATTTTTTAGAAGAGGAAGCTCCACGATTAGAAAGCTGGTTGAATAAAAACATGCATGGACAAATGAGTTACATGCAAAATCATTTTGATAAAAGATTGGATCCACGTATTTTGGTTCCTGGAGCAAAATCGGTTGTATCATTGTTATTGAATTATTACCCTTCGCAAAAACAAGTTGATGACACGGCCCCTAAAATCAGTAAATATGCATACGGGAATGATTATCACGATGTTATTAAAGATAAATTAAATCAAATACTTCAATTTATTAAGGACACGATTGGTGATGTGGATGGACGTGTATTCGTAGATTCGGCTCCAGTTCTTGATAAAGCATGGGCAAAGAAAAGCGGATTGGGTTGGATTGGGAAGAACAGTAATTTGATTAATAAACAAAGTGGTTCTTTCTTTTTTATTGCCGAATTAATAAGTGATTTGGAGCTGGAAGCCGATGGTCCAATAAAAGATTATTGTGGTACTTGTACCAAATGTATTGATGCTTGTCCTACCGAAGCGATTGTAGCTCCTCAAATTGTTGATGGAAGTAGATGTATTAGTTATTTTACAATTGAATTAAAGGATGCAATTCCTTTGGATGTAAAAGGTAAATTTGATAATTGGATGTTTGGCTGTGATGTTTGCCAAGATGTTTGTCCGTGGAACCGATTTTCGAAACCACACCATGAACCACAATTTAATCCAGCAAATGGATTGCTTGAAATAACTAAAAAAGAGTGGTTGGAATTAACAGAAGAAACCTTCAAAAAAGTATTTAAAGATTCCGCAGTTAAACGCACAAAATATAATGGACTAACGCGTAATATTAAGTTTGTTACGACTTCGTAACATTTTTAAATACTTCCATTATTTCATTCTTGTACATATGGCCAAACGTAGTTAAACACCAAACTTTTAATAAGGTCTTTTCATCTGGTTTAAGCCATTTTGCTGCTTTCATTAATTCTTTTTGAAAAAGTGCTCTATCGAAACTCACTTTTTCAAGTATATTTTTACTTAATTCAAACATATAATTGGGATGTTGTCTTAAGGGTTAATTTCTAAATAATGTTCTCTGTTGAACGTGATTGTGGATACAAAGTTACTTTTCAGATGTACTTTTTTAGCACAATTTTCTGTTAAAAAACTATAAAATGTTTGTAATTATTTTTTTTCTCCCCAGCGGTAGCTATTCTGACTCAAGCCACACAAATCAATTACTCTATCAACAACTGTAGCTGCAATTTGTTCAATTGTTTCGGGTTTGCTGTAAAATGACGGACTGGCGGGGCAAATGATTCCACCAGCTTCTGTGATGGTTTTCATATTGTTTATATGAATTAAGCTAAGTGGCGTATCGCGCATAACTAAAATTAACTTTCTGCGTTCTTTTAGAATAACATCTGCGGCACGTGTCGTTAAATCATTGCTTATACCTGCTGCAATTCTTGCCATTGTGCCCATTGAGCAAGGGCAAATGATCATGGTGTCGAATTTAGCTGATCCCGATGCAAAGGGAGCATAAAAATTATTTTTGTCGGAAATGGTGTAGGGTATTTTATCAAAGTCTGAATTATCTAATTCAAATCGCCATACATCTTTTGCATTGTCGCTCATAACAACTCCAACGGTTTCTATTTGATCGCTCAGTGCTTGTAATTTGTCTAACAGTACTTTTGCGTAAACAGAACCACTTGCTCCAGTTATAGCTACTACAATTTTATGTTTATTCTGTTTTTGCACCGTTAAATTTATAAGTTAATGTAAATGATAGTTGATTATTTACTTGTCCTTGGTTAAACCAATAACTAGCACCAGTGTTGAAATTTCTAATTGGCAATAGTGAATAGGAAAACCTCCAGCTTATTCCTAGGTTATGAACGATTGTATAATTTAAGCCAATATTGCCATTTAACTCGTAGCTATTGAATGGATTGTTTCCAGGTATTTCACCATAAAAATTGTATTCTTTTGCACTTATTAAATAGCCAAATCCAGGGCCTAAATCAAATGTAAATTTCTTTTGATGATATTGAAATAACAAAGGAACTTCAATATAGTTTAAGCGCATTAAAAAAAAGCTATAGTCTCCTTCATCCGGCTTTCCATTGTGCTTAGCTCCCTTTTGGATATAAAACACCTCGAATTGTGCACTCCATTTTTCATTGAATTTAGCACTGAGTGTAGCTCCTACAATTGGTCCAACTTTGTGGTAACCTTGGTAGGTATCTCCATCTACTTGTGAAGCAGTAACTCCTAACTTTAACCCAGGAACAAAACGTTTTTGTGCGAAGGATGTTGAAGACACTAAAATCAAAAGCAAAAATAATGGACCATAGATTCTCATGATTCAAAGATACATATAAAACAAAAAAGCACACCAATAGTTTAGTGTGCTTTGATTAATTGTTTATAATATATATTATGGAATCACCTTTGCTTCTTCTGCTTGTAATACTTCGTAGGTAGCTGCATCATAAACATAAGCAACAATGTGCATGTGTTCTGCATGTGTAAGAACTCCTTTGTAGTCTGTAGGTATGTTGTATGCATATTTGCGAATTGTGCTTTGTCCGCTAATTACAGCTCCATTTGCAATATCATCGCCCCAAGCCGAGTTGATTGCATCACGTAATGCATGGCGGTGGGTGTAATTTTGAATAACATCAGGCGTATAGCGATAGTCTACTTGCCAATCAACAATGCTATCCTGTGTTAATAAAACAACTAATTTGTAATTACCATTCATGTTGCTCAGAAATTCGGTTTTGATAGAACTGCAAACTTTATTGGTAGAAGCATTGTATTCATTAATAATTTGAATTTCAGCAACAGGTGGTGTGCTAATAAATGTTCCAACAAAATTCGTCCAACCATGCGATGGGTAATTTACAAAATGAGTGAAATTTGTAGCATCGAAGTTTTTTCGATTAATCATTCCTTGTGGTAAGCCTAATAATCCAGCTTGAAAAGTGCTATTATAGTCATCACCAATTGTAGTTCTATAGTCGGCAGAGAATGAACCCGCTGGAGCTCCAGCTGGAAGTGCGTGTGGTGGACAAGGTTCAGCAAAATAACCAACATGGATTGCAACAGGTATAATTTGTCCAGCATAAATTGAATCACAGTATTTTAATTCGGCAGCAGCTTTCGGACAGTTTCCACATGTATGACCAGTAAAATCTTCAATCAATACTTTGCGAATATGGTTTGTAATTACTGGGAAAACAGCTGTATCGCAGGTGCTCGTATCTCCTGCATTTGCATTTACAGGTGGATATGGATTCTCTACATTGTCGCATGACGATGTAATAAGCAGAATACTAATGAATAGGGCGAAAATATGTTTCATCTTTTATTTATATTGAAAATTAAAAACTAGATGTTATAGAAAGTGAAATTCCGTTTGATGCAGGCACTTGGCGACAAACACCACCAACACAAAATACGCCATCACGTTGACGGCCATACCCGAGTGTAATGCGGGTTGCATTTTTGATATACCCAACATTTACACCGTAATAATGCAATTGTTTTTTTGAATCACTGTTGCCATAATTCCATTGGTCTTGAACAGCTGCAAACCAGCTAGAGTTAATGGTGTATTCAATAATTCCAGCAGCCCAATCGCCACGCTGTTTCCCTGTTTTTTGGTCAGAGAATAAATTTTGTAATTCAATTCGCAATGTTCCTTCGTCTTTTAAACGCATAGTAGCATCAATTATTACAGTGTGTGCATAAACAAAATCTTCACCAGAAATGCCATTTTGAATAACATTGTAGTTATATTCTTGGTAATCATAAATGAATGTTGTTTTGAATTTTTTATTGAATTTTTTACTTATTTCAATGTATAAGTCTCTAAAGAATTTTTCTTTTCCCAATCCATAGGAGTTTAATTTATAACCTTGTAATGTGCTATCGACATCGAAGTTGCTGCTAGTAGAATCGGTCGAATTGAAATGCATGGTATCTAACGCATTTGCTCCCGAAAAATTAACGGAGATTTCCCAGCCATATTTGCCACCTAGTTTTGTTCCTTTTTTTACTTTGTAATCTACTTGAGCTGTAAACTCAATTTCTCCATTAGGTTGAGATGCATAAGGGCGTAGTGTTAATAGTGCGTACGTTTGTTGTTTGCACAAAGGTGGAATGTAGTTAATGAATAAATCATTTAGTTTTGCTCCTCTATCAGATCTAAAATTCATATTTTCGATTCTGTTCAGTCCTAAATTTAATGCAAATCCTTTTTGAGCATAACTAGCATTGAAAATTATTGCATTCCCTTCTTTGTAAACAGGCTTATCGTTAATTTGATAAGAATCCAAAGGATCATTAATTTTATGAGCATATTCTCCAGAAAAATTGAAATTACCAAAATTAACACGTACTCTTCCTGCTGAGTTCCCAACATTTTCGGGTAATACTAAGTTAGGATCCTCATCTTTTTGATATTTACTTACAAAGCTACCACCCAATATTACATGTACTTTTGCTTCATTTAGTTTTTTGAACGTTTGATTGATATCCATCTCCGCATCCACACCTCTTACTAATCCAACTCCACCTGGAGTAAAGTATAAACGTTGTTTACCAATTAAAGCTTTTAAGTAAATACCTTTTATGGGTTCATATTTCACTCTGAATCCATCCAGCATATTGTCGTAACCAAGGTTTCGTTCTTCATAGGTACGTAAGGTTATACCACTACCAAACTGTTCATAAAAATTTCCGATGGTAACATCCAATGCATCTGTTTTGTATTGTGCAAAACGATAGGTTAATCCACTACCATTGTACCTGCTATCGAAGCCTTGTAGTTTTGCTAAATAACTTTCGTATCGGATGCCTGCTGTAAAGTTTCCTTTTGTATAAATAATGTTGGCGAATCCATTAAATCCCATTTTTTCAGGCACAGCGAGTGCTCCTATCAGTGAGTCCTCTTGATAATATTGTGCATCTAATTGCACATTGCCATGAACTTCGCCCATTTTTGATAAATCTAATTGTTGGGCATAATTATTTTGGAAGGCGAATAGTCCTAAAAGAACCAGTGCCTGTTTAAGTCGTTTTGAATGTGTATTCACAAAAATATAGTTGTAAAATGATTAATCTACTTTTTCTCCTTTAGCTACTTTTCTTACTATTTCTAGTAAATGTGCTTCATCGCCTTCAGCATAAGCATTGTGTTGCCATACAATTTCACCTTTGCCATTTACTACAAATGTGTGAGGAACATTATTTACATTCATGGCACGTTTAAAATCTTGGTTTTCGTCAATATAAACATCGTATTCCCAGCCTTTACTTTTTACATCTGTAGCTACTTTTGGTGAGCTACGTGCATCGTCAATAGAAATCGCAATTAGTTTTACGCCTGTTTCTTTTTGCCAGTCGGCATAATCTTCGGCAATAGCATCTAATTCTTTTTTACATGGTTTACACCAAGTAGCCCAAAAACTAATAATCATTGGTTTTCCATCATTACTAATTTTCGATGTGTTAAAAATTTTTCCATCCATTGTTTTAACATCAATTGATGGAATTGTTCTTCCAGCATTTTGTATAAAACTTACGGTAGTGATAAACAAAGTAATCACACAAATTGAGATAATTGATTTTTTGATCATAATTTAAAATATTAGTTATAAAAACAAATCAGCAGGATGGGGATGTTCAAATAACAAGCCAAACTGCTGATTTGCTTTATGTTTACTATTATTTAGTTACAGAAACACGTTTTGTGATTCTTCCTTTTTCTGTTGTAAGGGTTACAAAGTACATTCCTGAAGGTAATTCTTCAGCATTCAATGCAATTTTGTGTTCACCGCTTGATAATGTTCCTTTGTTTACAGAGAAAACATTTTGACCAACAACATTGTATACATCCACTTTTACATTTTGATTTTCTGTTATGTTAACTTCAATTGTAGTGTTTGAGCTAAATGGATTTGGATAAACATCCATTGAAGCAGTATTGTTGATTTCTTCGATTCCAACCATTGTTGTGTTGATGTTAATGTTGTCAACAAATAAGTTGTTACCGTAGTTACTTGTTCCTCTGAAACGGAAAATTACGTTTGAGTTGTTCAAGTATGTATTAATTGATACTGAATCTTTTCTCCACTGAGCAGCAGTAGGTGTAAAGTTAGCTGTTTGAGCTGGTGCGGTTTTTAGAGCAGTTCCTTGTTTGTTGTATAACTGTGTCCAAGTAGTACCACAATTTGTAGAAACATGCACTTGTAATCTGTCATTTTCAGCTTGATATTGCGCATAAGCAACATCGAAATACAGATAGCCAGCATTGTTTGCTGTAGTTAAATCCATTGCTGGTGCATAAAAATCATCAATTTGTCCTGAAGGGCTATTGAAAAAGTTCATACGTAATGCTTGTCCTGTTGAAGAGAATCCTCCTGCATTTGTAATGCGTTCCCAAGCATAAGCGTTATCTGGATTATCTAATGCCCAACCAGCATAAGGCCATCCTGCAGCAGAGAATCCTTCAGCAAGTGGAGCAGCAGCTGGAGTACCGAAAATAGAGAATTTTTTAGACTTTCTACTGTTGTTTAAGAACCAATCGCTATTTCCGTTTGGCTCACTTGTCCATGATAACAATGTGTGAGTACCAACGGTAGTTGTTGCTGTTGGGAATGTGAATGTTGCAGTTGCATTCGTTGCTAAGCTTCCTGTCCATGGCATTGTTACAACAGCTCCTCCATCAATTTGATAATTAACATTGCAAGAAGTTAATGTATTTGCGGAGAAATTTTTAATTGTAACTACTGGAGTGATACTAGTATTACATTGTACAGCAGCAGGTGCTGAAATTGTTGTAACGCCAGCGTCTTCTGTAGAAGCAGGAAGTATAATAGGGTTGCTGATTGCAGCTTGTTTTACATTTTTACTTGTATTGTCCTGGATGAAAGCAATAACTCCTAATTCATTAAGGTTGTAGATATAGCCCGGTACAGGCAAACCGTATTCAGAAGGAATTGGTCCAGCTAAATTTAGTGTTTGAGTTTGACCAACTGTCCAAGATGTAGCTAAAGTTGTACCACTTGCATTAGGCAACATTTTTCTCATTACACTGTAGAAATCTTTCTCTCCATTTGATCCTGGTGCCGTAGCGAAATTAATTTCTCTCTCTACAATTGCAACGTGAGCTTTTAATGGTCCAGAAACAGCTTGCGTACAAGTAATATCCATTGTTACAAAAACAGAATCGTAATCAGCTGAGAAGCTGTGAGATAAGTTTATTGTAAATGGTGATGTAGCAGCGTATTCGTTATTAATAACTGTTTGGGTTAATTGTCCTGGAGCACCTCCAGAAATAACTGTTCCATCAAATTCAATGTCAGGAACACCTGTAACGCCATAATAAGTAACGCGTGTAGCTACTTCTGATGCATTCTGAGCATTCATTGGGTCAACTCCAGGCCAGCTAGTTTGATACTTAATAGAAACTGTTTTAACAGTATTTGGAGCAGCATTAGCACTTAATAAAGTGTTTAATGCAGGATTTGCTGCTGCGCAAGGTCCACAAGAAGCTTGGGTAAACTCCTCAAGCAGCGGAAGGCGCTGCGACTGTGCAAAGCTAGCACCCGTAAAGGCAAGCATTGAAGCTAAGAAAGTAATTTTTTTCATTTGGTTGGGTTTTAATAATTAAATTTAATTTAGAGAATTCGTTCTGATATTTAATATTCAATGAAAAGTAAAATGTTTTTCATTTATGTTTTTCAAATGTATTTCTTATCCAAATATAAATCAAATATAATTAAAAAGATAATTAGTATTCGTAAGTCATAAAATATTCAATTTGTTAATAAAATTGATATATTTGAGGCGATTTAAATTTAGAACTCGATAAACTATATTTTTAATGAAAACGACCGACCATCTGTTTAAATTGATAAAATCACTGAGTAAATCAGAGAAAGGGTATTTTAAAAAGTTTGCCAATTTTCATGTGAGAAATGAGCAAAATAACTACACAAAAATATTTGATGCAATTGATTTACAGGACGATTACAATGAGAAAAAGTTGTTGCATAAATTTAGAAATGAAAAATTTGTTAGACAGTTTGCTGTAGCAAAAAACTACCTCTACGATATGGTGTTGGAAAGTTTGGAGGCCTATCATAAAAATTCAACAACAGAAATTCGTAGTTTATTAAATAGGATTGAGATACTAGTTGATAAAGGCTTACACACGCAAGCAAAAAAGCTTTTGCGAAAAGCAAAAGATATGGCAATTGAATACGAAAAGCTAACCTACATTCCTGAAATAAACTTGATGGAGCAGAGTATTTATCGAATGCAATACAGTGTAGGTATTTTAAAAGATAACTCTGATGCTTTGATTGAAGAGATTGAGCAAAGTGCAATGAAGATAAAAAACTTGGCGGAGTACGAGAGTTTAAAAAACAGGTTGTATGTTCAGCGCATTGAGATGGGGGTTTTGAGAAATGAAAAAGAATTTAAAACATATGAATGGTTTTTGAAGTCTTCATTGGTAAAAAATGAAAAACAAGCATTGTCGATTAATGCAAAAATATTGTTTTATGAATTGTATGCTAGTTATTATAATTATATAGATGATTCTGAGAAGTGTTATGAATTTTCATTGAAATTAATTAAACTTATTGAAGTTTATCCGCAGGTAATTGAAACAAATGTCAATTTTCCTACACAGTTTTTATACCGTCATAGTATTCAGTGTTATAATACAGGTAGGTATCATGAGTCGCTTGAATATATTTCGAGAATGGAATTGCTGAAGCCTAAAAGTGAATCGCAAAAATTAAATATCTTTCTAAAGGCATATAATACAAAGTTGAATGTGTATTTCAGGATGGGGAATTTGAAAAAATGTATTCAGCTGATTCCTGAAATCGAAAAATTACTCGATAAACATACCGATTCAGATAAATTATTGACAGAAATTATTTATTGGCAAGTAACTTCTTTGTTAATGATTACAGAAGAATACAAGCAAGCCTTAAAATGGCTAGTAAAAGCTAATATTGCTCAAGATTCTAATATCCGTCAAGATTTAGAATGTATAGGAAGGATAATGGAAATTGTATGTATTGAAATGATTAATCTTGTGATGTTTAGAATAAAAAGTAAATTAGTATATGATTTTGAACGCCCGTTTTTTTTTAATTTTATTTTTTCTTATACATAAGCTTGCGATTTCTCAAGTTGCTTATTTTGAAAAAATACTTGGCACTGCTCAGCAGGATTTGTCGCGTTCAATTGTCCAGCTTTCATCAAGTAGTTTGTTTGTTTTAGGAAATTCGGGGTCAGGTAATTTAGGTGATATTGATATTTCTTTAGTGAAGTTGGATAAATTCGGAAATGAAGAATGGACGAATTATTATGGAGATGCAAATTTGAATAATGGTTATTGTATAACGAAGTGTTCGGATGGAACTATTATAGTGCTTGGTGATGCACAAGTTTCGCCCGGAGATGCGGACATCTTAATTTATAAACTAGATACGTTAGGTGGAATAATTTGGAGTTATGTCTATTCAACTCCCTTGAACGAGTCGGCAAAATACATTGAACAAACAATGGATGGTGGTTTTATTGCTGCTGGTTTTCAAACCGATACATTTGGTTTTAACAATTCATTGGTTTTGAAAATAGATGGAGCTGGTAACTTTTTGTGGGCAAAGTCGATTGGTGGCAATGACAATGATTATGCATCAGCGATAAAAGAATTGCCAAGCGGTAATTTTATTTTATCGGCTGATACAAAAAGTCAAGGTGCTGGTGGATATGATGTTGAGTTGAGTAAATTAAATTCAGTTGGCAACGTTATTTGGCAGTATACCTATGGCGATTCGGTGAACAATGGAAGTCAAGGGATTTACATTTCATCTGATTATCATATTTTGTCGTATGGAGAAACGGAGCGCACCCCAGCTTCTTATTTCGATATGTTTTTAGAAAAATTGACACCAATGGGGTTAGTAGTTGGAAGAAGTATTATGGTGCTATCAATAGAGCCGATGCGTGCTTTTCAATGACAGAGAATTCTTCTGGTGAATTTTTCCTAACTGGATATAGTAATACATTTAATGGTGGTCAGGCAATGGATTTGGCACTCATAAAAACAGATGCAAATGGGAACCAGCTTTGGGGGAGAGGTTATGGTGGACAAGGGGTTGATATTGGATATTCCATTATTCCTTCGATTAACAATGGTTATTACATTGTGGGTAAATATTTTGATGTCGAATTTTCTGATGATCAATATTATTTGCTTCATGTTGATGCTGTTTTTGGCGGCTTATCATCAATTATTGAAGATGCAGCAATCGATTTTTCAATTTTTCCAAACCCATCAAATGGTAAATTTTGGGTAAGTATTGGTCAGCAAGCAGAAGCATATCAAGTGCGTTTGTATTCCATAGTAGGGGATTTGGTATATGAAGCAAATCATTCTAATAGTAATGGTTTTGAGGCGATTGATGTAAATATTGCAAAGGGAGTTTATTTTGTGGAGATGCTTCAAGGTGCAAGGTCTTTTCGAAAAAAAATAGTCATCAATTGATAAGGATAAACAGTAAGAAACTTGTAGTTTTCAAAATTTTGCACTAAACTTGTATAGTAAACTTAAAAATAGTAAAACATGAAAAAAATTATACTTTCTTTTACAATGGTTGCTTTAGGCTTTTTGGCAGCAAAAGCACAATCATTAATGCTTCATGATAGTGGTGGAAATAACATCAGTGGAACAACAGTAAACGTGAATACCGCAGATGTAAATTCTCAAGTAGCTTACCATGCAGAAGTGCATAACATGGCAGGAGTAGCTAAAAATGTGAAAGTAAAACGCTACAGAGTATCTGTTCAGCCCTTAGCATTTGGTGATTTTTGCTGGACAGCATGTTATGATCCAAGTGTAGATTTATCGCCTTTAGGAATATCATTAGCTGCAGGAACAACAAACGATACATCGTTTATTGCACATTATACTCCAAATGGAGAAGTCGGAACATCTACCTATAAATTTACATTTTTTGATGCAGCTAATCCAAATGATTCGGTTTCATTTACATTGAACTTTAATATTGCAGTAGGGATAAATGAAGCACAAGCGAATGCTACCGTTTCAAATATGTATCCAAACCCAGCAAGTACTTTCGTGTCAATGAAATATGATGTGAACGAATATGCAAAAACGGCAAAAATTGTAGTTTTCGATATGTTAGGCAAAATGGTGAAAGAATTGGTATTAGATGAGAAGCAAGGTGTTGCGAAATTAAATGTTAGCGACCTTAATTCAGGTGTTTATTTTTATTCTTTCTTGGTGGATGAAAAGGCAATTATTACTAAAAAATTAGTAGTAAGCACAAAATAATAATTTAGAGTTTTAACAACTCATTAGCCAGTATTGTCATGCCAATACTGGCTTTTTCTTTTATAGTAGTTAGGTTTGCTATTCCATTCACTTTAACATCACTCGGATCGATTAAATATTTTGGAGTAGTGGTTGGAATGTAATCGATTAATCCAGCAGCTGGGTAGACAGCAAGGGATGTTCCAATAACAACAAAATAATCAGCTTTCTCGGCTAAAAAATAGGCTTGTTCCATCATTGGAACCATTTCGCCAAACCAAACAATGTGTGGTCGTAGTTGAGAGCCCTTAGCACATTTTTCACCTAATTTAATTTCCGAACCTTTAATGTTGTATACAAGGAAGGGTCTATGCTGCTGCGGCTTTTGGTTATTTCCCCATGTAAGTGAAGTACTTTTTTTGAGCCAGCCCTTTCATGCAAATCATCAATATTTTGAGTGATAATTTGAACATCAAATTTATCTTCAAGTTCCACTAAAATTTTGTGAGCTTCGTTGGGTTTAGCATCTAAAATTTGTTGTCGTCTTTTGTTGTAAAATTCAAGGACCAAAGCTTTGTTTTTTTCCCATGCTTGGGGCGTTGCAACATCGTTTATGTCGTATTCTTCCCACAATCCATTACTGTCGCGGAATGTTTTTATTCCACTTTCTGCACTTATTCCTGCACCAGAAAATACGACTAGTTTTGGCTTCATTAATCGCTAATATAAAAATTATAATTCATATTCCTATTTTGGGGTATTAAAATATATTCAATCGCTTGTATTTATTGAGAATTTGTTATATTCGCAATTCAAAATTTTTATATAAAAATGGCAAAATTCAGAAAGCAAGATGCGTTAGATTACCATTCTCAAGGAAGACCAGGTAAAATTGAAGTAATACCAACAAAACCGCATAGTTCACAGCGTGATTTATCATTGGCATATTCGCCAGGTGTAGCAGAACCATGTTTGGAAATTGAAAAAAATCCAGAAGATGCTTATAAATACACCGCAAAAGGAAATTTAGTTGCTGTTATTTCAAATGGAACAGCGGTATTGGGCTTGGGTAATATTGGCGCTTTAGCATCTAAGCCTGTGATGGAAGGGAAAGGTTTGTTGTTTAAAATATTTGCAGATATCGATGTGTTCGATATTGAAGTAGATACAACCGATGTGGATGCGTTTGTGAATACAGTAAAAGCAATTTCACCAACATTTAATGGAATAAATTTAGAAGACATCAAAGCACCAGAATGTTTTGAAATTGAACGTAGGTTAAAAGAAGAATTGAATATTCCTTTGATGCACGATGATCAGCATGGTACTGCAATTATTTCTGCTGCTGCATTGTTGAATGCTTGTGAAGTGGCAAAGAAAAAAATTGAGAAGGTAAAGATTGTAGTGAATGGTGCAGGAGCTTCTGCTATTTCATGTGCGAAACTTTACATTGCTGTTGGTGCAAAAAAGGAAAACATTACCATGTTGGATAGTAAAGGTGTTTTGAGTGTTGATCGTGATGATTTAGATGCTCAAAAAACATTTTTTGCAACAACCAACAAAAAATTAAAAACATTAGAAGAAGCGATTAAAGATGCGGATGTTTTTGTTGGTCTTTCAAAAGGAAATGTGGTAAGTCAGAAAATGGTTCAATCCATGGCAAAGCGACCAATTGTATTTGCATTAGCGAATCCAGATCCTGAAATTCCATACAAAGATGCGATTGAAGCTCGTCCTGATTTAATAATGGCAACCGGTAGAAGTGATCATCCTAATCAAGTAAACAACGTTCTAGGTTTTCCTTTTATTTTTAGAGGTGCATTGGATGTAAGAGCAACACAGATTAATGAAGCAATGAAGTTGGCTGCTGTATATGCAATTGCGAATCTTGCTAAGGAACCAGTGCCAGAAACTGTTAATTTGGCTTACGATTCCAAGAACATTACGTTTGGTCCAGAATACATAATTCCTAAACCAATCGACCCTCGTTTGATTTATACCGTAGCACCTGCTGTTGCTAAAGCAGCCATGGAATCGGGAGTTGCACAGTTCAAGATTACAGATTGGGAAGCATACACTCAAGAATTGATTAATCGTTTAGGTTTAGATAATAAGCTTATTCGAAACATAACCAATAAAGCAAAACAAAATCCGAAACGTGTTGTATTTGCTGAAGCAGATCATTACAAAATATTGAAAGCTGCTCAGCAAGTTGCTGATGAAGGAATTGCAAAACCAATATTGTTAGGGGATGTTGAAAAAATTAAAAAATTGATTGCGGATAATAATCTGGATTTAGGAGACATTCCAATCATTGATCCTCGTAGCAAATCGGAAGAAGACAGACGTTATGCATTTGGTGATTTGTTCTTTAAAAAACGCCAACGTAGAGGTTTTACACTCTACGAAGCCCGTAAAATAATGAAGGAACGTAATCATTTTGGTGCAATGATGGTAGAGACAGGTGCTGCAGATGCTTTGATTTCGGGTTTAACACGAAAATATTCCGATCCAATTAAACCAGCATTGCAAATTATCGGAGTTCAGGAAGGGGTAAAACGTGTTGCAGGGATGTACATTATGAATACCAAACAAGGGCCTTACTTTTTTGCAGATACAACAATGAATGTTAATCCTACAGTACAGGAATTAGTTGATATAACTGTTCTTTCAGCAAACAGTGTAAAGAAATTAAATATTACGCCTCGTATTGCATTGTTATCATATTCAAACTTTGGCTCAACTGAAGGAGAAATTCCAAACAAAGTACGAGAAGCGGTGGAAATATTACACAAAAATTACCCAGGAATGATTGTAGATGGAGAGATGCAAGCCAATTTTGCATTAAATAACGAGTTGTTGAAAGAGCAATTTCCATTTTCTGATTTGGTAGATAAAAAAGTGAATACCCTTATTTTTCCTAATCTAGCAGCAGGTAATATTGCTTACAAATTAATTCAAGAGATGGGTGGAGCAGAAGCCATCGGTCCGGTATTGATTGGAATGAAAAAACCTGTTCATATTTTGCAATTAGGAAGCTCTGTTCGAGAAATTGTGAACATGGTAACGATTGCAGTGGTAGATGCTCAATCAAAAAAGTAAGCAACCAAATTTTAAAAGTACGTCTTTAATTCACAAACATGATTTATCATATAGAAGGGAAGTTAGTTGAAAAAACACCAACCTATGCCGTAGTAGAAGCTGCTGGTGTAGGATATGTGATGCAAATTTCACTCAATACATTTTCAAAAATTGGAGAAAACGAAAAGTGTAAATTATATACAGAACAATTGTATGTAAGAGACGATATGCCTCGTTTTTTTGGTTTTGCTGACATTGCAGAACGAAATTTATTTCGAATGCTGGTATCTGTTTCAGGCGTTGGTGGAACAAGTGCACTGCTTATGTTGTCGTCTTTATCGGCTGCCGAAATTCAGGCAGCAATAGCTACAGGCAATGTTGCTCTGATAAAGAGTGTAAAAGGAATTGGGGAGAAAACAGCACAACGAATCATTGTAGATTTAAAAGGAAAGATGGGAAAAGACGAATTGTCTTCCGATTTTTTTGTTACATCAAACAATACTTTAAAAGAAGAAGCGTTATCTGCTCTTGTGGCCTTAGGCTTTAATAAATCAGGTGCTGATAAAGTGTTAGATAAAATAGTAAAAACAGAAGGAACAGGATTAAGTGTTGAGCAGTTAATTAAATCGGCATTAAAAAATTTATAGGGATTTAAAAGTAGTGAGTACCTCCATCTTAAAATATACTGCAATTGCTGGGATTTCTGTCGCATTGCTGTCGGTAATTATAACTACCGATGCTAAGATGAGTTCTTATAATCATGCTCAGCGTGCAATTGATAACAACACGTTTGTTGTTGTGGATACTCCTGATATTGATTTGCCTTACAATTTTAATGATCAATCAACAGGTGATCCTTTGAATTATCCAAATTCAGGTGGATTAATGTTAAATAATCCTTCCAATATTTCAACAAACGTAGAGTACGATCCAACTACTGGAAATTACAATATTAATCAAACCATGGGTGGCATGAATTACCGTCCACCAACCTACATGGAAAGTGAAGAATACCAGGATTATCAATTTAAGCAGCAGGTGAAAAAATATTGGAGTTCTCGTTCACATGCTGAAACACAAAACAATCAAAGTAGTACAACATTCCAAAGTTAAATGTTGGTGGCGAAATTTTTGATCGAATTTTTGGTGGGAATACAGTCGACATTCGTCCGAATGGTTCAGCTGAATTAATTTTTGCATACAGAGGCACAAAAACAGATAATCCTGCTTTACCTGAAAGACAGCGTAAAATAAACACATTCGATTTTGATATGAAAATCCAATTGAATGTGATTGGTAAAATTGGAGTTAAATTAAAACTAACAACCAGCTACAATACCGAAGCTACATTCGATTTTGAAAATCAAATGAAGTTGGAGTATACGGGTTATGAAGATGAAATTATAAAAAAGATTGAAGCGGGTAACGTAAGTATGCCGCTCAATGGTTCGTTGATTACTGGTAGCCAAACGCTATTTGGCGTTAAAACACAATTACAATTCGGCCGGTTAACAGTAACAGGTATCGCTTCTCAACAAAAAGGAAAAAAATCGGAGGTAGAGGTGACGGGTGGTGCTCAAGTTAGCAGATACGAGGTAAACGGTGATGCATACGAAGCAAATAAACATTATTTCTTAGGACAATATTTTAGAGATAATTACAACACAGCCTTATCTGGCTTACCATTTATAAATTCAGGAGTTAGTATTACACGTTTAGAGGTTTGGGTTTCGAATACAAACAACTCAACAACCGATGTACGTGATGTTGTGAGTTTTTCTGAATTAGCAGAAGATGGAACTCATATTCCGCCTAATCAAACAGTGGGTAGTTATGTTGCCGATTTACAAACAGATGTATTCCCATACAACGATCAGAATAATTTATATTCTAGAATGATTAATTTGCCGGGTGTGCGAGATATTACCACATCCGTTCCTACTATTATTAACAATCCCGGAAACACATTGCAACAAACTGTAAACTTTGAAAAGTACAATGCGCGTAAATTACAACCATCAGAATATTCGTACAACAGTCGTTTAGGTTTCATTTCCCTAAATCAACAATTAAATCCAGATCAAATTCTTTCTGTTGCTTATGAGTACACGTTGAACGGACAATTTTATAAAGTTGGTGAACTATCAACAGACGGTGTGAATGCACCACAAGCGTTGTACTTAAAATTATTAAAATCCTCAGTGCCTGTTCCTGCATATTACGATGCTGTTGCTGGACAACGTTTGCAAGCGCCACTTTGGGATTTGATGATGAAAAATGTATACTCTGTTGGGTCTTATCAAATTAATCCTAAAGATTTTAAGTTTGATGTGTTTTATACCAATGCACAAACAGGTACAGATATCAACTATCTACCAGTCTCCGATTGCCAAACTGGCATTAAAGGGAAAACATTAATCCAAGTATTATCACTCGATCGTTTGAATCAACAAAATGATCAATCGCCCGATGGTGTTTTTGACTTTATTGATGGTGTAACAATCAATGCAAATAATGGTCGTGTTATATTTCCAGTAGTAGAACCTTTTGGTAGTTATTTGGCTTCAAAATTTTCAAGCTGTAATCCAACAGAATCGAATGCCTACGTTTTTAGTCAACTGTACGACTCCACAAAAACAAATGCAATTCAATTTCCAAATTTAAATCGATTCAAAATAAAAGGACAATATCAATCATCTTCTAGTTCTGAAATTTCTTTAGGTGCTCCTAATGTTCCACAAGGTTCCGTAACAGTTACTGCTGGTGGACAAGCATTAACGGAGAATGTGGATTATACTGTGGATTATACATTAGGTCGTGTTCGTATCATTAATGAAGGGATTTTAAATTCCGGTACACCTATTAAAATTTCATTGGAAAGTAATGCGCTGTTTGCAATACAAGCAAAAACATTAATGGGCGCCCATTTGGATTATCGTATTAACAAAGATTTTAGTGTAGGAGGTACCATTTTGAATTTAACAGAACGTCCTGTTACTAAAAAAGTGAATCAAGGCGATGAACCTGTTTCAAATACTATTTGGGGATTGGATGGAAATTATCGTACAGAAGCACCTTTCTTAACAAGAATCATCGATAAAATTCCGTTGATTGAAACAAAGGAAATGAGTACAATTACAGCAGCAGGAGAATTTGCTTATTTAGTTCCTGGCCATAGTAAAGCAGTAGGTAGAAATGGTAACTCATACGTAGATGATTTTGAGGGAAGTCAGTCGGCTATTGATATTCGATCTCCATTTTCGTGGACATTGGCGAGTACACCACAAGGACAAGCAATTTTTCCAGAAGCCAGTTTAGATAGTTTACAACCAGGATTTAACCGTGCAAAATTAGCGTGGTACAATATCGATCCATTGTTTTTACGTCAAACTAACGATTTAACACCTAGCGGACCTCTTGGAATAAATACCACGGATATGTCCAATCATTTTACACGAGAGGTAATTGAGACTGAGGTATTTCCTAATAAGCAACCCCCAACAGGGCAAGCAACAAACATTGCAACATTCGATTTAGCTTATTATCCTAGCGAAAGAGGTCCTTATAATTATGATGTACAAGGTGTTTCTGGCGTTTCAGCTGGTTTAGCTCCTGATGGTAAGTTAAATAATCCAAGCACTCGTTGGGGTGGAATTATGCGTTCTATTTCTACCAATGATTTTGAAGCAGCAAACATTGAATACATTCAATTTTGGATGATGGATCCATTTAACTCTGATAATCCAGCAGTAGATTGGAATTCGACAGGAGATTTATATTTTAACATTGGAAATATATCAGAAGATATATTAACGGATGGTTACAAGAGTGCAGAAAATGGTTTGTCAACGCCACAACATCCATCAAGCATAGATAGCACAGAATGGGGTATTGTACCTATTTATCAACCGTTGGTAAATGCGTTTAACAATGAAAATTCAGAACGTCCATTACAAGATGTTGGTTTGGATGGATTAAACAGTTCGCAGGAAGGTTCGTTTTTTGCTCAGTATTATGCCAATGTTCAAGCGATACCTGGTATTACTGCCGCAGCAGTTTCTGCAATTGGTGCCGATCCATCGGGTGATGATTTTCATTATTTTAGAGGAAGTGATTATGATAATCAGGGTTTAAAAACATTGCAACGTTACAAGCAATACAATGGCATGGAGAATAATTCAAGAACTACCGAACAATCTCCTGAAAGTTATCCAACATCTTCAACTACATTACCAAATGTTGAAGATATCAATAGAGATAATAACTTAAGTACGGTAGAAAGTTATTACCAGTACCATATCAGTTTAAAGCCTAATGACTTTGCTGCTGGAGTTGGTAATAATTATATCACCGATGTTTATTCAACAACAGCACAAAATGTAAAAGATGGTACTACAAAACCAATCAAATGGTACCAGTTTAAAATTCCTATTCGTTCAAATCAAGTTGAAAAAATTGGTGCAATTGAAAATTTTCAATCCATACGTTTTATGCGTATGTTCTTTAAAAATGTAGATAAACCAATTGTGTTGCGATTTGCTCGTTTAGAATTAATTCGTGGAGAATGGCGTAAATATGGCTTTGATTTATTGCAACCAGGTTTGTATGTTCCAAATGACGATGCAAATACTCAGTTTGATATTGCAGCTGTTAACATTGAAGAAAATGGTAGTCGCCAACCAATTAATTATGTATTGCCTCCAGGCATTGATCGTGAAATAAATGCAGGAACAGCAAATCTTGTTCAGTTAAATGAGCAATCATTATCACTAACAGTTTGTAATTTGGAAGATGGAAAATCCAGAGCAGCATTCAAAAATACAAACTTGGATGTGCGTTCCTACAAGAAATTAAAAATGTACATCCATGCTGAATCATCTCCAACAGGAAATGATCCATTGAACAGTGGCGATTTGCATGCATTCATTCGTTTGGGTACAGATTATACAGATAACTATTATGAGTATGAAATTCCATTAAGCATAACTCCTCCTGGAAATTACAATGGAACTAATACAGATGATCAATATCGTGTTTGGCCGTTGTCGAATGAAATGGTATTGGAATTTGAAAAGTTACAAGCAGCAAAACAAAGACGTAATAATGCCATATTTGAAGGAACGGCAACACTTACAAGTGAGTATACGGTTGCAGATGATAGTCGATTAATTACAATCAAAGGAAATCCAAATTTAAGTGCAGTAAAAACGCTGATGATAGGTATTCGTAATCCTAAAAAGACAGGACCAACTGCTGATGATGATGGACAGCCTAAATGTGGAATTGTATGGGTGAATGAATTACGATTGACCGATTTTGATGAAAAAGGAGGATGGGCAGCAACTGCTCGTGTGACAGCTAAATTGGCTGATTTAGGAACATTGTCATTGTCAGGAAATATGTACACACCTGGTTTTGGTACAATCGAAAATAAAGTAAGTGAACGTAAACGTGAAACATTAAAACAATATGATATTGCATCGAGTTTGGAATTGGGTAAATTTATTCCTGAAGAATTAAATATTCATATACCAACATACATTGGGTATTCCGAAACGTTTATTACACCACAATACAATCCATTAGATCCAGATATCTTGTTAGCTCCTGCTTTAAAAGATGAAAATGTATCAAAAGATATTCGCGATTCCTTAAAATACGTTACTCAAGATTATACCAAACGTCAGAGTATCAATTTTACGAATGTCAAGAAAGACAAAGGAAAGAATTCGAAAAAGAGTCACATCTATGATGTTGAGAATTGGGCGGCTTCATACTCATTCAATGAGATATACAGACGAAATGTGAATATTGAGTACAACTCTCAAATAAATCATAGAGGTGGATTGATGTACAATTTTGCACCACAACCTAAAAACATTAAGCCGTTTGCGAAAATGAAAATTTTCCAATCGAAATATTTGGTTCTTATTAAGGATATTAATTTTTATCCTTATCCCAATAAATTAGGATTTAATACCGATGTTCAGCGCGAATACAGTGCTGCAAAATCAAGAAATACAACAGGAGGAGATGTTATTATTTTACCAACATTTAATAAGCGTTTTAATATGACGCGTAACTACGATTTGAAATACGACATCACTAGAAATTTGAAATTGGATTATACGGCTAGTAATTTAGAGCGAATATTAGAACCAGATGGTGCTGTAACAGATGCTTCGAGAGATACATTGAAGCGTGAGTTTTTTGATCGTGTAAAAACGACTCAATACAATCAACAAATAAATGTAAATTATACAATTCCTATTAATAAAATTCCGTTATTGGATTTTACAACCGCTTCGGTTCGTTATGCTGGTACTTACTCATGGTCACGTTCTCCGATTATGAATAATTTAGCTAGAGATGCTGAAGGTAATTTATATACCACTCCAGATACTTTAGGAAATACAATACAAAATTCGAGGAACATTCAATGGACAGGACAAGCCAACATGGTAACCTTGTATAATAAAGTACCATTCTTGAAAAAAATTAATAATAAGAATAACAAAAATGCTAATAAGGGCAAAGCTACTTCTGCAGTTAAAAGCCCAACAAATGCTAAAACAGCACCGGCTGATAGTACAAAAAAGAAAGATAATCAGTACGAAATTATTGAGTATGTGGCTAGAATTATAATGAGTTTGAAAACCGTAAATATTACGTATTCACAAACAGAAGGTACTTTATTGCCAGGCTATGCTCGAAATACACAGATGCTTGGTATGGATGAACATTTTGCTGGTCCAACCCCAGGTTTTGTTTTCGGAAGTCAACAGGATATTCGTCAGCAAGCAATTGCTTCAACTTTAGATAACGACCCCAATAATGATTGGTTGGTTAAAACTGCTTCATTGAACAATTTATACACAAAAACATTTGCCACAAATTTAAATATCAAAGCTAATTTAGAACCATTGCCTGATGTTAAAATAGAATTGTCGGCACTACGAACAAAATCAAAAAACAATACTGAGTTTTTTAGATGGAATACAACCACTGGAAAGTTTGAAACTCAAACGCCAATGGAAACAGGTAATTTTAGCATGTCGTTTTTGAGTTATAAAACATCTTTTTATAAAGATGATAAAGCATTTTTAGCATTTTTAAATGCACGTTCAACCATTTCTACGAGAGTTGCTTCTGAAAATCCCAATTGGAGCAGTAACGTAATTAATGGATTTGCACAAGGGTACAATGAGACGTCTCAGGAAGTGTTAATACCTGCATTTATCGCTGCATATTCAGGTAAAAATCCTACGAATGTAAGTTTAGATGCTTTTCCAAAGGTGCCTAAACCAAATTGGAGATTAACCTATGACGGTTTATCAAAAATAGAAAAGTTGAAAAAATACTTTAAGTCTGTTACGCTAAGCCATGCCTACCGATCGTCCTACAATGTTGGGGGCTATACTTCTAATTTGCAGTTTATTGACCCTGATCAAGATGGTTATACTGCTGTTATGGAAGCTGTATCTAGTATTGCGAATAATCCAAATTTTATTTCCCGTTACCAAATTAATACAGTTACGATTTCAGAGCAATGGAGCCCATTTATTAAGTTTGATTTTGTTTTAAATAATAGCTTGTTGTTGAATTTTGAGTACAAAAAAGATCGTAATATTTCGTTGGGATTAACTAGTAAAACATTAACGGAGATTGTTGGACGTGAAATTATTGGAGGTGTAGGTTATCGTATTCGTGATGTTACAATCAGTAAAAGAATGAAGGTAAAGGGTAAGCCGATTAAGAGTGACTTAAATTTAAAAGCCGATATTTCTTTCCGTAAAAACGAAACGGTAATTAGGCGTATTGTTGAGGAAACGAGTCAATCAACTGGTGGTACAAACATTATTTCATTAAAAGTGTCAATGGATTATGTTATTAATGAACGTATCAATATTCGTTTCTTCTATGATCGTATCATGAATAAGCCAGTTATTTCTACATCGTTCCCTACAACCAATACAAATGCTGGTTTAAGCTTGCGTTTGATGCTATCTAACTAAAAAAAAGCAAATAACTCTTTTTTTTATTGGATTTAACTATAAATTTGTGCTTACAAAATAAAAAAACACCATTAATATGAATTTTCCAGAAAATTTAAAGTACACAAAAGATCACGAATGGGTTCGTGTAGAAGGTAATGAAGCTTATATTGGTATTACCGAATTTGCTCAAAGCGAATTAGGTGATATCGTTTATGTTGATATAACTACAGTTGGTGAGGAATTAGCTCACGAAGAAATATTTGGAACAGTAGAAGCTGTTAAAACGGTTTCTGATTTGTTTATGCCAGTATCTGGTAAAGTATTAGAAGTTAATCCAGGTTTAGATGCTGCTCCTGATGCAGTAAACAAAGATCCTTATGGAAAAGGTTGGATGATTAAAATAGCGGTTTCCAATGCAGCTGAATTAAGTGGCTTGTTAAGTGCTGCTGATTACAAAGCATTAATCGGACACTAATCCCTCGCGGATAATGTTTTTAAAACATACTAAATGGGCAATGCTTTGGGCATTGCTAATATTGATATTGTGCGGAATTCCTGGAAGGGACATTCCGCATATTTCGTTTTTAGAGTTGCTGAGTTTTGACAAATTTGTACATGCAGGAATTTTTTTTGTATTAGTCTTATTTACAATTAGAGGTTTTCTATTGCAAACAATGATTCGCTTTTTGCAAACTAATGCAAAAATTGTAGCAACCACTTTTTGTATAATTTATGGCGGTTTGTTAGAAGTGATGCAAGGAGCATTGTTTCAAGAACGTAGTGCTGACATGTTTGATTTTATTGCAAATTCGTTTGGTGTGTTAGTAGGATTGATGATGTATGCAATCATTGAAAATAAAATTTTAAAACACTTGATTAAATGAACATTCGTTGGGAAATTAAATCGTTTCAAGAGCTATCGGTTGTTGAGTTGTATGAACTAATGAAGTTGAGATTGGAGATTTTTGTTGTTGAACAAAACTGTTCCTATCAAGATGCTGATGGAAAAGATTTAAAATCATTTCATTTAATGGGTTATAGTAATGATGGCGTATTGGTAGCTTATTGCAGAATACTACCTGCGGGTATATCCTATGCGGAGGTGTCGATAGGTAGAGTCGTTAGCTCTTCATTGGTTAGAGGAAGTGGTGTAGGGAAACAATTGATGGAAGAGGCTCTGAAATGCATTCAACAGAAATTTGTAAATAGTTCTGTACGTATTTCGGCACAATCGTATTTGTTAAAATTCTATGAAGGCTTTGGTTTCAGAACTGTAGGAAAGGAATATTTAGAAGATGATATTCCACATATGGAAATGATTCTTAAAAAAGAAAAATTAAAAATCGGAATAAGTGTTTGATAGGTCGGTTTTGATACCAATAAAGAAATAAGGAATTTGTGTTTTTGAATAAGCACGTTCTTCAATGCGATAAGCAGCCCCTAATTCAATTTTTAAATTCATACGTGTGTCAAGTATATAAGCTCCTCGCAATGATGCAGTAATTAAATTTGTTTGAAATCCTTGTGTTGTATAATTTCCATAATCATTCGGACGATTGGTATACGACATGAAAATGTTTTTTCCGTAGTCGGTTCCTGCACTATCAGCACCATATTTTGCGTATTGAACTTTTGCTTCTATGAATATGCGTTTGTGTCGGTAGTTTAAGAAAGAAATAGACTCCCAGAAATTTGCTCCTAGAGGATGAGCCAAAGGTTGGTTCATGTGTCCATAGTTTTGTTGAACACTTCCATGTGCGTAGGTGTAGGGACGAACATAATTAAATTCAGTTTGGAAATTAAAATGTGTGATTTTGAACATGTCAAAGCTTTTAAATCCAATTTGAAAAGCTTGTTTATTGGCCCACCAGCCATCGTTTGCTACAACTTCTTTTAATAAAAACTCATCTAATAAAATCTGTCCATAGAGTTGTTGTTTTTTAAATAATTTTATTTTGAAATTAAATCCAACAAAAGCATTGTCGCTCGAACCTAGTGAATATTCTGTAGGTCGGAAGAATAGTATAGGGTTCAAGTAATTTACATCGTATCCACGATGGCGAGTGCTGTCGCTTCCTTGCCAAACTACAGATTCAAATAGACCAATCGAAATTCGTTTAGTAGCATTCCAGCCTAAATAATGCAATGTCGCATATTTATTTAACCAATCTTTTTTCATTCCCGATGGATGCGTTGCATCCTTCATAATTGTAAATAAATTCACATAGGTTAGTTTCCACACGTTGGTTGTTATTTTAAGATAGGGGTAAGGTGCAGCATTATCGGATAGAAATAAAGAGCGATAACCATCACCCCAAAAATGTTTGTCTTGGCCAACTTGGAAATTAAAAATTTTGTTTGGAGAATAAGATAAGTATCCCGAAAAATATTGATAGGCATATTGCTGATTTGATGAGTCGTTGTTACTTCTGTAGATGTAACCAATGCCAGGGTTCACATTCGTTTCTTGAATAATTGAGTCAACAAAACTATTAGCAACTATTTTCCCTCCAAGTGCTTTAAAGTTGAATGCAAATTTGTTTCCTATAAAACCTAAGAGGTTAGCACCTATAGCTAAATCGTTTGTAAATCGTCCTTTGGGGGAAGTTTGGTATCCAGCACTGGCATTTATGAGTGGGTATACTTCAATTTGAGATTTAGCCTTTTTGTCTCTCTCTTCTGCTTTTGTACCAGCTAGTAATCTTGGAAAGGTGGACGTGCTATCTTTTATTTGTTTAATAACTTCGAAGCGATAAGGCTTCACAAAGGTTTGAAATTTTTCTTCTTTATTATTATAATAGTTATCGATACCCCATAAAAAATCTTTGCTGAGAGTATAGTTTAATTGTTGAGCAATTGAATGGTTGTTCTTTAGAAGAAGAAGTAGAATGAAGAAAGTAAAAATTAAATATGGCTTTTTACTTTTCATGCACCGTTCTGTTTTTTACTTTTTTAATAAAGAATGGAACTTGTGCAATAAATAATGCCGTACCTCCTACTATAATAAAAGTATAAGTGGCTTCTAAAAAAGAGAAAAATACACTTAAGCCAATAATTAGGATGTTAATAGTATAAATGGTGATAACTGTTTTTTTGTGACTAAATCCAATGTCAATAATGCGATGGTGAAGATGATTTCTGTCGGCTGAAAAAGGAGATACACCACGTGCAGCACGATATATAAAAATTCGAAGTGTGTCAACTAATGGATATACCAAAACGGCCATTGCAAATATTGGTTTTGAAACATGCAAAATAATTGGATTGTGAATCGTAGTTACATCATAATTAATTAATTTGATAGCAAGGATAGATATAATTAGACCAATTGTTAATGATCCAGAATCACCCATAAAAATTTTTGCAGGAGAAAAATTAAAAAATAAAAAGCCTAATAATGAACCAGCTAGTGCGAATCCAAGACAAGCCATTACCGGGTCACCAGCTAATGCAAACCAAGCTCCAAAATGCTGAGGCTGCAATCAATCCTACGCCACCAGCTAATCCATCAACTCCATCAATTAAGTTGAATGCATTTACAACAACAATGTATGTAAACAATGATAAAAAGACACTTGCCCAATGTGGCAATACTTCAATTCCAAATATTCCTTGCATACTCACAATTCGAATGTCGGCCATTAAAATCAATACCATCCCAACAAGAACATGTGCAACCAATTTTTTTACAGGTGCAGTTCCGATAATATCATCTTTAACTCCCACAAAAAACATAACAAGTACGGTAGATACTATAAACTTATAATCATCCATTGCTCCCATTAATTGCATTGAATCGTGAATGTATCCATTGGGAAACCATAACGAAAATGAAAAAATTGTTCCAGCAAAAATGATAATTCCACCTATTGTAGGAACCATTCTAGAATGAATTTTTCTAGTATCACCTGGAGCATCGAATAATCTTTTTAGAATTGCAACTTTAATCAACGATGGAGTTGAAAGTAAAACCACAAAAAAAGAAGTAATGAATACTAAGATTAAAAATCCCATTTGGTTTATATGTTTAATTTAAAAATCGTAATAAAAATTTGCAAACGATGTTCTAACACCAAAATATACAAATTGTGTTTGTTTGTTTACTCCTTCGGTTATTTCCGAACGATTACTTAATCCTACTACAATATTAAAGTTTGTTGAAGGATTTACCAAATATCCGACATGAATATCTTGATAGATGATGGTTGTTTTTAATCCTTGTGTTGTTTGGATATTCTCTAGCTGTTGGTTTGAAGGGAATGTATTGTCGGATTTAAATACATTTCCACCAAAATTGTAATTTAATGAGTCATTCCCTTTTACCGCATAGTTTCCTTTTGCCTGAATAAAAAAGTCTCTGTATCTATAATTGATTATTCCAATTGCTTCATAAAAATTTGCGCCTAGTGGGTGAGCGAGGGCTTGGTTGTAGTGTGTGTAACTTTGAAAGGTGTTTTCTGAAGAATAGGAATATGGACGAACATTGTTGTATTCGAGTTGTAAGTGCAAGTTTTTAATTGTAAATAAATCGAAATACTTTAATCCAATTTGGTAACCATATTTTTTACGAATATTTGCTATTCCACTTTTGGTTGCAAGGTCATCTAGCATGTATTGACCATACAAGGATATGCTATTGGTGATTTTTAATTTTAAAGTTGCCCCTACTAATACATTGTTTTTATTATGCAAACCATATACAGCAGAGTTTACGCCAATTATGGGATTAAAGGTGTTAAATTCTAAGCTTTGGCGATTCATGGTATCTGCTGCTTCCCATATCATTCCTTGAAAAAGGCCTATTTGCAAGCGTTTAAAAAGATTCATGCTTAGCATTTGGAAGCTAGCTGTTTTCTTTTGAAACAATCGTTCTACATTGGGTGGTGTTTTCACTCCACCATTTGTAAGGTTCATAAAAGATGCAAAGAGATTGGTGTATTGAAAGTTTTTGTAGGTTGTGGTAATACGTGCAAAAGGATAATTGAATGTGTTATCCGAAAGTAATAAAGAACGGTAGCCATCACCTACAAAATGTTTACCATGTCCCACTTGAATATTTAATATTTTAAAAGGAGAGTAGGATACATAGCCCGATGCCATTGCATAATCATAGCCATTGTTTTTGAATTTTTTTGCACGCCCTTGACCAGGTATTACATCGTACTGATAGTTGGCCGTTTGTGGGAACAAATCATTCGTTGAGTTAATATAATCATCGAGGTATTGCACATAAGTTGCCTGATTTTCATAAAAGGATGTTTCGAAAGCAAGATTTTTACCGATGCTAGCACGTACAATGAAGCCACGTGTGTTTTTGTATACTTTTTCTCCAGTAGCATCGGCCAAATCTTTTCCAAATTCAAAATTGAATAAGGGATCAATGGTCATGTAAAACTTATCGGTAGTATCCTGAACAATAAAAAGACTTTCTTTTTTTATTTTTCGAATGATAAGTTTTTCGGTTTTGTTTTTTTTAGGGTGGCTTATTGGCTGTAATATTGGGCGAAAGGAAGTAATTGTGTTGTTTTCTAAGCTAATGGTATCCCTCCATCCTTCAGCGTAATTGTTGGTGTGAACAAATAATTCTTTTGTTTTAACGACTGATAGTTCTTTCTCAATTTTTAAACCCCATTCTCTGTTCAATGGTAAGTTCTGTTGAGCTGATAAAGAATTCAATATTAAGACACAAGCTATACACAAGAGGCTATAACGGAAAAACCTGATACCAAATACTTGATACCAAATACTTGATACATGATACTTGTTACTTGATACCTGATACATGGTGTTCATTACAACTTATCTTTTACTTCAGCATAAACTGCAGCAACGCCTTCTGTTAAATTGATTTTATGTTTCCAGCCAAAGGAGTGTAGCTTACTTACATCCATTAATTTACGTGGCGTTCCGTCAGGTTTAGTTGTATCGAATTTTAATTCGCCAGAAAAGCCAACTGTTTTTTTAACGAGTAATGCCAAATCTTTTATGGAGATGTCTTCACCAACGCCAATGTTAACTAATCCTGGTTCATTGTAATTTTGCATTAAATAGAAACAAGCATCCGCCAAATCATCGGCATGTAAAAATTCGCGCAAGGGTGAGCCTGTTCCCCAAATTTCAACTGTTGCAGCATTTTCTTTTTTAGCTGTATGAAATTTGCGGATTAATGCAGGTAGTACATGTGAATTGTTTAAGTCATAATTGTCGTTAGGACCATATAGATTAGTTGGCATCACTGAAATAAAATTACAGCCGTATTGAGCACGATAGGCATCACACATTTTTATACCAGCTATTTTGGCAATTGCATAGGGTTCATTTGTTGGTTCTAATAACCCTGTTAAAAGATAATCCTCTTTTAACGGTTGCGGAGCCAATTTAGGGTAAATACAAGAAGAGCCTAAGAACATTAACTTAGTAACATTATTCAAATAAGCATGATGAATGACATTGCTTTGTATCATCATGTTTTCATAAATAAAATCGGCACGGTAGGTATTGTTCGCAACAATTCCACCCACTTTAGCAGCAGCTAAAAAAACAAATTCAGGTTTTTCAGTTGCAAAAAAATCAGCAACTGCTTGCTGATTTCTTAGGTCTAAGTCTTTTGATGTACGGGTTACAATGTTTGTAAAGCCATCTTTGTGTAAGCGCCTAATAATTGCAGAACCCACCATTCCACGGTGGCCTGAAACGTATATTTTTGAATTCTTATTCATATTATTCATGAAAGTTTCTTACTTCATGCCCACCATCCATTAAATATTTATCCTTTTCAAATAATTTAAGATCGCTAGCCATCATTTCTTTTACTAATTGCTCCAATGTATGTTTTGGTTCCCAACCCATATTTTGTTTTGCTTTTGAAGCATCACCAATCAATAAATCAACTTCTGTTGGACGGAAATAAGCAGGATCAACTTCTACTAATGTTTTACCGTTAGCTACATTTATTCCTTTTTCATCTACTCCTTTTCCTTCCCATTTCAATGTAATTCCAACTTCAGCAAATGCTAATTCAACAAATTTTCGTACTGTAATTTTTTTACCCGTAGCGAGTACATAATCATCCGCTTCTTTTTGTTGTAACATCAACCACATTCCTTCTACATAATCCTTTGCATGTCCCCAATCGCGCTCTGCATCTAAATTTCCTAAAAATAATTTTTCTTGTAAGGCTAAATGAATTTTTGCGGCAGCACGAGTGATTTTTCGTGTCACAAATGTTTCGCCTCTTAAAGGACTTTCGTGATTAAATAAAATTCCATTACAAGCGTACATTCCATATGCTTCGCGATAGTTTTTTGTTATCCAAAATCCATAGACTTTTGCTACACCATAAGGAGAACGAGGGTAAAAAGGAGTTGTTTCTTTTTGAGGAATCTCTTGAACATAACCGTACATCTCGGATGTAGATGCTTGATAAAATTTCGTTTTCTTTTCTAATTTCAAAATACGAATCGCCTCCAAAATTCTTAATGTACCAATTGCGTCTGCATTTGCTGTATACTCGGGAGTTTCAAATGAAACCTTTACATGCGATTGAGCAGCAAGGTTGTAAATCTCATCAGGTTGTGTTTCTTGAATAATACGGATGATATTCGTTGAATCAGTTAAATCACCATAATGCAAGAAAAACTTTACTTGTTTTTCATGTTGGTCTTTGTATAAATGATCAATTCGATCGGTATTGAATAAAGAACTTCTTCTTTTAAGTCCATGCACTGTATAGCCTTTGTTTAAAAGGAATTCGGATAAATAAGCCCCATCCTGTCCAGTAACACCTGTGATTAATGCAACTTTGCTCATAATTAAGTTTGTTTTAGTATGCAATAATACGAAATAAAATCCTATAAAATGCAAAAAAGCCCCTACCAATAAAGGCAGGGGCTTTTTTTTGTCTTAAAACTGGAATTATTTTGTTAAAACAATTTGTTTTACAATTGTAGTGTTTTCAGAAATTAATTTCATTGAATAAACACCAGCTGAATAGTTAGATAAATCAACTAAAGCTGTATTGTTTGTTAATTGAGTAGAAAAAACTACTTCACCAATTACATTGTACACTTCAACAGTCGTTTTAGCTGCTGTATTCATGTTTACAGTAAACATACCGTTTGAAGGGTTTGGGTAAATGTTCAACATGTTTGCAGCATTGTTTTCTTGGATATCTGTACAAACCGTTACATTAACTGGAGTCACTTTCGTGTCTAAGCAAGTAGTATACAATCCACTAACGGTATAAAGGGTTGCATTATAAGTTGCAGCCGTAGCGTATGTGTGTGATCCGTTTACACTAACAGCAAGTGGTGAACCATCAGCATAGTCCCAAGCGTATGTAGAATCCGGTTCAGCATTGAAGTATACATCAAATGCAGCAGAGTTGTATGTTCTGTTCCCTAAGATAGATGTAGGGGTAGTTGTGTTGGTAAATGTTACTGCTTGTCCAGCACAAATTACACTTGGAGAAACTGTAAAGTCATACTGTGTCATCTGGACATGTTACATTTCTTTCAACACTTAAAACGTTTTTGTGCATTTTAGGAGTTGGAAATGGACTTGATTCCAAGCTTAAGTTTTGAGCAAAAGCCCCAGTTGAGCAAATAAGAAATGCTCCAAATAGTAATTGTGTTTTCATTTTTAATAGCTTTTTAGGTTTTATAGTTACTGAAATGTAAAAGAAAGCCCTAAACACTAATTATTTAGAAAAAGTTTTTTATTATTTATCCCTTGAAATCAGATGAGCGTTAACAAGGATAGAATTTTTCAAAAAAAAGGAGCTTAAATAGGAAAACTAGTGTTTAAATTACAGAAAACCATCTGTTTAATAGGTTTTCTTTATTGTAAAGAAGTGCATTATTTGTATCGTAATCAACTACCGATTTTCCTGCTATTTCGCAAATTGCCTGCCCAGCTGCAGTATCCCATTCCATTGTGGGTGCAAATCGTGGATATACATCGGCCGCTCCTTCGGCTACTAAGCATAATTTTATGGAACTTCCAGTTGAAATAAATTCGATCACTTTATGGATGGTTTTGAGCCCATCTACAAACATTTGCGTTTCTTCGCTAAGGTGCGATCTGCTGGCAACAACCGTGAATTTTCTGTTAGGATGTTCTATAGGTAATTTTTGGGATTGATTGATTAAGTCTGAAAGGTTTATTGATGTTGTATAATTAGTTGGAATTTTTAACTTGAAACTTCCAATTCCCTGGGCTGCAAAATAGAGCATTCGGGTTACAGGAATATAAATTACGCCTAGGATTGATTTTTGTTTGTGTATAAGTGCAATATTGACTGTAAACTCTCCATTGCGTTTGATGAATTCCTTTGTGCCGTCTAACGGATCAACCATCCAAAAATAGTCCCACTCCTTGCGCTCGCTGTACTCAATGTTTTTACCTTCTTCGCTCAAAATAGGATAGGGCATAACTTTTAAAATATCACAAATAGTATCATGAGCATTTTTGTCTGCTATTGTTAGCGGAGAATTGTCTGCTTTTTGTTCTACTTCAAACCCTGTATTGTATACTTTCAGGATTTCATCTCCAGCTAATAATGAAGCTTCTATTGCTTTTGTTAATAATTGCTTAATATCCACCAGCAGTTGTATTAGTGTTTTTTATTCCGTTAATTTCTGAAATTAAATTGTCGACTAAACGGCTAGCACCAAAGCGGAATAAGTTAGAATTTAGCCATTCTTTTCCAACAATTTGTTCGGTTAATCGTAAATATTTTGCAGCTGTATCTCCATCTGAAATACCACCCGATGGTTTGATTCCACATTTTTTACCTGTTGCAGTATGGTAATCTTTGATAGCTTGAAGCATTACACATATAGCTGGTAATGTTGCATTTATTGCCATTTTTCCTGTCGATGTTTTTATAAAATCAGCGCCAGCATAAAGTGCAATATCACTAGCAATTCGGATGTTATCTAATGTTTCTAGTTCGCCTGTTTCAAGTATAACTTTTAGTGTAGTGTTTTCACAAACTTTTTTAAATGCAGCTACTTCTTCATGAATCAATTCGTACTTCCCTTCGAGAAATTTTCCTCTCGAAATAACCATGTCAATCTCATCAGCACCCTGTTTAATAGCATACTCAGCTTCTTGTAATCTAATATTTAAAGGAATTTGTCCAGAAGGAAATCCTCCAGCTACGGATGCTACTTTTTTGTTGCTATTCTTTAATTCATTTTTTGCTACGGATACCAATGTAGGATATACACATACAGCAGCAGTTCCTGAGTCAATTGCTTTTTTGCACAATTCAATGATACGTTGATCTGTATCTTTTCCCTCCAATGTTGTTAAGTCAACTAGCGATAGTGCGAGTTTTAATTCATCAACACTTGCTTTTTTTGAATCAATGGATGCAATTATTTTTTCTGTTAAATCAGTATCAATTTTTGGTGATTGAATTTTCTTGTATGTGCTCATGAAACAAAGGTAATGCAAAAAAATATTTTGTAGTTTAAAAATTAGATTTACATTTGTAGCAGAAATGAAAACAACAACTTTCCATAAACTTATGAGTACTAGCAACGCAATGATGTGTTGTATGATGTGCTGTGATTAATTTACGGAAGGACTTGCTATACATATTTGAACTTATTCAAAAGGTCTTTCCAAACAGGTTAGACCTTTTTTATTGTATATTTATACTATGAACAATTTATTTCCTACAACAGATATTTTACAACGAGTAGCAAAAGAAAAACTACTTGGCCAAAAAGCTTTTTGTATATGGTTTACTGGGCTTAGTGGTAGTGGAAAAACCACTATTGCGATTGCTTTAGAAAAAGAGCTTCATTTGAAAGGGATTTTGACACAAGTTTTGGATGGGGATAATATTCGAGCGGGTATTAATAATAATCTTGGTTTTAGTGAGCCAGATCGCTTGGAGAATATCCGTAGAATAGCAGAAATTACAAAGCTGTTTGTGAATTGTGGTGTAATTACAATTTGTTGTTTTGTAAGTCCTACAGAAGAAATTCGTACAATTGCTAAATCAATTATTGGGGAAGATGATTTTGTTGAAGTGTTTGTAAATACTCCATTAGCAGTTTGCGAACAACGTGATGTAAAAGGTTTGTATGCAAAAGCACGCAAAGGAGAAATAAAAGATTTTACAGGAATTAGCTCTCCCTTTTGAGGAGCCTAAAATCCAGCAATTGTACTAAAAACAAATGAGATGACTGTGCAAGAAAGTGTAACAATAATAGTAGCGAAATTGAAATTATAAAATGAAAAATTACAACTTAACTCATTTAAAAGAACTTGAAAGCGAAAGCATTTATATTATTCGCGAATTAGCTGCACAATTTGAAAAACCAGCATTGCTTTTTTCGGGAGGGAAAGATTCAATTGTTTGTTTTCATTTGGCTAAAAAAGCTTTTGCACCAGCAAAAATCCCATTCCCGTTGGTTCATGTAGATACAGGTCATAACTTTCAAGAAACAATCGTTTTTCGTGATGAGTTAGCCAAAAAATATGGAATTCAGTTGATTGTTGGTTCTGTTCAACAAAGTATTGATGAAGGAAAAGTGCAAGAAGAGAAAGGATTTAATGCAAGTCGCAATGCACTGCAAACAGTGACATTGTTAGATACCATTGAAAAATATAAGTTTGATGCTTTGATTGGTGGGGCCAGAAGAGATGAAGAGAAAGCAAGAGCGAAGGAACGCTTTTTTTCCCATCGTGATGAGTTCGGACAGTGGGATCCTAAAAATCAGCGTCCGGAATTATGGAATTTGTTTAATGGAAAGAAAAGTATAGGGGAGCATTTCAGAGTATTTCCAATTAGTAACTGGACAGAAATGGATGTTTGGCAATACATCTTGCAAGAACAAATTGAAATTCCTTCTATTTATTTTACACATGAGCGTGAATGCTTTGTGCGTGATGGTGTAATTTATGCGCATTCAAATGTTATTCCTTTAAAGCCTACAGAAAAGGTTGAAAAAATGCAAGTTCGTTTTAGAACAATTGGAGATATCAGTTGTACTGGTGCTGTTTTATCGGCAGCAACTACACTCGAAGAAATTGTAGAAGAGGTAGCATCTACACGTGTTACGGAGCGAGGCAGTAGAATAGATGACAAACGTTCTGAAGCTGCTATGGAAGATAGAAAAAAGCAAGGGTATTTTTAAAATTTACATTGAGTCGATTAGACTTTTTAAAAAAGAAGTATGAAAACAGATGGTTATTTAGATATGGATCTTTTACGTTTCACAACAGCAGGTTCGGTTGATGATGGTAAAAGTACATTGATTGGTCGTTTATTGTATGATTCAAAATCAATTTTTGAAGATCAATACGAAGCTATAAAAGCGACAAGTGAAAAGCGTGGCGAGGAATACGTAAACCTTGCTTTATTGACAGATGGCTTGCGTGCTGAACGTGAACAAGGTATTACGATTGATGTTGCATATCGTTATTTTGCAACACCGAAACGTAAATTTATTATTGCAGATACACCCGGTCATATTCAGTATACACGTAACATGGTTACAGGTGCTAGTACTGCAAATGCTGCCATTATTTTAATTGATGCACGCAAAGGTGTTATCGAACAAACAATGCGCCATACTTATATTGCTTCTCTTTTAAGAATTCCGCACGTAATTGTTTGTGTTAACAAGATGGACTTAGTTGAATATAAAGAAGATGTTTTTGAACGTATAAAAAAAGATTACGAAGCTTTCGCATCTCAATTGGAAATTACAGATGTTCACTTTTTGCCAATTAGTGCTTTGAAAGGAGATAATGTTGTTGATTTTTCTAAGAATATGGATTGGTACAAAGGTTCTACATTAATGTATTTGCTCGAAAATTTGCACATTGCAAATGATCAAAATCATTCAGATGCTCGTTTTCCTGTGCAGTATGTTATTCGACCAATGAACAATGAATACCACGATTACAGAGGATATGCAGGAAGAGTTGCAGGTGGTATTTTCAAAAAAGGAGATGCGATTACCGTTTTGCCAAGTGGCTTCACATCAAAAATAAAGTCAATTGATTTGGATAATAAATCGATTGATGAAGCATTTGCACCCATGAGTGTTACCTTAACGTTAGAGGATGAGATTGATATTTCGAGAGGAGATACTTTAGTGAAATCTGAGAATCAGCCAGTTGTAACACAGGATGTAGAGGTGATGGTATGTTGGTTAAATGAAAAGAAATTACAAGTGAATGGAAAATATGCCTTAAAGCATACAACAAAAGATGTTCGTTGTGTTGTAAAAGAGGTGCAGTATAAAGTCAATATCAATACACTCGAAAAAATGGAAAGTGATAAAGAGGTTGGCTTGAATGATATTGCTCGATTGACATTACGCTTAACTGCGCCAATTGCTATTGATCAATACAAACAAAATCGAATTACAGGAAGTTTGATTCTTATTGATGAAGCAAGTAATGTAACTGTAGGAGCAGGAATGATTGTTTAATTTATAACAATATTCCTTTTAGGAAAAATAGGGAGAAGGTAAAATAAATTACCAATCCTGTTACGTCTACCAATGTAGCTACAAATGGAGCAGAAGATACTGCAGGGTCAAAACCCAAGCGTTTTAAAACGAGTGGTAATAGTGATCCCATCATGGTTCCCCATAATACAACTCCCACTAATGAGAAGCCAACTGTGAATGCAATTAAATACCAATATGGGCCATAATCAGTAACGAAATAGGACCATATTGCTACGCGTGAAAAGCCTATTAAACCTAATAACAATCCTATTGTTAGTCCAGTGTAAAATTCTTTTTTAAGAATTTTTGCCCAATCGCGAATGCTTATTTCACCCAAAGCAAGTGCACGAATAACAAGTGTAGATGCTTGGGAGCCGCTGTTTCCTCCACTTGCAATAATCAATGGAATAAACAATGCTAGTATTACAGCTTTTGTAATTTGATCTTCGAAAAAACTCATGGCAGTTGCAGTAAGTGTTTCACCTAGGAAAAGCAATACCAACCAGCCAGCACGTTTTTTAAACATTTGTACAAATGAGGTATTCATGTATGGCTCTTCTAACGCCTCCATCGCACCCATTTTTTGTACATCTTCTGTTTCTTCTTCCCTTCGAACATCTACAACATCATCAATTGTAATTTTACCAACCAATCGTCCTAATGCATCCACAACCGGCACTGCTACTAGGTTGTATTTGTCCATTACATTGGCTACTTCTTCGGCATCGGTATTGGTTTTTACAGAGATAACTTTTGAGTCGTATATGTCAGCTACCTTTGAGCGTGTAGGGGAAACAATTAATTTTTTAAGCGGTAATAAACCAACCAATTTTTCGTCATCATCTACAACATAAATAGCATACAACACCTCCGTATCTTCTGATTGTTCTCTGATTTCACGAACACATTGAATAGCTGTACTGTTTACATGAACACGAACAAACTCTTTGCCCATGATACCACCAGCAGTATTCTCATCGTAGTTCAATAAGTCTACGATATCGCTCGCTTGTTCACTATCTTCTAATTGTGCTAATACTTCATCTTGAACGTTGTCGGGTAACTCGGCAATAACGTCTGCCGCATCATCCGTATCCATATTGTCGATTAACTGTTCGGCAATTTCTTTGGAAGTAAGGGAGGCAAGAATCTCTTCACGAACATCCTCTTCCAACTCCACCAATACATCGGCAGCAATTTGTTCGTCTAAGTAATTGTAAAGAAATTTTACTTGCTCAAGTTCAAGTTTGTTGAAAATTTCGGCAATATCAGGCGGGTACAACTCTTTGAGTTGCGATTCAATAAACGGTTCATCCTTGCTGTCGATAGCAAGTTGTAAGCGTTCAAAAAACTCGTCTGTTAATTCAAATTGCATTTGCCGAAATTAGTTCGGTTGCAAAGGTAATATTTATACGTATTGGATGAACGATTAACTAAAATTTAAGACATTGATAATCTTTAGCCTAATGTAGTAACAGTATAGAATAACATCAATATTCCGATTAAAAAAGAGGCTAAAATCAGGAAAAGACCCAATCGCATTTTTTTCGCTTTTTGAGCAGTATAGGTACGAATGAAAAGCGCAATCAGTAAAGTGATTGCTAAAAATAATATTCCAAATATGATTTCCATTTATTTGAATTTGTGTCCAAAAATAACTAGCAAAATGGAATTAAAACATGATAAATAGCAGTGTTTTATGAATTTTCCATCATATTTGTTAATGCTACAAAATCGGCAACCGATAATTCTTCGGCTCGTTTGCTTAAATAGCTATTGTCTGCAAATTCGGCTTTTAATTTAAATGCACGTATAGAGTTTCTGAGTGTTTTTCTGCGTTGGTTAAATCCTGCTTTCACTACTTGCTTGAATAATTTTTCATTGCAGTCGAGTTTTTCTACTTTGTTTCTTGTTAATCGTATAACAGCAGATTTTACGCGTGGTGGAGGATTAAATACATTTTCATGCACCGTAAAAAGATATTCAATATCATAATAGGCTTGCAGTAAAACGCTAGTGATGCCGTAGGTTTTGTTTTTTGGTTTCGAAGCAATTCGTTCTGCTACTTCTTTTTGGAACATACCTACAACTTCAGGCACTTGGTTTTTATGATCCAAAATTTTAAATAAAATTTCAGTGGAGATATTATATGGAAAGTTTCCGATTACAGCAAATGCTTCATTATTAAATAGAGTTGTAAAGTCGAGCTTTAAAAAATCGCCATCAATAATTCTATTTTCAAGAGAAGGGTAATTTTTTTTTAAATATGCAATAGATTCTCGGTCGATATCAATGATGTGTGTTTCAAAGTTTGTTTCATTGATAAGGTATTTGGTAAGAACACCCATTCCTGGACCAACTTCCAATACTTGCTTATAGAGATCGGTATGCTTTAATGCTTTAACAATATCCAGTGCTATTTTTTCGTCAGTTAAAAAGTGCTGACCCAGGTGTTTTTTTGCTCTTACGTTTTCTGACATTATACGACCTCCAATAATGTTCTAAATGCTACAAATTTATTAGCATATTTTTCTGCTACCTCTTTTTGTAAACGAGGTGCATGATTCGCCTGGTATTCTTTTAAATCATCCATACTTGCGCATGTGTATTGAATGGAGTAGGTAGTGCCTTGCTCTTCGTCAACTAATACTTTGCAAACTTTATTTTCCAGAAAATAGCCAGTTGCCATTACATCTGGAATGTGTGTTGATTTCATCCATTGAAGCCATTCTTCACGAACATCGTTTTCAATGTTTACTGTTACATTATAAATAATCATATCTACTACGAATTACGAATTTTTACGAATATACGAATCGTTTTATGTTTTATTGATATCAAAACAAGCCTTCACAAATCTGCTTGAACTTTTTACCACTCATTAGAACGCTAATTAATTGCATCACCTCTTAATTTTCGAAAGCGTTTACGTGCTTCCACAACATAGAGTGAGCCTGGGTATTTTTCTAGTAATTGTTGATACAACTCTTTTGCTTTGTCGTTATTTTTTAATTGATTTTCATTGATGTCTGCTAATTTGAATAGTGCATCATCGGCATAAATGTCTTCACTGTTTTTTTTCAATAACTCTTCATAGAATACAATGGCATCATTGTATTTTCCACGTTTTAATTCCAATTGTGCTTTTTTATACAAAATTCGGTTGCACAAAACATTGTTTGGGAAAAGTGTATTTACAGAATCGTAAGTTAGTTTGGCTAATTCATCTTTGTTTTGAAAAGCTAATAAATCCCCACGAGCAACAATTTCTAGAGGAGTAGTGGTTGTGTCTTCTGCTAATGCATCACTAATAACCAATGACAATTCCATTGCATCGTTGGCAATCAATTTTGATGTTGATCCTTTTAAAACATCCAATTGTGCTTGTGCCCAACCAAAATCTCCTGTGTAATAGGATATGCGTGCATTTCTGAATTTTGCTTCTTGTCCAACAATATCATATTTATTTGCCTTTTCTACTTGTGAATAAAGTAATGAAGCATCCCAAACGTTTCCTGTCATCAATAAAATATCGGCTAATTCTAATTTACAATCCGCTTGTGTAGGTGCTGATAATTGAGGCATTGCAATTGTTTCTTCCAGCAAGGCAATAGCATCCGTTGATTTGTTTAAATAGAAAGCTTGCAAGTGTGCTAAGTTTTTTAGAAGTGGAGCAGTGCTTGCTGATTTTCCTAATTCAGTAATGGTGACATTGTAATTTTTTTCCAATTCAATTAAATCGGCACTCGTATAATTTCCTTTTGATACAACTTTTAAATAACTCACATTAAGCAATTCCATTCGAGCATTGCTGTAATAATAAACATCGGGACCTTTTGCAATTACAAAGTTGTATGCTTTAATAGCAATGTCATAGGCTTCATTTTGTGCGAATAATTGAGCCAAAGCCATTACTCGGTTCCCTTCTTCTTTTTTACGTTTGTCCAATGCTTTTGCCTGGATAAATGCTCCCTCCCAATCTTTTTGTTGTATTTGCATCCAAATTAATAATTCGGAAAGAATTGTTTTGTCTGAGTTTTTAGCAATGCGTTTTAACAATTCAGTTTTTAGTACTTCGTTTTGTTTTGAATCTGTATCATTTCCAAAACTTGTTTGCAATGCATTTTGAACACTTTGAATATAGGATTCATTTATTTCGAGTGCATCCAGCAACTCGTTAATCATTGCTAGTTTATCCCCTTTTGTTTTATAAATTTCGGCAAGTTCAAAACTGTAGGGGTAATTGGTTTGTGATATTTTTCGTCCTTTTAGGTAAGCTGCTATTGAATAATCGAATTGCCGAATAGCATTAAAAGAGTTTGCTACCGTAAATACTTGTTCGTCTTCTTTGATTAGTTTAATGGTTTGATCCCATGCCGATTTAGCTTTCTCGGGTTCATCGCTTTTGGTATACACTGTTCCTAAATCAACTTGTAGATTTAGTTGTTCCGGATTTTGCTTGATTTGTTTTTTTACAATTTTTTCTGCCTTTTTAAAATCTTTTGTTTCTAATAAACAGTTTAAGTAAGGTGTGTAATAAAGTTGAGGTGATTTTTTGTTATACAGTTTTTCATAGTAATCCAATGCTTTATCAAATTCCTTGTTTTGATAAAACTGAATTGCTAATTGTTCATCTGTACTTGGCTGAGCAAAACCAATTGCTGTGCTAAGTAGAAATAAAAAAAAGAATACTATGTGTTTAATGTTGTTCAATACCCAATTATTTCCAAGACAACTGCTTTCGCTTCAATGTCTAATCCGTTACGTAAAGTTAATAAACTTCCTGTAACTAAATGCTCTCCAAATCCATGGGGTGCATAAAGTAATGCGTTCATTACTTCGGATTTGCCTGGTTCTATTGGCTTTTTGAATAAATTAATCTGGCATTCGGTGCAGTATTTTCCTGCACCTTGCAGGTATGCTTGCGGCCTGTAAACCCCCATTAACTCATAAGTCGAAAGGTTTTCGATGAGTAATTTAACTTGGAGGTATTTTTTATGGTAGATCATTTTGATGATTAGGCAAAAGTGAACAGCCAATAGTAAATAGGGAGTAGCTGATTTAAAATTATTTATTTTACAAGGTAGCTATCAAATACTAACAACTAATTCCTAATCCCTCTTGCCTATTTACTAATCGCTTTTAAGATCTCCTTCTCAACCTCCTCACTGTTCCATTTACTTTCGATATCTGTGAACATGGCCATAACAGCTTTCATAATATCATCTTGCTTTTTACCAACGCGGTATGCTTCTGAATAGCGAATGTGGCTGAATGTTACTTGGCTGTACAAAGGCATCCATTTATCTGGATGTTTTTCAGAAAAGTAAGCTTCAATTTTTTTCTGTAGAATGAATTTAGGGTCTGCAACATAATCACGCATTACAAAATAATTTTCCAAGGAAAGGTCTTGAACGCCATCGCCATCAGGTTTACGTAAAATTTCATATTCTGCAAAAACTTTGCTCCAATCTTCGTTGTGTTTTTGCATCAATTGCCACATTACTGTACAATCTTCAAATCCACAATTCATACCTTGTCCATAAAATGGAACAGTAGCATGCGCTGCATCGCCCATCAAAGCTGTTTTTCCATGTGTCCATGGGAAACAACGGATAATTGCTAAAGCAGATAATGGATGGTTTTCCCATGCATCCGCAATCGTTGGCATCATGGTATAAAAATCAGGGAAAGTAGTTTTGAAAAAATCGTTTACTGCTTCTTTTGAAGTTAATGTTTCAAACGATTTTTCGCCTTTCATAGGCATGAACAAGGTACATGTAAACGAACCATCTTCATTAGGTAAAGCAATTAACATAAATCGACCGCGAGGCCAAATATGTAATGCATGTTTTTCTATTTTGTAGGTTCCATCAGCATTTGCTGGTAATAATATCTCACGGTATCCATCTTCGATAAAACGCTGGCTGTAATCAAAGCGATCAAGCTTTTGCATTGCATTATAACGAACAGCAGAAAAAGCTCCATCAGCAGCAAAAACAACATCCGAATGGTATGTTTTTTTTACACCTGTTTCGGAATGTTCGGTATGCACAACTCCTTTTATTAAATCAACATCCGTGCAACGTTCGTTATAAAATATTTCGGCATTACCAACCTCCTCGGCAATGCTCATCATACGTGCATTTAATCCACCACGTGAAACAGAATAAATTGCTTGCCCTTCTTTTCCATAGGGTTGGTATGATAAATTTCCTTTTAAGTCGTGCATGATACGGCCCGGCATTGCAATCGCAATTTTTCTAACTTCATCCCCAATACCCACTGCATCCAATGCTTTCCATCCTCTATCAGATAGAGCCAAATTGATTGATTTGCCAGCAGATATTTCAGCTTTACGGATATCAGGTCTGCGTTCTACAATTGTTACTTTGTATCCAGCTTTTGAAAGGTATACTGCCCAAAGTGATCCTACTAATCCTGCTCCTACAATTGTTGCGGTTTTTTGACTCATAATTTTTTTATTTCAAATAATTTGATATTTCAAAAATACGAAATGATACACATCATTTTTTCTTTTTTTTCGGTAATCCTTTTTCAAAAAATTCTTTTTCCAGTTTTATTACACTTGCTACTGCTCTTCTAACCCTTGTTTCCTTGTTTTTTGAGCCAGAAATATATTTTGTATAATTTCTTTTATAAGAAGGTGGAAAGGCATTAAATAGCTGTTCTGCTTCCGGACTTGCTTCAAATGCTTCTTTTAATTCTTCTGGTACTTTTAATTCAGCAAAGTCTTCTTCTAAAATAATTTCAATTTGATCTCCTGCATTTTTGCGAATTGCTTTTCTAATTTCAGCTCGAATTGCCATGCAATGTTCTCCCGTGCGCATAGGCATTAATGAGGTATCATCGAATGGAAATCCGTCAATTGTTCCCTTTACGCGAACATATCCACCTCTTCCAAAAATTTTTCTAACATCAATGGGTGCCATTGCAACAGTCCATGCTCCCATCTTTTCCATTGTTGTTTTAAACTTATGTTTGCTCATTATATAAATGCTAGCACACACATTAATAATTACAATGACGCTTTTAAAATTTCACCGAAGCGGTACGCATCTTCAAATGAATTGTATAATGGAACGGGTGCACAGCGAATAACATTTGGCTCTCTCCAATCACTAATAATTCCTGCCTCTGTTAATTTGTTGAACAACTCTTTTCCTCTGCCATGTGCAACAATTGATAACTGACAACCTCTTTGTGTTTTATCACGTGGCGTGATTATCTCTAATTTTTGCTCCAATGATTTATTAATATCATCAATAATAAATTCTAAAAAACCTGTTAGTTTTTCAGCCTTGGAAACCAATGCATCCATTCCAACTTCATCAAAAATATCAACGGATGCTTTGTGTGCAGCCATTGATAATACAGGTGCATTGCTCATTTGCCATGCCTCAGCAGTTGGCATTGGAACAAAACCTTTGTTCATCTTAAAACGAGTTTCTTTATCATGTCCCCACCAACCTGCAAAGCGAGGAATTGAAGGGTTGTTTAAATGACGTTCATTGATAAATACTCCTGAAACACCCCCTGGTCCAGAATTTAAATATTTATAGCTACACCAGCAGGCAAAATCAACATTCCAATTGTGTAATTCTAATTTTAAATTTCCTGCAGCATGTGCTAAATCGAAACCAACCATCGCGCCAATTTTATGACCAGCTTCGGTGATTGCTTTCATGTTAAACACCTGACCATTGTAATAGTTTACACCACCAATCATAATTGTTGCAATGGAATCCTTGTTTTTTTCAATTGCTGCTAAAATGTCTTCATGGCGGATACATACTTCTCCTTCACGTGGACCAACCTCAATGATAGCATCTTCAGGAGTATATCCATGAAATTTAACTTGTGATTCTAATGCATATTGATCGGAAGGGAATGCTTTTGCTTCGCATAAAATTTTGTAACGATTTTTTGTAGGACGGTAAAAACTTACGAGTAATAAATGTAAGTTCACGGTCAATTGATTCATTACAACAACTTCTTCGGGTTTTGCACCAACAATTTTAGCAACTGGTTCAGCAAATTGTTCGTGATAAGGCATCCATGGTTTGCGTGCATGAAAATGCCCTTCAACACCATAAGTAGCCCAATCTTCCAATTCATTCAATATATAATCTTGTGCAGCTTTTGGTTGTAAGCCTAATGAGTTGCCTGTAAAGTAAACGGTTTCGCGACCATGCATCATTGGGAAATAAAATTTTTCGCGATATCCTCTTAATGGATCGGTTGCATCTTGTTGTTTAGCAAACGCTAATGTGTTTTCGTAATTCATAGTTTCTTGTTTTCTTTTTCTACACTTCTAAATTTTCCAGAAATTAGAAGTCGTTTTTCGCTGCATAACGCAGAAATTATTGAATCCAAAGATATATATTTGCAGGAAATAATTTTTAGTTATGAAGAGAGAAAAATCAGAAGCATTATTTGAGAAGGCAAAGAGCTATTTCCCAGGAGGAGTAAACAGTCCTGTTAGAGCATTTCGTTCGGTGGGAGGAACCCCATTATTTATCGAAAAAGGAAAAGGAGCGCATATTTGGGATGCTGATGGAAATGAGTTTATTGATTACTGCGGTTCATGGGGACCTTTAATTTTAGGTCATGCAAATGATAAAGTGGTTGATGCAATTAAAAAAGCAGTTGAAAAAGGAAGTTCATTTGGTGCACCTACGGCTTTGGAAAATGATTTAGCCGAATTGATTTTAAAGAATAATAAGTATATACAAAAATTACGTTTTGTAAGTTCAGGAACAGAAGCGGTTATGAGTGCTATTCGATTAGCGCGCGGGTATACGAAGCGTAATAAAATTTTAAAATTTGAAGGTTGTTATCACGGGCATAGCGATTCATTGTTGGTAAAAGCAGGGTCGGGATTGGTTACTTTTGGAAATACCTCTTCTGCTGGTGTTCCAGAAGGCGTTGTAAATGATACAATTGTTGTGTCGCTAAATAACGAGCAAGCAGTGAAACAAGCATTCGCTGAATTTAGAGATCAAATTGCATGTGTAATCATTGAACCTATTCCTGCGAACAATGGTTTGTTATTGCAACGAAAAGAATATTTACAATTTTTACGTGATATCTGTACTGAAAATAAAACCCTATTAATTTTTGATGAAGTAATCAACGGCTTTAGAGTTGGTTTTGATGGTGCCGCAGGATATTATAACATTCAACCAGATATTATTACTTATGGTAAAATTATTGGTGGCGGATTGCCTGTAGGAATGTACGGTTCAAGTGTTGAAATAATGAGTTGTATTTCTCCTGAAGGGCCTGTTTACCAAGCAGGGACATTAAGTGGAAATCCCGTTGCGATGGCAGCAGGTATTGCACAATTAACTGAATGTTTGAAACCAAATTTTTATCAGGATCTGGAGACTAAGACACAATTTTTGATTGATTCGATTTTCTCAAACCTCAAATCATTGCAAACTTCAGACTCTTAAAATTTTTAGTGTTGGTTCAATTTTTTGGATTGCATTTACGGATAAGGAGGTTGTTCGAACTGCAGAGGAGATTGATGCCGACTCAATGAAGTATTTTAGAATTTTGCACAAAGAATTATTGGAAAGAGGTATTTACCTTGGACCATCTGGTTATGAAGTTGGTTTTGTATGCGAGGCACATACACAAGATGATTTAACGAAAACAGCAAAAGCATTTGCTGAAGCATTGGAAATAGCGATGAAGTAGTTTTAATAATCATTGTTTTAGACAAATAAAAAGCCCCTACTAATTTTAGTAGGGGCTTTTTGTTGGCTATAATATTTACAATGCAATTAAATTATAAATCCAGAATACCAATCCACCTAAGATAGCACTGATAGGAATTGTTAAAATCCAAGCCCATAATAGACTTACAGTGATTCCCCAGCGAACTGCGGATAAACGTTTTGTAACACCAACACCGATAATTGCACCAGTGATGGTATGAGTTGTACTTACAGGAATCCCCATTTGCTCCGTTAAGAACAAGGTTGTAGCACCAGCTGTTTCTGCAGATACACCTTCAAGTGGAGTAACCTTTGTGATTTTGGTTCCCATTGTTTTTACAATTTTCCAACCACCACTTAATGTACCAATACCAATTGCTAAATAACAGGATAATGGAACCCAATCAGGCATTGCTTTGATATCAACAATATCTCCATGCGCAATTAATGCTGCAGCAATAATACCCATTACTTTTTGAGCATCGTTACCACCGTGGCCAATACTAAATGCTGCAGAAGAAAGTAATTGTAATTTTTTGAACATACTTCCTGTACGAGTAGCAGTAGGTTCTTTTATTTTTTCGTTGTAGATGAAAATTAAACAGAAAAATAACAAGGCACCAATTAAACCCCAACGAACAATTTTATTATCTGCTTTATCTAATTCTTTTATTAGATCTTTCTTAGCATCAACAGTTAAGGTTTTTTTGAATTCCTTTAAATTGTCGGCTCCCACAGGATATTTTGCATTCATTTCAGCAACCATACTGTCTAATCCAATATCAAAATATTTTTTAGCAATTGGTTTTAAGCTATCAACATGCTCTTTTGCTATTTCGTAATCGTGCTTGAAGCTAGGGTCAATTTTTGATTTGTTCTTTAATGCTTCAAGTTTATAGTATAACTTTAATTTGTCTTCAATTTTGCTAATTGTAACATCTTTTAGATTTACATTTTTAGCAATTTCTTCAGCAACAAATTCAGAACCTTTCGATTCGTAACTAGAAAAATAAGGTGTACACAATTTAGCATTTGCTGTTGCTTTTTCTAGTTTTGGTATTTTTGAGTTGTCATGTTTAATATCAACCTCGTAAGTGTATTTATCTACACGGAAGAATTTTTTAGCACCTTCACTTAATTTATCTTCTTGGAATTTGATAAATAAGAACCATAATGCAACCGAGGTAGCTAATAGGATTCCCACTTTTAGCCATGTTCTATTTTGAATGAATATTAAGGTAAAGAACATGGAAATTATCATACCGATTACCGGTGCAAGGAAAATGAATAAAACCGTTTTCCCAATTTTGCTTCCGTCAATAATTTCATTAATTGGCATCATTCCTTTGCTCATGAAAGCATAGGCCAGTGCAGAACCAGCGAATCCACCAATTAATGTATGTGAAGAAGATGAAGGTATTCCATACCACCAGGTTAATAAATTCCAAATAATTGCAGCAATTAAACCGCTAAATATAACAGGAAGGGTAATGAATTCTGAGTAAACCGTTTTTCCAATGGTGTTTGCAACAGCATGATCTTTGAAAATTAAAAAAGCAACAAAGTTGAAAAATGCTGCCCATAAAACGGCTTGAAGTGGAGTAAGTACCTTTGTGGAAACAATAGTAGCGATAGAGTTCGCTGCATCATGGAATCCATTGATGAAGTCGAAAATAAGCGCGAGTGCTATAACAATAATTAATAATGTCATTGAAGTAGAATATTAAGTGAGTAAAATGATTAGTAAAAAAATTAAGAATGTTTTACTAATATTGAACCAATAACATTCGCTGCATCTTCACATTTATCAGTTGCTGTTTCTAATGCAGATAAAACATCTTTCATTTTAATAACTTCTACTGCATTTTTTTCAGTTTCGAACAAGCTTGCAATTGCAGTGTCAAATACGTCATCAGCATGGTTTTCGATGCTATTGATGCGAACTGTAGCTTCTTTAATTTTCGAAATGTTTTTTAAATTCTTCAATTCAACAATCGCAATGTGCAATTCTTCAGATGCTTTTTGAATTAACTCAGCCAATTTTATAATTGGTGGAGTCATTTGTTCTACTTTATATAATTCAATTCTTTTTACTGCACCATGAATGTAATCAACAACATCATCAACTGAAGAAATTAATGCATGGATATCTTCGCGATCGAATGGTGTAATAAAGTTTGCACTTAATTCGTGGAATGTTTCGTGAGTAATATTATCACCAACATGTTCCAAACGTTCAATCTCTTTGTATAATTCGCGTTTTTTTTCTGGATTAGTTGTGTTTACTAATTCAACCAAAACTTTTGAAGTTTGAACTAAATTAGAAGATGCTCTTTCAAATAATGGAAAGAATTTTTTGTCTTTTGGTTGAAAAAATTGGAAAATGTTTAAGCCCATGTTATTTATTTTTAAATGCTTTATTTGTTCTTCACAAATGTATGTTTGTAGCGTTTATGTAAATCAATCTAAAGGTTAATGTTGTATTAATCTAATGTTAAGATAATGTTAAGGCTAGAAATTAAATTGTGCTTGAAGCCTCAATAAATTCCCTTTTTGCTTGTTGTCTTTTAGGACTGCATCTTCGAATCTTCGTTCAGACATGGTGTACATAGCCACAAATTCAAAGTTTTTAATAGGTTGCCACTCTAGGCCTATTTCTAGTTCATTTACAGTATAGCTTCTTGCGTCCAATTCATGTTTTTACCTCCATCGTACATTTGGTATTTTACAAATGGAAAAATAACTTGTTTTTTTATTTTCAGCATGTAATTGATCATGGCATAACCACCCATAAGCTCTTTTTGCATTACTTTATTACTGTCCACATTGTATTCTGGACCGGTACCAATGTTGTATTCTGCTTGAAAACCAAAGGGTTGAGGGTAAAGAATAATACTCGCAGCAGCACGTTGATCTAAAAATTCCGCTTTTTCCATGGTTACATTTTTAGTAAGTGTTGTCACTACGTAATTTCCTGTATAACCTTGAATTCCAGCCTCTAATATTTGTCCGTTTTTGAATTGGAATGGATATGTTAATCTAGCAACCATGTGTTGATTCTCATTAGCCTCGGGTTTATTGGCTGTTTGTCCATTGTATACTCCAAATGCAAAAACGCCATAATCTCCAGATCCCTTTAAACCATCGTTTACTAAATCGGAAAAGCGTTTGCGGATTTTTTTAGGAGCCCAAAAGAAGAAAACACCTAAATCTCGTTCATTAGAAACGGCACTGTTCAACGCATCATTACGGTCTAGTGTTAATCTATTTTGACTTGATTGCATGTTTTCGAAACCAAATGGGACTTTACTTTGTCCGAAACGTAATCTGAATTCTTTGTTTTTATCCAAAGCTAAATCGAAATAAGCATCTCTTAGCTGACCAAAATGCAAACCAGTAGTTGAAGCAGATGATGCAAAATCGGGTTGGATGTATACGTAAACTCTTTCATGCACATTTCCATATATAATCACACGCAAACGTCTTAGGAAAAGTCCTCCCCCTTTTCCCCAGGATTTATCACATTGTTCGCAATTCAAATCAGGGTTGGTTTCTAAAAAGCGATTGTATCTTACTTGACCATAACCTCTTATCGAAATAGCTTCAAACCAATGTTTTTTAGGTTCAGTTGGTTTGCTGGTTTGTTCAGTTGGTGCTGTTTTGGGTTCAGTTTTGATTGTGTCTGTTTGTGCGTTTATTGTTGTAAGGCCGAATACAATCAAAGCCATTGTAAAGAAAAGGTTTCCGCTGATTCTCATTTTGATTAAGTGTGAGTTAATTAAATATTATTCAGCGGCAAATGTATCTTAACAATTAATTTACAGTGTTATGCAAATGTTAAGTAATGGTAAATTTTAGGTAATAAAAAAAGGCGGAGCAATTGCTCCGCCTTTAAGAAAGGAATGGGGTTGTATTATTTAACAACTACCATTTTCATTGTTTTGTTGTATTTACCAGAAGTTACTGAGGTAAAGTAGATACCTGCTGGTAATTCAGATACATTGATTGATAATGTATTTAAACCTGCATTCATTTGATCATTGTAAACAGTGTTAACCAATTTACCAGTGATATCAAAAATGTTAACTGCAATTTGAGCATTTTCAGCTAAAGTTACATTTACTGTAGCGATATCATTTACTGGGTTTGGATACATTTTTACTTCAGCTACATTTTGGATTTCATCTATTCCAACAGTAATACTTACTGGGATAGTTGTTGTATCTGAACATGTTCCATTAGAAGCGATTAATGTTACTGTGTAATTTCCATTTGCTGTATAAACATGTGTTGGAGCTGTAGCAGAAGAGCTAGACAAATCTCCAAAGTTCCATGAGTAAGAAGTTGCACCAGAAGAAGTATTATTAAATACTACAGTAAATCCATTTGTTGAAGTCACTGCACCTGTTGCAGTTGGAGTTGGATTAACAACTACTACAGTGTTTGCTGATTGACCAACACCATTACATGCATTTGCGTTTGTAGTTGTTACATTGTATGTACCAGCTGTTGTAACGGTAATGCTTTGTGATGTAGCACCATTGCTCCAAGAATATGAGTCAGCAGCTGTTGAAGTTAAAACAACTGATTGACCTTGACAAAGTGTTGTGTTTCCTGTAACAGAAACAGTTGGAAGTGGTGCATTACTTACGTTTACTGCTGTTGCAGCAGAAGTAGCAGAACAACCATTTCCATCTTGAACAGTAACTGAATAGTTACCAGTTGATGATACATGAATTGTATCTGTAGTTGATCCCGTTGTCCAAGTGTTACCTGTTGTAGCACTAGAAGTTAATACTACTGAACCACCAGTACAAAAAGTTGTAGCACCGCTAGCAGAAACTGTTGGAGTTGAAGGTAATGGATTAACTGTTACTGAAGTAACAGTAGATGTTGCAGAACAACCGTTTCCATCTTGAACAGTAACAGAATAGTTGCCTGAAGTAGAAACCGTAACTGCTTGTGTAGTTTCTCCACCACCCCAAGTATTACCAGTTGTAGCGCTAGATGTTAATACTACTGAACCACCTTGACAGAAAGTTGTTGTACTTCCAGCAGAAATAGTTGGTGTTGTAGGTAATGCATTTACTGTAACAGCAATTGGTGCTGTAGAAGCAACACAACCAGCTGCATTTGTAACAGTAACAAAATAGTTACCAGATGCAGTTACATTGATTGAAGATGTTGTAGCACCATTGCTCCATACATTATTTGAAGGAGAAGTTGATGTTAATGTAACAGAACCACCTTGACAGAAAGTTGTAGCACCACTAGCACTTGTAGTTACTGCTAAGTAGTTGATTCCAGCATTGTCATAGTTTGTGTTTTGTGGGTCAAAATTAGCCCAACATTTAGTCCAATCGTTTGAACCATCAAATGCACCACGGGTTGTTGGTAAAAAATGCATCCCCTAAGTTAGGACTAGCAAAACTAGCACCTGCTATTGCAGGTGAAGCACCTGTAATAAGAAATTAGGATTAGTATAGTTGTAAGGATTAACAGCCATAATATCCAAACTGTTTGGCAAAACAGAGTTAGCATTTGAGTTAAACCAACCCAACAAAGAACCATAAGGTGCACCCCAAGAAATTGTAATACCAGCTGAATCTAAAATTGAGTTAGATGGGCTACCTGCGATAATATTGTTTTTGTATTGCAATGAATTGTTTTTTGCATTGTTAGCACAGTTGTCGCTTTCTAATTTTAAACCAGTTGGGAAACCAGCAAAAAATGAATTGTAAACACACAATGCTGTACTTCTGCGTAAATGAGCTCCACGTTTGTGGTTACCATTGATAGTAGTAGTAGAATTTATTTTAGCTCCGAAAAAACTAATGTTTGAAAAAATTGGACGTGTTAATGGTGCATTGATTGTTCCTGAACCATCGTTATCTGATTCAAAACCATTTGAACCAGAAACGTCAGCTACAGCTGAGTCAGCTAATGCTACAGCAAATTGTACTTTTCCAGAAAAACCATAATCTGTATCAAAATGGTCATCAACTCCTCTTACTGAAATTAAGTGTTTACAGTTTACTGTACCACCAAACCATTCGAAAGAATCATCACCACCATGACTAACTTGAACATAGTCGATAATAGTACCTGATCCTACACCACCCATTGTTAATCCATTTGTTTCGCTGTTTAAGATGTATGCAATACCAGCATACTCAATACGCACGTAACGGATAATTCCTGAATTGTCATTAACATCTGTTCCACCGTATAAACCTTTTACGGCATCAATTCCACCTTCTGCTAAACGTTGCCCAGCTGGGTCATTGATTGGTGCTTTTCCACAAAGAATAATTCCACCCCAGTCGCCAGGGGCTCTGTTACCAACTGTTTGAAAAGATGTAAAAACGATTGGCTGTGTTTGTGTTCCATCAGCAATTAATTTTGCTCCACGTGTGATTACTAATGTAGAAGCATTTCCTTTAATGATTGTTCCTGGCTCAATTGTTAATGTTGCATTGTTTGTTACATATACAAAGCCACCAGTTAGCATGTAAATGTTGTTGTTTGTCCAAGTTGTATTGGCCGTAATGTCACCCGAAACAGTGACTTGAGCATGTAAGCCAAGCACTCCGCCTACGATTATCATGCTCATTAGTAAAAATTTTTTCATTTTTTTATTGTTTATTTTTTGTTTGCTGTATTTAAGGGAAGCAGCATTACCCATTTAGATTTATCAATTATTAACGGTGTAAAAGTATATACCAAGTGTTGGTTGGGTGTTATGGTAGTTTTACGTGTTGATTAAACTTGCATTACACGTATATTAACACAAAACCTCCTTTGTGTTAATAAAGGAGGTTTTGTGTTAATATTGATTTTACACTAGAATTTGTAAGATAATGAAAGCGAGTAATTTGTTCCAAATTTGATTCCAGTAATGCGTGTATCTTCATCTTCTTCGTATTTTTTTGAATCATTTTGGTCCTGATAAAACACACTCATTTGATTGAAAATATCATTAATGTTAAATTTGATTTCGCCATTTTTGAAAATCTTTTTACTTATTTGAATATCAAATAAATCTCTCGGAGCTTCATAAATATTTCTGTAGCCATTCGACCCTACTAAGAAAATTCTACGTCCGATTTTATTATACAACAAACTAATTCCAAGTCCAATACTGTCATTTTGGTATTGAATACCACAATTTATAATGTAAGGAGATTGCCCTTGCATTGGTCTGTATTTTTCGTCATCCGTTACTGCTGTAGCAACATTCGATAAATTTACTTCCGACTTGATGTATGTAAAATTTGTGAATACAGTAAAGCGATCAAACTGTTCCGTTTTAAAAACAGAATCAAGCATGTTTAATTTGAATCGTAATTCTGCTTCAAAACCATAATTTTGAGCACTTAACACATTTTGATAGGTGTATATTCTTGAACCAGCTCCTGATGACAAATCGATGATTTGTTCAATTGGATTTTGAAAATGTTTGTAGAATACGGTTGCGGATAAAATTTGTCCATAACCAGGATACCATTCGTATCGTAAATCCGCATTTGTAATGTTTGTGCGAACCAATGCAGGGTTACCAATTACAGCAGCATTGGTGTTGAAATCATAAAAGGTAAATGGAGCTAATTCTCTGAATTCGGGACGAGCAACGGTGCGCGAACCCGCTGCACGAATATTTGCCTTTTCTGTTACAGCATACGTTAAATTGAATGATGGTAATACATCTAAATAGGTTGTATCAATTTTGATGTCATCACCACCGTATGATTTTGAATTAAGAATTTGATTGTAATTTTCTACACGTACTCCCCAAACCAAACGTAGATTTTTAGTTAAGTTGTTATCTAACATGGCATAACCAGCTGTTAAATTAGAGCTTGCTGTGTATAAATTAGAAGGGTTTTTTAATTCTTTAATTACTAAACCATTGTTTGCAATATTGCTTTGGTCAAAGATGGAATCTTGTGAAAGTGTTAAATACGACCAATCAAATGTTCCTACATTGTTTATAACATATCCAAATACGCGAGCATCAAATGAACGGGTTTTAAATTGTTCGGTACCACCAATTTTAAATGTTTGTTTCTGTTTGAATAGATTAAACGGAATAGCTGCTTCTAAGTATCCGGCATATAGATCTTCATTCAATGCGGAGTAAAAACGCCCAGCGTATGTACTTGAAGGCGCACCAACTGGAACATAAGCAGTAAATACGGTATCCGATTCAGAACCTGAAGGTGTAATGTTTTTATAGTAATACATTCTTCGCATATCGGGAACAACTCTTTTTGTATTGTTGTAATCAACACCCCATCTGATTTTTTATTTTCGTTTTAGTTAATAAATGATCACCCATTAATTGACTTGATAAAAGAGTATTGCTTGTATATTGCATTGAAGTAGCATGATTGATTTGATCATTCTCGAAATTTTTCCCATAACGGTCGATTACAGCATCTTCAGAGTTAGTACTATACATGTTTTTGAAGGAAATTTTATTGTTTTCTCCAATTTTATAAGCAAAGTTTAACATCGCCCCCCAAAGAATATTTTCTTTGTAACTTTTATCATCAAATTCAAATAATTGACTTTTATCTGGATTAAAATCTTGTCGGTTAATGGTTTGAAGTTTACGGCTATAGTTATAGGTTAAAGCCCCTACAATTCCAAAATCATTTTTAAATAATTTCATATTTTCACCAAACGACAAGTGGTAGTTTTGTGCTAAAGGAGATGACTTTTTAGTGTCGATGGACCAATTGCTATTGAATAATTTACTTGTTTCGTAGCGTGTAGCTGGACTTGAAATTTGTTGTATGTATTGTTCTGTTTCAGGTAATCCATTTGGTAAAATTCGTTCCGATTTATCGTATCCCAACCAATCTGTTTTGCTGCCTTTATAAGTTTGATATTCTTTAAATGTAGATTGAGAATTATAACCAGCTCCAGCGCTAAAGCTTATAAAATTTTCATCAGGAATGTCTTTTGTGTTTATTTGAATAACGCCTCCTGCAAAATCACCTGGTAAATCAGGGTTTGCAGTTTTGTAAATCATCATATTATCAAGCATACTTGATGGAAAGATGTCGAACGAAAATGCTTTTCTATCAGGTTCGGTAGAAGGTAATGGTAAGCCGTTAATCATTGCAGTATTATAACGATCACTTAATCCACGAATAATTACAAATTTATTGTCCTGAATACTAGCTCCACTTACACGTTTCAATACATCGCTGGTATTTTTATCTGGAGAACGTCTGATGCTTTCCGATGAAATACCATCAGATAAACTTGCATTGTTTTTTTGCATCATCGTTAAGTTACTGTTGGTTTCTTTACTTATGGTTGCAGTTACTTCTACAACTCCAAGCTCAGTTGAAGCTGTTCCCATACTAATAGTAAGAATGGTTGGTTCTCCTTCTTTTACAATTACTTCAGTAATATTTTTTGTGTTGTAAGAAATTAACTTACATACTAAATTGTATTTTCCAGGCGCCACATTACCTATTGTAAAGTTTCCGTCTAAATCGGTGTTGCTACCTGTGGTAGTTCCTTGTATAAGTACAACTGCACCTGGGAGTGTTTCTCCTGTTTTTTCATCAATTACTTTCCCTTTTATACTTGAGTTTTGGGAAAATGCTACCTTTGTAATAATTACGATTGCAAGCGTAAAGAGTGTTTTGAAATTCATTTTTTTATTCATTAATTTTATAATGCAAAGTAACTTTACCAAAAGCAACATGGTGTTAATCAAAAATTAAGATAGCGTTAAGTAAAACCGGGGTTTTTGAATCTTTGTTAATATTATAGTAATCTGGATTTAACATTCAGATTAAATCCTAAAGCGACCTTTACAGTAAATAAAAAGAAGATATTATGAGTAACAACAACGAGTATAAGATATTGTTAGTGGATGATGAGCCAGATATTCTGGAGTTTTTAAGTTATAACTTAAAAAAGAAGGGTTTAATGTGTATACAGCTAACAATGGTAAAGAGGCAATTGCTGTGGCAAAAAAGGAGAATCCACAAGTGATTATTTTAGATGTGATGATGCCGGATATGGATGGCATTGAAACATGTCGTGAAATTCGTGAAATACCAGGTTTAAAAGATGTAATGATTGCATTTTTAACTGCACGTAACGAAGATTATTCTCAGATAGCAGGCTTTGAAGTAGGGGCTGATGATTATATCAACAAACCTATAAAACCCCGCGTTTTAATTAGTAGAATTAAAGCTTTATTAAGAAGAAGTGGCTCTTTGGATACTGGAAGCAATGAAAAGGTAGATATGGGTGGAATTAAAATAGATAGAGAACGTTACCTGGTGATGCAAGATGAAAAAGAAATTAATTTACCAAAAAAGGAATTTGAATTGCTTGCATTGTTAGCTTCTAAACCAGGAAAAGTATTTACACGCGAAGTTATTTTGGATAAAGTTTGGGGTGGAGAAGTAATTGTGGGCGACAGAACAATAGATGTTCACATTCGAAAATTGCGTGAAAAATTAGGTGAAGACTATATCAAAACAGTAAAAGGAATAGGTTATAAATTTGAATTTTAGTACCTTCGTTTACTAATACGCTAAAATGAAAAATACCTCACCGAAGGTTTTATTGATTATTATTTCGATAGCACTTGCTGTATTTGTTGCAGTAGGTGTTTTTGTTTATTCGGGTAACGAGTCTATCTACACCGCATTTTTAGCATTTTTAATTTCTTTATTTACCTCTTTCATTATTCTTTATTTTGTGAATACGTTGCTCATTAGCAAAGTGAATGAACTCACAAATACAGTAAAAAATTACCGAACACAAAGTGAAGATAAACTCATTACTTATTCACTAAAAAGTGATAATGAAGTCACTGCTTTGGGGGATGAAATTTTAGCTTGGGCCGAAGAACGTAAAAATGAAATTGAGCGATTAAAAAAATTAGAGGTTTATCGCAAAGAATTTTTAGGAAATGTATCACATGAATTAAAAACACCCATTTTTAATATTCAAGGTTATGTACTTACCTTATTAGATGGTGGTTTGGAAGATGAAACAATCAATCGTGATTATTTGCAACGAGCGGAACGCAGCATCGATCGAATGATTACCATCATAGATGATTTAGAAGCAATATCACAATTGGAAACAGGTGAATTGCAAATTGAACCCGAGCGTTTTGATGTGGTTGCTTTGGCAAAAGACGTGATTGAAGCCCAAGAATTAAAAGCGACAAGTAAAGGAATTATTCTAACTGTTCAAAATGATGATCGAGCAGTATTTGTATTTGCTGATCGTTTTAGAATTCGACAGGTAATAGTTAATCTAATTGTCAATTCCATAAAATATGGAAAAGAATACGGTGAAACGAAAATCCGTATTTATGATATGGGTGAAAATGTATCTGTTGAAGTTGCAGATAATGGTTTAGGTATTGCCGAAGAACATCTGCCGCGTTTGTTTGAGCGTTTTTATAGAGTTGATAAAAGCCGATCACGCGACCAAGGCGGCACTGGATTAGGCTTGGCTATTGTTAAACATATATTAGAAGCGCACAATCAAAATATAACCGTAATGAGTACCGTTGGTGTAGGAACTGTTTTTTCTTTTACTTTGAAGAAAGCATAAATTTTATTCTTTCATTGAGTATACATAAATCCATTTCACTCTTTAATCCTTTAAAATTTTCAGATTTTTTTATTGCTTTTGCCAGATTAATTTTGTTTTGATTTTGAGAAAAAGCAATTTGTTTATTCATTAGCATTTCTGCTAAATATTCTTGCTCAGTCTGCCCTGGTGTAGGAATAAAAATTGCTTTTTTGTTTAGAACCGACAAGTCCATTATGGTGGAGTAACCACTTCTTGCAATTATTATTTTTGATTTTAAAATAGCATTTTGCATCTCAGTTGAATTGAGATGTGCAATCATTGTTACATTTTGTTTCTGTTCTGATTTTTTCCTTGATTCGGGTATGCCAAATACAATCAATGATTTTAAACCACTATTAAATATCTGTTCTGAAATTATTCGTTCGAAGATGCTGCGTTGCGGTTCTGGACCAGATATAATTGCCATTACATCGTATTCAAAACGTTCTTGTTCGCTTTCTGTAAAGCGTGAAAGAGTGCCAATATAATATGTATTAGCTTGTAAAGGATATTTATGAGCTAAATCTCCGCTAAAGTTGGTTACTATATCTGATACATCAGGAACCCAGCACTCATCATATTTTTTTAGATAATTAAGAACTATTTTATGCAAAAGCTTTTCACCAAAAGGTGATTTTATCATTAATTGATGTGTAATAAAAATACTTTTTACTTTTTTGCTCCAGCATCCATAACGATTATCAGAAATTACAATGTCAATTGCCTGTTCATCAATAATTTTGTCGAGTTCGATATGTTCTCTTTTTATTCCGTTTAGAATTTTTGGAATCGATAATAACATTGATGCGGCTATCGATCCTGACTTGGGATAGTTTATTTCATATCCTTTTAATGTTACAAATGTTAAAGAAGGGAATTCTTGTTTTAATAATTCAAGAGGTCGTTTGTCGGCCGCAATAATCACTTCCGCATTCTGTTCAAGCAATAAACGAATAATGGGAATACACCTGGTGGCGTGTCCCAATCCCCAGTCGAGCGGGCAAATTAATATTCGTTTCGGTTTATTCATTATTTTTAACTTTGTAAAGTTAATCAATATAGCATAATTAGAGTTTTTTATGGCAAAGCGTAAGTTAAAAAAGTTTGCAGAGGTATCATCCTTTGATAATTGTTTCTTTTTATCCTTTGAACAGTCGCGTGAAGAAGGTTTACCCTTAAAAGGAAAATGGAACAAAGAGTTTTTTAAGAATGATAATCCAATTGTATTGGAATTAGGTTGTGGAAAAGGAGAGTATACGGTGGGTTTAGCTAAACGCTATCCGAATAAAAATTTTATTGGAGTTGATATCAAAGGGTAATCGTATTTGGACGGGTGCAAGGGAAGCTGTTGATAGTAAAATGGGTAATGTTGCATTTGTGAGAACACGCATTGATTTTATTGAAGCTTGTTTTGCAAAAGACGAAGTAAGCGAAATTTGGATAACTTTCCCAGATCCACAGCCCCAAAAAACGCGTGAACGTAAACGATTAACAAATATGATGTTTATTAATCGCTATCGTAATGTGTTGAAAAAGGGTGGTGCTGTAAATTTAAAAACGGACAATGAGCCTTTCTATGATTTTTCACGTGAAGTAATAAAAGAGAATAATTTACAAGAATTGGATGCAACAAATGATTTGTATGCGAATGTTGGATTGCGAGATGAAGCATTAACAACAATTAAAACACATTATGAAAAGTTGTTTTCAGATAAAGGATTCAAAATTTGTTATTTGAAGTATATCATTTAAACATTAATGAAGCAGCACGAAGATTTTTTTCAAATGGTTTATGAGGTTGTTCGTTTAATTCCGAAAGGACGAGTGACGAATTATGGCGCAATTGCAAAATACTTAGGCGCTGCTCGTTCTTCTCGTATGGTTGGATGGGCAATGAATGCTGCTCATTCACAAAAAAAGAAAGTACCAGCCCATCGTGTTGTAAATAGAAATGGAGAGCTTACTGGGAAACATCATTTTGAAACACCCTTTCAAATGCAAGAGCTTTTGGAAAAAGAAGGAATTGTTATCATCAAAGATAAAATCAAAAACTTTAATAATCATTTTTGGGATCCAATGAAAGAATTGGAATTATAAAGAGAGAGAGCCGCATATTGCGGCTCTCTCTTTATCTGACAACAGTAACACTACCAATTCGCTGTATTTCATTTCCAGAAATTGGAATGGCAAATATTTTATAGACATAAACATCTTGAGCTACTATTTTTCCTTTGTATGTTCCATCCCAACCAGTGTAAAGATCATTGGTTTCAAATATTTTTTCTCCCCAACGGTTAAAAATCATCATTTGAAATTCTTTAATACCATATCCCTTTGCCATAAAAAAGTCGTTGCTACCAATTGTTCCGGTTGGAGTAAATGCGTTTGGAACAAATAACCCATAAAAAATCAGTTACAGTTATATTCACTGTGTCGGAATTTGTACAGCCATTTGCATCTGTAGTTGTTAGGATGTAGTAAGTGTCTTCAGTTGGATTCGCACTTGGATTTGTACAAGTATAACAACTTAATAAAAATCCATTGTCTGTCCATAAAAGACTACCTTGTCCACTACCATTTAAGATAAGGATTTCGTCATTGTTAATCGTTATGTCGGTACCGGCATTTACATTTGGAATTGGATTCACAACAATTGTAACTGTATCTGTTGAAGCACATAACCCATTGTTGCTAACTGTAACAATATAAGTTGTTGTTGTTGATGGAGTCGCAATTGGGTTTGCTATTGTTGGATTGTTTAATCCTGTTGTTGGGCTCCAAGCAAATGTATTACCACTACTTACACCCAATTGTGCTGATTCACCAATACAAATTGTATCATTATTTGTTGCATTTGCATTTGTAACAGGTATTACCGTAACCGTAACCGTTGTTGATGATGTACAATTTCCATTTGCGCCAATTAATGTATACTGTGTAGTAGTTGGTGGTGTTGCAGTAACAGTACTTCCTGTTGTACTACTTAGTGTAGCACCAGGAGCCCAAGTGTAAGTGGTTGCACCTGCCCCTGTTAGTATTGAATTTGCTCCAGCACAAATTGTTGATGGATTAGCTGTTGCTGTTACAATAGGTTGTGCTACAACAGTAATTGTAATTGTTGTATCACTTGTACATGTACCATTTGATCCTGTAACAATATAGGTTGTCGTTACAGCTGGTGATGCGATTACTGTTGCTCCTGTTCCTGCATTCAGTCCTGTTGTTGGACTCCACGAATAGTTAGTTGCACCACTAGCAGTTATTTGTAAATCGTCACCTGCACATATGGATGTGTCACCAGGATTTGTTGTAATCGTAATAGCTGGTGATACATTAATAGTAACAGTTGTATCACCCGTACAAGTTCCAGAAGTTCCCGTAACAGTGTATGTGGTAGTAGTTGCAGGTGATGCCGTAACAGTAGCACCCGTTGTTGTATTTAATCCAGCAGCATTTGCCCATGTATAATTGGTTGCTCCACTCGCTGTTAAACTCACATTATCTCCAGCACAAACAGTTGCATTTGGTGGTGTAACAGAAATAACAAGGTTTGGTGAAACAGTAATTGTAACAGTAGTATCACCAGTGCATGTTCCAGAGGTTCCTGTAACGGTGTATGTGGTTGTGGTTGCAGGTGATGCAGTAACAGTAGCACCCGATGTTGTATTTAATCCAGCAGCATTTGCCCACGTATAATTGGTTGCTCCACTCGCTGTTAAACTCACATTATCTCCAGCACAAATAGTTGCATTGGGTGGTGTAACAGAAATAACAAGGTTTGGTGAAACCGTTATTGTAACAGTCGTATCACCAGTACAAGTTCCAGAAGTTCCAGTAACAGTATACGTAGTAGTTGTTGCAGGTGATGCAGTAACTGTTGCACCTGTTGTTGTATTTAATCCAGCAGCATTTGCCCATGTATAATTGGTTGCTCCACTCGCTGTTAAACTCACATTATCTCCAGAACAAATAGTTGCGTTTGGTGGTGTTACAGAAATAACGAGGTTTGGTGAAACCGTAATTGTAACAGTAGTGTCACCAGTACATGTTCCAGAGGTTCCAGTAACGGTGTATGTGGTGGTGGTTGCAGGTGATGCAGTAACTGCAGCTCCTGTTGTTGTATTTAATCCAGCAGCATTTGTCCACGTATAATTGGTTGCTCCACTTGCTGTTAAGTTTACATTATCTCCAGCACAAATAGTTGCATTTGGCGGTGTAACAGTAATTAATAGATTAGGAGATACAGTTATTGTAACAGTGGTATCCCCTGTACAAGTTCCAGAGGTTCCTGTAACAGTATATGTAGTAGTAGTTGCAGGCGATGCCGTAACCGTAGCACCTGTTGTTGTATTTAGTCCAGTAGCATTTGTCCATGTATAATTAGTTGCACCTGTTGCAGTTAAATTAACAGATGTTCCAGCACAAATAGTAGCACTCGGTGGAGTAACAGAAACAATTAAATTTGGTGAAATTGTTATGGTAGCAGTAGCAGTTCCCGAGCAAGTTCCTGTTGTGCCTGTAACAGTGTATGTTGTGGTAGTTGCAGGCGATGCAGTAACATTCGCACCAGTTGTAATGTTTAATCCAGCAGCATTTGCCCATGTATAACTACTAGCACCGTTAGCTGTTAAATTTACATTGTCGCCAGCACAAATAGTAGAAGTAGGTGGTGTAACAGTTAAGCTAACTAAAGGATTAATTGTAACAGTAACAGATTGAACAGTAAAACAGTTACTATCGGTTGGGTCTTCTACTCGAATAAAATAGGTTCCAGAACTCGATACGGTACTTGATGCAAGTGGATTGGTATCTGCATTTGCATCTGCATTTGTTGAATGATAGGAAATGATATTAACTCCAGCACCAGAAACAGTTGAAGCTAAATTGATAGTGTTAGGTGCACATACAGCTGCTGGTGGCGTTACTGTAAAAGTTGGAGGAGTACATGTTCCACAATTAGTAACTGTAATTGGAATGCTTTCGGTGTATGAAGGACAGCCAGGTGTTGGATTACTAACCGTTAGGCTGTATGTTGTTGATGCTGTTGGACAAACGGTAGGAGTTAATGTATTAGCGTTTGTCATGTTTGTTGTTGGCGACCATACAAAAGATACAGGACCAGTAATAGCTGGATCATTAAATGTAATTTCCCAACCTGTTAATGTTCCAATTCCTAGTCCTAGTCCAGGTGCACTAAATTCTAATTCCCATACACCATTTGGGTTACAACCATTAAGACCGCTTAGTGATTGGTTGGGATTAAATGTTCCGCCTGTTTGGAATCCAGGACTCAATGCTGTTCCACCTGAAGGAACAAAGCAAACATTGTTATAATTACCATTTGCTATTCCCGCAGGAACAAGTGTAATAGAACATCCACCAGGTGCCGTTAATGTTACAGTAAATCCGCTGGAAGTTAGATTACATTGTTGACCAAAAACACTGTGCCTCCATTGCAAGGACAGCCACCAAAACTGGTACAAACAGAGGTTCCAGAAAAATTAAAACTGTTTATGCAAACAGAGGTAATGGTTCCATTGACTAAACTTGTAGTATTTAGACCTTGTACATTTATATTAACACTTGCGCTACCGCTAGCCACAAGAGCAAATTCATTGTTTTCAAATGTCGGAGTACTTGCTGGACTTATTATTTCTACAGCCGTAGCTGTAATATTAGAGCAAGAACCAGCACAGATGGAAGCTGGGTTCGCTGTAATGTTAACGTCAAAAGTAGGAGGAACAACTGTAACAGTTACTGATTGCGTACAAACGGTTCCTGTGCCTGTTGTTAATTGAGCTGTGTATGTTGTGGTTGTAGTTGGCGAAACTGTGTTTGGATTAGGTCCACCAGGATTTCCAACACCATAAGAGTAACCATCGTGCAACCATACTAGGGTTGCATTAACATCGTTTTGATAAATTTGAACATTGTCAACGCCCCAATGATCGAAATCAGCACCAGAATCGGCTATTTGATGCCAGCGAATAATTGTATTTGCTGTAATTGCACCAGGAGGCAATGCAAAGCACCAGTTATTCCAATTGGTTAGTTGTGCATCATTTCCTCCATTCGGGTCAAAATAGTATATATCAGTCCATGTAGTTCCCCCATTAGTAGAGTATTGCAGATACACTCCTTCATCCGGTTCGTCTGGTCCTTCGCATGGCGCTACGTGGCTACTTCCCTGTGTCGCAAAAAGTAAATCAAAACAAACGGTTACACCTGCAGTAGCAGTCGTTAAATTGTACGATTGAGAAGTTAATGTTCTTGGAACACTAGTGTTATTATCCATCCATGCATGTGGCGTTCCATCAACTCCACCCGGAGAACAGGGATTACTAAAGCTTGTGGCCCCAGGAGTTGATCCCCAGCCAGAACCAAATCCGCCAGAATTAAAATTCTCGTTCAATATAACAGCACCAGAAGATTGTCCAAAAGCTGTAAGTGTCACCGATTGTCCGCAGGTAATTGTGGTGGCACTTGCATTAGCACTTACATCGCATTGAGCATCAATGTTTGTGAAGTATAATAGGCTTGTGATTAAAAAGAATATTTTTTTCATTAATATGTTTTTTCAATTGGGGTTAGTTGAAAAGAATCAAGTGTGAAAAAGAAATCGTTATTTTTTTTGACGTAAGGTTTGAATACTTAAAAATAATTCGCTCATGTTTAATGCCATTGACTTTGTCATCAACGACTAAAGTTGCCGATTCGATTTTTATTTCGGAATCAATGTATTCGATTTTCCATTCAATAGAATGAGTGTTATTCTGTTCTGTTTTTAAATCCATTCTGTATTGAATCGAATTAAAATTTAGTACAGAAAATAATGTAGTAAGTATTAAAAGCATTGATTTTACATATTGTTTAGTTTAAAATTAATCAATGCAAGTTGAAATAAAAAACAGCCCCAATTAACTAGTGTTATTTTTTCAAATAGATGAGCAGAATAAGTGGATGAAGTTTTTGTGAAATATAGTTAGATGGCTGTGTTTGTTCTTTAGTTGTCGTCTATCTGTTAAATTACAAGTTAGATGTGATATGGTTTTGTAATTAAACGCTCCCCTTTCTTGCCCCTTCGTTTTTTTCCTTTTTCCCCTTTTTCCGGGCTTTGGGCTTTTTTTGTTCTCCTTGTTTTTTCCCCCCCCTCCCCCCCCCCCCCCCCCCCCCCCCCCCCTTCCCCCCCTGCCCTTCCCCCCCCCCCCCCCCCCCCCCCCCCCCCCTTCCCCCCCCCCCCCCCCCCCCCCCCCCCCCCCCCCCCCCCCCCCCCCCGGCTAGAAACAATATAAAAGAAAAAAACGAAGCATAATTGAAACTATTCATGCTTGATTTTAATACTCAAGCAGAAGTAGGGTCTTTTTTATAATTGCTAAAATTGATTAGTACCAACAATGTTGAGGTTAAAAAACTGTTGAATAATAGGTTGATTTGCAATTTGTTTAAGCAAATTTGTGTTTTCATTGACAATTTTTAAATTAATTGAATAATAGCTAATTGAATTCTATTTATTTCCTACCTTTCCTTTAAGTTATGTTGATGACTTGAATCTTTCACAATTGATAGATCTTTAATCAAACTGCTTTAAATTTTATCCTTGTATCCACGTTTGAAAAATCTATACCACTCTTCTTTAAAAGATAAAAGATTCGATACAATTATCATTGGTTCAGGCTTGGGCGGATTAACAACTGCTGTATTGCTTGCAAAAGCAGGTAAAAAAGTACTTGTTCTCGAAAAGCATTATGTTCCGGGTGGATTTACACATACGTTCAAACGAAAAAAAATGGTTTGGGATGTAGGTGTTCATTATGTGGGACAGATGAGTGATAAGGACGGTTTACTTCGTAAATCATTCGATTATCTAACAGATAATAAATTGAAATGGGCCGACATAGGCGATGTTTATGATCAAGTTATTATAAAAGGTGATACCTATGATTTTGTGAAGGGCATTCAAAATCAAATTAAACAACTGATTCATTATTTTCCCAATGAGGAAATTGCTATCCGAAAGTATTTTGATTTAGTAGAAAAAGTAGCATCCAATTCGAAATGGTTTTTTGGAGAACGCGCAATGCCTTATTGGTTGAGCAATACGCTTGGTTATTTTTTTAGAAAAAAATTTTATAAATATTCGGACCGAACAACTTATGATGTGTTAAGCGAATTGACAAACAATGAAAAATTAATTTCGGTATTGTCGGCCCAGTGTGGAAATTATGGATTGACGCCCAAACAAAGTAGTTTTGGAATACATGCTATGGTTGTGGAGCATTTTATTGATGGCGGAAATTATCCTATTGGTGGTGCTTCAAGTATTCATAAATACTTAATTGAAGAGTTAGAAAAACATGGGGGTGAATTAGCATTAAAAGCGGATGTGAAAAATGTGATTATTAAAAATAACAAAGCAATTGGTGTTCTAATGCAAAATGAGGATCAATTGTTTGCAAACAAAGTAGTAAGCAATGCCGCACACAATACCTTTAAAAATTTATTGGTGATGAACTAAAAAAGATGCATTGCAATTAAAGATATTAGCCCTTCCCTTTCTCATGTTTGTTTGTACATTGGTTTAGATGTTGATGGAAAACGATTTCGCTCCAAAGAATAATATTTGGATGTATGAAGATTATGATTTTGATAATAAAATAAAATTCATTTAGACATTGAGAATGGAATTCGTATTTCACCCTTAATCTATATTTTTTCCTTCTGAAAAAGATCCAGATTGGGCTGTTTCTCATCCAGGGACAGCCTCTATTCAGGTTATTGGCTATTCCCTATCATTGGATAAACAATGGGAGGAACAAAAATGGCAAAAGCGAGACGAAGAATACGAAGCCATGAAAATGGATATTCAGAATTTAATGTTAGAAAAGCTATACAGTATATTGCCTCTTGTTAAAAAACACATTACACAATGTGAGTTGTCTACTCCACTTTCTACAAAGCATTTTAGCAGTTATGCTGCCGGTGAAATTTACGGATTAGAACATACACCTAAACGTTTTCGTTTACGTCAATTGCGAGCAAAACTAAAATCAAAAACTATACCTAACAGGTCAAGATATAGTTTGCGTGGGAGTAGGTTCTGCCATGTTTTCTGGAATAATTACTTCTGTAGCAATACTTAATCGCAATTTAATGTGGAAAATATTGCGCTATAAGAACAAATGATTTTTATACAATTGAGCTAAAAATTTGAGATTGGGGAATGTTTCTCCAAAGTCTCGCATCAAAAGCCATACAAATGTTTCTTATAAATGGTCGAGCCGATTTTTTTACTTTTAAATGAAAAGGCTTTAGCTCAATTAAATTATCTTTTTCCATTTCTTGCAATTTTTCAATCGCATTATAAACGGCTTCACATTGTTGGTCTTTTTGTTCCCATGATGTTTCGAACTTACACATGATATTTAAAATGTGCTTGCGAACAATTAAATCTTCTTCATTCAGTAAATGACCTTTAAAAATAGGTAGTTGATTGTTGTTAAGTAGTTCGTAATACTCTTCTACTTTTTTTACATTTTGAGCATAACCGTACCAGGTATCTCCAATGGATGAGACGCCTAGGCCAATCATTAATTGTGTGTAAGAATGGGTATATCCCATAAAATTGCGGTGCAATTTACCTTGTTCGGCTGCTTTGTATAAAGTGTCTGATTTTAGCGAAAAATGATCCATTCCAATTTCAACATACTCATTTTCCGAAAATTTTTCTTTCCCAATTTCATACAACGCTCTTTTTTCTTCATCTATTGGTAAATCAGCTTCTGTAAATTTTCGTTGACCAGGTTTTACCCATGGCACATGTGCATAGCTGTAGAATGCAATACGGTCGGGCTTGAGTAAATTTACTTTGTTAATAGTGTCGATTACACTTTTTCTGGTTTGTAATGGTAATCCATATATTAAATCGAAATTGATGGATTCGTACCCGATTTCACGTGCTGCAGTTACTACTTTTTCAACACTTTCGAATGGTTGAATACGGTTTACAATTTCTTGAACTTTTGGATCAAAATCTTGAATTCCTAAACTTAGTCGTTTGAATCCAATACTGTAGAGTGCTTTTAAATGTTCTTTAGTTGTATTATTTGGATGTGCTTCAAAACTAAACTCCGCATCTTTACACACTATTGCATTTTCAAGAATACCAGCAATTAATTTTTTTAAATTTTCGGGAGAAAAAAAGGTAGGTGTTCCACCACCTAAATGAATTTCTTTAATGCGTGGAGTGCTTCCAAAAACAGACAAGTACAATTCCCACTCTTTTATAACTGCTTCTAAATAAGGGTTTTCTACTGCATGATTAACAGTGATACGAGTGTTGCAACCACAATATGTACATAAGCTTTCACAAAATGGTAAATGAATGTACAATGATATACCATCCGTCTCATTTGTTTCATCAAATGATTTTTTTACGCTTGTAGACCATTGTTCAATAGTTGGTGCTGTTGTGTCCCAATACGGAACTGTTGGATAGCTTGTGTATCGAGGGCCAGCAACGTTGTATTTTTTAATTAAATTCATGTAGTAATTTTTTATCTATTACTGATTGTCTTCAGCGTGCCATTCTGCATAGGATGATGGCGTTTCTTGAAGGTATAAATGGTGTAATTGAATGGTAGTTGGTAATTGTTTTTTTATTCGTTGAGCTATATCAATTAACATGTTTTCACAAGTGGGTTGGTACTCTACTAAAACAAGCTTTTGAAAAAGTAAATTTTCTTGAGCCATCGCTTTGTGTGGGGAATTTGCATTTAAAATAGTTGCATGATCCAATTCATCTACAATTGGTTTCACAATTGCTTTTAAATCGGTAAAATCCATTATCATTCCATGCTTTGGATTTGTTGAATCGTTTATAGGTTGTCCTTTTACTGTTACAGCCAGATGATAGGAATGACCATGTACATTCTTGCATGCTCCATCATAACCATAAAGTGCATGTGCCATTTCAAAGTTAAACTTCTTCGTAATTCGTATTGTATTCATGAGTTCTAAATTATGATGCAAAAGTAGCTAAATCATTTAACAATGAGTCTATTTCTCCTTGTTTTACATGTGGCATCATTACAATTTTATACCATTTTGGCTCCTGCTCATAGCTATCTGCCACAAGATGGTATTTTTCTGCTATTTTTTTGGGTACATGTTTGCTTTTTATGGCAACTATGTTTACATATGGATTTCTAAAATATTCTATTTTTAATTCATTCAACTTGCTGCACAATCGAGACGTTTTATCTACTAAGCTTAGCATTTTTACTTTCCAGCCACTAGAACCATGTACTCTTAAAATCATCCAAACACTTATTGCATTTGCTCCTGATCTGCTTCCGCATAGTGTATAATCTTTGCCAGGGACATATTGTGCTTCGTCTGTGCATACATATTTCATGTAGCCTTTTCGAATTAGAAACACACCAGTTCCATAAGGCGATTGGAGCATTTTATGTCCATCGATTGTAATGGAAGTAATGTCTTTGTTTTTAAAATTGAATTCATTATTAGGGTTTGTAAACGGATAAATAAATCCGCCAAAAGCTCCATCGATGTGCAGTTTAAAGTCGATGTTGTTTGCTTTTAAAAAATTTGTAATTGGTGCAATTTCATCAACAGAACCAAACATGGTTGTGGATAAATTTAATACAATTATAAAATGTTTTATTCCGCGTTTTTTTGCGTCTAAAATTTTTTCTTCAAACTCATTTTGTAAAATAGTTCTTTTGTTTTCATCAACTTTTAGAATAATTGGTTGTATGCTTAAAACATTTGAGCCTTTTGGCATTGAGTAATGACTGTCTTCGGAGTAGACTAATGCAATTTCTTCAATTTTGGCATTTTGTTCTCTAATAAAATAATTTCTATAAATCCAAAGTGCTTGTATATTTGCTTCTGTTCCACCTGGTGCAACATACCCATCCTGTGCATCTTTTTCACCTTCAAATATTTGTTCTGCACAAAGTTTAATCAAATCAATTTCTATTGCTTGTGTTCCTTTGAATTCATCATTTGGATCAGGCGATGATAGTGTGTGGCAACCAATATGGTTAGGGTTTGCAATTAGTGCAGATAAGAATGGGGCATCTTTCAAAAATGGTGCATCGTCATAAAATGCTTCTCTATCCAAATAGGTTCCTGGCAAGCCAAGAATCATATGATTGTCATAGCTTGCATTATTTTTTAAACCATCAAAAATGGTTTTTTTTATTTCGTCATGTGAGTATTTTTCCCAGTACATGCTATGTCATTTAAATTCTATCGAGATGTATTGTTATTCAAATTATTTATGACAACATTTGCTGCACTCAGGCTTACTTGCCGACATCTCTGGGCTGATGTATGGAATTCCAAGATTCATTCCTCTTAATATTAGAAGCAAGGCCATTGCAACTACAAAAACAGGTATAGCTTTATTTATTTTATTACGAAAATTTACACTAATTGCATTTCCCAATAACGCTAGAACAAGCATTGCAGGCAGTGTTCCTAAGCCAAACATCGCCATAAATAATGCTCCTTGTAAACTACTACCTGTTGCTATTGCTCCAGTTACTCCCAAGTAAACCAATCCGCAAGGCAATAAGCCATTCAATGTGCCAATAAAAAATAAAGAGGAGTAGTTTTTTTTGCCAAATAAAAGACCTAACTGTTGTTTCAGTTTTCCGATATAACTATAAATAAACGAGGTAATTTTGAATTTACTATAAATTTTAGAAGGCAGTAAAACCATTATTAGTATGGCTGCACCCAATGTAATGGATAAGGCTTGTTGGTATCCTGCAATTACAAAACTTTGGCCTAATAGTCCGAACAAACCTCCTAATAAAGCATAGGTAAACATTCTACCGAAATTATATAAAATAGCTCCCGAAATTTTTGAAAATAGCGAGTTGTGATTTAATGGCAAAGCCAATGCAATAGGACCACACATTCCCACACAATGAAAACTTCCTAAAAAGCCTAATGTTATTGCTGCCCAAACAAAACTCATTCTATTAAGGGATTACAATTGTTTCTTCTGTAAAATAGTTTTTAGCATCTGCAGACCAAGATAATTGCATTTTATACATACCACTTTGTAATGAGCTTCCAGCAATCATTTGGACGCCATTTGCATTTAGTGTTAATGGTGTTTTGTAATCTCTACTAGCATCCGAAGGACAAAAAAACACAACTTCTCCTTTTACATTTTTGTTTGTAAAAGCTGTCGGGAATCGAATTTCAATACCCGCTTTGGTTATTGCATGATTTACTTGTTCTGTCAATGCATTCGCATTGTTCATTTCATTTATTTTATCTTGATACTTGAGCTCTTTAGCATAGTAGTCAGGACTTACTAATTCTATTTTTTGGTTCATACTAAATGTAACCATGCCAATAACTAACACTACAAATCCAATGTAGAGCGATGCTATTTTTGTACCCCAGCTAATGTTTAACATGTGTATTGATTTTAAATTATTTTGGATTTATTTTAAATGGTCCTAAGAAATGCACCTCTATGCTTTCTAATTTTTCATTATTAGAATAGATACCAATCGTAATATCTGTTTTGCGCTCTTTTACATCGTTTTTATCTAGCTCAACAAAGAAAATAGCCCCACCCAAACTTTGATTTTCAACAACAATATTATCAGCTCCAACTAATCTTATTTCGCCTTTGTGCGACTCAAGCTTCAAAACAACATTAATGTTATTATGTGTTTTGTTTACAAATTTTACATTGTACAAATTTGTTATTTTGTTATTTGGTTGATCTTGGTAAAGCATACCAGGAGTTCTCAAAATAGTTGTTTCTACATCTGTTCTGCTTACAAGAAGCGTTACAAGTACTCCTAATAGAACGAGTAATACTGCAGAATAAGCAATCATTCTACCTGTAAGTTTTAATTTTTCTTTGTCCGCAATGCCTTTTTCAGAATCAAAACGGATAAGTCCTTTTTCACGTCCAACACCTTCCATCATATGATCACATGCATCAATACATGCAGTACAGTTTACGCATTCTAATTGTGTACCATTTCTGATATCAATTCCAGTAGGACAAACTTTAACACACTGCGCACAGTCAATACAATCGCCTTTAGGTTGTTCTTCATTTTTTTTGAATTTACTTCTAGGTTCTCCTCGTATATAATCGTAGGCAACTACAATCGAGTTTTTATCAAGAAGTACACCTTGTAAGCGTCCGTATGGACAAACAACAATACATACTTGTTCTCTAAACCATAAATAGACAAGGAAGAATATGGTAGTAAAAATTAATAAGGAAATAAATGTTCCCATGTTTGCTGCCAAACCTTGTTGGTACATTAATAATAATTCATCGAGACTAATAATGTATGCTAAAAAGGTATTGGCAATGATGAAGGATACTAAGAAAAAAGTGGTTGTTTTGCCACCTCTTTTTAGAATTTTATTGAAATTCCAGGGTTGTTTGTTAAGTGCTTTTTGATGGCTAGCATCTCCTTCAAACCAGTATTCTATTTTACGGAATACCATTTCCATAAAAATGGTTTGCGGACAAGCCCATCCACAAAATACCCTTCCGAATATTACTGTAAACAATACAATAAAAACAATAAACACTAACATTCCTAAAACAAAAAGAAAAATGTCTTGTGGCCAAAAAATGGCCCCAAACAAAATGAATTTTCGTTCAGGTATATTTATTAAAAATAACGGATCGCCATCCACCTTAATAAATGGTAGTGTAAAAAACACTACCAAATATACAAGGCTTAATATCGTTCTTTTGTTGTAAAGTGGACCTTTAGGTTTTTGTGCAAAGATCCAATTTCTCTTCCCGTCTTTTATGGTTGCAATCGAATCACGGAATGATTCATCTTGCAACTTTTTATCTGTTTTCATGCTTATTTTTTTACTTCAACTTTTGCGCTATCAACAATAGCGGCAACAGCTGAACTGTCAGTAGCGGTTGAATCAACAGCAGGTGCAACTCCATCTTCTGAATATAAATCACCTTGTTTTTCTTTTGCGTTTGGAGGATTAGTTCCTCTTAAGATTTTTATATAAGAAGCAAGCAATTGCATTTCTGATGGAGAATATTGTGCTTGCCAAGATTGCATCCCTTTATCGGGATAACCATATTTAATGGTTTTGAAAACATCCTTAATGCTTCCACCATGTAGCCAATAATCGTCAGTTAAGTTTGGGCCAATTTGATTTCCTTCGCCCAATGAGCCATGACAAGGAGAACATGTTGATTTGAAAATACTTTCAGCTTCAGCTAATTTGGATTTATCTTCTATCATAACAACCGAAGCTTCATCTATATTGTTTGCGCTTAATTTTGCAAATTCTTCTTTAGCTATTTTTGCTGCTTCAACAGATTTGTTATACTCTGTAGTTTGTAAATCGCCAGTAGCTGTAACATGGTAATGAATTAAATAAACAAACGAAAAAACAATTGTTAAATAGAATCCGTATTTCCACCATGGTGGTAAGTCATTATCCAATTCTTTGATACCATCATAATCATGATCCATTAATACATCTGCTTCTTTTTCAAGTGGAACAGATGCATTGAATTTTTCAAGTAGGGAAGGTTCTTGTCTAATCACTTTAGCTGCAGTTATTTCTTCAGCTTCAGGTTTAACCATTAGTTGAATACTGCTCACTAAAACAAAAATGATTAGAATTTCGAATGCAATTATTGCAAGTAGCAAATAAAATAATCCACTACTTAAGCCCATATAGCCACTAACAGTAACTGTGCCAATTGATTCTTGAGCGAATGCTGTTTTTGTAGATGATAACAATGCGACAATAGCAAGAATGCTTAGTGTTTTCTTTCCATAATTATTTTTTTCTCTTGTTGCATACGCTACATTTTTTAATACACCGCCCAGTACGGATATCACAATCATTAAAAGAATAATGATACAAGATAATCCAATGAATAGTGGGTTTGAAAATACTGATAGCGAATCATCTGTTTTTGGAGCAACTGTATTTTGTGCAAATACAGTTAATCCTAAAAACATCGATAAAATGGTTAAAAAATACTTACTGCCTGAAGTACGGTATTTTATTAATTTATTTATGATTGATAGTTTCATAATGATAGATTTTAAATATTGTTTTTATCACTTTTATCATCGAATGGAAGGTTTTCTACTTCGATGATATGTTGTTTGTTTACTTTAGCTACATATATTAACAATCCTATAAAGAAAGCGAAGAATAATGTTAGCGAAATCATTGGGAATATACCTACTCCTGCAATTGATTCTAGATAGTTTATAAATTTCATGTGCTTAAATTATTTAGTTGTTCCCACTTCGCTTGCTTTAATATCTTTACCTAATCGTTGTAGGTATGCAATAAGTGCGATAATTTCTCTATCATTAGGTGTATCAATTTTATCTTTTTTCAAACTAGCTGTTATTATATTAGCTTGTTTAATCAAGTCTTGATTTGCAATTTTATCATAACCTGCAGGATATGGAACACCAAGTGTTTGCATTGCTCTTATTTTTCCAGGTGTTGATGCGGTATCCAATGCATCTTCAATTAACCATGGGTATTGAGGCATAATTGAATGTTCAGAAACTGATGTAGGTGAATACATATGGTTGTAATGCCAAGTGTTTGATCTTAATCCTCCCTCACGTGCCAAATCCGGACCAGTACGTTTAGAACCCCATTGGAATGGATGGTCGTAAACAAATTCTCCTGCTTTAGAATATTCACCATAACGTTCTGTTTCAAAACGTAAAGGACGAATCATTTGTGAGTGACAAGTATAACAACCTTCACGGACATATATATCACGACCTTGTAACTCAAGTGGAGTATATGGTTTAACACTTGCAATTGTAGGAATATTTGATTTTACTAAGAAGGTTGGAACCATCTCAATTACACCACCAATTAAAATCACTACTAAACTTGCAATTAACATTTGGATTGGTCTGCGCTCAATCCATCTGTGCCAATGTTCACCTTTGTGTGATCCGTCAGATGCTTTATCTAATGCTGGTGCTTCAGCTTCTTCATTTGCTAATAATGATCCTGATTTAACTGTTTTAACAATGTTGTATGCCATCATTATAAATCCAGTTAAGTACATCGTTCCTCCTAATGAACGCATAATGTACATTGGGCGTAATTGAGTAACAGTTTCTAAGAAGTTAGTGTATTGTAAGAACCCATTTGGTTTAAACTCTTGCCACATTAAGTATTGTGTAAATCCAGCCCAGTACATTGGAATAGCATAGAATAGGATACCCAATGATCCTAACCAGAAATGCCAGTTAGCTAATTTTGTTGACCATAAGTTTGTACGGAAAATTTTCGGGATTAACCAATATAAGATACCGAATGTTAAGAATCCATTCCATCCTAATGCTCCAACGTGAACGTGAGCAATAATCCAATCTGTAAAGTGAGCAATAGAGTTTACTTTTTTCAATGATAACATTGGTCCTTCAAATGTTGCCATACCATAAGCAGTTATAGCAACAACCATAAATTTTAATACAATGCTTTCACGAACTTTATCCCAAGCACCACGTAATGTTAATAATCCATTAATCATACCACCCCATGATGGAGCAATTAACATGATTGAGAATACAACACCTAATGATTGCGCCCAATCTGGTAATGAAGTATATAACAAATGATGAGGGCCAGCCCAGATGTATAAGAAAATCAAGGCCCAGAAATGGATAATTGATAAACGGTATGAATACACTGGACGCTCAGCTGCTTTCGGAATAAAATAATACATTAAACCTAAGTATGGTGTAGTTAAGAAAACGCTACTGCATTATGTCCGTACCACCATTGAACTAAGGCATCTTGAACACCTGCATACCATGAGTAGCTTTTAAAGAATGATACTGGAATCTCAACTGAGTTAACAATGTGTAAAACAGCTACAGTAACAAATGTTGCAATGTAAAACCAGATGCCTACATATAAGTGACGCTCTCTACGTTTGATAATTGTTCCAAACATATTCCAACCAAATACTACCCAAATTAGTGTGATAGCAATATCAATTGGCCATTCCAACTCAGCATATTCCTTATTAGTAGTGATACCAAATGGAATTGTTAATGCGGTAGCAACAATAATCAATTGTTATCCCCAAAAGTGAATTTTGCTTAATGTATCATTGAACATTCGTGCTTTACATAAACGTTGCAATGAATAATATACTCCCATAAAAATACCATTTCCAACAAATGCAAAAATTACTGCGTTCGTGTGTAATGGTCTTAAACGTCCAAATGTCGTATACGACATAACGTTAAGTTCAGGAAAAATAAATTGCAAGGCTACCCATAAGCCCACAAGCATACCTACTAGTCCCCATATAATGGTGGCATAGGCAAACTGCTTTACAATTTTGTTGTCATACGAAAATTTTTCTACTTCCATAATTTTAATTGTTGTTGGTTAATTTTTCTTTTGTTGATGTTGTTTTTGCTGATTCTTGTTTTTGAGGAATGGTGCTGTCGAATAACATTCGTACAGATGGAGTGTAGTCATCATCGTACTGACCGTTTTTAACACTCCAAATAAAAGCAATTAAAAAACCGGCTGCGACTATTATGCTGGCTGCAATTAAGATAATTAGTACACTCATGTTTTTTATTTTATTACGCACCAAAATTATCTTTTGAGGTCTGCAGTAATTATGATGGTAGTCAGAAAAAAACATGATTAAAATCACCTCTCTGTAATTGTCCTAAAATCAATGTTTTGTGATTGTTTTTTGTAAAAAAGGTTAAAACTGATTTCAATCATGCAAATAATTGATTTCTGATAGGAGAATCTTAAATCTCATGCGTTCAGTACTATGTGGGTTTAGGCAATGGTTATTAGTTTTTTCAAAAGCGTACTTGAAAGCGATTGAGTAGCTATTCTCTTTCTTTATCTTATCAATGCTATCTTTTAATAGACTGAATTTTAATTATTTTATTTTTACATTGCATTTGAAACCGCCATTTGAGTATGTTTAAAGCGAATTCTAGTCGAATTCCCTTCTTCTGAATATGATGAAAATCATATTTTATTCTTTTTAGGTATAATAATTTCGTTAGAATTTTTCCTTAATAACCGAACAATGACTAAATTAGTCCCTAAAGAAACACTTAAGAAAGGTAAAGCTGTAAAAATGGACAGTAAAGAGGGACTAAATGCTTTATTTGAATATGCTACCGAAGGTATCTTAATCACAAACAGTAAAGCAGAAATAATTAAAATTAATCCGAGTGCAGAAAAACTTTTTGGCTATAAGCCAGGAGAGTTGTTGGGTCATAAAATAGAAACCCTCGTTCCACAAAAATACCAATCGAACCACGTTCATCATCGCGATAAGTATAAAGAAAATCCACACGCTCGTTCAATGGGCAAGGGGATGAATCTTTATGGATTACGTAAAGATGGTTCCGAGTTTCCAGTTGAGATAAGTTTGAGCAATTACACCAATAATGATGAATTATTTGTGATTGCTTTTATAATTGATATTACAGAACGAAAGCAAGCAGAAGAAAAACTAAAATCCTATTCTACCGAATTAGAAAATAGAGTAGAGGATCGTACATTAATGTTGCGTGAAGCTATTGCAGAGCTTGAAAAAACAAAAGATGAAATTAATGCGGCACTTGAAAAGGAAAAAGAATTAAATGATTTAAAGTCACGCTTTGTATCAATGGCATCGCATGAGTTCAGAACACCTTTAAGTACTATTCTTTCTTCTGTTTCATTAATATCTAAATATAATACTGCCGAAACAGAAGATAAAAAACAAAAACACATTGCTCGTGTAAAATCTTCTGTGAGTCACCTAACCGATTTGTTAAATGATTTTTTATCCTTAGGAAAACTCGAAGAAGGAGTCATTAATTGCACACCAGTACTGTTTGATATTGTTGAGTTTTCTCAGAAATTGTTCAGGATTTACAAGCAGTTGCAAAGGAAGGGCAAGCAATTGTTTATTCACATGACGGTGACAGCACAGAAGTGTGTTTGGATAATAAATTGTTGAGAAACATTTTGATTAATTTACTATCCAATGCAATAAAATTTTCGCCCGAAGGGAAAGAAATTATACTTACAAGTAAAATCAATAAATCAGAAATTGAAATAACTGTGAAAGATTCTGGTATAGGAATTTCTAAAGAAGACCAACAACATTTGTTTCAGCGTTTCTACAGAGCTCAAAATGCAACAAATATTCAAGGAACAGGATTAGGATTAAATATAGTTTCTAAATATGTTGAACTAATGAACGGTTCAATTACATTTTGAAAGTGAATTAAACATAGGCTCAATATTTATAATTAAATTTCCATTAGCATGAAAACAATTTTATTGATAGAAGACAATGATGATATGCGCGAGAATACTACCGAGATTCTCGAACTTGATAATTATAATGTAATTGCCGCACCCAATGGGAAAATTGGAGTAGAGTTGGCTCAAAAAAACAAAGTTGATTTAATTATTTGCGATGTGATGATGCCAGTTCTAGATGGTTATGGCGTTTTGCATTTATTGAGTAAGAGCCCTGAAACTGCTAGTATTCCGTTTATATTTTTAACTGCAAAAGCAGAACGTAATGATTTTAGAAAAGGAATGGAAATGGGGGCGGATGATTATATTACCAAACCATTTGATGATATTGAATTGTTAAACGCTGTTCAAAGTCGTTTAAAAAAGAATGAATTGTTGCGTGTTGAGTTTTCTAAAAATATAGAAGGGCTGGATGAATTTTTTAGTGAAGTAAAAAATTTAGAAGATTTAGCAAAACTATCCAACGATCGTAAAACTAAAAATTACAAAAAGAAAGAATCTGTATTTTCAGAAGATAGCTATCCGAACGGAATTTATTTTATTAATAAAGGAAAAGTAAAAACGTTTAAAACAAATACAGATGGTAAAGAGTTTATTACTGGATTACACAAAGAAGGTGATTTTATTGGCTATTTAGCATTGCTCGAAGAAAGCAAGTATAACGAATCAGCTGCAACACTCGAAGATTCTGAAATTTGTTTGATTTCCAAAGACGACTTTTTCACACTGATTTATAAGAACAGTGAAGTGTCGAAAAAGTTCATTAAAATGCTTTCTGATAACTTGGCCGAAAAAGAAGAAGCACTTCTTAAACTTGCTTATAATTCGGTTCGTAAACGTGTTGCTGAAGCTTTAATCACCTTAAAAAATAGATATCAAAAAGACGATGATAAAAACTTTAGCATGTCTATTTCACGTGAGGATTTATCGAATATGGCAGGTACTTCTCCCGAAACGGCTATTCGTACGCTAAGTGATTTTAAAGAAGAAAAATTAATTGAAATTCATGGTGGTAATATCACTATCCTGAATAGCGATAAACTTTCGAAGTTAAAAAATTAAAGTCCTCTTCGTTTTGCAATAATATTGCTCAATCCTGTTGTGAACAATACAATGGTGATTGAGCTTAATGGCATTAAAATAGCTGCAATTACAGGCGATAAAGTTCCATGAACTGCAAATGTTAATCCAATAGAGTTATAGATAAGTGATACACAAAAGCTTGCTATGATAATTGTTTTTCCACTTTTTGCAAAGCCTATCAATGTTTTTAAATCATCGAATTTAGAACCATCTACTATTGCATCACATGCGGGCGAAAAGTTATTGATATCATCAGAAATCGCAATTCCTACATCACTTTGTTTCAATGCGCCTGCATCGTTTAATCCATCACCAATCATTGCAACAGTGTGCTTTTGATTTTGCAAGGATTGAATGTACTGCAGTTTATCGGACGGACTTTGATTAAAGTTTAATGTACTATTGATTGGGAATATTTTTTCCAATGCTTTTTTCTCACCATCATTATCACCCGACAATACGCAAGTTTGTAGTTTGGTTCAAGTGCAGCAATCAAATTTGGCAAGCCTTCTCTGTATTGATTTTTGATGGTAAATTTACCATATACTTCGCCTTCAATTTTTAAATAAACTATACTGGCAGTTGTGTTTTTAGGAGCAACAGCGGTTTCACCACAAATGAATAATTCTGAACCTAATTGTACCGAATAGCCATTAATAGATGCTTCTAAGCCTTTTCCTGCAATTTCTTTAAAGTTGATTGTTTCTGTTTTTGAAAGCGGTAAATATTCTAAAATACGTTTACTCAATGGATGCGATGATTGAATTACCAATGAACGCACCAGTTGTTGTTCTACATCCGTTAATCGCTTCCCTTCATATTCTACAATTGCTTTTGTATTTTGAGTAATGGTGCCTGTTTTGTCAAATACAATGGTATCAACTTTTCCAAGTTTTTCAATAATGTCTGTGTTTTTTAAATAAAATTTATTTCTTCCAAGAATACGAATTATGTTACCGTTTGTGAAAGTAGATGAAAGTAAAAATGCACATTGGCAAGCAACAATCAATACCGATGTAAATGCATTTAATGCACGGTTTGAATCACTTGGAAACCAATAGATAAATCCACCAAATGCTAAAATAAAAATAGCATAGGTAATGTATTTTCCTGCTTTGTTTACTAGGGTGTCGGTGTTTTCCGCTTCTTTTGTAAAAGCATCGTTATTCCACAGTTGTGTTAAATAGCTTTGCGATGTTTCTTTGATAACTTCCAATTCAATGGCACTGCCTATTTGTTTTCCACCTGCATAAATAATTTCGCCCACTATTTTTTGTACAGGTATGGATTCCCCTGTTACAAAGCTATAATCCACATTTGCATCTCCTTTAAAAAAAATAGCATCGGCAGGAATTAATTCATTATTTTTTACAATTATGCGGTCGCCAATTTTAATGTTCGAAACAGGCATCGTTGTTTGTTTATCATCTCGGATAACAGTAACAGCAATAGGAAAATACGATTTGTAATCACGTTCGAACGAAAGTGTATTGTAGGTTTTGTTTTGGAACAAACGACCCAATAGCATAAAGAATACAATTCCACTCATGGAATCGAAATAACCAGCACCTGTGCCACTCACAATCTCGTATACACTTCTTGTAAACGTTATTAAAATGGCCAAAGCAATGGGCGCATCAATGTTCAGGTATTTTTGTTGTAAACTTTTCCAAGCCGACACAAAAAAGTCGGAAGCACTGTAAAAGAAAACAGGTAATGCTAACGCTAAATTCAGGTAGCTAAACAAGTTTTTTAAACTTAGCTCTTGTATGCTGCTTACCGAAAAATAATCGGGCAAGCTTAACATCATAATATTTCCAAAAGCAAAACCCGCCACACCTATTTTGAACAGTTGTTTGCGGTTGTATTTTGTTGTTTTTGGTTTCTCAATATCGTTTAAACTTATGTGTGGTTCATAGCCAATGAATGCTAATAACTCAACCACTTTGCGCAAACTTAATTCTTGTTCTTTGAATACAATGGTTACTTCCTTTTAAGAAAGTTAACTTGAGAGCGGGTAACAACAGGATTGATACGGTGTAATTTCTAATAACCAAACACAGGATGCACAATGCACTTGAGGCAAGTAAAAAGTAACATGTGTTTGAACACCGTTGGTGAAGGTGATTAATTTTTGTTTGATTTTCTCATCTTCTAAATAAGAAAATTTTTCTGAATTAAACTTTCCTTTGGCAGTAATGCCTGGGTTTTTAGAAATATCGTAGTATTGACAAAGGTTGTTCTCATTGATGATTTCAAAAACCAATTTGCAACCATCGCAACAAAACACTTTTTCTTCGATATGCAATTCCTCCGATGGACAATCGTTACCACAATGGTAACATTTTGTTTCGGTAGTCGGATGGATGGATGTTTGCATAAGAAATGAAAAGCGGAAGCAATTATTTTTTCTCTAAACCCTAAATGCTATGGAACATTCTTTTAAAGATAACTGCTATCCGCTTCTTTTGGATATAGTAAATACTAGTGTTTTGCGTGTCCTTCACCTTCAGTCATTGTGCTGAACATGAAATATAAAATACCGAACAACGATAATAAGAAATAGATTGTTGTTTCTATTCTACCACCATCAATTAAGGTATTGTTTACGTTAATGTTTGCTGGATATTCTAAAAACGCCAATCTGAATGGGAATGCGAATACCAATAATAAAACGATAACTCCGATAACTTTCTTTTTCATAGTATAAATGTTTTAAAAATTTTTAATTCAAAATTATTTCTTCTATCAAACTTAAAATATGACGATTATCAGTTTTGTTAGTGATAGTCGTCAGGTTGCTTAATCTACTGGTTTGCTTAATTCTATTGCTTCATCATTTTGTTTCATCAATGTCCAGTCGTCAGTAGAGGTTGTTTCCAACCATACTCGCCCCGATTTACGGAATACCTGAACCGATAATCCAAAATGATCCTGAAACAACTGCTCCAATTCCGACACCTTTTGTTTTGCATAAATTTTTAAAGCGCCTTCGCTTTTTTTCTTTCTGCACTCACCCAAAGTTTTAGAATTATTTCTAATAAGTTCTTTCGCAGAAGCTTCTCCCTTATTATGTGGCTTCGAAAAAAACTCAATTTTCAAAAAGGAAATTGTTTATTGAATTCCTCTTGAATCGTTTTTATAGTTGTATTGTCAGTAATTAAAAGTTCCATGCTGTATTAGTCGTGAATAGTTAATAATGGGATATGGCTATGGAAAGCCATTCGTTTTGTATTGCTTTTGTGAAATATGCTTGTGAAAATAGTTTGTTTTTTAGGGATCATAATCAATAAATCAATGTTGTGTTTTTCTACAAAATCATTGATTGCATAAGTGATGTCATCGTTTTCTGGAAAATGTAAACTGTGTTCCATCGAATCAAATATGGATTCCAATTTAATGCCTGCAATTGCTTTTTCGGTACTTGGTTTTTCTTCGGGAGCAACAATGTTTAATATAAATGTTTTGGCATTTAATGTTTTTGCCCAGTTTTTAATTTTATGGAGTGCAGGTTCTTTCACCTTTATAAAATCGCATGCAAATGCAATGTTTTTAATTGGTTTGTAAACCGAATCACTTGGAACAACCAATACTTCGCAATCCAAGTTATGGATAGCAATGGTGGTATTGCTTACCAATTAATACTTCTGCCAATTTACCTACACCAGCAATGCCCATTATCACCAAATCAATTTTGTTTTCCTTGATTACATCTTTCATTTCATCAATCAGAAATCCAGGTTTAACGATGCAGTTTGCTTTTGTTGTTAATTGATGTTTCAGCCTTAACGATTCTTCTAATTTTACAAGTGCATCCATGCTGTCTTTTTCCAATTCATCAAAATTGGGCATTACCACAGTTGCTTCGCTAGCAACCATTGGAATATGAAAAACATGCAAAAAGGTGATGTTTGCATTGTTTGCTTTTGCAAATTCAATTGCATAGCTAGCAGCAGCTTTTGAACTGTCCGAAAAATCGGTTGGAATTAAAATGTTTCTCATTTTAGTAACTATTTTTTAGTTCGTTTAATTTTGGATATAAGTAATTCATTTCAATAAATGAGTACACCAAATAATTGTGTTTCATTTTAGCCAATTGATTATAAGCATTTTTTAATGTAGGCGAAGTGTTGGTTTTGATGCTTAAAATTTTCGGTTAAGCGTTCCAGTACATTCAGTTTGTTTTTTATGTATTCGTGTTCCTGTTCAATGTTTTTAAAAACTTTTTCTAATGTTTCGGATTTTATGCCATCAATGCTCTTATTTTTGATAATGTTCTTTACAAACGGAATCATAATGTGTCGTTCTTCCCCTATGTGTTGCTCCAAAATATCCTTGAATTCAGCATATGCATTGTAAATGTTTTGGATAGTTGGTACTTCAGGCTGGTCTATCTTAACACATGCATGAAGCAATGTGTCTATTTGAGGCAGGTTTTCCTGAAAATATTCGTGAAATTCCGAACCCACAAACCGCATTAGTTTGCCCAAATCCAAGTCAGATACATCTTCCGACAGGTTTATTTTGATATTATTTACTGCTTGCATGTAGCAAATTTACATGAAGCCGAAGGGCTGGAGCATGATTTGAGTCAACTGGCTACATGATTATTATCATGGATTTTTGATTCTAAATGCTCAAAATACTTGTCGGCTCCCTATAATTCTATTACTTTTGCCTAAATTTTATAGTATTATTGATTATGATGAAAGTTTTAAAGTTTTACATCCTGTACCGTTTGCCAATTACTGCGGTATTAATCGGATTGGGTGTATTGGGTATTGTTTACAAGGATCCAATTAGTGCTTGGATTTGCTTTAGTTTGGCATTTGTATCTCTTTTATTGTATTTTATGATGGGAACCATGCGTTTGGTGCAGGAAGCTGTTTCTGAAGGCGATGTTGACCAAGCAATGGTGTATTTAAAAATGATCAAATTCCCTCGTTTGTTGTTAAAACCAATACGTGCAGGTTATTACATGTTACAAAGCAATTTATCATTGGCATCTAACGATTTAACTACAGCAGAGGCTAGTATCCGTAAGAGTTTAAATACCAAATCATCTTTGGTGGGTGATGTAAAAGGGACCAATTTGATGCAATTGGGCTTTATTCAATTAAAGAAAGGAAATGCCAAAGAAGCAAGAGCAACTTTGTTGGAAGCTATTAAAGCAGGAATTCCAGATAATGATAGCCAAGCAGCTGTGTATTTGCAATTGGCATCCTTAGAAATACAACGTAACCAAAACAAAGTAGGAAAAGAATATTTTAGAAGAGCAAAAGCATTAAAACCAAAAGCAGCTGAAATTGTTGACCAATTAAAACAAATGGAAAAACATGTAGCCCGAATTCCGGGATAGGTTTTATTCGTATAAATTTTAAAGGCTTTGCATTTGCAAAGCCTTT
>JADJHE010000012.1 GCA_016707685.1 Bacteroidota bacterium
TGCTTTAATCGTAATGGGTACACCGTGTTCGTCCGATCCGCAAATAAATTTCACATCCTCCCCTTTCGAACGCAAATAACGCACGTAAATATCTGCAGGCAAATAACAACCTGCTAAATGCCCAATATGAACTGGACCATTGGCATAAGGAAGTGCTGCTGTAACTAAATGTTTTTTATAACTCATAAACGTTTATGAACCTAGTCCTTAATGGAGAAAAAGCTTTTTTTAATATTAAATTGATACACAAATATAATCATTAATCCTTGAGTAGCTTCTTCTGCATGATATAAGAAATACTGGATGCTCTGTTTTTGGTTGTTTCTGCATTTGGGCCACTGTACAGCTCATCTACGCTCTCCCAAAACAATGCTAACCAAATCTTAAAATCTTCTTTTTGAAATGGCAAATGCATGTGTTTTTCCATCAAATTTTGAGCATAAGCAAATTCAGGAAAAAGGGTTGCATTCCAGAAGCTATCAACCCTTGGCAAATGTTCCTCCAAATTCAAATGTTCAAAATGATGTTTTATTGGACTCACCATTAACTTATCATAAAAAGTTTTGATTAGCTTTGTTACATCGGCAGGTGAAAGTATATCGGTTTTAGACATGGTGTTTTTTTTACAAATATCCGATTAATTTAGATGAATGTAAACAATTATGGTTTTCTTTAAATAGGATTTAACTCTTGATATTAAAACCTAAAAACGAACACATAAATATGATTCAACCTCCCTATTTAAAAAAAGGCGATAAAATTGCAATTATTGCAAGTGCCCGAAAAATAAGCAAAGAAGAGCTTGAGCCTGCTGTTGCTATGCTAAAAAACTGGGGATTAGAGGTGGTATTCGGGAAAAATCTTTTTAATGCCGATCACCAATTTTCGGGAACAGATGCCGAACGAGCAGCCGATTTGCAAGAAATGCTTGATGACACTTCTGTAAAAGCAATTATAAGTGCTCGAGGAGGATATGGAACGGTTCGAATAATTGATGCGATTGATTTCACTAAATTCAAACAACATCCTAAATGGGTAATTGGTTATAGCGACATAACAGTGTTGCATTCGCATATACACAACATGGGTATTCAAACACTGCATGCAACAATGCCCATCAATTTCACCAAACATGAAGAAGCGACTGAAACACTTCGCAAATTTTTGTTTGGAGAAACAATTAATTACACATTCGAATCGCATTCATTGAACAGAACAGGAAATGCAGAAGGGATTTTAGTTGGTGGAAATTTATCTTTAATATATGCTTTGTGTGGAAGCGCATCAGATATTGATACAAGTAATAAAATTTTATTCATCGAAGATTTAGATGAATATTTATACCATGTGGACAGAATGATGATTAACCTAAAACGTTCGGGCAAACTCAGCAAGCTAGCAGGTTTACTAGTAGGTGGCATGAGTGATATGAAAGACAATACCATTCCTTTTGGAAAAACTGCGGAAGAAATTATTTTAGATGCAGTAAAAGAATACAGGTATCCAGTTTGTTTTAATTTTCCGTGTGGGCATATTGATGAAAATTTAGCGGTAGTGCTCGGAAAAAAAATGAAGTTAAGTGTTACTGATGAAAATAGTAGTTTAACGTACTAAAACAAAAAGCCCAATCAATTGATTGGGCTTTTTGTTACATTTTTATTTCGTCATCACTTTTATTTAGAAAACGATATTCTAAGAAATTATAAGAGGATACGGGACGAATTTGAATTGACTTACCAAATTTTTTGTTCCATTTACGTCTGATAGATGTAAAGTAATTTCCTTTGGTTAAATACGCTTCCAAATACGGATGTACACAAAGTGTAACACCAGCTTCGTTTTGTTCTTTTAAAATATAACGTAAATTGTTTTCAATTTGGTCAACGACTAAAATACTTGCTTGTATTTCGCCACTTCCACCACATGTAGGACATTTTTCAACTGTCACTACATTCATTTCAGGACGAACACGCTGACGCGTAATTTGAATCAAACCAAATTTACTTGGAGGTAAAATATTATGTTTTGCACGATCCTTCGACATCTCATCTTTCATTTTATCAAATAAAAGTTTTCGATTATCGGCACTGTGCAAATCAATAAAATCGACAACAATAATTCCACCCATATCGCGCAAACGCAACTGCCGTGCAACTTCTATTGCTGCTTCTATATTTACTTCTAAAGCATTTGTTTCTTGATTGTTATCAGACTTTGCTCTGTTTCCACTGTTTACATCAATTACATGCAATGCTTCGGTATGTTCTACAATTAAGTAGCCACCACTTTTCATGGTTACAGTTTTTCCGAACAATGCTTTTATTTGGCGATCAACACCAAAATTATCGAATATTGGAACTGGGCCTTTGTAAAGCTTTGCAATCTTTTCTTTGTCAGGAGCAATTGTTCTAAGATATGTTTTGATCTCATCGTACATTGCTTGATCGTTCACGTGAATGCTGTTAAAACTTTCGTTTAACAAATCGCGCAACATGGCAGATGTACGATCAATTTCACCTAAAACTTTGTGAGGAGGTTGAGCTGTTTTTAATGCCTCGTAACAAACATTCCATTTGTTTACCAAATCATTTAAATCGGCATCTAAATCGGCAACACTTTTTCCTTCAGCAACCGTACGGATAATTACACCAAAGTTTTTTGGTTTAATACTTTGAATCAATCGCTTCAAACGATTTTTTTCATCCGTAGTTTTAATTTTTTGAGAAACAGAAATTTTTTCCGCAAATGGAATCAGTACTAAATACCTACCAGCTAATGAAATTTCGGTAGTAATACGTGGTCCTTTTGTTGAGATAGGTTCCTTAGCAATTTGGATAAGGATTTGTTGATTGGCATTTAAAACATTTCCAATTTTTCCGTCCTTTTCAATATCTGGTTCATTTTTAAAATACATCAAATTGGAAGTAGTTTGCTTTCCAGTTTGAACAAGCTTGGTGTATTTACAAAATGAATTTGCTTGAGGACCTAAATCGAGGTAATGTAAGAACGCATCTTTTTCGTACCCCACATCAACAAAGGCGGCATTTAAACCTGGCATCACCTTTTTTACGCGACCCAGGTAGATATCGCCCACCGAAAAATTATTGTTACTACGTTCGCGGTTAAGCTCCACAAGGCGCTTATCGTTTAGCAATGCAATAACTACTTCCGATGGTGTTGAATCTATTATTAATTCGTTATTCAATCGTTCAGTTTTTTAAATAAATACAAGTATCCCAGTACTCCGTATAAACGGAATCTGCGGATACGTTTTTTTATAGTAAGGTAGTATTCGGATGGCACCGAAAAGAATACAAACAGACGTGCATTATTTAGCAGAATAGAATTTACATTCTATTCTGCATAAAAAGCTGTGCAACGTAAGTTTAAAATACTCCGAACTAAATCGGACTATTTTTTCTTATGTCTGTTTTTTCTCAAACGTTTTTTACGTTTGTGAGTAGCCATTTTATGTCTTTTTCTTTTTTTACCGCTTGGCATAGCTAATTGGTTTTAAATTGTTTAATACTTTATTTTATTGTTCTTGGCCCTACTGGGCTAATTTATTTATATAATTCTGTACTTCTGTTTTGATAGTAACATCATCTACAGCAGCTTTATATTTTTCTAAATATTCGATTGCTTTTTGCTTATCTCCTTTTTGTTCGTAAGCATCAGCAATGTGTAAAAATGCTTCAATAAAATCAGGTTTTATTTTCAACACTTTTTCGAAACGTGCAATTGCTTTATCCCACTGTCCTGAACGTTCCGAGAAAAAAGCAAAATTCAATTGTAAATTAACATTGTTTGAATCTGTCTTTTCAATTTCACGTAACATTCCAATCCCTTTCATTGGATCAGCTGAACCTTCTACATAACAAGCTGCTAAACTAATTCTTGCATCGATATTTTTAGGATTGATACTAAGTGTTTTTTCAAAACATTCAATTGCTTTTTTATAAAGCATTGGATGTTCAGTAGCTTTACTAAACTGAATAGCAGAATAATAACGAGCTCCAGCGTATGTCCAGTTACTATCTATAGGAGAAGCAATTGCTGCTTGTTCCATATAGTAGGCTGCAAGAATTGGCTGACGAGCATTGTCATAAAAATTGATAATGGCTTCGTAAGCACTTTTTTTATCAGTAGCAACAGAAATAGCTGCTTCTAATTTTTTCACTTCTTGCTTTTCACCTTCAGGTAAATTCGCTTTCACGGTTCCAACAAAATCAAGGATGTTTACTCCTTCATTTGCATGATCATGTTGATCAGTTGTTGCCGCTTCCTCTTTTAAAGGTAACTTGGTATTTGCAAATAATAAAAGAACGACTAATAGGATTGAGCCTGCAATTACAGCAATTTGTATTTTAGTTACAGACTTCATCTTTATATGTTAGATTCTAATTTAATACTGTTGAACAAAATTCAACCGAAATCAAAATTCGAAATCCGATTTAAATTATGCTGCTACTTCTTTTTTAACGTTTTTCTTTACTTTTTCAGAAAACGTTTTAGCCGGTTTAAATGCCGGAATATAATGAGCAGGAATTATTATTGTTGTGTTTTTTGAAATATTACGTCCTGTTTTTTCAGCACGTTTTTTCACGATAAAACTACCGAAACCTCTTAAATACACATTCTCTCCAGCTACCATTGAATTTCTTACTGATTTCATGAAAGCTTCCACAGTAGCCTGAACTGCTACTTTTTCAATTCCTGTTTTTTCTGCGATTTCGTTGATGATGTCTGCCTTTGTCATACTTCTATAATCTATTTAAAATCAAATAATTAGTTCAATAAAACTTAATTTAGGGCTGCAAAGATAGTATTAAAATCGTCAAACAAAAATTTTAATCGTAATTTTGGCTTTCCAAACTAAAAAAAAATCCAAAACCCTATCTATGAAAGCATTTTCGGCCAAAATTATCACTTGGTACAAGCAAAATAAAAGGGACTTACCATGGCGTAATACCAAAGACCCTTATTTTATTTGGCTTTCGGAAATAATTTTACAACAAACACGCGTTGATCAAGGGATGAGCTATTACCTTAAATTTACCAAGGAGTTCCCTACCGTAAAACACCTTGCAAAAGCTGAAAACGATAAAGTAATGAAGCTTTGGCAAGGACTCGGATATTATTCGAGAGCCCGAAACCTCCATTCTACTGCCCAAATTATCGCCAAAGACTATAAAGGTGTATTTCCTGATTCATTTGAAACAATTATTTCACTTAAAGGTATTGGCGAATATACCGCCTCAGCCATAGCTTCGTTTGCATTTAATAAAGCACATGCGGTGGTTGACGGAAATGTATACCGAGTGCTGGCTCGTGTTTTTGGAATCGAGACACCCATTGATAGCACTATTGGAAAGAAAGCCTTCAATGAATTGGCCAACCAATTATTGGATAAAAAACAACCAGCATTGCATAACCAGGCAATTATGGAATTTGGAGCCATGCAATGCAAACCCGCAAACCCCAATTGTACCGACTGTGTGCTACAATCCATGTGTTTTGCATTTGAAAAGAAAAAAGTTTCAGAACTTCCTGTTAAAGAGAAAAAGACAAAAGTTCGAACTCGATACTTTAACTATATAGTAGTTAATTACAAGAATAAAACAATTGTTCGTAAACGAACAGAGAAAGATATTTGGACAAACTTACATGATTTCCCATTGATTGAAACCTCTTTAGACCTCAGTGAAACAGAAGTTTTGGCAACAAAAGAATGGAAAAAACTTATTGGTAATACTAAATACAACATCAAATCCGTTTCGAAACAGTACAAACATATTTTGAGTCATCAAAAAATAATGGCTCGTTTTTGGGAAATAAATTGCAAAAATTCAATGATTGTCATAAAGGACAAAAACTATTTAACCATCAATAAATCAGAAATTGGAAAGTATGCTGTTCCACGCTTGATTGACAACTATTTAATTGAACAAGATAAAGATTCATAAATGGCTTGTAATTGCTAGCATTAATTTGTATTTTAGCATCTTGAATTACATTATGAAATTATTTTTCAAAACATATAACATTCGATTTACCCTTTCACTAATTTTTCTTTTGACCATTTTAAGTTCAAAAGCACAATTTTATAGTGGTTCTCAAACTGATTTTGGAAAAAATCGTGTGAAATACAAAACTTTCTTTTGGACTTTTTATGGCTACGAACGCTACGATGTTTATTTCTATGAACAAGGTAAAGAAATTGCAAATTACGTTTCAAAAGCGGCCAAACAACAAATCACAGATGTAGAAAAATTGTTCGACTATTCCATTGATGGAAAAATTCAATTCATCGTTTTCAATAAACAATCGGATTACAAACAAAGCAACATTGGTTTATCAACCGATGAACAATACAATACAGGTGGTGTTACTCGAATTGTTGGTTCTAAAGTTATTTTATATTTCGAAGGTGATCATGCAAAACTAGATGCACAAATAAGAAGTGGTGTTGCTCAGGTATTAATTGAGCAAATGATGTATGGTGGAAATGTTCGTGAGATGGTAAAAAACAACACCTTACTCAACATTCCTGAATGGTACACAAAAGGCTTGATTGATTATGTTTCCAACGATTGGAATTCGGATATTGACAATAAAGTGAAGGATGGAATTTTATCTGGCAAGTATAAAAACATCAATCGATTAGAAGGAAATGATGCAGTAGTTGCAGGTCATGCACTTTGGAAACACATTGCTGATAATTACGGAGAAACTGTTATTTCCAACATTTTATACATGACGAAAGTAAGTCGCAACATCGACAACTCTACGCTTTTTGTAATGGGTATTTCCATCAAAAATTTATGGGCGGAATGTGTTGATTCCTACAAATCCAAATATGCTGTAAAAGACACCACACAACACAATCCAACCGAAAAAGTAATTCTTTCAAAAATAAAATCAACACGTGTATACAGTCAAGTGAAAGTTAGTCCCGATGGAAATTATGCCATATACACAACCAATGAAATGGGACAATACAAAATATGGTTGTACGACTTTCAAAAAAATAAAACGAAACGTATTTTAAAATCAGGGAATAAAATTGATCGCATCAACGACTACTCTTTTCCCTTACTGGCATGGCATCCTAGCGGACAATTGTTCTCCTACATTATTGAACGGAAAGAATATTTTGTGATGGCTACATACGAGCTAGAAACGAAGGATAAAACAGAGCGCAATATTTTTGGATTTGAAAAAATATTGGATTACTCGTATAATGAAGACGGGAAACGTTTTGTAATGTCGGCAGTTCAAAAAGGTCAAAGTGATATTTTTGTTTTTACAGCTGCTTCAAATGGCTATGACCAAATAACAAAAGATATTTATGACGATTTAAATCCTCGTTTTGCAAATGGATCCAGCAAAATTGTTTTTGCATCTAACCGTCCAACAGATACATTATCTTTTGATGTGAAACGAAAAAGTTTTGAAGCACAGAAATACAAAGACATATTTGCTTTTGATAATGTTACAAAATCAAAGCTATTGGTTCGTGTAACAAACACACCCAACATTAATGAATCATTCCCATCCGATTATGACAACGAACACATCACGTTTTTAAGTGATAAAAACGGAATCAGAAATCGTTACCTTGCACGCTTTGACAGTGTCATTGCGTATGTTGACACGTCTGCTCATTATAAAACAGTGGCAAGTTCATTCCCTATCACCAATTACTCTCGTAATATTATTGAGCAAGATGTAAATGCAAAAGCAAAACGATTTACTGAAGTGATTTATGAAAATGGCAAATACAAAATGTTTGTTCAACCACTTGCTGATGCAAAATCAATTACACCAGCCGAATTAAAAAACACTTCGTTCCGTGATTACAGAAACCGTATCGACTTTAAAGAACAACTTGAAACGGATGCCAAAAACAAAGCGCTTTACGATACACCTAAAGCTGAAAATGTAAAAACCGTAATCAGTATTTCTGACAAAACAAAAAAAGATACTTCGGATGTAGATATTAATAACTACACATTCTCGAATGAACAAAAGAAAAATGGTGACAATAAAAAAACAAACAAAGAGCAAATTAATCTAAACGACTCAACAAGTATAGCTATTCCATCTGATTTTGTATTAGCACAACAACGCAACTACAATACAAATTACTCTGTTGATTATGTTGTATCTCAATTAGACAATTCGTTTTTAAATGCCACCTATCAAAAATTTACTGGGGGCGGAAGTCCAATTTATCTCAATCCAGGAATTAACGCATTCATAAAAATAGGAATGAGTGATTTGTTTGAAAACTATAGAATTGTTGGAGGAATGCGCTTTTCGGGCGATTTAAATTCGAATGAATACTTTTTGAGTTACGAAGACCGAATGAAAAATGTTGACAAACAATTAATCCTACATCGCCAATCCTTATTAAACATCTCCGACAGTTATTCCCTTATTAAAGTACATACACATGACATACGATATGTATTAAAATTTCCTTTAAATGAAGTAGCTAGTTTTAGAGCTAGTTTAGCATATAGAAATGATAGAACTATTTATACCTCTACCGACTATAACAATCTAAAGAAAGCAAATACATACGAAAACTGGGGAACAGTAAAATTGGAATATGTATTCGACAATACGATTAAAAAAGGATTGAATTTATACAATGGTGTTCGTGGTAAGTTTTATGGTGAATACTACCGTCAGGTTGACAAACAAAAATCCGATTTTTTTGTAGTAGGTGCCGATTGGCGTTATTACAAAAAATTGCACCGCGATTTAATTTGGGCAAATAGAATCTCAGCTGGTACATCATTCGGCAATCAAAAAATGATTTATTATTTGGGCGGTGTCGACAATTGGTTTATTCCCAAATTTGATAACAGCACGAACATTGCACGTGATCAAAACTATGCATACCAAACATTGGTTACAAATATGCGTGGCTTTTATCAAAATGCTAGAAATGGAAATTCATTTGCTGTAATCAACAGTGAAATACGTTTCCCGATATTCAAGTATTTATACAAACGTCCTATTCGTTCCGACTTTATTCAAAACTTCCAAATCATAACATTTGGAGATGTTGGAACTGCATGGACAGGCCCAGACCCTTACTCCGATAAAAATGCGTTAAATACAACCTATGTTGGTACTAACCAAACACCTTTATTGATTATTCTTAAAACACAACATGATCCACTTATTGCAGGTTATGGCTTTGGATTAAGAAGTAGATTATTCGGTTACTTTATTCGCTTAGACAGAGCTTGGGCTGTGCAAGATGGAATTGTATTAAAACCAATTTGGCACTTATCACTGAGCTTAGATTTTTAAATTGAAAAAATCACAATTAAATATGAATACAATCATAATTCTGCTATGCTTAGGTGTAATTGCAGGTTTGCTTAGCGGCATGGTTGGTATTGGTGGTGGAATTATTATTGTTCCAGCACTTGTATACTTTTTAGGCTACTCGCAACATCAAGCACAAGGAACAGTTCTATTTATGTTCCTATTACCGATTGGAATCTTAGGCGTTTATAATTATTATCAAGCTGGACATATTGAATGGAAAACAGCTTTTATTATTGCCAGTACCTTTTTAATAGGAAGCTATTTTGGCTCCAAAATTTCTATTGCAATTGATCAAACAACACTAAAAAAAGTTTTTGGTGTTATCATCTTGTTGCTTTCTCTTAAAATGATTTTCGGAAAGTAATTCAAAACAAAAAACATGAAAAAATTACTTTTACTATTAGCTGCTATTATTCCATTTGCAGGAATAGCACAAACACCAAGTTTTACAATTGGAATCCAACGAATAGCAACAGCTACAGGAAATTCTGAAACATCTACATTTCGTATAGAAAACAACAATTATGTATTGTACAAAAAATTCAGCATGTCGGAAGGCATGAAATTACACCTTGAAGGATTTTCAGGCCCTAACGATGATTTCCTTTGTTCTCAAGACATTCCTACTCCACATGAAGTAAATGAAGTTGCTATTTACGAAGGCTTTGTTGCTTTAAGTAATAAAATGTATTTATTCAGATCTGTATTTAAAAAGGATGAGAAAAAAAGTGCCTTGTACGCACATGAAATAAATGAGAAAGGAATTATCTCAACAACGGGAAAAGAAATCACATCCATAGCAGCTGAAAAAGCAATGAACTCGGGTGATTTTAGTATTGAATCATCATTTGATGGAAAAAGTTTTGTTGTGTTATCAGAATATCCATTTGTGAAAGAAACAAAAGAAAAATTTGCAGTAACCGTATTCGACAACACATTAAATCAACTTTGGACAAAAGAAATTGAACTTGTGCATGATGCTCGCAGAGGACCAACAAACGATGCATTTGTAAGTAATTCAGGAGTTGTTTATGTTGTAAAAAAAGTAGAAGGACCTAAAAATGCAGATTTTTATACGACTTATCAAATTGCTGATAAAGGAGCGAAAGTGAAAGAAAATTTGATTGAAATGGAAGCTCCTAAAAAAATTGTAAACTTTAGTACCATCATCGATGAATCAAACAATGATTTAATTATTGCTGGTTATTATACCGAAGATGGGAAAGTTGTATTGGGTGGAACTGGTTTTAAAGGCACATTTGTTACTCGTATCTCTGGAACAACCAATGATGTAAAAGCAAAAAGCACCACAGCATTTGACAAAACAAGAAGCAATTTAAATCCTGTAAGTTTACAAATGATAAAAGGGAATATCTTTTTAGTAGGGGAAGACAAAGCAGAAAATAATCTTGCTACCGAACAAAAAGATTCAAAAGGTTTTCCTATTTACAACAGAGAATTTGTAACAAATGATATTTGCGTAAGTATTTTTGATGGAAAAGGAACTCTGATTACAAATACCATTTTAGAAAAAGAAAACCGATCCATTGAAGATGGAGGTATTGCAAACTCTGCAGCAGTTAGCATTGTAGGCGACCAGCTAATGCTTGTATACAATGGTTATCAATACAAGTATGATGGTCAAGAACATAAAATTGTAGGACCAGCATTAGCGGGAATTAAAATACCTGTAATTCAGTTTTTTGGTGCTGATGGCAGCAAAGGAAGAACACTACCAATGATTGATTCAAATGTTGGTGGTAAAAAAGGAATTGTTTACCTATTCCCAAATGCATCCGTTCAAGTTTCAGATAAAGAAACATTTTTCTTAAGCAGAGGCGACTATGGTTATATTCGTCCAGTAAGATTAAAATTACCATAAACATGAATCAAGTACTTCAAAAAATAAAATCATTATCGCAACAAAATCTTTCTGAAACAATTGAAATCAGAAGGCATTTGCATGCACATCCTGAATTATCGTTTGAAGAATACAACACCTCCAATTACATTGCATCCAAGCTAAAGGAATACAACATTCCATTTAAACAAGGAATTGTAAAAACGGGGATTGTTGCTTTAATTGAAGGAAAAAATCCTAGCAAAAAAATTATTGCCTTGCGTGCCGACATGGATGCATTGCCTATCAATGAAACAAATGACTGCGAATACATTTCTAAAAACTCAGGAATTATGCATGCTTGCGGACATGATGTACATACAGCATCTGTTTTAGGAACTGCAAAAATTTTGAATGAATTAAAAAATGAATTCGAAGGTAGCATTAAATTAATTTTTCAACCTGGAGAAGAAAAATTACCTGGCGGTGCTTCATTAATGATTAAAGAAGGTGTACTTGAAAATCCTAAGCCTACAACAATGTTCGGACAACATGTGTTTCCAAGCATGGAAGTTGGCAAAGTAGGTTTTAGAAATGGAATGTACATGGCAAGCACCGATGAGCTTTACATGACCGTTAAAGGAAAAGGCGGACATGCTGCGATGCCAAACGATTACAACAACCCACTTTTAATTGCATCAAAAATACTATTAGAGTTGAATAAAGCATTTATGGAAATGCCTCCTGCTTATTCAACACTCGAAGCCGACAATAAACCAAAACCTCCTACGGTACTTGCCTTCGGAAAAATAATTGGAAATGGCGCAACAAATGTTATTCCTGACGAAGTAAAAATTGAAGGCACCTTCCGAACAATGGATGAAGACTGGAGAGCAGAAGCACATTCAAAAATGAAAAGAATTGCGGAAGAGATTGCATTGCAAATGAACGGTGTTTGTGAATTTAGAGTTGAAAAAGGATATCCATTTTTAGTGAATGATGATAGCACTACCAATAGTGCTCGCAATGCAGCAATCGACTATTTAGGAAAAGAAAATGTAGAAGAGCTTCCACTTCGAATGACTGCCGAAGATTTTGCATTCTTCTCTCAACAAGTACCATCGTGCTTTTACCGACTAGGTACTGGAAGTAAATCTAAAGGAATAACTAGCGGTGTTCATACATCCACTTTTGATATTGATGAAGCAGCGCTTGAAATTGGTGCTGGCTTAATGGCATGGATTGCTATAAATGAATTGAAATAAAATCACAATACATTCTTCATTTCCAGTTTCATCATAATATCTGTTTGTTCATCATTTCCCAAACGAAAAACATGTTTATCAAATTCCACAAAACCATTTTTTTTATAAAAATGAATGGCTCTTGGATTTTCTTCCCAAACTCCTAACCACACGTAGCTTACACTTTTTTCTTTAGCAATACTAATTGCTTTATCGTATAACAATTGACCAACAGCTTTTCCATGATAAGCTTTCAAAACATAAATCCGTTCTATTTCGAGCGCTGCTTTATCCTTTAATTCGGTTTGCGATTCCCCAAAATTTAGCTTCAAATATCCAATTACATTATTATCCAATTCAGCAAAATAAAATTCCGAATTTTGGTTTTCTAACTCCGCAGTTAGTTTCTGAATAGAAAAACCTTCCTCCAAATAATTTTTCATATTCTCTTCGGTATTCCCTGCTGCAAAGGTTTCAAAAAAGGTCTGTCTACCAATTTCCTGTAGCTGACTAATATCTGCTAATGTTACCTTTTTTAAAATATAATTGCTCATCATTCCTTAATTGTTCAATACAAATTTACAATAAAAGAGCTCCCATTTTGATAATGAAAAAGTGAACGCTGCGCATTCTCTTTTTTGTTTTCCTACAGCCATTTGAAAGCGAAGCTTTCATGGCTTTCGGAAAACAAAAAAGCGCCCAAAAGGCGCTTTTTCATTCATCTGCGGAGAGTGAGAGATTCGAACTCTCGATACAGTTTCCCGTATACAAACTTTCCAGGCTTGCTCATTCGACCACTCTGACAACTCTCCGATTATTAAGGGACGCAAATTTAGAATTTTTATTCGGTTAATTGTATTCGTTTTCGCTTTTCTTCGATTCGATGTATCAAAACAAGCTACCTGTTACCAAAACAACACTCAGCAACACAATTACAAACTGACCTTGTTCCATTCCAACCTTCTCTACATCCATCGAAATTGCGCCTCTGTTTGCCAACCAAACCAATAACACAGCCAAGCCATTGTTTACAAAATGGGCAACGATACTTGCATACAATGTTCCTGTCCATAAAAACAAATAACCCAAATAAGCTCCCATCAACATTCGAGGAATAAAACCATAAAACTGCATATGGAATGCACTAAACAAAGCAGCACCTATCCAAACAGCAACATGCTTATTTTTAAAACACTCTATCAATACTTTTTGCAGCATGCCTCTAAAAAAAATCTCTTCACTTACTGCTGCCATAAAAGCTACTACAAATAAATTCAATGCCAAGGTCCCTGCAGATGTACCTCTCGTAAAAGCTTCCGTAAGCACTGCTGCTTTTTCTTCACTATTTTTCATCCAAGCTTCAATTCCTGAAAATGCTTCAGGCAGTTGCATGTGCTGATTCACTTCCGACAACCAATTAATCATTGGCATTGCAACCACCATTCCCATTGCTGCAATCAACAACGACAAAAAAACAGGTCGCTTCGACATTCCGATATAACTTACTTTTTGCTTTGTCCAAAATGCTGCAAATAAAATTGCTGGTAAAATAAATACCAAAACAACACTCACAGCTTGTACAATTTTCAACATCACCAACATGCCTTCATTGTCCAAATTAAGGTTCATCTCGCCTTCTCCCCCTAATACATTTAAAAAGCCATAGGCTAAAATGTATAAGAATATTAAAAACAACTTAATCCATGAATGACGCTCCTGTTCTATTGTTTGCATCGGTATCTTATTTTTTGGTAACTTTGTGAACTGCTAATTTCGAATGGATACGAAGATACGAATTACAAAAATATCCAGTCGCAAAAAAAGAAAATGGCTAAAATAGGTAACATAGAACTAGGTGATTTTCCTTTATTACTTGCTCCCATGGAGGATGTGAGTGATCCACCATTCCGTTATGTTTGCAAACAATATGGTGCCGACCTTATGTATACCGAATTTATTTCATCGGAAGGATTGATTCGTGATGCTGCAAAAAGCGTTCAAAAGCTTGACATTTTTGAATATGAACGTCCGATTGGTATTCAACTTTTTGGTTCTGATATTGATTCGATGCGCGAAGCAGGCATCATTGCCAATGCAGCAAAACCCGATTTAATTGATATTAATTATGGCTGTCCGGTAAAACAAGTTGCCTGCAAAGGTGCTGGTGCTGCTCTTTTACAAGACATTCCTAAAATGGTACAAATGACTTCGGAAATTGTAAAAATTGCCGACCGTCCAGTTACCGTAAAAACACGTTTGGGTTGGGATGATAAAACAAAAAATGTAGAAGAAGTTGCAGAACGGTTACAAGATATAGGAATACAAGCATTGAGTATTCATGGACGTACTCGTTCGCAAATGTATAAAGGTGAAGCCGACTGGACATTGATTGGAGAAATCAAAAAAAATCCACGCATTAAAATTCCCATTTTTGGTAATGGCGATATTGATAGTCCGGAAAAAGCAAGAGAGATGAAAGAACGCTATGGGGTAGATGGTATTATGATTGGGCGAGCGAGTATTGGTTATCCTTGGGTATTTAACGAGATAAAACATTTTTTAAAAACAGGAACACATTTACCAAAACCAACCATCAATGATCGCATTTCTGTTTGTAAAATACATTTACAAAAATCGATTGAGTGGAAAAACCCTGTATTGGGAATATTAGAAATGCGCAGGCATTATGCAAACTATTTTAAAGGATTACCACATTTTAAAGATTACCGTATGCGATTGGTTACATCCAATTCATACGATGATATCATGACTATTCTGGAAGAAGTTCAAAACAATTATTCAGAAATAGAAGTGGGTTAATTCTGTTGGCCAGAAAAAATATCATTGCCATCAGTTTTATTTACTGCAAAATCTTTTACTATAACGCCATTGTATCCAACCCTTTCAATACGTACCCACCCAAACATGGTCTTATTATTACGGAACATTTTAAACCCTAAATATTTTTCACCTGTAAAGTTGTGCAAACCTGGTGGACCTGCTCCCAGTTTCTGATAACTAATAAATCTAGAAGTATTAGGCATTGCAAAATAATCATAATGTAGTGAATTATTAATTACATCGTTTAAATACAAATCTGCAATCCACCAATAATGTGTTCCATAAAAAGCAACAGTATCTGTTCCTTGAATTGTTTCAACAGACATAGAACATCCGTAATTAGAAGCTGGATTTGAAGCACTTAACCAATAATACCAATGTTTTAAAGTAAATTTCAAATCGTAAATTCCATCTAAATCCACATCAATTGAGTCGGAAACCGTTGTATCAATAGGACTGGGAATCCAATTCACTCCAGGATTAGTACTATCAAAAACTGTAATTAGTGAAAAATCAGGAATATCTGTATATACAATAGTATCTGGAGCAGGAGGGATTTGTGGAGCATGTAAATCCTCATCACGCTCACATGAAATAAAAAATGAAGAAAGAAATACCACAAAAAATAGAAATCTCATATAATTAAAGTAATGTTTTTTCAAGTGTAATCCAACTATTAAACCCTCACACCAATCATACACACATCATCAATTTGTTCGATGTTTCCTTGCCAAGCATGAAAGGTCGATTCAATACTATTTTTTTGTTCCAACAAAGGTTTACCAGCAACAGCTAAAAACATTTCTTGCATTTGCTTGTACTTAAATTTTTTACCATCTGGTCCGCCAAACTGATCGGCAAAACCATCGGAGAATGTATAAATCACATCATCTTCATTCAATGCAACCGTATATTGTTTAAATGGTTTTAACTCTCGTCCGTAAATACCTACAGGCTGATTGTCGCCTTTGTATTCTTTTAATGAATGTCCTTTTTCAGTCTTCGAAACAATGTACAACGGACGATTTGCAGCAGCATACACCAACTCGTTTTTACTTTTATCTATTACGCATAACACCATGTCCATTCCATCTTGATGCTCACCACTCAAGCCTTTTTGGCGTAATGCTTTGATTACTTTTTTACGCAAGCGACTTAATATCATAGCTGGATCGGTAAGCTCGTGCTCATTCACCACTTCGTTTAACAAGGATATTCCCAACATACTCATAAATCCACCTGGTACACCATGCCCCGTGCAATCGCCTGTTGCATATACAATTTTATTATCCACCTCTCCTATCCAATAAAAATCGCCACTAATAATGTCTTTGGGTTTAAACAATACAAATGCTTCGTTAAAATAATTGGCTACCTCATCTTCTCGCGGCATCAAAGCCGATTGAATATTATAAGCATATTTAATACTCGATGTTATTTCGTTGTTCTTATATTCAATGGTGTGTTTTTGAAGTTCAATTGTTTTATAATTTTCCTTCATTTCATTATTTGTGGAAAGCAATAATTTATTAGCAAACTCCAATTCCTTTTGAGCTTTTTGACGGATTCTATTTGCACGAATAGCAATGATTAAAAACACAATTACAATCACTAAAAACAAAATTGAACTGTTCCGAATATAACGGTTCGTTTGATTTTCCTGTTCGGCTATCGACAACTGTTTTTCTTGTTCAATTTTTTGAACTTGTTCCTTCTTGGAAAAATCAAACTCCAACTCTTTGCGTGTAATTTCTTTTGTTTTTTCGATGTTATAAATACTATCACGCAATGCAATAAATTCTTTGTAATGATAAAGTGCATCAGCATTATTGTTTTTTCTCAAATACAAATCACTCAACAATTCATGTGCATCCTTGGTTAACACCGCTAATTTTAATTGCTTTGCTCCAACAAGTGATTGTTTTGCAAAGTCAATTGCTTTATCAATTAATCCTTTTTGCTGATAATAAACAGCATAGGCTTGCTGGGTGCTGGCTAATCCTTCACGATCATTCAATATGGTACGAATTGAATAACTCGTATCCAAATGTGCTAAGGCAGTTTCTAACTGATTTTGTTTGAGGTAAACACGTGCTATATTTTCGTGAATTAATGCCGTTCGATTTTTTAAATTAACGCGTTTACTTATTTCGAGTGCTTTAAAATGATATTCCTTCGCTTTTTCATAATCACCTTTATTCTGATACAGCTGTCCAATATTGGTATACCTGCCAGAAACACATTGCAAATCTTTTATTTCTGAACAAATTTCTAAACTTTTAAATTCGGATTGAAGTGCTTTGTCCAACTCTCCCATTCCATAATAAATTTTGTACAAGTTCAGATACGAATTTGCCAACCCTCTTTTATCTCCAATACGTTCACGGATAGTAATACTTTTTTGAATAAAGCTAATGGCCAATGAATAGTTGCCTAGAAAGGAATGATCTAATCCTATAAATGAATAACAAGCCGCCTCACCCAATTCATCTTCCAATTCTTTTTTAATGACTAAACTCGAATCGAATTGCAATAAACTTTCGGGATATCTTCCATTGTCGGCCAATACAGAACCCAACAAATAATAAGAAACACTGAGTCCGTATGGGTTGTTATGCTCTTTGCATCGTTGCTTCGTATCATTCAACAATGCAAATGCTTTTGGCAAATCATCGATAGAAGCTAATGACTTCGCTTTTAGGTTCATGGCTTTTATGACATAGCCATTTTTATAATCTGTATTTAATGATTGAATAGCATTATCACAAAGCTCGATACTTTTTTTATAATCGCTTTGGTTGTAAAGAATATTTGCTTCGTAACAATTTAATGCTGCAACAAGCAAATTATTGGGATTCGATTTTTTTAAAGCTGAAATTTCTGTTTTGGCAGCATCGTAGTTTCCAGAAAGTGTCAACTCATTAATTGAACTTAATTTCTGATTGATACTTGACTCTAAAAAGTAAACATCAATCAATAATTTTTTCTCAGCATCCAAGGCAAACACGCCAATACTGCATAGCAACAATAGAAATGATATGTATAAATTTTTTATCATTGAATCATGTACTTGTTTGTAAACAGACGAACAGGATACCAAGCTGCCAGAAAACCGATTAACATCACTATTGCTGAAATCGACAGAAGGTCTAAAATACGAATTTGAATAGGATAAGTGCTTACCACATACCCTTCGCTAAACTCTAAAATAGAAAAATTTGTTTGCAGCCAACAAACAGAAATACCGAGCACTAATCCCAATACCAATCCTACAAGGGTAATTAAAACACCTTCCATTAAAAATATTTTGCGAATTAAACCCATATCAGCTCCCATGTTGTGAAGCGTAGCAATGTCCTTTTTCTTTTCGATGACTAACATTGTAAGAGAACCAATAACATTTAAGGTGGCAATAATTAGAATAAAGGCTAAGATAATAAAGGTCCATACTTTTTCAGATTTTAAGGTTTTGTAGAGCAAGGCATTTTGTTCTTCTCTATTTTTTACATTGAACCCTTCACCTAAAATTGATTGAATATTTTTTTGCACTTCTGCTTTGTCGGCTGCTTTATCGACACTCAACTCAATGGCAGTTACCTCAGTAGTATAATCAAAAAGGGCACGCGCATTTTGAATGTTCATCAATACGTATTTATTATCAAACTCATCGTTGATTGCAAACAAGCCAGCCGGATACACTTTTAGCTCATTTAATCCATCTTCAGGATTTATCGAGTTTACATCGCCACGTTTAGGTGCATAAACAGAAATAGGAGCCACTAAACTATTCACATTTGCATCCAAAATATAACTCAAGCCTCGTCCGAGAACAATGTTGTTTTTATCAACTGAATAGTTTCCATCAAAAACCAACGTATCAAAGCCATTCATTTTCACAAAATCATTGCCCACACCTTTGATGGTAGCAATGGTTTGTTTTTCGTTTAACTTTAACAAGGCATTACCTTCTACTATTTCGGTGTAGAATGCAAGTCCCTTCACTTTTTTTAATTCTTGAAATTTAGATGTGTTGGGATCGAATGTTTTCCCTTGTTGAGCAGTAATTTGAATATCGGCATCAAATGAATGGTAAAGTGTTTGAACCAAATCCGATAAGCCATTAAAAGCAGAAAGCACAATCACCAATGCCATTGTACCAATACAAATTCCAGCAATAGAGATTCCGGAAATTATATTAATAGCATTGTGGGATTTTTTGGAAATCAAATAACGCTTCGCTATGAAAAAAGGTAAATTCAAATCAATAGACAGTTAAATAATTAAGCAGCAATCAGTCAACAAAAACGATTTTCCAACTCGATTTTTTATTTTTTTAGCAATTCATCAATGCGCATTGCATAATCCAATGAATCGTCTTGAAAAAATACCAAATTAGGGATAATGCGTACTTGCTTTTTGATTCGTTCCGAAAGCTTCATTCGGATTTCTTTTGTATTCTCTTGAATCTGTTTTAATAAAATTTTAGTATCAGGTACATTGAACAAACTCACGTATACTTTCGCGACACTTAAATCGGGACTTACTCGAACTTGAGTAACCGTTATTAATGCAGCACCGAATAACATTCGAGTTTCGCGTTGAAAAATTTCGCCTAACTCTTTTTGAATTAATCTCGATACTTTTAATTGTCGTGTAGAGTCCATATTTAACTTATTTTAAGAACTCAAAAATAGCAATTATAACGCTACAAACAGTATATTTGCCCCATGAAAAATATATTCGGAATTTTACCGTATGTAAAAGGATATTGGAAATATGCCATTTGGAATATTGTCTTTAATGTTCTGTCGGTACTCTTTTCCGTTTTTTCAATAGCCTTATTGTTCCCTTTTTTACAAGTACTGTTTTCGAACGACAATTCCAAACTAACCGAATTAATTGCTAAAGGCAAGCCTGCATTCAGCTTTTCAACCAATGCCATTTTAGATAACATCAATTATGCCTTGGCTCAAAACACACTTGACCATGGCAAAGGACATGTACTTTCATTAATCTGTATTTTTATCATTACCACCTTTGTATTCAAAAATTTGTTTCGCTACCTGGCGATGTATAGTTTAGCACCTATCCGCAATGGTGTTGTAAAAGATATACGAAACAGAATTTTCAAAAAAACACTTGAATTACCTTTGTCTTATTATTCCGAAGAGCGCAAAGGTGATATTATTAGCCGTATGACCACCGATGTTCAAGAAATTGAATGGAACATTATGCAATCGCTCGAAATGATTTTCAGAGAGCCAATTAACATTGTTATCTTTTTGGTATTGATGGTTGCAATGAGTGCCAAACTAACCTTAATCGCTTTTATTTTATTACCCATCACCGTTTTATTAATTGGGAAATTAGGTCGTAGTTTAAGACGTTCATCAAGCGAATCGAAAGAGCGAATGGGCACACTTTTATCCATGATGGATGAAACCTTGGGTGGCTTACGAATCATCAAAGGATTTAATGCAGAACGCAAAGTAGCAGAGAAATTTGAAGCAGAAAATGAATCATTTACGAAACTAGGTATTAAAGTTGGTCGCAAAGTAGATTTAGCATCGCCTTTAAGCGAAACATTAGGTGTGAGTGTATTGGTAGTATTGTTATTCATTGGTGGAAAAATGGTTATCGAAGACCAATCGATGGATGGAGCTGTATTTATTACCTATTTAGCAATGTTCTCTCAGCTTTTAACACCAGCAAAAGCATTTGCGAGTGCTTATTCCAGTATCCAAAAAGGATTAGCATCGGCCGAACGAATTGATAAAATATTAAATGCAGAAGTAAGTATCAGCGACAAAACAAACCCTACTCGCATTAATACATTTGAAAAGAGTATTGAATTTAAAAATGTTTCTTTTGCCTATAGAAAAGGAGAAGTTGGTTGGGTACTGAATGACATTAACCTAACCATTACAAAAGGAAAAACAATTGCATTGGTTGGTCAATCGGGCTCCGGAAAAACGACCTTAGCCGATATGCTTCCTCGCTTTTATGATACCACAAATGGAGATATTTTGATTGATGGCATTTCACTGAAAGATGCTGCAATTAAAGACATTCGAAGTTTGATGGGGATTGTTACGCAGGAATCTATTTTGTTTAATGATACCGTATTTAATAACATTGCTTTTGGAATCGACAATGCAACCGAAGCGGATGTAATTGCAGCAGCTAAAATTGCCAATGCACATGACTTTATCATGCAAATGCCAAATGGCTATCAAACTAACATTGGTGATAGAGGAAATAAAATGTCGGGTGGACAACGCCAACGAATGAGCATTGCGCGTGCTGTGCTTAAAAACCCACCAATTTTAATCTTAGATGAAGCTACTTCTGCTTTGGATACTGAAAGCGAGCGATTGGTGCAAGATGCGTTGAACAAATTAATGCAAAACCGCACATCTATTGTGATTGCGCATCGCCTTTCTACCATTCAACATGCCGATGAAATTATTGTGATGCAAAAAGGTGAAATTATTGAACGAGGTAACCACTCTACCCTTATAAATGCAAATGGAACCTACCAAAAATTGCATGAAATGCAATCATTTGTTTAGCAAATAAATGATTTTAGGCTAGCAATCAGCCTTTTTTATACTCGTATTTTTTTACTATATTTGAAACACTAAAACCCTTAAAATCAATAAAATGAAAAAACAACTACTATTAATTTCTTCAGGATTGTTATTGGCATTTGCATCAAATGCACAGATTACAATCACTACTGCTGACATTGCAGGTCCATTTACAACAATTCGTCAAGCAAATGATACAATGACATCCGTATCACAAGGCAATTCTGGTACAAACCAAACTTGGAATTTATCAGGAATGAATACGCACACAGAAGATACAATGCAATTTTTACCTGTAAATTATGCTCCAGCACCAGCTGCTGCTTCATTTCCTACAGCTAACTTAGCTATCAAAACAAAACAACAAGGTGGCGATGCATTTATTTTTGCTAACAACAGCGCTAGCAGTATGTCGTTTTTAGGAACAAATGCAACAATTGATTTCAACGGAACGCCTATCAATGTTACACAATTTAACACACCAGCTGAAAAATTAGCAAATTTTCCTACAACTTACACTTCATCATTTTCGAATAACTACACACAATTTGCACAATTTTATTTTGGACAAGATCCTGGAATTGGATTTACAGTAGATTCAATCCGATTAAAATCGGTGATAACTAAAACAGCAACTGTTGATGGTTGGGGATCTGTTACAACTCCATTAGGAACATTTACTGCATTACGTGTTGAAACAATCAAACACCAATTAGATACATTGGATGGTTATATCGGTTTCTTAGGTGACTGGACAAATTTTCAAGCAACTATAGATTCATCTAAAACTTACACTTGGTGGGCAAATGGAGTTGGCTTTCCTTTAGCTGAAGTTACTGTGGATTTTGTTACTGACATTCCTACAACTGCAACTTGGTTAAAAGTTTCTCCTGCAGCAGGAATCAATGAGTACACAAATTCATTAGATGCGAATATCTATCCAAACCCAGCACAAAATGTAATTTATATTGCAACGAAAGCTGAAAAAGTTAATTCGGTTCAAATTTTTGACATGACTGGCAAATTAGTTAAATCAATGTCAGTTACAAACGATATTTCAGCTTTAGATATTGCTGATTTAGCAAATGGAATTTACAGTTATTCAATCATTGCAAAAGACAAATCGATTGCAAACAGAGGTAAATTTACTGTAGCAAAATAATAGTTTAAACTACGATTCAAACGCTCCTCCAAAAAATGGCAGGAGCGTTTTTTTTATCATATTAGGAACGAGCTATTTTGAAAAAATAAAATAAATAGATACATTTGAATGTATAACAATCTTTAAGATCATGAAAAAAATAATTTTATCCATTCTTACAAGCACGCTTATTTCCTTGAATGGATTTTCACAAGCGCCCGACTTCGGTTTTGAAACATGGGCAAATGTTCCTTTTAGCACAACCGTTCAAGATCCAGTTGGATGGGCTAGTTTTAATGTGTTAGGAATATCTGGAATGCCACAATCCGTTTTTAAAGACACCGCAGCACCATCACCATTTGCTGGTACTACATCCGTAAAAGTTGTAACTGGAAAATTGCCAGCATCTGTATTGATTGAAAACCCATTTAATACTACAGAAAACTTAGATACAGTTGGATTATTAGTAGTTGGAAAAACACAACTATCAACAACAGCACCAGTTCTTTTTGGCTATCCATACACAACTCGTTCTGCAAATTTATCTTTTGCAAGTATGTATCAACCTGTCGGAAACGACTCTGGATTTGTTGTCGCTTTTTTAACTAAATGGAATGTAAACCACCGTGATACCATTGCAAGAGGTATTTATTCTACTGGAGCAAATGCATCAACCTACACTAGCAACAGTATTTCCATGAATTATAATCCAGCATTCGCATTTGTAAATCCTGATACACAACGTGTTTATATTTCATCAAGTGTATACTTGCACCCAGGAGCAAAAATGGGTAGTGCAATTTTTGTGGATGCCCTTCAATGGAGTGGATTGGTTATAGGAACAAATGATATTGATGGTATTTTTAATAAGGTTAGCATTTACCCTAATCCTGCGAATACATCCGTTTCTTTTAAAAGTGACCTAGCAGCAGAGAGAATCGAAATTATTGATATTACAGGGCGAATAATTGACTCGTATCAAATGAATGACAATCAACTAACCATTCATACGAATCACTTAGCGCCTGGAATCTATGTTTATAATATGTATAACGAACAAAAAATGATTATTGGAAGAGGTAAATTTGAAATTTCCAAATAATACATTAATTCTTAATAGAGAGCCCTTCCATTTTGGAAGGGCTCTTTTGTTTACCAAAGGTTTAGTATCTTTACAAGAAACAAAAAACATTTGAATCCTAAACTTAAAGATGGCCTTAACTTTTTTTCTAAACTAAAATTTAGAAGAATGCTTAATGCATTAAAAGTTGTTTCAAGCTTTTACGTTTCGAAATGGACAAAGAGACCAATTCAGTGGGGCTTGCCAATCAGTATAACCATTGAACCAACAACATCCTGTAATTTACGTTGCCCTGAATGCCCGAGTGGAAAAAGAGAATTTACTCGCCCTACAGGAATGCTACAAACCGATTTTTTCAAAAACACAATTGATGAAATCGCAAATCGTATACTATACTTAAATTTTTATTTTCAAGGTGAACCTTTTTTGAATCCTAAGTTTTTGGAGATGGTAAACTATGCCTCTCGAAAAAAAATATATACTTCTACTTCAACCAATGCGCATTATCTGAACGATGCTAATGCAAAAAAAACAGTTGAAAGTGGCTTGGATCGATTAACAATATCGATTGATGGAACAACACAAAATACGTATGAGCAATATAGAATTGGTGGTGATTTAAAGAAAGTAATTGAAGGCACAAAAAACATTTTAAAATGGAAAAAGGAATTAAAATCATCTACTCCGCATGTCATTTTTCAATTTTTAGTGGTCCAACCCAATGAGCACCAACTTGAGGATGTAAAAAAACTAGCAAGCGAATTGGGTGTAGATGAAGTTCGTTTTAAAACAGCACAAATTTATGACTACGAAAAAGGAAATCGCTTAATACCAACTATTGATAAATTTTCGCGCTATAAAAAGCAAAATGATGGCAGTTATGCTATTAAAAATGAAATGTTAAATCATTGCTGGCGCTTATGGCAATCAACTGTTATTACTTGGGATGGTTTGGTTGTTCCATGTTGTTTTGATAAAGATGCAAAACATCAATTGGGTGATTTGAAAAATACTTCTTTTGCTGAATTATGGCAATCCGAAGCCTATTCTAAATTTAAAGCTTCGGTATTGCGTTCCCGATCAGAGATTGATATTTGTAAAAACTGTACAGAAGGGACTAAAGTATGGGCTTAGGCTTTAGCTCTCTCCAAAAGAATTTGAATAAGATTACAATATAAATTTGAATACTGCTGATTTAATTTTGTGTTCTCTGTGATAATTGCTTCTGATATTTTCTCTTCTTTTAAGACTGTATTTATGAGTGTTGTTATCATTCTCCAAATTAATACATATTCTTGCAAAACAGGATTTTGCTCTTGCGAACGAACAAATTTAATATTCCGAGTAGCTAATTGATAGGCGAAATCATAATCCTTTTTTAGGAAAAAATAAATATTCTCCAACACTCTTAATTGTACGTCAAAAGGCAAATAGAAGGTTTTTTCATTAATTACTTTAGCAATGTTTAAGTATTTCTGAGCCGATTTTAAATCACCATTACTTAAATATAATTTTACATATGCCATTGATCCGCGTGTAGCATAAATATCTATTTTGTTTTTTATACAAGGTTCAAATACATCATCCAATAATTGCTGAGCCTTTTCAAATTGTTTTTGAATAACTAAAACAAGAATGTATTGCTCGCAATGAAAATAATAACCGTACATACTAGAATCGATGCCCTTTTCAAAAACAGAAGAATAGATAGAGCAGGCTTGCTCTACTTGATTATCACTAAGTAAAGCATCGTCATAGAGGAGCTCTAAAAACAAACCAATATTAATTGGAAAGAAGAATGCTATTTTCTCTTTTAAAGAAATTGCTTTCTTTAAATATTCAATAATTTTTTTTGTATCTTTTTCGTAATAGGTGTAATAGCTACAAATACAACGATACAAATAATACGTTGCTAAATAATGTTTTGATGCTACTAGTTTAGCTTCTTGCTTTAACAAATCATTCACGCCAAAACCAAGCGCTTTTATTGGATTTTTGCGGGCAGCAGTCCTATTTATTTCGGAAAACAATATGTGAAACTTTACATACAATTTATCCGATTCGGTGCTATTTTTCTTTGACTTTAAATATTTTTCGCCAAAAGAATTCGTTAATTTTTTATCATAAAATTTATACGGGAAATCGATAAAAAAATGGAAACACTTCAAATAAAATTCCTCTTTGTTCGAAGTTTTATCTAACTTTTTTTCTTGCGTTAAAATCTCATGACGCAAGAGCGTAAAAAGATTTTTTTGCCTTAAAAAAACCAATAAATCCAAGCCTTCTGAAGGAACAAGCAATTGATACGACTTTCGTAATAAAACAGAATTTATTTTATAATAATGTGAATCGCTTATTTTTAATGCAGACAAAACATCATCGCTTGATGGCATTTCAATGTCTTTGTGTTTTAACACAAAATCAAAAACATTTTTTTCTTTTCCAATAAGTCGATACGAATGCAATGCAGATAATTCTGCATCACTTAGTGTTTGGACTAATGCGTGTAACTGACTCAACTGAATGATAATTAATGGTATTCAAATTTAGTAAGTTTTATTAGTTTTTCGACTTTGAAAGCAGGATAAAATAAAAGTAATTTGTAGTGTTCAAAATTCATGTAATTGAATATGAATGATTAATGTGGTAGCAGTCTTGAGTAAAATCGGGGCTGCTTTTTTAATAAAAAAGCCCCTTCAAAAATCTGAAGGGGCTTTTCTGTATGTTAACAAACCGTTAAACGGTCATAATTTCTTTTTCCTTAACCTCTAAATGTTTCTCGCATTTAGCAACATACGTATCGGTAAGTACTTGAACCTTTGCTTCTCCTTCTTTTACTTCATCTTCGGGCGTACCATCCTTTTGTAATTTTTTCAACGCTTCGTTTGCTTCTTTACGAAGTGTACGCAAACTTACTTTTGCATTTTCAGCTTCCGATTTCGCCTTTTTTACCAAATCTTTTCTACGCTCCTCTGTTAATGCAGGAACAAGAATACGAATGATTACACCATCATTTTGTGGATTTAAACCTAAGTTAGCAACTTGAATCGCTTTTTCGATTGGCGTTAACATTGCCTTTTCCCAAGGCTGAACAACCAATGTGCGAGCATCAGCTGTATTCACATTCGCAACTTGATTTAAAGGTGTTCTATTTCCATAATAATCTACCATAATACCTTCTAACATGGTTGGACTAGCTTTGCCAGCTCTTACTTTAACCAACTCTACTTCTAAGTGGCTTACGGCTTTTTCCATCTGCTCTTTTGCATCATCAAGCACAAATTGTATCTCTTCGTTCATAAGTGTATGTATTGAATTAGTTTACAAATTTAATTTTAAAAAATTATAAATCTACAAGTGTTCCAACTTTTTCGCCTTCAATTAAGCGTTTTAAATTACCAACTTTATTCATATCGAATACAATAATTGGTAATTTGTTTTCTTTACACAATGTAAATGCAGTCATGTCCATTACTTCTAAGCCTTTTGCATATACTTCATCAAATGTAATAACATCGTATTTAGTAGCTGTTTTGTCTTTTTCTGGATCGGCAGTATAAATTCCATCCACACGAGTACCTTTTAAAACAACATCTGCTTCAATTTCGATAGCACGTAATGTACCAGCTGTATCGGTTGTAAAATAAGGGTTTCCTGTACCAGCACCAAAAATCACAACGCGTCCTTTTTCAAGATGACGAACGGCTTTTCTACGAATAAAAGGCTCACAGATTTGCTCCATTTTAATTGCCGATTGTAAACGAGTTTCCATCCCAGCTTTTTCCAATGCCGATTGCAGTGCCATTGAATTGATAACAGTAGCAAGCATTCCCATATAATCACCATGTACACGATCCATTCCACCTTCTTCGGCTTGAATACCTCTGAAAATATTTCCTCCACCAATTACAATTGCCACTTGAACACCCATATCAGCAACTTCTTTAATTTGTTTTGCATATTGAGCAATACGTTCATTATCAATTCCAAATTGTTTGTTGCCCATTAGCGACTCACCGCTTAGCTTAAGGAGGATACGTTTATATTTCATAGTTGTCATATTGTTCAAATTTGTAATACTACTTTCAAGCACTTGGTTTCGAAAGTATTCAATCGAAACATAAGTCCAAAAAAAATCCCGATAAATATCGGGATTTTTTTAAATAATAATTGATTAACCTAATGCAATACGTTTGAAACCTGTTGCAGTTAAACCTTTATCTGCATCGTTCAAGTATTGAGCAATTGTTTTTTTGTTGTCTTTGATAAACTCTTGGTTCAATAAAGTTGATTCTTTGTAGAATTTATTTAATTTACCTAAAGCAATTTTTTCTAACATATCTTCTGGTTTACCTTCAGCACGAGCTTGTTCTTTACCAATTTCGATTTCGCGTTGTAATGTATCAGCATCAACACCATCTTTATCCAAAGCAACTGGAGCCATTGCAGCAACTTGCATTGCAACATCTTTAGCAACATCAGCATTCACTGCATCTTTGTTGAAACCAACAATGTTTGCTAATTTGTTTCCTGGGTGATTGTAAGCGATAACAAAAGCAGCCTCAACTGTTTCGTATTTCGACAAATCAATTTTTTCACCGATAATACCAGTTTGCTCAATTAATTTATCAGCGATCGTGATATTGTTATCGTATGCTAACGTTTTTAATTCATCAACATTTTTAGGATTTTTTGCAACAGCAACTTCAAGGATGTTGTTTACAAATTTTCCGAAATCTTCATTTTTAGCAACGAAATCTGTTTCGCAGTTAACAACTAATACAACACCACGTTTGTTATCAGCAGTAGTTTTTGCAACAACCAAACCTTCTTTTGCATCACGGTCGCTACGGTTCGCAGCAACTTTTTGTCCTTTTTTACGCAATTCATCAATTGCTTTTTCAAAATCTCCGTTAGCTTCAGTTAACGCTTTTTTGCAGTCCATCATACCTGCACCTGTCATTTGACGTAATTTATTTACATCTGCTGCTGTTATTGCCATTGTAGTCATTTTTGTTTTGTTATTAAAAAATGTCCCGACCAAAAGAGTCGGGACATCTATACAATTAATATATGTTTATTAAAGCCCGTATTGCGCTTACTTAAAAGCGTGTGCTTATTTTTTTCTTGGTTTTTTAACCGCTGTTTTTTTACCTACTGCAACATCACCTTCTTCAGAAGAATTGAATTTTGTTCCAGCAACTAATTTAGAAGCTTCATCACGAGAAGATACTTTTCCGCCTTCTTTTTCTTCAGCTGCAGTTTCTTTATCAACTTTACGTTCAGCTAATCCTTCTTCGATTGCTTTTGCAATGATTCCAGTGATTAATGAAATAGAAGTTGAAGCATCATCATTTGCAGGGATTGCAAAATCAACAACATTTGGATCAGAGTTTGTATCAACGATTGCAAATGTTGGGATGTTTAAACGTTTTGCTTCAGCAACTGCGATATGTTCTTTAGAAATATCAACGATAAATAAGGCTGCAGGTAAACGAGTTAAGTCAGCAATACTTCCTAATTGAGTTTCTAATTTAGCACGCTCACGAGAAATTTGTAATTTTTCTTTTTTAGAAATATTATCAAATGTTCCATCAGTAGCCATTTTATCGATAGTCGCCATTTTCTTAACAGCTTTACGGATAGTAGCAAAGTTTGTTAACATTCCACCTGGCCAACGCTCAGTTACGTAAGGCATGTTTACTGCTTTTACTTTTTCTGCAACGATGTCTTTCGCTTGTTTTTTTGTAGCAACAAATAAAACTTTTTTACCAGATTTAGCAATTTGTTTTAATGCTTCTGCTGCTTCATCAATTTTTACTACAGTTTTATTTAAATCAATGATATGAATACCATTTTTTTCTGTGAAAATATATGGAGCCATTGCTGGATTCCATTTTCTTTTTAAGTGACCGAAATGAGATCCGGCTTCTAATAATTCGTTAAAATTTGTTCTTGACATTTGTCTTTATGTTTTAATACTTTTTTAGATAGATGATTTTCTTTAATAAGGAATTGCAAATCAATTTTAAAATTGATTTGCAAAACCAAATAATATTAACGTTTACTAAATTGGAAACGTTTACGGGCTTTCTTCTGACCCGGTTTCTTACGTTCAACCATTTTAGGATTACGTGTCATTAAACCTTCTGCTTTTAACAGCCGGTTTGTGATTTGCATCCATTTCTACTAATGCGCGGGCAATTGCTAAACGTACAGCTTCTGCCTGACCTGTTACCCCGCCCCCTTTTACATTTACATTTACATCAATTTCTCCTACTGTTTTTGTAACAGCAAAAGCTTGATTTACTTTGTATTGTAAAGTGGTTGTTGTAAAGTAGCTTTTGTAATCTTTTCCATTGATTACTACGTTGCCACTTCCTTTTTGCACGTATGCACGTGCTACAGCGGTTTTTCTTCTACCAAGAGTATTTACTACTTCCATCTTTATTATTTAATTGAGTTTAATTTGATTTCTTTTGGTTGTTGTGCTGCATGAGGATGCTCAGAACCTGCATAGATATAAACATTACGTCTTAAAGCATCACCCAAAATATTTTTAGGTAACATACCACTAACCGCCATGCGAATAACTTCAGTTGGTTTTGAAGCTAATAACATTTTTGGTGTAGCAAAACGTTGACCTCCTGGGTAACCAGTATGACGAACGTATTCTTTATCCGTTAATTTTTTACCTGTTAATTTTACTTTTTCAGCATTGATGATGATTACATTATCACCTGTATCAACGTGAGGAGTAAAGTTAGTTTTGTTTTTACCTCTAATAATAAAGGCAACTTTTGAAGCTAAACGACCCAATGTTTCGTTTTCTGCATCAATTAAAACCCATCCTTTGTTTACAGTTTCCTTGCTTGCTGAAACTGTTTTGTAACTAATTGCTTCCACTGTTCTATGTATTATTTTTTTATACTAAAATTTCCACTTTTTCTTTAAAATGGGACGCGAAGATAAGCACATTTTTATTTTCTGCAAAATAATTCACAAATAAATTGTTGAAAACTAATATCAAAGCCTAGTTTAAGCATCGTTTTCTTTTCCTACCAAAGCAAAGGAAGGCTAACACACTGACATGATATCTATCAGTTTTAGCCAAAACAATGATAACAACCTAAATACCAGCCACTTAACAAAATATTGATTATTTAGACAGATTCCAAACTAAATACATGACAAATCCATGACAATTAGGGCGGATTGGCTTTGCAAATTTGTGCTGTAATAAAAAAAGAAGCCTAATTGTGGAAAGATTTAAAATCATAGCATTCACGCACAAAACTACTGATATAAATGATATCGGCAAGTTTCATATGGATGAAAGTGATTTAAAGTCACGCTTAGAATTCCTGAAAAAATCGATTGGTGCTGAGGAGCTTCTTTATTTATCTACCTGTAATCGCGTAGAGTTTATGTTATCAATCAACGAAACGATTGATACTTTTTTCCTGAAAAAATTCTTTAATGCCTTTGATACCAATTGGACAGATACTGAAATCAATTGGTCAATTGAGAACTCACAAGTATTCGAAGGCGAAAACGCATTGCGCCATCTATTCAGCGTTGCTTCTTCCATTGATTCATTAGTTGTAGGAGAACGCGAAATCATTACACAAGTTCGTAATGCTTATGAAAAATGTAATGAGCTTGCACTAACGGGTGATTTGATTCGCTTAGCAATCAAACGCACCATTGAAGTTGGTAAAGAAGTGTATACGCATACCAATATTGCTCGTAATCCGGTTTCTGTTGTATCATTAGCATACCGTAAACTACGTGCATTAAATGTAAAATTAGATGCTCGTTTTTTAATTATTGGTTCTGGCGTTACAAACACAAACATGGCGCAATACTTGAAAAAACATAAGTTTGCAAACTTTACCATTTTTAATAGAACAATTGCCAATGCTGAAAAATTAGCAGCGGAACTAAATGGTAAAGCTTATCCATTAAGTGATTTAGAAAACTATTCAGAAGGATTCGATATTATTGTTACTTGTACAGGTGCTGCTGAAAGTGTTATCACCCCAACCATCTACAAAAAATTGGTAGGTGATGATAAATCAAAGAAAGTAGTTATTGACCTAGCTATTCCGAATGATTTAGATGCAGAAATTTTAAACAACTACGATGTAAATTTAATTGCAGTAAACAACTTACAAGAAGTTGCTAAAGAAAATTTACAAGCACGTGAAAAAGAATTAGAAGCTTGCAAAACAATTATCGATAAAAACATTGAGGAATTCAAACAAATCATCAAAGCTCGTAAAGTAGAGATAGCAATGAGCGAAGTTCCTAAAAAAGTAAAAGAAATTCGTGAGACAGCAATGAACGAAGTTTTTGCAAAAGAACTTTCTTCAATGGATGCTGAATCAAAAGAAGTATTGGATAAGATACTTCAATACATGGAAAAAAAATACATCAGTGTTCCAATGAAAATGGCAAAAGACATTTTGACCAATCAGAAATAACGTTCAGAATTCAAAGATTTTCCCCATTTTCGCTGAGCAAATTTTAATCATTATATTCATCAGCATCTTCAATCATATCAATGGACAGAAAAATTATTATCGGAAGTAGAGGTAGCGAATTAGCTCTTTGGCAAGCTAATCATGTATTACGTAAAGTTCAAAAACTTGGCTTAACTGCTGAAATCAAAATCATAAAAACACAAGGCGATCAAATTCAACACTTGAGTTTTGACAAATTGGAAGGAAAAGGTTTTTTTACAAAAGAAATTGAAGAAGCACTATTAAACAAAGAAATTGATTTAGCAGTTCATTCGCACAAAGACTTACCAACCACATCACCTGAAGGATTAAAGATTGCAGCAGTATCGGAACGTGAAGATCCAGCAGAACTTATTTTAATTCGTAAAGAAAGTGCTGATAAAACACAAAAATTTGCATTCAAACAAAATGCAATTGTAGGTACTTCTTCTGCTCGAAGAAAATCACAATTACTTGCTTTTAGAAGCGATATTAAAATTGAAGATTTAAGAGGGAATGTTCCTACACGTATTCAAAAATTACGTGATAAAAAATACGATGCCATCATGCTTGCTGCTGCAGGTGTTGAGCGTTTAAAAATTGATTTGAGCGAATTCAAAGTATTACGATTAGATCCAAAAGAATTTATTCCTGCACCTGCACAAGGTGTATTAGGACTTCAAATACGTGAAGAGGATCACGAATTGTTTCAATACATCAATAAATTAAATTCCGAAAAAGTACAAGACATTATTGGAATTGAAAGAAAGGTATTAAACTTATTTGATGGTGGTTGTCAATTACCTCTTGGTGTTTATTGCATTAAAGAAGACAATAAATTTAAAGTATGGGCATCTAAATCCGATAGCTGGGATGCAATGCCTAAACGCATCTATAAAGAATCATTTACAGATGAAGGATTTGCCCAAAAAATTGTAGCATCTCTAAATTCAATTGCACCTAAAAAAGTTTTGATTACTCGTGATTTAGAGGCGGATTCGTTTTTCAAAAAAACATTGGAAGGAAACGGATACACCGTAAATGGTATTTCATTTATTGAAACCAAAGAAGTAAAATATACTGCGTGCCCACAAACAGATTGGGTATTTTTTGCAAGCAGCAATGCCATCGATTTTTTCTTCCAACAAAATCCTGAATTAAAATCAAAAGTAAAATTTGGAGTGATTGGAAAATCAACCGAAGCTACTTTAAAAAAGCACAATAGAAATGCCGCATTTGTTGGCAGTATAAATGATACAAAAGTAGTTGGAAAAAAATTCGCAAAAACGGTAGCTGGTGAAACTGTTCTGTTTCCACAAGCAAAAGGTGGATTAAGAACGATTCAACAACAATTCGAAGACCAAACACAACTAACTGATTTAGTTGTATATGAAACTGGTAAAAAAGAGAACACAACCATTCCAACAGCTGAAATAGTAGTATTTACAAGTCCTTCAAACGTTGATTCTTTTTTTACAAATGCAAAAATTTCTGACAAACAACAAGTAGTTGCAATTGGAAAATCAACAGAAAAAAAATTAAACGAATATAAAATTGAAAACATCATTCTGCCTGCATCATTTGATGAAGTAGGTTTAGCAGAAGCGGTTTTCGGAATATAAATATTTTACCAAAATGATTCATAGACCACGTAGATTAAGAAAAACAGCTATTTCAAGAGAGATGGTTGCGGAAACTCGTCTTTCAAAAGATATGTTCATCTATCCCTATTTTGTTGTAGAAGGAACAAATGTGATTCATCCAATTGATGCCATGCCAGGCGTTAGTCATTTTTCAATTGATGAATTATTGAAAGATGTGGAGAAAGGAATAAAAGTAGGAATCAATAAGATTTTACTTTTTGGTGTTGGCGAACAAAAAACGGAAGATGCTAGTTCATCGTTCAGCAACAATTCAATTATTGTAAAAGCAGTTAAAGCTTTAAAAGATAAATTCGGAGAATCACTTTATGTTATTACCGATGTATGTGTATGTGCGTATACCACACACGGTCATTGTGGCATTATCCACGATGATTATGTTCACAACGATTCATCGGTTGAAGTTTTAGCAAAAATGGCCTTAGCGCATGCACAAGCGGGAGCAGACATGGTGGCGCCAAGCGATATGATGGATGGACGAATTGGAGCAATGCGTGAGTTATTAGATAAAAATGGATTTGAGAATACTGCAATCATGTCGTATTCGATTAAATATGCGTCTGCCTATTATGGTCCATTCCGAGAAGCAGCTGATTCAGCACCTCAAAAAGGAGATCGTAAATCCTACCAAATGGATTATCGAAACGGAAATGAATCCATGACAGAAGGATTATTGGATGAAGCCGAAGGTGCAGATATTTTAATGGTTAAACCTGCTTTGGCCTACATGGATGTGATCTTTAATCTTCGTCAGAATACTTTGTTACCAATCGCTTGCTACAATGTATCAGGCGAGTATTCAATGGTAAAAGCTGCTGCATCAAAAGGCTGGATTGACGAACAAAAAATTGTAATGGAAAACATGTATGCATTTGCAAGAGCTGGTGCTAACTTAATTATTACCTACCATACAAAAGATATTTTAGAAAAAGGTTGGTTGTAAATGGAAGGTACTATTCTGTCGGACGAATACTTTATGCGCGAAGCATTAAAGGAAGCTAAAAAGGCTTTTGATGCGGATGAAATTCCAGTTGGAGCAATTGTAGTATGTAACAACCGAATTATTGCTCGTGCCCATAATTTAACCGAACGATTAAATGATGTTACTGCTCATGCCGAAATGCAAGCCATCACCTCAGCAGCAAATTTTTTAAATGGAAAATATTTAAATGAATGTACCATGTACATTACACTCGAGCCTTGTGTAATGTGTGCAGGCGCACTCTCTTGGTCGCAAATTGGCAAAATAGTTTATGGGGCTAGTGATACCAAAAGAGGCTTTAATCTTATTGGGAACAAAATTTTACATCCAAAAACAGAACTACTATCTGGAATCATTGCAGATGAATGCTCTGAATTACTAAAAACATTTTTTCAAAAAAAAAGGTAATTAATTTCTTAATCACCTTTTTCATTTATTTCATTTTCGTATCCTTAAATTCTTTTTTATAAGGTGTTTTCCCATTTGTTGGAGCAGCTTCTTCTGTTCCTTTCTCCACCTTTTTGTCAGTTGAAATAACGTTTCCATCTACATCCAACTCAATCACCTCATAACCCAACTTTGTTAATCCATCCCAAACAGCTGCCTTATCCCCTACTACTAAAATATTCATTTTTGTATACGGCAATTGTTTTTTAGCCAATGCATTAATTTCTTGAACTGTAATTGCTTTTAAAATTTGATTTTGCTTGTCCGTAAAATCCTTTTCAAGATTGTAATCTAAAATACGTTTGATAAAACCAGCTTTTTGCATTGCTGTTTCGTATTTCAATGCTTCACTTTGTCCCATCGAATTTTTCGTAAACGACAACTCATCATTCGTGATACCATTATCAGCATATTTCTTTATTTCCTTCATGAATTCAACAACAGAGCTATCAGTAGCATTTGCTCTAACACCTGCACTAGCGGTAAATGGACCAACAAATTGATTGCCGCTAAAACCTGCACGAGCACCGTAGGTAAAGCCATGCAATTCGCGTAAATTTAAATTAATACGACTGTTAAATGCGCCACCCAAAGGGTAGTTCATAATTACCGATTTGTAATAATCGCCTGTAGCATCGTATGCTTGCGACATATAACCAATTCTGATTTCAGATTGTGGAGCTTTATCTTTGTTTACAAAATACAATTTTGTTTTTTCAACAGCAGGAGTTTTAGGCTCTGCTGGTTTTACAACAGTAGCACCTTTCCAATTTTTCAAGAATGTTAGTTTTCCTAAAGCTGCCTCTTGAGAAATATCACCTACGACAACTGCAGATGCAACACTTGGAGAAAAATTATCAGCATAATATTTTTTCACATCCTCCAAAGTAATAGCACTCACTGTTTCTTTTGTTCCTAATGAAGAAACACTCATAATATGCTTACTACCATACAACAATTTAGCAAATACATTATTTGCGATAGTTGTAGCTTGTGTCGATTGATTCGCAATTGCTTCAATACGTTGCTTTTTGATACGTTCAAATTCTTTTGCATCAAATTTTGGCTGAAACAATAGCTCTTCGGCAATAGCTAAAGTTGCATCAATATTTTTTGTCAATGAAGAAATATAAACAACAATGTCTTGTCCGTTATTATTTACACTCACACTACTTCCTAAACGTTCTAATTTCTCAGCAATTTCTTCGGCAGTACTTTTTTGTGTTGACTCATTCATTACACTCGTTAACAATTGAGAAATTCCCGATTTTTCAATTGCTTCGTAACGATGGCCTGCTTCAATGGTTAATTGAATAGTAACACTCGGCACCTCATCCGTTTTAGCACCGATTAATTTCATTCCATTATCAAAATTTTGTTTCCAATAGTCAGGAGCTTTCACCGAAGGAGCTGCTGATGCAACAGGTTTTTTGTTACGATCAAACGTATCTGCAGCTTTGTTGTATTTCAAAGTTTTGTATTCGGCTGCTTCCGCTGCATTTACATTTCTAGTAGGGAATGTATAATTATCAGCTTTAGCAATCAAGTTTGTTTTCCCTTTTGGAACAACACTTAAAACTACTGCAAATTTATTTTTTACATATTTGTTGTAAACACGAATAACATCTTCTTTTGTTACTTTATTATAGCTCTCTAATTCTTTAACCAAGTAATTTGCATTGCCCGTATAGGTTTGGTAAGCTGCTAAACGAGAGCCTTTTCCTTGAACACTAGATAGTGAATTAACAGTTTGTGCTTCTAAACTTGCTTTAAATTTTGCTAAATCATCATCAGTAACACCACGTTTTTCAAATGCTGCTAATGAAGCACGAACCAATGAATCCATTTGCGCTAAGGATTTATCAGGAAATGAACGCACTTGAATAGCAAAAATACCCGCTAACTCATCGGTAGAATTAAACACATTTGCTTGTTGAGCTAATTGTGTTTTTACAAAATTTTGGTAAAAAATAGATGATTTGTTACCACCTAAAATATCAGCCAACACATTCAATGCAGCTTCATCGGCATGACGAGCTGGAACACTTGGAAATGTAAAGTTAATCTGCGGTGCACGAATATTATCTTCGTAAGATATGTATCTATCTTTATCTAAAACAACAGCTGCTACCACTTGTGGCTTAACTTCTGGTCCAACTGGAATAGATCCGAAATATTTCTCTGCTAATTTCACAACATCAGCCGGACTAACATCACCTGCAACAGTTAATGTTGCGTTATTTGGACCATACCAACGTAAAAAGAATTTTTTCAAATCGTTTACATCTACACGATTCAAATCTTCGATGTATCCAATTGTTAACCATGAATAAGGATGTGTTGGTGGATACAATGCTGCACCAATTTTCTCGTACACAATTCCATAAGGTTTGTTATCATAATTTTGTCCGCGTTCATTTTTTACAGTAGCACGTTGAACTTCAAATTTCTTTTGAGTTACTGAATCCAACAAATAACCCATACGATCACTCTCCAGCCAGAAAGCAGTTTCTAATTGATTAGAAGGCAATACTTCAAAATAGTTTGTTCTATCACGATTGGTGGTTCCATTCAATGTTCCACCAGACTCCGTTACAATTTTAAAATGTTGCTCATCGGCAACATGCTCAGAACCTTGAAACATCATGTGCTCAAAAAAGTGAGCAAAGCCAGAACGACCTTCTTGTTCGCGAGCCGAACCAACATGATACGTCACATCCACATATACAATTGGATCAGAATGATCCTCATGCACCAATACCGTTAATCCATTTGCTAATTGGTATTTTTCATACGAAATAACCAATTCGCTTCCTTTACGTGAAACCTTCTCTAATTGCTTTGTTTGTGCTAATACCGAAGAGGTAATACACACTGCAAATGCAGTGATTTTAAATAACTTTAATGTTTTCATTTTTTAAAATTGTTGGTATAACAAACCTACTGATTTTTTTTGAATTTTTAGTCATCAAACAACTGCTATAAAACAAAAACGCCACACAAATTTGTGTGGCGTTTTTGAATTTTATTCTCTTACTCAGAAAGATCGAAATCTTCAAGGAATTTAGTTGTATAATCACCTTTAATAAAACGTTCATCTTTCATTAAACGTAAATGGAAAGGTATAGTCGTTTTTACGCCTTCAATAACATATTCACTTAAAGCACGGTGCATTTTAGCGATTGCTTCTTCACGTGTTTGAGCAACAGTAATCAACTTCGCTACCATACTATCATAATTTGGAGGAATGGTATAACCAGCATATATATGAGAATCTACACGAATACCATGACCACCTGGAGTATGTAAGTTTGTTATTTTACCTGGTGAAGGGCGGAAGTTATTAAATGGATCCTCGGCATTGATACGACATTCAATCGCATGCAATTGAGGATAATAATTTTTACCAGAAATAGGAACTCCAGCAGCAACCAATATTTGTTCACGAATTAAATCGTAATCAATTACTTCTTCTGTAATTGGATGTTCTACTTGAATACGCGTATTCATTTCCATGAAATAGAAGTTACGGTGTTTGTCGACCAAAAATTCAACAGTACCTACACCTTCGTATTTAACAGCCAATGCAGCTTTAACAGCAGCATCACCCATGCGTTCACGTAATTCATCCGTCATAAATGGTGAAGGAGTTTCTTCTACCAATTTTTGATGGCGTCTTTGGATAGAACAATCGCGTTCCGACAAATGACAAGCTTTTCCGTATTGATCACCTACTACTTGAATTTCGATATGACGTGGTTCTTCAATGTATTTTTCCATGTACATTGCACCATTACCAAATGCAGCTTCTGCTTCTTTACTAGCTGATTCATAGTTAGGAACCATATCTTCTTCTTTCCAGATGATACGCATGCCTCGTCCACCACCACCAGCTGTTGCTTTGATGATAACAGGATAACCTACTTTTGGAGCAAGCTTAACAGCTTGTTCAGCACTTTCTAATAATCCATCAGAACCAGGAACACAAGGAACACCAGCTGCAATCATTGTTGCTTTGGCAGATGATTTATCTCCCATGGAGTTAATCATTTCCGGTGTAGCACCAATAAATTTGATATTATGTTCTTGACAGATTTTTGAAAACTTTGCATTCTCCGAAAGGAAACCATATCCAGGATGGATGGCATCTGCATTGGTAATTTCCGCTGCAGAAATAATATTCGGAATATTTAAATAAGAGTCTTTACTTGGAGGAGGACCAATACAAACAGCCTCATCAGCAAATCGAACATGCAAAGAATCTTTATCAGCAGTAGAATAAACAGCTACTGTTTTAATTCCCATTTCTTTACAGGTACGGATAATGCGTAACGCAATCTCTCCCCTATTTGCAATTAATATTTTTTTAAACATGGTTTCAATTTGAAAATTAAACAATTTGAAAATTTGAAACGGAATTATATATTATCTAGAAACGGAGTTACCCATTTCAAAATTAAGGAATTTCCAAATTTTCAAATTAGCTAGGATCTACTAAAAATAATGGTTGATCGTACTCAACTGGAGTAGCATCACTAGCCAATACTTTTACAATTTTACCTTTGATATCAGATTCGATTTCGTTGAATAATTTCATCGCTTCGATGATACAAACTGGTTTACCAGCTGAAATTTCGTCACCAACATTAACAAATGGTGGTTTATCAGGAGATGAAGAACGGTAGAACGTTCCAATCATTGGCGATTTGATAGTGATGTATTTTGATTCATCAGCACCACCATTGTTATTTGCAACAGGAGCTTTTGTTTCAGCTACTGGAGCAGCTTGAACCATTGGAGCAGCTTGAATTACTGGTTGAGCTACTGGAGCAGCAACTGTTTGTACAACTACTTGATCTCTGCTTTTTCCAGCAGGAGTTTTAATAACAATTTTAACATCTTTTGTTTCTAATTCAACCTCGCTAACGCCAGACTTTGAAACAAATTTGATTAAATCTTGGATTTCATTCAGTTTCATTATTTTAATAATTTAGAGATTTAACTTTTAAAAAAATTACTGTTACTATTTTGCATTTAGAAATGGAACGCTGATTATCATGATAAAAATGATTCAATTTTTCGCGTTGCGATTTCTTTATGATTTAAAGCTTCGCTTATTTTAATTTTTTTGCCTACTTATTTTTTGTCTATTGCCTACTTTTTTAAAATTGTCTATTTACTATCGTATCCCCATTTCAAATAAATACTGCCCCACGTAAAACCAGCACCAAATGTAGAGATGATAATGTTATCTCCTTTTTTCATTTGTTTTTCATAATCCCATAAACACAATGGAATTGTTCCAGCAGTAGTGTTACCATACTTTTGAATGTTCAACATTACTTTCTCTGACGACAAGCCCATACGTTCTGCAGTAGCATCAATAATGCGTTTGTTTGCTTGATGAGGAACTAACCAAGCTACATCGTTAGAAGTTAAATTATTGCGTTGCATGATTTCGGCAGACACCTCAGCCATACCTACTACAGCACGTTTAAATACAGGTTGTCCGTCTTGATAAACATAATGCTCACGAGCATCAACCGTTTCATGTGTAGGTGGTTTTACTGATCCACCAGCTTTTTGATGTAAGTACTGACGACCAGAGCCATCTGCTTTAAGAATTGAATCTTGAATTCCTAATCCATCAGTTGTTGGTTCTAACAAAACACAACCAGCACCATCACCAAAAATGATACATGTTGAACGATCTGTATAATCCAAAATTGCCGACATTTTATCTGCACCAACTACAATTACTTTTTTATATTTTCCAGTTTCAATAAACTGAGCACCTGTTACCAATGAATATACAAATCCGGAACAAGCTGCATTTACATCGTACCCCCAAGCATTGGTAGCACCTACTTTATCACAAATAACATTTGATGTGGAAGGAAACACATAATCCGGTGTAACCGTACCAACAATGATCATATCAATATCCAATGCAGAAATACCACGCTTTTTAAGTAAATCATTAATGGCTTTTACACACATATCTGAAGTACCTAAACCTTCACCTTTTAAAATTCTACGCTCTTTAATTCCTGTTCTTGTTTCAATCCAATCACTTGTAGTAGGAACTAATTTTTCTAATTCCGTATTGGAAAGTACATAGTCGGGAACATATCCAGCAACAGCAGTTATAGCAGCAGTTATTTTTGTCATTAGTTAAATACGTGTTTAATTTTTTCAGGAAGATTTGCTTCTACCACATCTTTTGTGAGTAATAACATATTCTTCACTGCAATATCATTTGAAATTCCATGACCAATCATAACGGTTGAATTAACACCTAATATTGGTGTTCCTCCATAATTTTCATAATTGAATCGGTCAAAAAATTCATCTTTTATTTTTCTTTTTCTAATCATTGTATAAAATGCTTCCGCTTCTTTTAATACAACATTTCCAGTAAATCCATCACACACAATTACATCAACGGATTCATTAAATAAATCACGACCTTCAACATTTCCAATGAAGTTAAAGTCTTTACTATCTTTCATTAACTGGTGCGCAGCTTGTGTCACAAGATTTCCTTTTTCAGGCTCTTCTCCAATATTTAATAAACCAACTTTGGGATTTTTAATGTTGTAAACATGTTCTGCATACAATGAACCTAGTACAGCAAACTGATACAATACATCAGGTTTACAATCGGCATTGGTTCCAACATCAAGTATTAAACCTACACCACCATTGGGTTTCGGCATCACGGAAGTAATACAAGGACGGATAACACCAGGAATTGCTTTTACAGTAAACATTGATCCAACAAGCATTGCACCTGTGTTTCCGTTACTTGCAAATGCATCTAACTTACCCTCTTTTAAAAGATGAAACCCAAAACTAATACTAGAATTGGGTTTTTGTGCAAAAGCTTTAGTAGGATGTTCACCCATTCCGATAACATCGGGAGCATGAACAATATCAAAACACGATGCATCCACATTGTGTTTTGCAAGACCTGCCAAAATTTGTTCATTGTCGCCAATTAAAACTAAACGAACATCTTTTGGTAACTCATTATAAGCTAAGATTGCTCCTGATATTGTTGCATCAGGTGCAAAATCACCGCCCATAATATCTATACCTATCTTCATAAAATTTGATTGGTTACTATTATTCGTAAAAGGCTATACTACTGCTTATGCAGTAGCTTTTTCCATTACTACTTTTCCTTTGTAGTAAAGTTTTCCTTCGAACCAATGTGCTCTATGATATAAATGAGGTTGACCAGTAGTAGGGCAAATAGCTAAAGTTGAAGCAGTAGCTTTATCATGACCTCTACTGCTATCTCTTCTTGATCTCGATAATTTTCGCTTAGGATGTGGCATTTTATTATTTATTTAATGGTTAATATTTACTAGTTTAATTTAATGTCTTTTAGTCCGTCCCAACGTGGATCTTTTGAATCCCCTTCCTCTTCTTCTACTATGTAATCGTTTAATTTATCTAATACTTCTTTATCACAAGTGCTGTTTCCATCTTTATCATCTGGATGAACGCGCTTTAATGGTAATGAAAGCATTATGTATTCGTAAACAAATTGACTAATGTTTAATTCGTGTTCATTAGCAGCAATGCTAATGATATCATCATCTTCATCGCCCACTTCATAACCACCCATTTTGACAATTAATTTGTAATCTCCGCTAATTGGTAAATCAAATTCACCAAAACAACGATCACAATTTACGTTTACTGTTCCACTAATATTGAAATGCAATACCATCATGGTTGATTGCTTTAACAATACTAATTTCACTATTATGTTGCCTTGTTTTATTTCAGAATAATCAAGGCTCTCAAAGAACTTATCGGTTACATTGAACTCATACTCGTGCTCTCCAACACCTAATCCAACAAATTGAATAACAAAATCTTTCCCTGCTTGCATTTTATCAATTTTTTTGAGAGCCCGCAAAGGTATAAAAATTAAGAACATTGCAAAGGCTCTTGAATTTTTTTTTGTTTGGGGGCTAAAATTGCGTTGCGAAAATACGGCTTTATTGCCTAATTTTATAAAAAAAGCACTCTTTTTTGCGAATTTTCGATGAAAATTATGCTTTTTTCGACAAAAAACTCGGCTGTTTTTAAAAGAGAGGTCTATTTTGAATTTTGAGAGGATGCATAATAAGCTAACATTTCTTCAATTTCTGCCATTACTTCGTTCCTGTCCCCTATCAATGTTTCAATAATCTTACGATCTTTTCGAACCATCCGCAATAAACGAAGACGACCCATGATTTTTTTAAGAATGGGCGCATATATTAATGTAAAGTATCCTGTAAGCGGAACAAGTAAAGCATATACTCCTAAAAATGGCCAACTTTTGAATAAAAGTCCAGCACCAATGAGTTGAATTGGGTAAAAAAGTAACCAAAATATCATTCCAAGATTTGCATAAAACGAAGCATAAAATTCAACATGTCTTACTTTTTGATCGGCCAAATTTTTAGCCATCAGGTATGGAATTGAATTTACGATCATCCCAAATGCATAAATTGGCAATCCGAGCCATAATAAAAATGCATCCATTATAAAACGAAGCATATTCAATTTATTAATATGATCGACATGCAACAAATGGTCGCGTAACTCATTTGCTTTTACCCTACGATTGTAATCCAACGCTTTTTCTTTTAAGGATATTAACATGGGAGAATTGTGCTCATCTATATAATTAATAATTGCAGCTAACTCTTTGCTCCCTTTATATTGTTCTTCTAGGCTTTTTGGATTTACATTTTTACGTTTTAAAAAATCGGAAAGAAACACTTCCTCCACCACTTCAACTAACTTATCGTTGGCTGAATTTTTTATGATGACCAAATGCTCGGTCATCTTCGCCTCCAACACTTTTGTAAATTCATTGATAGCCCTTACTTTATCTTCTCGGTAACGTGCTTCGTATTCTTTTAAGGAGATAGGTTTTCCAAACTCAATATATACTTTACTTCTAAATTTATTAGCCGCTGTATAATTAACACCAGCTGGTACAATTAAAATATCTTTTTTAAAATCCATCGCTTCTGCCGATTGGAAAACGATACGCGATAATCCTTTTTTTAGTGGACGTAATCTTCGCTCAAGAATACAAATAGCTTCTGGATATAATAAGAGTACTTTATCATTTGCCAAAAGAGTGCGACACTCTTCAAATGTTTTATCATTTTTTTTTATTTCACCATATCCTTCTTGTAAGCGGTACATCGGACTGATGTTCAAATTATTTAAAATGCGTTTCGCCAATTTACCTTTAAACACATCGCCACGAGCAAAAAAGCGAACTTTTTGCATTGGCAGCATAGCAACAATACATGGATCAACAAAAGCATTTACATGGTTTGTAGCAATAACGACAGGCTGATTGCGAGGAACATTTTCGATTCCTCTGTAATCAATTTTGTAAAATACTCTAAGAAATATATTTTGAAGTGGTTTTAAAATCCAGTATAACACAATAGCTATTTTTAATTTTTGATTATCGTTCAAATGTAAGACGTTGTCCTTTTACTGACTCATCAAATTTTCCATTTTCGAACACCAAATGTCCGCTTACAAAAGTATGTGTAATTTTTGAATGAAATGTAAAGCCCTCAAAAGGACTCCAACCACACTTATAGAGAATGTTCGACTTATCTACAGTGTACGATTGATTCAGATCAACTAAAACTAAATCGGCAAAATATCCTTTGCGGATATAACCACGTTTTTCAATTTGAAAACAATCGGCAACAGCATGAGCCGATTTTTCTGCAATTTGCTCCAAGGTCATTTTCCCTTGCTTATAAAACTCCAACAATGCATTTAATGAATGTTGAACCAATGGTCCGCCTGAAGGTGCTTTAAAATACGTTTGATTTTTTTCTTCGATGGTATGAGGAGCATGATCGGTTGCAATTACATCAATCTTATTATTCAATACCCCAGCCAAAATTGCATCTCTATCGCTTGCTTTTTTTACAGCAGGATTCCATTTAATGAATGCTCCTTTTGTTTTATAATCTTCATCACTAAACCATAAATGATGAATACATGCTTCAGCTGTAATTCTTTTTTCTTTTAATGGTTTTGTATTATCAAACAGCTCTAATTCTTTTGCTGTAGATATGTGAAGTATATGTAATCGTGTATTGTATTTTTTTGCGAGTTCAACGGCAAGCGATGATGATTTATAACACGCTTCTTCACTTCTGATTTCGGGATGACAAGCCATTGGAACATCCTCGCCATATTTCTCACGATACACTTCCATATTATGCTTTATGGTATGTTCATCTTCGCAATGTGTTGCAATTAACATGTTACATTTAGAGAATAAACCCTCTAAAGTCTCGCGTTTATCTACCAACATATTTCCTGTAGAAGAACCCATAAACACTTTTATTCCACAAACATTTTGTGGATCCGTTTTTAAAACTTCTTCTAAATTATCGTTAGAAGCACCCATAAAAAAAGAATAGTTTGCTAAGGAAACTTCCGAAGCTCTATTGTATTTATCTTCTAATAAAGCATGAGTAAAAACATTGGGAACAGTATTTGGCATTTCCATGTACGATGTAACACCGCCAGCTACTGCTGCTTTGGCCTCTGTATAAATCTCACCTTTATGGGTTAATCCTGGCTCACGAAAATGCACTTGATCATCGATACAACCAGGAAACAAATACTGCCCAGCAGCATCAATTACTTTATCAGCATTTTCTGTGATATCATGTTGTGCTATTTCTGCAATAAAATCATCTATAATCAACACATTTGATTTTACAACCTTACCTTCATTAACCACAAAGGCATTTTTGATAATTATTTTCATTCTCTATTTTTTTGACAAGTACAACAGGAAACTTCTTCTTGTTTTTCAATTAGTTTCGTGATGAAAATCATCACCTTTTTTTCTCCCTCAAAGTTAAGCTTTTTAACCTCATCTTTTAAAGGATTATTCTCACCATTATTTCCAGTTGAGATCAGGACTGTAGGGAAAGAGTAGTTTTTAAAAGCACTAGCATCTGAGGTGGAGATTGGCAAATCGTTCTTCTTAAAACCCACTTCATTCAATACATTCTCCGCTACTGAAATCTTGTCTAATCCTTCAAAAAATAAATTATTCCTAGCATTGTCCAATGAACCCAATTTATCTAAATTGAGATGAAATTTTACGAATGAAAAATCAATAGTAGGTTTTTCAGAAAAACTTTTTGAGCCAACAAAGTCTTGTTCGTGGCCCGAAAAACAAATAAACAGAATATTAAATTTTTCCTTTCGTTTATTTAACGAAAAATGTCTTGCCAATTCAATTAATGCTGCTACTCCAGAAGCATTATCATTTGCTCCAGGGTAATAAGAAGTTTGATCGGTAGTTAAACCAAGATGATCGTAGTGTGCAGAAATAATAATTGTGCTATCGCAATGATTGTCTAGATAAGCAACCACATTAATACCTGAAACTAATTTACCTCCAACAGTATCGCCCGCAAATCGAGCTTGTTTAAATTTATACGAATAATAATAACTTGAAATATTCCCTTTGGGAATGAGACCAAAACTTTTTAAATTTTTAGCAATGTAATTGGCTGCAGTTAACTCTTGTTGCGAGCCGGTTAATCTGCCTTTTAATTTTTTATTGGAAAGAAAATTGACATGCGCTTTTAGTTTCGCTACATTAATTTGTTGAGCGCAAACTGATATAGAAAAAACAATACTGAAAAAGAAAAGAAAAAATCTCATCCGGGAGCTACTACTTTATTTTCATGAAACGCATTTTCAAAACTCCTAGGATGGCTTCCTTGAAAATTCCTTTGTTCATTTTTGAAACGCCTTCTGTTCTATCGGTAAAAGTGATTGGAACCTCTACCACTTTAAATCCTAATTTATAGGCAATGTATTTCATTTCAATTTGAAAAGCATAACCAATAAATTTGATGCTATCAAAATCAATACGAGCTAAAACTTTTTTACGATAACATTTAAATCCCGCAGTGGTATCTTTAAATGGAACCCACAAAATAATACGAACATAAATGGAAGCAAAATAAGACATCAACACACGACCAACAGGCCAGTTTATTACCTTACCACCTTTTGTATAGCGAGAACCGATTGCTACATCACCACCATTAACACAAGCTTCACGCAAACGAATTAAATCATCGGGGTTATGAGAAAAATCGCAATCCATTTCAAATACAAATTCATAGTCACGAGCAAGCGCCCATTTGAAACCATGAATGTATGCTGTACCCAAGCCTAATTTCCCTTTACGCTCTTCTATGAATAATCGTCCAGAAAACTCTTGCATCAATGATTTTACAATGGAAGCTGTTCCATCGGGTGAACCATCATCAATGATTAATAAGTGAAATGCAAAAGGCAATGAAAATACTTTGCGAATCATTCGCTCTACATTTTCCTTTTCGTTATAGGTTGGTATGATTACTATACTATCTGACACAGGTGTTTTTTTGCCCTACGAAGATAGCGTAAATTCAGGAACTATAAAAGTTTTAACAAAATTTCGGAAATCAGAAATTTTAAAGCGCTCCTGCCTTAATCTCCTCCACCACAGATGGATCGAGCAAAGTAGAAGTATCTCCTAAATTACTTACATCTCCTTCTGCAACTTTTCTTAAAATCCTACGCATAATTTTTCCACTTCTTGTTTTAGGCAAACCGCTCACAATTTGAATTTTATCGGGCTTCGCAATTGGTCCTATAACTTTAGTTACTTCGGCTAAAATTTCTTTTCGCAAAGCATCTACATCCTTATTATGATTTGTGCAAATAACATAAGCATAAATCCCTTGTCCTTTAATATCATGCGGATAACCAACAACTGCACTCTCTACAATATCAGCATGCATATTAATAGCACTTTCCACTTCAGCTGTTCCAATTCTATGTCCGCTTACATTCATCACATCATCCACACGCCCTGTAATACGATAGTAGCCATCTTCATCACGTCTGCAACCATCGCCTGTAAAATATAAATTAGGATAGGTTGCAAAATAATTTACTCGGCAACGTTCATGATCACCATAGGTAGTTCTAATTATTGATGGCCACGGAAACTTAATACATAAATTGCCTTCTACTCCATTTCCTAAAATTTCATTTCCTTTATCATCCACCAAAACAGGTTGTACGCCTGGCAAAGGTAATGTTGCAAAACCAGGCTTTGTTTTAGTAACTCCTGCTATTGGAGAGATTAACATTCCTCCTGTTTCAGTTTGCCACCACGTATCTACAATCGGGCATTTACCTTTTCCAATATTTACATTGTACCAGTTCCATGCTTCTTCATTGATGGGCTCTCCAACACTACCCAACACACGCAAAGAATCTAATTTATAAGGTTTCACAAAATCCAAACCTGCAGCTTCCAAAGCACGGATAGCGGTAGGAGCTGTATAAAATATATTTACTTTGTATTTGTCAATCACTTGCCAGAAACGACCAGCATCAGGATAAGTAGGAACTCCTTCAAACATTACAGATGTTGCACCTGCCAATAAAGGAGCGTATACAATATAAGAATGACCTGTTATCCAACCAATATCTGCTGTACACCAGTACACATCGTTTTCTTTGTATTGAAATACATTTTCAAATGTATAGTGCGTGTATACCATGTATCCACCGCAAGTATGAACCCACCCCCTTTAGGTTTACCTGTTGAACCAGAAGTATATAAACTGAATAGCATATCTTCGGCATCCATGGGTTCGGCTGGACAATCAGCATTCACTTTTTTCATTTCATTTTTCCACATCACATCTCGTCCCTCCATCACACGAATATTGGATTGTGTATGTTCCAACACAATTACTTTTTCAACAGAAGGACAAACCTCTAATGCTTCGTCCACTGTATCTTTCATTGGAATATCTTTAGCACCACGGTATGCACCATCAGTACAAATAACAAGCTTACAATCGCTATCCTGAATTCGACCAGATAATGCTGACGCAGAAAAACCGCCAAACACAACTGAATGAACAGCTCCAATACGTGCACATGCCAATACTGCAATTGCTAATTCAGCAACCATTGGCATATATATACAAATCTTATCTCCTTTTTTAGCGCCATTATTTTTAAGAACATTCGCAAACTTACATACCTGCTCATGCAATTGATTATAAGTTAATGAAACAGCTTGCTGATTTGGATTATTGGGTTCCCAATAATACGCAACTTGATTTCCACGAGTAGCTAGATGCCTATCCAAACAATTTTCTGTAATGTTTAATTTTCCTCCAACAAACCATTCTATTTTTGGTTCAGCAAAATTCCAGTTTAAAACCGTATCCCATTTTTTTCTCCAAGTGAATTGCTCTGCTTTATCTGCCCAAAATTGTTCAGGATTTTCAGTGCTTTTTTTGTATTCTAAATGGTATTGTTCGAGAGTGTTGATAGTTGCCATAGGATATGAATTAGATTCCTTCAAAATTAACAAAAGAAAAACGCTATTAAAAGTATTATTTTATTTATCTTTAGTATGTAAAACTACTACGATGAAAAACTACTTTTTACTTTTATTATTCTCAACTGCACTATTAGCTACTTCTTGCAAAACAGACACAGCTGAATCAGAAGACTCTACACCAGGAACAACTGATATTGGACCTATTAATTCCAACAGCACTGTTATGGGATACAACATTTTAAATCGTTTACCAAAAATCTGGAACGGACCTATTGTTTCAGCAACAGCACTTGGAAGTTTCCCTGAATGGATTGTTGATTTTAGACCAATTTCTGCAGCTCAAGTTTCTGCAAAAAACGAGTTGGATTCTATCAATGATATTCTGATGAGTTTTTTTATAGTAAAACACAACAATACCTATAAAATGGCTTTTAGAAATGGAGGAGGATTTGCCGGCAATCAACGTATTTCTTATGCTGTGATTGACAGTGTTTCAGAAACAACAAACAATTATTTCTATCGTTTTTCGGATTTTAAAGCAGGGAGAAACAGAGTGTATGTGGATGTTTTATTTAAAGACGATAGTTTAATTATGCATACCTATACCAATGTATACAACACCTTACCGAGTGCTCAAACACACTTTTTATGGAAAGCAAAAATGCAAGACAGCACCTCTGCACAACCTGCAATTACTAATTTTGGTTTCCCTCAAAAACAAATGGTTAAAGATTTTTCAAGTACGTTTTCAACGCGACCAGAGGCTGTATATTATTCTTTAACAGATTTAGCAAACGATCCATACAGCACTGCTTCGCAACCTTATCTTGGACAAACAACCGTGAACATAAACTATGGCGCGAGTTACACACCTAATCCAAGCAAAAAAGTTTTTTTAATGATTACCACACAAGCCCTTTTTAGTGGATTTACATTCAATGCCACACAATTAAAATACCGTTCACGCTATGTGTTTTTAGCAGCAAGCGATAACTCATTTACATTTAAATCGATGCACCCAGGCAGTTATTACTTGTATGCACTTTATGATTCTAATGGTGATGGCACATTCTCGACTGGTGATTGGATAAGCTCCAACTTAAGCAACACTTTTACGCTAACTAGCCAAGGAACACAAACAGTAAGCTCAACGATTGATTTTACGATACCTTAAAAATCATTTTGACAACTCACTTGCTCTATCTCTAGCTTTTATTATTCCTTCTTGTAGGCCTTTACCTACTTTATTTGTTTCGAAAGATGTAAGCGCTGCTTCCGTAGTTCCGCCTTTTGAAGCAACTGCTTTTATTAATTCATCCAATGATTTATTGGCTGTATTTAGCAAGTGAAAACTACCCAACATGGTTTGTTTCACAAGCATTGCAGAAGTAGCTTCATCGAATCCCATTTCTTTTCCAGCGTCAATCATATTTTTTAAAATATAGAAAAAGTATGCCGGGCCACTTCCACTCAATGCGGTAACAGCATCTAACAAATCTTCATTTTCAAAAAACACCGTTCTACCTGTTGTACCAAGTAAATTTTCAGCCTTTCGAATTTGCTCCATTGTCAAATTTTTATTTGCTGTAAAGGCAGTCATTCCCATTCCAAGCTCAGCTGGTGAATTTGGCATTGCACGAATAATATTTTTTTGTTCAAGCACCGATTCAATTCGCTCCAACTTCATTCCTGCCATAATTGAAATTAAAATATTATTTGGCTTTAGTACTTGTTTCAACTCTAAGCTTAGCTCATTAAAATCTTGAGGCTTAACCGCCAAAATAATGATATCACTATCCGAAATACGATTATCATTTACAACGCATACCTCTCCTATATTTAGCTTTAGTAACTCTTGCTTACGAGTTTCATTTTTCTCTGCAAGCAATAAGTTTTCTTTCGAAACAATATTGTATTTCAAAAATGCGCGGGCATAAATTAAACCCATATTACCACATCCAACAATTGTAATCTTCATGATTGTAAATTTTAGACCACAAAATTAGAACAAAAAAGCAATCTGTTGGTTTATTAAAGAAAAACAGACAAAATGCATACATTAACAAAAGAAACGATTATCGATAGACCATTAAAAGAAGTTTTTGATTTTTTTAGTAAAGCCGAAAACCTAAATCAGATTACTCCACCTGATATGCAGTTTCAAATATTAACTCCTTTACCAATAAATATCCAGAAAGGGACTTTAATTGATTATAAAATTAAAGTGAATGGCATACCATTTAAATGGAAAACATTAATTAGCACATGGGAACCTCCCTTCCGATTTGTAGATGAACAATTAAAAGGACCATACAATACATGGATTCACGAGCATACTTTTGAAGAGCGTGATGGCAAAACGTATATGAAAGACGTTGTGAAATTTAAATCGCCAGGTTGGATTTTAGAACCACTAATCAATGCTTTATTTATTGAAAAGAAGGTAAAAGGAATATTTGACTACAGAGAAAAAAGATTGAATGAATTTTTTAAATAAAAAAAGCTCCGAAAATAATTTCGGAGCTTTTTTATTATTGGTTTTAGAAAATTATTCTAAAATTATTTTTTTAGTTACTGTATTTTGTCCAGAAGTGATTTTTACAAAATAAACACCAGCAGGCAAGCTGTTTCTATCTACATTAAACTGATTCGTTTTAATGCTTCCATAGTTTGCAACTCTTTTCCCTAATACATCATACAATTCGATTGTAACCGAATTATTAGCAAATGCTACTAAATCAATTGTAAAGTTTGTATTCGCTGGATTTGGGTATAAATCAATATCAGCAGCACTAACATTTAATTCTTCAACACCAACAGCAGGTGCTGTTGTATAATTACAATCCAATGCAACACCACATGTAAAATGCTCAAGAAATTACGAGTAATCGTAAGTGTTGTATCATAATATGCAGCACTACCTGTATGAGGAACGTGATCTTGTCCTTCGTGAATTTCGAAACAATTAACTATACCTACTTGATCAGCTTTTGCATTTACAGAAAAGCTACCATCAACTGGCATAATAGGAAATAGCCCTGCAAGGGTAATAATATCAGAACCATATGGAACTGTTGCGTCATCTGTTCCATGAAAGTTCAACACCGGCTCATCACCCGCTTTCATCCATGCAGTATCACCAATAGCACCACAAATATTCACGATTGCTTTTACATCTGATGAATAACCAGGATTACCGCTCAAGCCTTCGATTCCACCACCAATACCGTATTGTCCAACAGTATCAATGTAAGGAGGAAATTCTGAAACTTCATCCAAGTAAGCTAATTGTAATGCAACAAAACCACCTGCAGAAACACCAGCAAAATAAATATTGTTCAAATCAATTTTATAGGTATTTCCTCCTACAGCAACATTCTTTTTAAAATAACGAACAGCTGCTCTACCATCTTGAACAGCACGCATTACTGCTTCTGTTGCATCACTCGAATCTGGTCCCGGGAAAGGGAATCCATTCATACCAACGCGGTATTCAATAGAGGCAACAACATAACCTAATCTCGCCAAGTCTTTACACAATGGCACTACATCTGTACCTGTTTTGCTTCCACCAATAAAACTTCCACCATGCGCCATAATAATTAAGGCTCTGCTTAGTAGATGTATCGCCTGTTGGCTCATACACATCCAATAATAAATTTTGATTGGTATTGTTATACTTTAAATTACTTCCGTACTGAATATTTGTCGTATCAGAAGGCTGGAAAAATTTTATCATGGTAACGATTACCTGCACATTGTGCATTTGATTTTGTTGTTGCAACAAGAGAAATAATTGTTGCTAATGCTAAGTAAATTTTTTTCATGTATTTAATTGTTAGGGTTATGTTAAAAGTAGTAAATCATTCTGAATAAAAAAATACTCGTGATTTTTTAAAATCAGAAAAGCCTTAAAAAACGTAAGAAAGTGCGAATCCAGGAACAACCGCTTTCGATTTATAGGTTCCACCAAATTGGGTTTCGAGATTGGTGTCGGTACGTTTCATTCCTTCTATGTATAAAAATGAAACATCAACAAAAATTTTCTTTGTTACTTTAAAGGTTGCACCTGCAGTAATTCCTAATTTATCTGCATCGGGAGTTTCAGGAGTTAAATAGCCGGCTTTTACAGGACTCATATCATAATAAGCTCCTAAACGAGCAGTCCATTTTTCTGTTAAATCATATTGGCCACCTAAACGGAAAATATAAGAATTCTGATATTCACGAGCCGAATGAATATCCTTCAATTTATCTGTATTATCAGCAAAATCAATGATTAATGAATCGTATGATTTCCAACCAACAAAATTAACATCCAATGCCAAGGTCATTTTTGAATTTACTTTATACCCTACACCAAGCGTTGCAACTTGTGGTAAATTTAAACCTGTTGAAAACGTTGTAGAAGGAAAATACTGTCCTACAGACGAAGGGACAGTAAAATCAGCAGTACCGCCATCCACCTTCACATTCACTTGTGAACGGTAATCAAAACCAATTGATAATTTTTCGGTTGCCTTAAAATAAATACCTGCATTAAATCCATATCCACTCGCTTTTCCTTCTAAGCTTCCTTCGCCGTATCCTGAATAGGCACACCTTTGCGCAAAGCAAATGATCCAGTAGCATAAATAAATCCAACACCAATACCAATCTTATCATTCAACTTATAAGAAGCTGTTGGCTGAATAAAAAATGTTTTTAAATCAATTTCACGAATTAAAAACTGACCTTTCCAATCATCTGCCCATTGCACTTTACTACCAAAAGGATTATAAATACCTAAACCAACATTCCACTTCGCTGTTTTTTTGAATTTGTAAACCGCATACAAAGTGATAGGAGTTCCCGTGTTTTTTTCAATGTGTGCTGTGTAAGTACCTGGAAATGGTTCCAAATATGTAGTACGTGGCATGATAAAGCTAGCTCCAATTGTGATTCCACGTAAAGAGTCTAAAAACGACATTGCACCAGGATTAAATAATATGGTAGCATTGTCCATGCACAAGCCCGTACCTGCATGTCCCATTCCTGTTTGCTTTTGTCCTTGTAAGTTTATTTGAAAACCACCTGCCAATAATGCCGATGTAACGAATAAAAACAATGTGATTGACAGTAGTAGTTTCTTCATAAGAACAAAATAAGCCAATTTATTTACACAAATCAAATTTTTATCTACCTTTGTTGTCGAAAATCAATGAACAATGATTAAAACCGCAGTAAATAGAACAAAAATGATGGCAATGTGTTGTAAGTTGAATACTTGCGGGATTTGCTTTTAATATATATTAACACTTAATATTTGAAAGGTTTTTCCCAAACAGGAAGAACCTTTTTTGTTTAAAAATACCTTTGTATCCACTAAATTTATTCCGAAGCTTTTGTCGGGAATAAAAATGAACACGAAAATGAGTGCACAAACAGAAATAAAAACAGATGTAGTAATACTTTTTGCTGGTGATTCCGGTGATGGTATTCAATTAACAGGATCTCAGTTTTCAACAACTGCTGCCTTGTATGGAAACGACATAAGTACTTTTCCGAATTTTCCAGCTGAAATTCGTGCCCCACAAGGCACCATTGCTGGTGTATCAGGATTTCAATTGCACTTTGGCAGCGTTGAGGTATACACTGCTGGCGATGCATCAGATGTATTAGTAGTAATGAATGCTGCTGCTTTAAAAGCTAACTTAAAGCAATTAAAACCAGGCGGAATAATTATTGCCAATAGCGATGGATTTGATGCTAAAAATTTAAAGCTCGCTAAATTTCCTGATGGCGTAAATCCTTTAACAGATGGTTCATTAGACAAATACAAAGTTCATGTAATTGATGTTACAAAAATTACACGTACCGCTTTAGCTGATTCGGGCTTAGGAACAAAAGAAATGGATCGCTCCAAAAACATGTTTGTTTTAGGATATATCTATTGGATGTATAATCGCTCATTAGATAATACCATTGAGTTTATAAAGGACCAATTTAAAAAACGTCCAGAGCTGATAGATGCAAATGTAAAAGTATTAAAAGCAGGATTTAATTATGGAGATACTATTGAAGCACCAATGAATCGCTTCGAAGTAAAACCAGCACCCGTTTCAAAAGGAACCTACCGCAGTATTATGGGTAACCAAGCTGCTGCATTAGGATTAATTGCTGCTGCTGAAAAAGCAGGACTAACATTGTTTTATGGCACTTATCCGATAACACCTGCTTCTGACATTTTGCATGAATTATCAAAACACAAAAATTTTGGTGTAAAAACATTTCAAGCAGAAGATGAAATTGCTGCAATCACCTCAACAATTGGTGCTGCTTTTGGTGGTGCTTTGGGTGTAACGGGTTCATCCGGACCAGGTATTGCATTAAAAGGAGAAGCAATTGGATTGGCTTTAATGCTTGAATTGCCATTGGTAATTGTAAACATTCAACGTGGTGGACCAAGCACTGGCTTACCAACAAAAACAGAACAAGCCGATTTAATGCAAGCAATTTATGGACGAAATGGCGAATCACCTGTTCCTGTAATTGCAGCATGCACTCCAAGTGATTGTTTTGATATGGCTTTTGAAGCTTGTCGATTAGCAATTGAATTTATGACTCCAGTCTTCTTTTTAAGTGATGGTTATATTGCAAATGGTGCTGAACCATGGAAATTTCCAGCAGCAAGCGATTTACCAGAGTTCAAAGTATCCTTTGCAAAAAATGAATTAAAAGAAGGGGAGAAATTTTTACCCTACAAACGCAATGAGAAACTAGCTCGTCCATGGGCTATTCCTGGCACAAAAGGATTAGAACATCGTGTAGGTGGAATTGAAAAAGAAAATGAAACTGGAAATATTTCATATGATCCAGACAACCATGAGTTCATGGTAAAAACACGTCAGGAGAAAGTTGACAACATTGCGAATTACATTCCTCTTCAAACAATTGATAATGGTAAAGAAAAAGGTAAGTTATTAATTCTTGGCTGGGGCTCAACCTATGGCTCTATCAAAACGGCAGTAAAAGAAGCTATTGCAGAAGGGTACGATGTATCGCATGCACACGTTCGTTATTTAAATCCATTCCCGAAAAATTTAGGAGAGGTTTTAAAAAGTTACGACAAAGTACTTATCCCTGAAATCAACAATGGTCAATTAATTAAAATCATTCGTGATAAATACTTAATTGATGCGCAAGGATTAAATAAAATAAAAGGAATGCCTTTTACTTCAATTGAAATAAAAGAAAAAATTGCAGAAATGTTAAAATAACGAATAGCGATTCGAAAGCACACTATACATGGAAACAGCTGAATTAAAATTAACCGCAAAAGATTTTGTAACCGATCAGGAAGTACGTTGGTGCCCTGGTTGTGGCGACTATTCAATATTAAAACAAGTACAAACAGTAATGCCTGACTTAGGAATTCCGAAGGAAGAAATTGTGTTTGTTTCTGGTATTGGATGTTCTTCTCGTTTCCCATATTACATGGAAACATTCGGCATGCACAGTATTCATGGTCGCGCAACAGCTGTTGCTAGCGGACTTAAAGCAACACGTCCCGAATTAAGTGTTTGGATTGTTACTGGTGATGGAGATGCGTTATCTATTGGTGGAAATCATTTTATTCACCTACTAAGAAGAAATTTTGATGTAAATGTTTTGTTGTTTAACAATGAAATTTATGGTTTAACAAAAGGACAATATTCACCAACATCGCCTTTGGGTAAAGTTGCAAAATCAACACCAATGGGTTCGGTTGATCATCCTTTTAATCCACTTGCATTGAGTTTAGGTGCCGATGGAACTTTCATTGCACGCACCATGGACAGAGACCCAATTCACATGCGTGAAATATTAAAAAGAGCAAATGCACACAAGGGAACATCCTTAGTAGAAATTTACCAAAATTGTAATGTTTTTAATGATGGTGCTTTTGAAGTATTTACAGAAAAAGGAACAAAAAAATTAAATACCCTAACAGTTGAAAATGGCAAACCATTAACGTTTGGTGAGCAAGCCGACAAAGGAATAAAACTAGATGGTTTCAAACCTGTAATTGTAAACATTGCTGATGTTTCAGCAAATGATTTATGGATACACGATGAAACAGATCCTGTGAAAGCAAGTATTTTGGTTCGTTTCTTCGACAATCCAGCTAATGAAAATGCTTTGCCTCGACCATTTGGTGTATTCTACAAAGAAGATCGTTTTTGCTACGAAGATGCTATGAATGCACAAATAGAAGATGCTATCAAACAAAAAGGAAAAGGCAATTTGGACGATTTAATAAAAGGTAAGAATACGTGGACAATTTAGTGTAATTTGTTTCATTACCTTTGAAAAAAATATAAATCATGATAAAAAATACAATAGCATTTTTAATTCTACTTGTAATTACAGCTTCTGAATCAAATGCACAAGTTGTTAGCTGCAGTTCGTTATGCGTTCAAAGTATTGTAATGGATACAACCAATAATGAATTAGATGTTACCATCATCAATGCCGATTCAAATCAAATAAACTACCCAGTAGTTGTGGTGGTTGATACTGCTGGTGATACCATTGCAAATATTGGTGCTTTGTTTTATTTATTTGCTCAACTAGGTGGCGATACGGTTACACATGATTTACCTACTACATTGGATTCATTACCTGCAAACTTTACGGGTACGGTTTATGTAACAGATGCTATTTATGATACTACTTGTGCATATACGTTCCCAATGAATTGCTCAACGTTAAGTGTATCTGAAATTAGCGCTACGAACACTGTAATCATCTACCCAAACCCTGCTAACGATTATACCACTATTAACTTAGGGAATACTTCAGGGCGACAAATAGGCATTACACTTTATGATGTTACTGGAAGAGAATTACGTTCGTTTTTCACAACGGATTCAATGCTTACCATTCAAAAAGAAAATTTATCGAATGGAATTTATGTTATCTCTATCCTAATTGATAACAAACGTATCACCAATAAAATTATATTTGAATAATAGATAGCTAAAAATAAAAAGGCGCAATTGAAATTCAATTGCGCTTTTTTATTTTTGAATGCTATTACTTACTCAATAATTCTTTCACCAAAGTAGAGATTACTTTACCATCTGCTTTACCCGACAATGCTTTTGTTGCAGCACCCATCACTTTACCCATATCTGCAGGCGAACTTGCACCAACAGATGCAATAATTTTTTAAAAACGAACACCCACAGACAAACCTATACGAATAGGCAATGAACCTCCTTTATAAACAATGCGACCTGCATTTGGATAAGCACCACCTGAGACCAGAGTGCAATTTAATATTTTTAAAGGCTGATAAGAAATGCCGCCACCTATAGTACCGCCAACATATCCAATATTCGTTTTGTAGGAGCGTACATTATTAGTGGTACCAAAATAACTGTAAGTTGACTTAATCGTTACCCCACCTCCTTCTGCTCCCAAAAACATGAATCCTCGAATTAAACCTTCCCCTGTTGGATAAATTTTCAAATGAATACCAGTTATTACACCACTAACGATTGCATGTTTTTCATTATAAAGTTCTTTGGGTGAGAAAATCTTACCTTCGGTTGATAGCCTATATATAAAGGATTTTATTGCTATTTAAGACCTTTCATACGAGAATTTTAAATCAAACAAGGCAAAATTCCAGAAAATATATTTTTCCAAAACATTTTTATACTTTTCCACGGTGTCAACATTACAGGACTCGTTTTTTTTGCAAAAATTTCGGTTTCCCCATTAGCATATACAATCATTAAAACCTCTGACTTTTCAATTGTGTAAAGAGGCCCGTCTGTATTTGAAAATTTATTGTATTTAATTTCTGTTTGATTAACTTCTTTAATATTAGCTAGAACTTCTGTTCCGTCTAATTTATAAATTTTATCCTGTGAAAATGCAAGAAAAACATACAAGATAAAAACTAATGTTAAAATATTTTTCATCTAACGACCTCCCCAAATTAAATAGTAAGTAACAACATTTACAGCAATCCCAATTCCAAAACCACCACAAACCCCACTTTTTGCCTCTTTCTTTTAAATGATTACAATTAATTTGTTCGCAACTTTAGGACTTGGTGAAAATAACTCCAGCAACAACCCTGTGAGCAAAAAGTAGGAACAAAAGTTCCCAAAAGGTCTAAACTTGTAGGGAGAAGATCCTGTTGCTTCAAATACATTTATACTTTTTTGGGTATTTTCATCGGTACTTCTTAGAAATAGGCTCAACATTTGCAAAAATCTTTTCCCCATTTTGTATAAATCATTACTAACATAACAACTATGGTTGGACCTCCAAAGTGAATTTTTATACTTTATTTCCTTGATTCCTTTTCTATTTATTTATCTTAATTTTTTAATTACTATTTCTTCCGGGGATTTTGTTTTTCTTTAGTTAGTCTCCATTTTCTTTTTATTTTTTCACTGAATTTATAAACCAATAGAGTTTATATATAGATAAAATAACTATTTGTGTTTGCTACAATAAATCTGAGCTAAACAATAGAAAAAAATACCTTCAAAAACTAACAGCACAATTATTCGCATTCGAAGGAACGTGTATAAGCCAGAAAAACTAGCAATCGAAGTGAAATAGCTAGCGCTATAGGTTATGAGAAAAGGAGCGAAATATTTCTTTTGGAATTTAATACGAATCATTAAATTCAGCAATTCAGTTGAAATTTTTTTCTCAGAAGATTTGACCTAATAAAGATAAGCCAAAAAAAAAAAATAGCTATGCTATTAATTTATTATATAATTACTTAATAAAAAAAGGCGCAATTGAAAATTCAATTGCGCCTTTTTTATTTTAGAATACTATTATTTGCTCAATAATTCTTTTACTAAAGTAGATATTACTTTTCCATCTGCTTTACCCGACAATGCCTTTGTAGCAGCACCCATCACTTTACCCATATCGGCAGGAGAACTTGCACCAACCGATGCTATAATTTTTTCTAATTCAACTTTCACTTCAGCTTCTGTCATTTGTTTTGGCAAATACACTTCGATAATTGCTGCTTGCGATAATTCAACTTCAGCTAAATCAGCTCTACCTTGACCGTTATACACATCAGCCGTTTCTTTACGTTGCTTTACCATTTTTTGCAAAGCCTTTATTTCTGTTTCATCGGTATAACCTTCAGGTGAGGTTTTCAATAAAAGAATTGCTGATTTTACAGCTCTTAATGCTTCTAATTTTGCAGCCTCTTTTGCCAACATTGCAGCTTTAATGTCTGCGTTAATTTTTTCTTCTAATGCCATTTTATTTTGTAGTTTTTTAGTTTCGAGTAGCAAAGTTAATTATTTAGTGCTACGCTTCTTAAATTCATTTACGCCTTCATTTAACCAATTAATATATTCTGGTATTCCTGATTTATAACCACGTGGTGCAGTCAAAGTTTTTTCTTCATGATCCAACAACACATACAAAGGCTGTGTGCTTTGTTTGTACAATGTTTCTTCCATGTATTTAAATTTGTCACCAATGGTAGTTATTTCTCGTTCTTGTCCGTACCAAAATACTTTCATGAATTCTTTTTTATCCAATTCACGTTTATCATCCACATACAAACTCACCAACACCACATCATCTGTTAATATTTTTGCAACGCCTGCATCTGGCCAAATAAAATCTTCTGTTTTACGGCAGTTCGCGCAAGCATGTCCAGTGAAATCGACCATCAATGGCTTTCCAACTTTTTTAGCATATGCTAATGCATGGGCATAATCATTTTTAAAATAGGGAACACCATGCTTGTTTACTTCCATGTACTGTCCAAATTCAGGATCTAATGAAACAGACGTATGAGCAGACTCTGCTCCACTACTACCACCAAAACCTTTTGGTGATTCGGAATATTCAGCAGGAGGCAACACACCACTAAATAACTTTAATGGCGCGCCCCACAATCCTGGAATTAAATACACGGTTATAGAAAATGAAATGATGATAAAAAACAAACGCGTTACGGAAAGGTATTTTACATCACTATCGTGAGAGGTTTTAAATCCACCCATTAAATAGATAGTCATCAATGCAAAAATCACCACCCATAGTGTAATGAATACCTCACGTGTCAATATTCCTAATTGATATACTAAATCGACATTCGAAGCAAATTTTAATGCCAAGGCTAATTCTAAAAATCCAAGAACAACTTTAACGGTATTTAACCAACCACCACTCTTAGGCATTGAATTAAGCATGGATGGGAAAAATGCAAATAATCCAAATGGCAATGCTAATCCTGTTGAGAAGCCAAACATTGCCCAAAATGCACCTGATGTATTTCCGGAAGTGGATGCTGCAACCAATGCATTCCCAATCATAGGACCGGTACATGAAAATGAAATTACAACCAATGCCAACGCCATAAAGAAAATACCAATGTATCCTCCTCTATCACTTTGTTTATCAATTTTATTTACAAAGCCCGATGGCAGCGTAATTTCAAATGCACCTAAAAACGAAGCTGCAAAAATCAACAACATGATAAAGATGACAATATTAAAACCTGCACTCGTTGAAAAACTGTGCAATGCGCCACCACCCCAAATAGCTGATATTCCTAAACCAAGCGAAACAAAAATGATAATGATGGATAAAGCGTATAAAATAGCATTCAATTTACCTTTGGCTTTATTCTGACTGCGTTTTAAGAAAAAGCTAACGTTCATTGGAATCAAAGGAAAAACACATGGCGTAAACAATGCTGCAAAGCCCCAAACAAAACCTGTTAAGAAAATTACCCACCACACTTTTCCTTCAATGGATGATTCATCGTCCGTATCGGCATTTGAGGAAGCTGCCACAACAGTTGTTTTAACAGTATCTTCCTTTGATACAGAGGAATCAATCAACGCGGTACTTGAGGAATCAATTGGAGCAACTGTTTCCGTAACTACTGATGATAGTTCTTTTGTTCCACAATCTCCAGTTAATTTAAATTCAAATGGAGTTGCAGGTGGGAAAATACATTTTTCTTCGGTACATGCCTGGTATTCATATTTACCTTTTATAACAACTTCCTTGTCAGATTTTAGCTTTATTTTTTGCTTGAAAACAACTGATTTCTCGAAATACATCACATCCACCTCAAATACTTTGTCGAATGCTTTTATCGGTTTACTTTCAGTTGGCTTACCAACTAATTCAAATCCAGCCCCTTTATCAACCATGACATTTGCGGGCATTGGTCCGTCTTCGGATAACTTATTCAAAGAATACACATGCCAATGATCTTCGATTGTTCCATTAAATACCAATTCGTATTCACAGTCACTTATTTTCTTAGTGGATAGTTTCCATTTCACGGGATTGTCTTGTCCAATAACAAAACTGGAAAACATAATTGATACCAATAACAGACTCCAAAATTTCTTCATAATCAAAACGTGGTTTTACTGAATTATAATTTGATTGTGGTAAAGTTAAAAAAATAGCCCCGAAAACTCGGGGCTATTTTTACTATATTATTAGCAATCGGTGTTAATAGTTGTTAAATCACTTCGTGAATGCGGTTAATCGGGATAACCACCCCTTGCTTAAGAATAACACGTTTATCGGTAACTCCCCAAACAGTTGTTTCTACTTGTTTTACGCCTTCTGCATCTTCAAAAATAATTTTAATTTTATTATGCTCTAGATTTCCCAACTTCATTGCCCTTTCAAGGCTAGCGGTACGAATTTTAAGAGCATCTGCGGAGTTCAACACTTCTTCTTCAGGAAATTTCAATTCGCTAATTGATTCCTTTTCCACTTTCACCGGCTTAGTAGCATTTGTCATAATTGTCAATATTTTGGGTTAAACATTAATTTAGAGAGTAGGGTATCTTGTACGCACAAAACGAAATTGCGTTACATTTTTATAAAATTATTTTAGTGCTGGTTATTTTTTAATAATCGACTGAATAATTTCTACCAACTCAGTGGCTTTTTGAGTACCAATGCGGTATACCAATCCTTCTTTATCGGTTAGCTCAACAGCATCATTCCCTTGAGTAAAAAAACGAATTTTATTTTTAAAATGAAGATTGTAAACAGGTCTGTTCAATAAATATTTACTGTATTTTACTTTCTTAGCCGAAACAATATTCGAAAGGTCAATCTTTACTTTTCTAGAAGTCCAAAGCCCATCCAAAATTAAATTTTCACCTTGAATTTTTGTGTGCAAATGAAGCACGAAAATCAGAATCAAGGATAACAACATTAAAATAACCCCCATCAAAAAAAATAGCTGACCCGAATCCTCATCTACTGGAGAGGAAGGTATTTCGATTACTGAAACATCAACTGCCTTAGGGTTTTCACTCCAGTAATACAAGGTAAAACAAAACAGCCCTAAAACCGTACGCCAAAGTATCGACCATTTGTTATAGCCTATATATTGTTTCTCATCAAAAAGTAAGTCGTTTTGCATTAAATGCCTTTATTTATGTCGTTCCCACAAAGTTAATCTACTTCATCAACTCTGCAAAATATATTTTTTTTGTCTTAGGGTTTATTTTATATCGATCATCCATTCGCTGTCCAACAACCCATACAATTTGGCCATTCGACTCTAAAACCCAACTATTGTCTTTTTCGAGTAGTGACAATTTTTTATCAATAAAATAATCGCTTAGTTTTTTCTTCCCTTTCATTCCAATCGGATAAAAAACATCTCCCTTTTCCCATTTACGAAGCGTTAAGGGGAATACTAATTTTTCGAAATCAAACTGTGCTATTGTTGGAGGATTTACTAACTTAAGCTTAGGTGAAGGCTTTATTGATTTAAAAATCAAGGTTTGATTCCCAAAAGGCAATTCTTTTGTGCTTTTAAGAATTTTAAAGCGATTTTCAAGTCCTTTGTTTTTAGTAGCTATCTCTTCAATTAATAAAAATTCGCGATCCTTTACCAAACGATGTGTTTCTGAAAAGAACTGTTTTCCACTTTCACTACTTAATGATGCAATTATTTCACCCACAACTATTGAACTAAAACCCAAAGGGTAAAGGAATTCAAAAAGGTAAGGCTCAATAGGCTTTAATTTCGTCAATTTTGATATTGAAATCTTAACAAGTCCACTCTCCTCTATTACAAGCGATGTTCTTTTTTTATCAATACGTTTTTGATAAACCGCTTCGACCGATTTTAGATTTTCAATAGTGGTAATAATATTAGCACTTGCATTTTTGTTTATTTCGTTCAGCAAAGGAATAAGTGAATGGCGAATTTTATTCCGAACATATTTATCACTTGCATTCGAACTATCTTCACGATGGTTTAATTTATTCTTTTTTGCAAAAGCAATAATTTCTTTTTTATTCGCAAAAAGCAATGGACGAATAAGATTTCCCTGTTTAGGTAATATACCATGCAATCCTTTAATTCCGGTACCTCTAATTAGATTGATAAAAAATGTTTCAATTGAATCATCCTGGTGATGTGCAGTAGCAAGTCGATCATAATTATATTGCTGACGAATTTCTTCGAACCAAGCATATCTTAAATCCCTCGCAGCGACTTGGATTGACAACTTATGCTTTTTAGCATAACTGGAAGTTGCAAATGAAATCGTATGAAAAGGCACCTTATATTTTTCGGCCAAGGCTTCAACAAACAATTCATCTCCATCACTTTCTTTTCCTCTTAGTTGAAAATTGCAATGAGCAATCGCAAATTTAATTTTAGATTGGTAAAACAACTCGCATAACACCACCGAATCAATTCCACCACTAACAGTTAACAAAACTGTATCGGATGACTTAATGAGCTTTTCTTTCTTTAAAAAGGATTGAAACGAATTTACCATAAAAGCAAATATAGTAGTTTGAGTTTAAATCTACTCGGTAATTATCTATTTCAAATTCCCCAAAACATCAAGAAAACATTCTTTAAATCCTAAAACCCTCAAACCAACATTGATTGTTTTAGAATTATTTTATTTCAATTAAATTCTTAAACATATAATCGAATTCACTTTTTATTGCAATTCCACCTGTTTGCTTATAGCCATATAGTCCAAAATCAAACAAACTGTTTTTAATTTGGAATTGAATTTTTTTCCTATAATCATCAATATTATCCAGGTAATACTTTTCTCTATTTTTATCATACTTAATTTGAGTTCGACTATCTAAAGGCATTAAATACCATTTATGATTTTCAGATGTTAAAGCCCAATTTGCTAAACTATCCTTATCATGATTTGCTTCCCAATAATAATAACAAATACCTGCACTTGCAGTTCCATATTGATCCGTTCCATCACTGTAATCAATTAACTGTGCACCTAATCTGTTATCTATCTTCCCATCTTTAATTGCTTTATCTATCATTGAGCTAAAATTTACACTTTGAAACTTGGCTCCATGTGCATTATGAAAAATTAAAATAAAAAATATTGGATGCGCTAAATCATTACTATCATTACCAATAATTTTTTCGGAAGGAAATCCATTACTATTAATCAAATTAACTAATGCAATAGCATTTTTATTGTCAATTTTTTTTATAGTGTCCGCATAAGTTGTGTACCTATCATCATACTTCCTAAATGACTGATCTCTATTTACCATAACATTTAACGTATCGCGGTAACCCTTATTAATTTTGGGTACAATAACCGTCAATCGTTCTAACGAATCAATTGTCTTTACATTTATTTTTTTTACTTCAATTAAGAACTTTTTTGAAACACCTCTTTCACGAAGAATTTTGTAATAATCATGATTGGGTTTACCTAATAACCATGAACAAACAAAAGCATTATAAACATCATGGGTAAAAGGCCCTTCCAAAAAATTAAAAGATTGAGAATATAACTTAAGCGCCTCTTTGTAATTATTGTTACAAATCTCTTTTTCCGCTTTATTTGTAAATTGATAATAAATAGTAGGATTGCTTTTTTGAGCCAAAATTGTACCATTGGAAAACAATAGGAAAAGCCACAAATATTTTTGATAAAAAATCATACTATAAAATTTAAATTATTCTATCTTCAAGACCTCAAACATCGCTTTTGCTTTCAACATACATTCATCGTATTCACTTTCAGGATCCGCTTTTGCAGTAATGGCACTACCAACCATGAAAGACAGAAAGGATGTTTCCGAATTGTATATGATGCTACGAATAACGACATTAAAATCAAAATCGCTATTGGGCTGAATATAACCTACGGAGCCAGAATACAAACCTCGCTTTGTAGATTCAAACTTTTCAATCAGCTTCATTGCACTCACTTTGGGAGCACCCGTCATGGAGCCCATCGGAAATGTTGCCTTAATTATATCTGTAAACGAAGTATCTTTTTTAAATTCACAGCTAACAGTAGAAATAAGTTGGTGTACTTGCTTGAAGGAATATACACCGAACAACTCATCCACTTTCACCGAACCTCGCGTTGCCAGTTTCGACAAATCATTGCGAACCAAGTCGACAATCATTACATTTTCATTTTGTTCCTTTGGATTATTACGCAAGTCATTTTTAATTTGCTCATCTTCTATCTGATTCTCTGAACGCTTTGCTGTTCCTTTAATTGGTTGAGAAATCAATTGATTCCCATCTCTTTTAATATAACGTTCTGGACTTGCAGAAATTAAATAGTGGTTATTGAATTTGCAAAAAGAAGTAAAAGGTGCAGCTGAAATTTTGTTTAGTTTTTCGTAAATCAAAACAGGATCAACATTAGCTTTTTCTGCGAAAAACTCCTGACAAAAATTTACTTCATAAATATCACCTAATTGAATATGATTCTTTAATTCCTTAACCGCATTTAAATAACTGCTTTTTTCGATTCGTGGAATAATTTCAAAAGGTTCACTGGTTCGTTCTTCTTCAGTACTGGCTTGAAATAATTCAGTTCTTAATTTTTGTAAATCGTTCTCATTCACACATTCATCATCGTACTGAATTACAATCTCGTTTTCATTCACTTCCAACACAAACTTTGGTTCAAAAAAATGAAGGACAGGAATGTTCAATCCATCATTATTTTGGGACCTTAAATTTTCTATTTCATTTTTTAAATCATAGCTCAAATAGCCAAACAACCAACTTGCTTTTTGATTAATAAATAGCTGTAATTCCGTCAATGCGTTTCCTGCTTCCAATACAACGAGCTCTCGAACCGAACCAATAGCAATCAATTGCGCATAATGTATCTGTTGGGAGCTATTGAATTTTTTATTTGAATCGAAAACACATAAAGTTTCATATGCCTCGCTTATTGCTTCTATGTTGAGATTGAACCCTTCTTGTTGGTATGAAATAATTGTTTTTTGAAGCATGCACAAAGATAGTTTTCTATTTCAAATGACTGAAAATTGAATTTTTAGCTCGCTAACCAAACTTGTTAAGATTGGGTAAGCCTCCCACCAGCTTTTTTAGTAGGCAAAAAACGGTAAAACAATACTATTTATTAACCATTCAGAGCAAACACTGTTTTAAAATTGACTAAAAAGTGTTCAAAAACAAAAGTTTTCAACAAAAGTGGTAGAAAGTGGTAAAAAGTGGTAAAAATTTCGTTATTTTTACGGCTTATAAGGAAAATCAATATGAACAGCCTGTTTGGAGTATATGAATGCAATGCTGATGCGAAAGGTCGCGTGATGCTTCCTGTTGCATTCAAAAAGCAGCTCACCAATACACTTGATGGTGGATTTGTGATGAAGCGAAGCATTTTCAGCAAATCGCTGGAGCTGTATCCAATGGCAACATGGAATGAAATGGTGAAGGAGGTAAACAAGCTGAACAAGTTTGTGAAGAAAAATGTAGAGTTCATTCGAATGTTCAACTACGGTGTAGTACCAGTAGAATTAGACAGTACAGGACGATTATTAATCTCTAAAGATTTAATGTCGTTTGCTGGAATAAATAAAAATGTGGTGATGGCAGCAGCTGGTGATCGAATTGAAATATGGGATAAAAACGCCTATGAAAAATTCATCAACGAAGGCACTGTTGATTTTGAAAAACTTGCTGAAGATGTAATGGGTGGAATTAATCCAACACCAAGCGAGTAATGGAATATCACAACCCCGTTCTTTTAAAAGAGTGTATTGATGGCTTAAACATCAATCCAGAAGGAATTTATGTAGATGTGACTTTTGGTGGTGGTGGACATTCAAGAGAAATTTTGAAACACTTAACTACAGGTAAGTTATATGCATTTGATCAGGATGATGATGCAGTAAAAAATAAAATTGATGATCCTCGATTCGTTTTGATAAAACAAAACTTTCGCTACCTCAAAAATTTTTTAAAGCTCTACAATGCTTTGCCAATTGATGGATTGCTAGCCGACTTAGGTGTATCCTCTCATCAGTTTGATGAAGCTGAACGAGGTTTCTCTATCCGCTTTGATGCTAAGTTGGACATGCGTATGGATCAAAATGGAAAGGTTACAGCTGCTGATGTTTTAAATACTTATAGTGAAGAAGATTTGAAACGCATATTTAGAATATATGGTGAAGTGGATAATGCTGGCTATTTAGCTTCTATCATTTTTCATTCAAGAAAAACAAAAGCTATTGAAACAGTTAACGATTTAAAAGTAACAATTACTAAATGTGTTAAACGTGGAAAAGAAAATCAGTATTACGCACAAGTTTTTCAAGCCTTAAGGATTGAAGTAAATAAAGAGCTAGAAGTATTAGAGGAACTGTTAACACAAAGTTTAGAAGTATTAAAACCAAATGGACGATTGGTAGTAATGTCATATCATTCATTGGAAGACCGATTGGTGAAAAATTTTATGCGTAGTGGGAAATTTGAAGGGGAAGTGGAAAAAGATTTTTTCGGAAATCAATTAACGCCATTCAAACAAATTACAAGAAAACCAATTGTTCCAACAACTGAAGAATTAGAATCAAATACACGATCAAGAAGTGCAAAATTAAGAGTAGCAGAAAAAAAGTAGTTGACAAGAAATTGTCAACGGTATAAAGATAAAATGGGAAACAAATTTAAAGAACAAGCAAAACCAGAAGAGCCTAAAAAGGCGGAAAAGCCTATAAAGGAAAATAAGGTAGTGCGTTCTGTGGCAAATGTTGTAAGTGGAAGCTTCCTTTCAAAAGAAGTAACTATTAAAAACTTACCATTCATTTTCTTCCTATCCTTTTTGGCAATCGGCTACATCGCAAACGGATATTATGCAGATGATCAAATTAGGAAAGTTAACAAATTGTCGAACGAGATAAAAGAATTAAGAACACAATACATTGTAGTAAAAGATTCATTGGTAATTAAGAGCAAACAAACTGAAGTTGCAAAAGCATTGGCTTCAAAAAGTTCAGGGATAAAGGAAAGCGTTGTTCCCCCTAAAAAAATAATAGTAAAAACAGTTAAACCAACCTCAAAAAAAGATTAAGTAATTGGAAGTTAAAAAAGACATACTGTGGCGTGTATATCTCATATATTTTTTTATATGCCTCTTTGGTGTCGCTATTATTTCCAAAGTATTTATCATCCAATTTTCTGAAGGAGATGAGTGGAGAGCTAAAGCTCAAAGCCTTTCTACGAAACTATTTGACATAGAAGCTGTTCGTGGAAACATCTACGATGCAAATGGAAGTTTACTAGCAACCTCTTTACCATACTATGAAATAGCAATGGATGTAAACACTTCCGCTATTACAGATGAAATTTTTTATGACAATGTAGATTCATTAGCACTTCAATTGTCTGAATTGTTTGGAGATAAATCACAAAAGGAATACAAGAAACTTCTTACACGTGCTCGCAAATCGGGTGATCGTTACGTGGTCCTACAACGTGGTGTATCGTATACGGAATTGCAAAAAGTAAAAAAATTACCCATCATCCGAAAAGGAAGAAACAGAGGTGGATTTACTTATTTGCAAACTAACAAGCGCGAACGTCCATTTCAATTCTTGGCTGCTCGTACAATTGGAAAATACAATGAAGAAGGAACAGGAAAATCGTATGGATTAGAAGTAGCATACAATGAATATTTAGAGGGTATCCGTGGACAACGTTTGATGCAAAAAATTGCTGGTGGTGTATGGCGCCCAATTAATGATGAAAATGAAATTGAACCACAAGATGGCTCTGATGTAGTTTCTACTATTGATATCAATGTACAAGATGTGGCAGAAAATTCATTGTTAAAATGTTTGAGACAACATGGTGCCGACCATGGCTCTTTGATTTTAATGGAAATTAAAACAGGTGAAATTAAAGCCATCGCCAACCTAAAAAGAAGTAATAAAGACACATCTGTTTATTTAGAAAGCTTGAATTATGCAGTTGGACAAGCTACCGTACCAGGTTCAACATTTAAACTAGCATCGCTGGTTGCGGTAATGGAAGATTACAATGTAAGTCTAAATGAAATTATTGATATCGGAAATGGTGAGTGTGAATATTATGGTAAAAAGGTAAGAGATTCTCATCCTCCAAAAGAAAGTAGAATTACAGTTCAACGTGTATTTGAAGAATCATCAAATGTAGGGGTAACAAAAATTATTACGCGTTACTATGCAAAGATCCTCAAAAATACATTGACCACTTGTATAAAATGAATTTGGGAAAACCTTTAGGAATAAGTCTACCAGGAGAAGCTGAACCTTATATCAAAAACACCAAAGACAAAACATGGTCGAAGATTTCGTTACCATGGATTAGCTATGGTTATGAAAGTAGAATTACGCCACTGCAAATTTTAACCTTCTACAGTGCTATTGCAAATGATGGAAAAATGATGCGACCAATGTTTGTAAAAGAGGTTCGCAAACGTGGAAAAACAACAAAAATATTTGAGCCTGAAATTATTAACCCAGCAATTTGTTCGCCTGCTACCATAAAAAAAGCAAAACAAATGATGGAAGGTGTTGTAACAAATGGTACAGCAAAAAGCTTAAAAGCTGCCGACTATCAAATTGCGGGTAAAACAGGAACTGCTCAAATGGGAATGGTAAAAGGCAAAATGACGTATCAAGCATCGTTTGTGGGATATTTTCCGGCTGACAATCCAAAATATTCTTGCATCGTAGTAATTAGTGCACCTAGTGGAGATGCTTATTATGGTGGTGCTGTGGCTGGTCCAGTATTTAAAGATGTTGCTGATAAAGTTTATTCTACAAGCTTAGAAATACACAAAGAAATAAATTCGTATCAGCCACAATTTGCAAAAAAATCGCCTGCTACAAAAAATGGAAATCAGGATGATGTTGCAATGGTTTTAAAAACATTAAAAGTTAAAAACTACAGTAATAATTCAAAAGCGGAATGGGTAAATGCTAGTACTAGTGATTCAACTAGCATTAGTCTAAGCGCTAAAGATCCAGATGATTCATTAAAAAGAGGATTGATACCAAATGTAATTGGCATGTCGGCTAAAGATGCATTGTACTTATTAGAAAACAATGGTATACGAGTAAAATTAGTTGGCAGTGGAAGTGTATCTAAACAATCACTTCAGGCAGGAGAAATGTTTAGTAAAGGAACATTAATAACACTTGAATTGATTTAAGAATATGAAATTATTAAAAGACATATTATATAAAGCAGGAATTATTGAAGTAATTGGTTCGACCAACATTGCAATAACGGCTTTGAGTTTTGATTCACGCAAAATAGAAAAAGACAGTTTATTTATTGCAATAAAAGGAACATTAAGTGATGGACACAAATACATCGATGATACCATAAACAAAGGTGCAATCGCTATTTTGTGTGAAGAACTTCCTGAAACAATAAATGATAAAGTTACCTATATAAAAGTAAAAGATACAAGTGCTGCATTGGGAATAATTGCTGGTAATTTTTATGATAATCCATCTGAAAAAATAAAACTAGTAGGAATAACGGGGACTAATGGAAAAACAACAACCGTAACACTTCTATTTAGTTTATTCAAAAAACTAGGATACAAAGTAGGTTTATTATCAACTGTTAAAAATCAAATTAACAATGATATTATTCCTGCAACACATACAACACCTGATGCGATTCAATTAAACGCGTTGTTGCGTCAAATGATTGAAAAAGGCTGTACACATTGCTTTATGGAAGTAAGTTCACATGCAGTGGTTCAAAACAGAATTGCAGGAATTCATTTTTCAGGAGCGGTATTTACAAACATTACCCATGATCATTTAGACTATCATAAAACATTTGATGAATACATCAAAGCAAAAAAGAAATTTTTTGATGCCTTAGGTAGTGATGCATTTGCATTAACAAATAAAGATGATGTAAATGGCCAAATCATGTTGCAAAATACGAAGGCATTAAAACGCAGCTATTCTCTTCGTTCAATGGCCGATTTCAAATGCAAGGTAGTCGAAAATCAATTTAGTGGATTGTTACTGAATATCGACAATCAAGAAGTGTGGAGCAAATTAATTGGAAGTTTCAATGCATACAACTTATTAGCAGTATACGCAACAGCTCTATTATTAAAAGAAGACAAAACAAATGTACTTACAACATTAAGCACATTGAGTTCTGTAGAAGGAAGATTTCAATACATCAGAAATAACAATGGCGTGGTTGGAATAGTTGATTATGCACATACACCTGATGCTTTGCAAAATGTATTAAAAACGATTGCAGATATACGTACTGGAAACGAACAAGTAATTACAGTGGTGGGTTGTGGTGGAGATAGAGATTCGGCTAAACGTCCAATTATGGCAAAAATTGCGGGTGATTTAAGCACAAAAGTGATTCTTACTTCTGATAATCCTAGAAGCGAAGAACCGGAAGCAATATTAAAAGAAATGCAAACGGGTGTTGATGCTGTAAATTTTAAAAAGACCATTTCTATTACCGACAGAAGTGAAGCAATAAAGATGGCATGTTCCATTGCAAACGATGGCGACATTATTCTAATTGCAGGAAAAGGACATGAAAAATACCAAGAAATAAAAGGAGTAAAACATCCATTTGATGACATGGAAATTTTACAAGAGAATTTAAAATTATTTGAAAAATAAAAAACGAACGAACACATGTTTTACTACTTATTTGATTTTTTAGACAAGCAATTTGATTTTCCAGGAGCTGGAGTATTCCAATACATCTCCTTTAGAGCGGCTATGGCTTTAATCGTTTCGTTATTGATTTCATTGGTTTTTGGAAAACGTATCATTAATCTTCTACATAAAAAACAAGTTGGTGAAACAGTTCGTGATTTAGGATTGCAAGGACAATTAGAGAAAAAAGGAACACCTACCATGGGTGGATTAATCATTCTTGCAGCCATTGTAGTACCAACATTATTATTTGCAAAGCTTCACAATGTATACATCCTATTAATGCTTATTTCTACGGTATGGTTGGGTGCAATCGGATTTCTAGATGATTACATCAAAGTATTTAAAAAGAACAAAGAAGGATTAGCTGGAAAGTTTAAAGTATTGGGACAAGTTGGAATTGGACTTATCGTAGGTATTACACTTTATTTCAATGATGGTGTTGTTGTAAAAGAAAAAATATTTACAAGCGGACAAAGTGCTTATTCAAATGATGTAATGAATGATTCGGGAAGCACACCTCAAATGCCAGTATATGCAAAACAGGAAACTAAGTCTATGAAAACGACTATTCCGTTTGTAAAAAACAATGAGTTTGATTATTCATCATTACTCTCATTCTTAGGTGATGGCTACGAAAAATGGGCTTGGCTAATTTTCATTCCGTTTGTAATCCTCATTGTAACTGCAGTATCCAATGGAGCAAACATTACCGATGGTATAGATGGACTCGCAACGGGCACATCCGCAATCATCGGTGTTACACTTGGAATCCTTGCATACGTTTCGGGTAATACTGTTTTCGCTGATTACTTAAATATTATGTACATCCCTAACTCGGGTGAGCTAGTAATTTTCATTGCAGCATTCGTAGGAGGTTGTGTAGGATTTTTATGGTACAACTCCTTCCCTGCTCAAGTATTTATGGGTGATACCGGAAGTTTAGCATTGGGAGGAATCATTGCTGTATTTGCTATTGCTATTCGTAAAGAATTATTGATTCCAATATTATGTGGTGTATTTCTAGTAGAAAATTTATCCGTAATGATGCAAGTAGCTTATTTCAAACGCATGAAGAAAAAGCATGGGATAGAATTCGCAAGAGCTAACAGATTATTTAAAATGGCTCCATTGCATCATCACTATCAAAAATTAGGATTCCATGAATCAAAGATTGTTTCGCGCTTTTGGATTATTGGAATCATGCTAGCAGTACTAACAATCGTAACATTAAAATTACGATAAGATGAAACGATTGGTAATACTTGGCGGTGGAGAAAGTGGTGTGGGAACAGCTGTTCTCGCACAAAAAAAAGGGTACGAAGTGTTTTTATCCGATAAAGGAAAATTAAAAGATAAGTACAAAGACGTTCTTTCAAAATATGAGATTAAATGGGAAGAAGAACAACATACAGAAGCATTGATTTTAAATGCAACTGAAGTTGTAAAAAGTCCTGGTATTCCCGACAAAGTTGAGTTAATTAAAAAGCTTAAAGAAAAAGGAATTCCTGTTATATCAGAAATTGAATTTGCTGGACGATATACCAATGCGAAAAAAATATGCATAACAGGAAGTAATGGAAAAACAACAACAACATTGTTGACTTACCATATGCTACAAAAAGCAGGATTAAATGTTGGACTTGGCGGTAACGTAGGTAAAAGCTTTGCAATGCAGGTAGCTGAAAACGATTTCGATTACTATGTATTGGAATTAAGCAGTTTTCAGTTGGATGGAATGTATGAGTTTAAAGCAGATATAGCTGTGCTATTAAACATTACACCCGACCATTTAGATCGCTACGAATACAAATTGGAAAACTATGCTGATTCAAAATTTAGAATCATACAAAACCAAACAGAACAAGATGCATTTATTTTCTGTGTGGATGATGAAGTAACAATGCAAACAATAAAGAACAAACAAGTAAAAGCAAAACAATATCCTATTTCGATTAAGCAAACAGTTGAAACAGGAGCACACTTAGAAAACAATCAATTAATAATAAATACAAACAACACAAATCCCTTATTTATGACAATTCAAGAACTAGCCCTACAAGGCAAACACAACATCTACAACTCTATGGCTGCAGGTGTAACAGGCAAATTGGTTGGAATCAGAAAAGAGACCATTCGCGAAAGTCTTTCTGATTTCCACAACATCGATCACCGCTTAGAGGTGGTAGGTAATGTTCATGGAATTGAATTTATCAATGATTCAAAAGCTACCAATGTAAACTCTACTTGGTATGCATTAGAAAGCATGAATAATCCTGTGATTCTTATCCTTGGTGGAGTAGACAAAGGCAATGATTATTCAATGTTGAATGAATTGGTAAAACAAAAAGTAAAAGCAATCATTTGTTTAGGTGCTGACAACAAAAAAATTATCAAAGCATTTGATAAAATGGTAGATACAATTTTAGAAGCAAACTCAGCGACTGAAGCTGTAGCACAAGCTTACAAAATTGGTAAAAAAGGAGATACTGTTCTTTTATCACCTGCATGTGCAAGTTTTGACATGTTTGAAAACTATGAGGATCGCGGAACTCAGTTTAAACAAGCAGTTAGAGCTTTATAAAATTATTATTGATTGGGATTTAAAACAAAAATCGATGCAAGAAAATTCTAAACTAAAAAACTATCATTCGAAACTAGATACATCTTCTTTATCACGTGAACGAGTTCGAGCTTCAGAAGATGACCATCAAATGGAATTTGTTGATGAAATCAATGGCATTGCGTATGTCAATGATTCGAAGTCAATTCGACTTTCAGCAACACGTAATTCATTAGAAGCAATCGAAACATCGGTAGTTTTGATAGTTGGAGGTAATGATGCAGACAATGATTACTCTGTGCTTGCTCGACAAATAAAAGAAAAAGTAATTGCAATTGTGTATTTAGGAAAATATTCCAATGCTATTTTGCAACACTATTCAAAGCACCCTATGCTATTTGCAAAAGCAAACAGCATAAAGGAAGCTATTCAAATAAGTAGTGCCTATGCAAAGTCGGGAGATGTTGTGTTGTTCTCTCCTGCTTGCGAAGCCTACAAGGAATTTGATAATTACAAAACAAGAGGGAATGAATTTAAAGCGGCAATTAAGCAGCTTTCCTAAAATTTAATTGATTGAATTTATTTAAATACATAAAAGGAGACAAGGTAATTTGGACAGTAGTTTTACTACTTTCCCTTTTATCAATTTTGGTTGTATACAGTGCAGTTGTTGCATTAGCTTATCGCTATAAAGAGGGAGACACAGCATCGTATTTAATCAAACATGTTTTTATTATGGGTTCGGGATTATTCTTAATGTATTTAATACATAAAGTAAAATACTCCTACTTTTCAAGGATATCACAAATTGCCATCTTCTTAGCTGCTCCGCTCCTACTCTACACTTTATTAAAAGGAGTAAGTGCTGGTGATGCAAGCAGATGGTTAGCAATTCCTGGAACATCCTTAACATTCCAAACATCGGATTTTGCAAAGCTTGCATTGATTACTTATGTAGCAAGGGTTTTATCCATTAAACAAGATGTGATAAAAGATTTTAAACAAGCATTTATTCCTATCATTGTGCCTATCGGAATTATTTGCGTATTGATTTTTCCAGCCAACTTTTCTACTGCAGCCATGCTATTCTTGAACTGCTTTATATTGATGTTTATTGGCCGTATGAATGCAAAACATTTATGGATACTGATTGGTTCGGGAATAATTATGCTGGGATTAGTACTATTAATTATCTGGAATTTTCCAGATGCTATACCTCGTGGTAGAACATGGAAAGCACGTATTGAAAACTTTTCGAAGGGAGATAGTGAAAGCAATTTCCAAGCAGAACAAGCTAAAATTGCAATTGCAACTGGTGGAATTATTGGCAAGGGACCAGGTAACAGTATTCAACGAAATTTTTTACCACAAGCATCTTCCGATTTTATTTATGCAATCGTAATTGAAGAGTGGGGATTGATTTCAGCCATCATTATTGTATTCTTATACATTGTATTACTCTTTCGAGGGATTCGGATTGCAAACAAAAGTGAAAAAACATTCGGCAGTCTACTTGCAGTTGGTTTAACATTCAGCCTTGTTTTTCAAGCAATGATAAATATGGCTGTAGCAGTTAATTTATTTCCTGTAACTGGTCAACCATTACCATTAATTAGTATGGGTGGAACAAGCATTTGGTTTACAAGTATTGCATTGGGAATGATATTAAGTGTGAGTAGAGAAACAGATAACGAAGAGAAAGGAGAAGAAAATGAAACCGCTTAAAATAATCGTTAGTGGTGGTGGAACAGGTGGACACATCTTTCCAGCAATAGCTATTGCTAATGCAATTAAAGCATTACGCCCTGATACAGAATTTTTATTTGTAGGTGCTGAAGGAAAAATGGAAATGGAAAAAGTTCCAGCTGCTGGTTACAAAATAGAAGGATTATGGATCAGTGGTTTTCAACGTAAACTTACATTATCTAACCTTGCCTTTCCATTTAAATTAATAAGCAGTTTGCGTAAAGCAAAAAAACTTCTAAAAACATTTGATGCAGATGCTGCAATTGGCACTGGAGGTTTTGCTAGCGGGCCAATGTTGCAAGTAGCAGCCAACAAAGGAATAGTAACCTTAATACAAGAACAAAACTCCTATCCTGGAATCACCAATAAAATTTTATCTAAAAAGGTGGATAAAATTTGTGTTGCTTACAATGGAATGGAAAAATATTTCCCGAAAGACAAAATCATTTTAACAGGCAACCCTGTTCGACAAGACATATTAAGTTTAGAAGGGAAACGTGAACGAGGAATAGAATTTTTTGGTCTTGATTCAAACAAAAAAACAATATTAGTAATAGGTGGAAGCTTAGGTGCTCGAACAATAAATGAAAGCATTGCAACATGCGTTCAATCATTTGCCGATGCCAACATTCAACTAATCTGGCAAACAGGAAAAGGATATTTCGAAACAGCAAAAGCAGCAACTGCATCCTATAACGAAAAGGGAATTAAAGCATTCGATTTCATTCAAAAAATGGATTATGCCTATGCTGTTGCAGATGTAGTCATATCTAGAGCAGGTGCAAGTTCCATTTCAGAATTATGTTTGGTGAAAAAACCGTGTATTTTAATTCCTTCTCCGAATGTTGCCGAAGATCATCAAACAAAAAATGCGATGGCATTAGTTACATACAATGCAGCACTATTAATAAAAGACATAGAAGCTAAAGAAAAATTAAAAGAGGCAGTATTGAATTTAATGCAGGATGAAACGCAATGCATTAAATTATCAGAAAATATTGGTCGATTAGCATTCAAAGACTCAGCAACAGTAATCGCAAACGAGATTTTAAGTTTGATTAACAATAAAAAGAAATGAATTTTAACAGCATAAATAACGTATATTTTTTAGGCATTGGCGGCATTGGAATGAGCGCCCTTGCACGTTATTTTAATGCTATGGGCAAACAAGTAAGTGGTTACGACAAAACACCAACTAAACTTACAAACGAACTAATTGCTGAAGGAATTAGTATTCATTTCGAGGATGATGTAAAATTGATTGGCGCTAATGTATTAAACGATAAATCAAAAACATTGATTGTTTACACACCTGCAGTTCCATCAAACCATACTGAATTCAATTATTTAAAAGATAATGGATTTGAAATTAAAAAACGTGCTGAAGTATTAGGCTTAATTACCAAAGCAACAACAACCATTGCAGTTGCAGGAACACATGGGAAAACTACTACATCATCATTAGTAGCACACATTTTAAAACGGCTAACCTCGATCCTTCTGCTTTTTTAGGAGGTATCACTCAAAATTACAATACCAATTTATTGATCAGCTCTTCACTCAATTCAAAAAGCTCAACGAATTATGTGGTGGTTGAAGCAGATGAATACGATCGATCCTTCTTAACATTGCATCCAAAAATTGCAGTCATTACTTCTGTTGATGCTGATCACTTGGATATTTATGGAGATGTTTCCTATGTAGAAGAATCCTTTTGCATGTTTGCAAATCAAGTAGAATCAACCTTGATTGTTAAGAAAAGCATAGAAGATAAAATCAAAACAAACAAGGTCCTAATCACGTATTCCGTTAGTGACACCTCTGCCAATTATTTTGCAAGCAATATTGTTATCAAAGATGGTCAGTACCATTATGATATTGTAACTCCAAAAGGCACATTCAAAAACATGACCTTGGGTTTACCTGGAAAACACAATGTAGAAAATTCAATTGCAGCAACAGCCATTGCATGTGAATTAGGAATTTCAGAAAAAGACATACAAGCAGCACTAAGCAGTTTTAAAGGGGTAAGACGCAGATTTGATTATCAAATAAAATCGGCTGAACTTATTTTTATTGATGATTACGCTCATCATCCTGAGGAGTTAAAAGCAACAATCAACTCTGCAAAAGAAATGTTTCCAAACAAAAAAATTACAGGGATATTTCAACCACACTTGTTTAGCAGAACAAGAGATTTTGCAGCTGATTTTGCGACAAGTTTAGATTTATTAGACGAATGCATTTTAATGGAAATTTATCCAGCACGTGAATTACCGATTGACGGAGTTGACTCACAATTATTGCTGGATTTGATGAAATCAAGCAACAAATCCATTTGTCAAAAAAGTGAATTAGTGAATGAAATAGGCAAACGAAAAATTGAAGTATTATTAACGATGGGGGCTGGCGATATCGATACGTTTGTTGAACCAATTAAAAATTGTTTATTAAAGAAGTCTTGAAAAAATTTAAAAAAATAGCATACATCACTCTTTGGGTATTACTGGTTACTGGACTAGTAGTTAGCTTGGGCTTTATTAATAAAGAACAAGATTCCTTGCTATGCAAAGAAATGGTGATTCATGTTAACCAAGAAGGAGATTTATTCTTCTTGGACAACATTGATGTTGCTCGCTTGATTAACGACAGAGGCGATAGCATTAAAAATCAACCAAAACGAACAATTGATGTTGCGGACATAGAACACATGCTAAACAGTCATGCTGCTATTTCCAATGCCGAAGTATCGCTTAGCATAGATGGTGTACTAAAAATTGATGTAAAACAACGCAAACCAATATTAAGAGTAATCAATACTGATGGCGAAAGTTATTACATTGATGAAGAAGGGAAACCAATGCCATTATCGGATAAATACACTGCAAACGTAGTAATTGCTAGTGGTGCAATAACAGAGCCCTACATTACACGTTACAGATATTCTGTATTTGACATTGCAAAAGATAGCGCTTTGGCAGCAAGCAGCATGTTGGATGAATTGTATGCAATGGGAGATTTTATTACTAAAAATGAATTCTGGAAAGCACAAGTACAGCAAATCTATATCAATGCAGAGAAAGACATGGAGATTGTTCCTTTAGCAGGAAATCAAAAAATCATATTTGGTGATACAACCAACATGGAAGAAAAATTTAATAAACTGTTTACGTTCTACCAACAAGGCTTAAATACGACTGGTTGGTGGGATAAATACTCCACCATAAATTTAAAATTTAAAAATCAAATTGTTTGCACAAAAAAATAAATGAACATGGAACCATCAGAAATTGTAGTAGGCTTAGATATTGGAACAACAAAAATTGTAGCGATTGTTGGTCGCAGAAATGAATTCGGAAAAATTGAAATCCTAGGAATGGGAAAATCAGAATCGTATGGTGTAGCACGTGGTGTGGTTCAAAACATTGACCAAACGGTTCAATCTATCCGTACAGCTGTAGCTGATGCCGAAAACAAATCGGGTGTGGATATTAAAATTGTCAATGTTGGTATTGCTGGTCAACACATTAAAAGCAATCAACACCGTGGTATCAAAACGCGTTCTAGTATTGAAGAAGAAATTTCTCAAAAAGACATTGATTCATTGATTGATGATATGTACCGTTTAGCAATGGCTCCAGGTGAAGAGATTATCCATGTTCTTCCGCAAGAATATATCATTGATAACGAAAGTGGCATCAAAAATCCAATTGGAATGTCGGGGATACGCTTAGAAGCAAATTTCCATATCATAACTGGACAAATAGCCGCTGCTCGTAATATCTACAAATGTGTTCAAAAATCAGGATTAGAAGTTTCTGCATTAACATTAGAACCACTTGCATCTGCTGATGCCGTTTTAAGTAATGAAGAAAAAGAAGCTGGTGTTGTATTGGTAGATATTGGTGGTGGAACAACGGATGTTGCTATTTTCCATGAAGGCATCATTCGTCATACAGCCGTTATTCCATTTGGTGGAAATGTAATTACAGAGGACATTAAAGAAGGATGTACCATTATTAAAAGTCAGGCAGAATTATTAAAAATAAAATTCGGTTCTGCATTAGCAAGTGAAAACCAAGAAAATGAAATCGTTTCAATTCCAGGATTAAGAGGAAGAGCGCACAAAGAAATTTCTGTAAAAAACTTATCGAGCATCATTCAAGCGCGAATGGAAGAAATTATTGAGCACGTTTATTATGAAATTAAACATTCTGGATACGAGAAAAAATTGATTGCAGGAATTGTTGTTACAGGTGGTGGAGCTCAATTAAAACACATCTCTCAACTGATTGAATACATTACAGGAATGGATACACGTATTGGTTATCCAAACGAACATTTAGCAAAAGGAACTGAAGATGTAACAAGTCCATTGTTCGCTACATCAGTGGGTTTGGTGATGAAAGAGTTGCAACGAATTGATAAACAAAATCAAAACAGTGCAACAACAAAAACTACGATTACAAGCCATTCAAAAGACAGAGAACGTTCTGGTGGATGGTTCGAAAAAATCAAAAAGTTTTTTGATGAAGACTCAGTACAACAGTAAAAAAAGACTAGGTAATTAACATTCAATAGTTAGTAACTAACAGAAGGTATGTTAATTACACATTAAAAAATATAGGAATTTTATAACGTTAAAAAATGTATTGTCGGCTAAGTGCCAATAATATCAAATGTTTAAAACACAATCAATATGATGAAATTTGATTTACCTCAAGACAACTCTTCAATTATTAAAGTAATTGGAGTTGGTGGTGGCGGAAGTAACGCTGTAAACCACATGTACAAACAAGGCATTAAAGGTGTTGACTTTATTGTTTGTAATACCGATCAACAAGCATTAGACATTAGTCCAGTGCCTTTAAAAATTGTTTTGGGTTCTAGCTTAACAAAAGGACGTGGTGCAGGTTCATTACCAGAAGTTGGTAGAAATGCTGCTATCGAAAATATTGAAGAAGTAAAAGCAATTTTAGGAAACAATACCGAAATGGTATTTATCACTGCTGGTTTAGGTGGTGGTACAGGTACTGGTGCTGCACCAGTAATTGCTCAAGCAGCAAAAGAAATGGGAATTTTAACAGTAGGTATTGTTACCATCCCATTTGGTTTTGAAGGTAAAAAACGTAAAGCGCAAGCTGATTTAGGTTTAGAGCAATTAAAAGAAAATGTTGATACTTTATTAGTAATCAGCAATGATAAATTGCGTGAAATTTATGGTAACCTAAAAGTGACTGAAGCATTTGGTCATGCAGATGATATTTTAACAACTGCTGCAAAAGGTATCGCTGATATTATCACTACAACATTACAAATCAACACGGATATCAATGACGTTAAAACGGTAATGAAAAACAGTGGTGTTGCAATCATGGGATCTGCTCAAGCAAGTGGTGAACACCGTGCAATTCGTTCGGTTGAACAAGCAATGTCATCTCCATTATTAAACGATAGCAACATTCGTGGTGCACGTTATGTATTGGTAAATGTTACTTGTGGTGACGATGAAATTACAATGGATGAATTAGGAGAAATCACTGATTATATCCAAGATGCTGCAGGTATGACTGCTGAAGTAATCAAAGGATATGGTGTTGATTCATCATTAGGAGATAAAGTAAGTGTTACCATCATCGCAACAGGATTTAATTCAAATGCTGATTTAGGAATTAAAATTGAAAAAGCTCCTGAGAAAAAAGTATTCTCATTGGTTGATGAACTTCCAAAAGTAGAAAACATTGCTCCTCCTGTTACTTCTACTCCTGTAGTGGAAGAAATGACTTCTTTCTTTAAAGACGAAGTTGTTGCACCAGTAAACGAAGTAGTAACACCTCTAGCTGAAGTAACACCAGTTGTTAACGAAGTATCTGAAGTAAGTGAAGAAATTATTGCTGAAGAACCATTCATGTTCATCAGAAACGAAGTTGTTGAAGAAACTCCTGTTGCTAAAACAGAAGAAGAAAATCAAATTACATTTGAATTCGAAATCACTAATAACAATAGCAATGTAGTTTCTTACGAAGAGCCATTTATTGTATCGAAAGTGAACGAAGAACCTACAATGGAAAATGATTTTGTAATCGAAAGCAAAGACGAAAGCAAAACCATTGCAGAAGTACAACAAGATGAGCAACTAAGAAAATCACAAGAGCGTATCGAAAAATTAAAACAATTGAGTTTTAAATTAAAATCGCCAAATGGTTTATCTGAATTAGAAAATGAACCGGCTTACAAACGTAGAAACATTGCATTGGATTCTACTCCTCATTCTTCTGAATCACAAGTATCTCGTTATACATTATCTGAAGGTGATGATAAAAAAGTAGAGATTAAACCAAACAATTCTTTCTTACATGATAATGTTGATTAATCTATAATTATAAAATTAAAACACCCGGTTGTCGAACTCAATCGGGTGTTTTTTTTTAGATTCAATTCCACAGAGCTCCAGAGGAGCGACATCTTAATAATAAAAACGACCAGAACTCGACTGAGCTCCAGAGGAGCGTAATCTTAATAACAAAGCAATGAACACAAGTATATATAGCTCCAGAGGAGCGACATTACAATAAAAAAGAGCTAAAAAACATATAGAGATGACAGATATATCACTCCTACGGAGTTCCATTTCAATATAAATTTATTACTATTAGGATATCGCTCCTCTGGAGCTAAAAACTTGTTTATTTTCGTTATAACAAAACAGTTCAAACACGCAGATTTCAGCCAATAGCTAATATTAGAGCGACATCACAATAAAAGAAATAGAAACTATTCCACAAAGCTCCAGCGGAGCGGAATCTTAATAACAAAGCAATGAACACAAGTATATATAGCTCCAGAGGAGCGACATCACTATAAAAAGAGCTAAAAAAACCATATAGAGATGACAGATATATCACTCCTAGGAGTTCCATTTCAATATAAATTTATTACTATTAGGATATCGCTCCTCTGGAGCTAAAAACTTGTTTATTTTCGTTATAACAAAACAGTTCAAACACGCAGATTTCAGCCAATAGCTAATATTAGAGCGACATCACAATAAAAGAAATAGAAACCATCCCACAAAGCTCCGGAGGAGCGACATCTTAATAACAAAACAGATAAACATAAGTAGCTATAGCTCCAGAGGAGCGACATCACAATAAAAAAGGGGATACCAACAAAAAATGTTATATAAAAAATCCCCTTGCCAAAACTGCTAAGGGGATTTTTACTTTACAATAAATTATTATTTCTTTCTCATAAACAACTGAATCGGAACGCCTGTAAAATCAAACTGCTCACGCAATCTATTTTCCAAGAAACGAATGTATGATTCTGTAATATATTGAGGTAAGTTTGCATAAAAAGCAAACGTTGGAGCATGTGTAGGTAACTGATTAATAAATTTAATCTTTACATATTTTCCTTTGATTGCAGATGGTGGATGCTTTTCAATAATATCCAACATCACATCATTCAACTCACGTGTTTTGATTGCTTTTGTTCTATTGATGTTTACTTTTTCTGCAACTTCAATAGCTTTTAAAATACGTTGTTTAGTAAGTGCAGATGTAAATACAATTGGCACATCACGGAATGGAGCAATACGTTCACGAATTTTTTCTTCGTACTCTTTTGTTGAATTGGTATCCTTTTCTACTAAATCCCATTTATTTACAACAATCACAATTCCTTTTCTGTTTTTTTCTGCTAAATGGAAAATATTCAAATCCTGTGATTCCATTCCCAATGTTGCATCAATTAAAAGAATACAAACATCGCAATCTTCAATTGCACGAATAGAACGCATAACAGAATAAAACTCCAAATCCTCTTCTACTTTCGATTTTTTGCGAATACCTGCTGTATCAATTAATAAAAAGTCGTGACCAAAAGCAGTATAACGTGTATTGATACTATCGCGTGTTGTGCCAGCAATTGGTGTTACAATGTTTTGAACTTTACCAAGCAATGCATTTACAGTTGATGATTTACCAACATTCGGGCGACCAACAATTGCAAATTTTGGAATATCTAATTCTTCTGGTTTTGCTTCTTTATCTAATACATCAACTACAGCATCCAACAAATCGCCTGTACCGCTTCCGCTTATCGCAGACACATTAAATACTTCACCCAAACCTAAGCCATAAAACTCTCCCGATAAGGACTCACGATCGCCATTATCTACCTTATTGGAAACAAGAAACACTTTCTTCTTTCCTTTTCTCAATAGGTTAGCAACTATTTTATCGTCATCGGTAATACCATCGGTAACATCCACTACAAACAAAATTACATTTGCTTCATCAATCGCTAACTGAACTTGTTTACGGATTTCGCCTTCAAACACATCCTCCGAACCATGAACATATCCACCCGTATCGATAACAGAAAACTCTAAACCATTCCATTCTGATTTACCATAATGTCTGTCACGCGTTACTCCGGCAACAGCATCAACAATTGCTTTTCTACTATCCGTTAAACGATTGAAAAGTGTTGACTTTCCAACGTTTGGTCTTCCTACTATTGCTACAATGTTTGCCATTTTTCCTCCATTCCTTCTTATTCAAAAGGAATTAATTTTTGTTAATACTAAATTCTATTTTTACACCGTTACTACTCTTTCTTCGAAAAGACAGAGTGGGTATATTAACTTATATACCCGAATCGTTTTAGTTGTGTATCACTATCACGCCAATCTTTATTCACTTTCACAAACAATTCAAGAAAAACCTGTTTTTGGAAAAAGGCTTCTATATCTTTACGCGCTTCGGTGCCTACTTTTTTTAGTGCTTTTCCTTGATGTCCAATAATGATTCCTTTTTGAGAATCACGAACAACAATAATCTCCGCTCTAATTTTAATAATCTTTTCTTCTTCCTTAAATGCTTCCACAATCACTTCAACCGAATAAGGAATTTCTTTTTTGTAATTCATCAATATTTTTTCACGAATAATCTCCGACACAAAGAATTTTTCTGGCTTATCCGTCAATTGTTCTTTATCGTAAAATCCTGGACCTTCGGGCAACAATGCTACAATACGATCAAAAACATAATTCACATTAAACTTTTCCAAAGCCGAAACCGGTATAACTTCAGCTGCAGGAACTTCTTCTTTCCAATATTGAACTTTTGCTTCTAGCTTTTCTTGATCTGCTAAATCAATCTTATTGATTAATAACAATACAGAGGCTTTTGCATTTTTAATTTTATTTAAAATCTTTTCTTCGATTTTAATATCCTCATAAATATCGGTCACAAATAAAATCACATCTGCATCTGTAAGTGCTGTATGCACAAACTCCATCATGGACTCTTGTAATTTATAGTTTGGTTTTAAAACACCAGGAGTATCGGAATACACAATTTGAAAATCCTCACCACTCACAATTCCCATGATACGATGACGGGTTGTTTGTGCTTTGGAGGTAATAATAGACAAACGTTCCCCTACCAACACGTTCATAAGTGTAGACTTTCCAACATTTGGACTACCTATAATATTCACAAAACCAGCCTTGTGCGCCATCTATTAAAAATTGTTAATAAGTTATTTGGAGTACAAAGAAACAAAATATATCTTTGCACCGCAATTTAAAAAGCTAATCAGTGCTTTTTGTTCTTTAGACAAGCCTTTTTTGAAGATATATTGCGGGGTGGAGCAGTTGGTAGCTCGTTGGGCTCATAACCCAAAGGTCGTCCGTTCGAGTCGGGCCCCGCTACTACAAGCCGTTACAGAAATGTAATGGCTTTTTTGTTTTAATACAATTTGCTCGTTGAGCTCATATCCGCCAATGGCGGACGTCCGTTCGAGTGGCCCCGCTACTACAAGCCGTTACAGAAATGTAATGGCTTTTTTGTTTTAATCTAATTAGCTCGTTGAACTCATATCCGCCAATGGCGGACGGCCGTTCGAGTCGCCCCCGCCCGCTATCCGCCTAAGGCGGACCGTTACAAAATTTACATTTTATATTCTCAAAAATACAATAAAAGCCATACAGTCTTCACAAAAAGACGCATTCAGCGGCTTCCATAACATAATCAATTTGTAAAAAAACTTATCAATCAGGCAATAACTTAGTTGGTAGAAGGCACTGCAACCATTCCGTAAACTTCTAAAGGATATTCAACAACAATAAATTAAAATAAAAAGCCCTCCAATCATATTGATTGGAAGGCTTTGTGGTCGACACATCGACTAGTTTCAAATAAACAAGTATTCTTTTTAATTGAAATAATTCAACAATAAAAATGTTTATTATGTCTTTAAAGGATAAAAAATACTAAATTAATCTTTTACACAACGGACAGAAAGACCACCTGCTTTGGGATAAGTAGATTCCATTGCAGCGGTACTGCCTGACTCCATTTGAACAATCCATACTTGATTAGGATCAGTAACATACTCAGTCGTGCTCCAAAAAGATCCGAATTGACCTATGCCACCAAATTGAGCATTGTAATCATATCGCATTCCTGCTCCGCGAGCAGAAAATCCACTACTATTGGTTGCGTCAGTATTCCATGATGTCCAATACGAAAATCCTGTTTCTTTCATTTTACTTCCAGCAATATTATATCCCCCTAAAAAATTTTGAATCGTATTCCATTCTGTTCTTGAAGGCAAATGCCAACCAATAGGAGCTAAACCTCTAGGGTCATTTACAGCGTACCAATTATACAATTTTCCATAAGTATAACCATAAACAGGATCATTGTATTGATAATAACACCAAGCACCTGTTGTAAGATTTACCCATGTTGCAGAATCTTGTACTTGAGGAATTGGATTGCCATTTCGGTATGTACTTACATCCAAATTTTTATTCATCCATATTTGCGTACCAATTGTTACTTCGGTTATTATTACAGGAGCAACAACATTTCCCGAAAAATTACTATTCTTCGAAGAAACATTCGGATTATCATAGGCTATATCAAAAGTAAAACTTTGATCGGTTGTTTGACTTGAGTTAAAAGTAACTTTCAAAATGCCACCGCTATTATCAATAGTTGCAGTTACATTAGAATTTGAAATATTTGTTATAGTTAGCAAGTCTGGCCTTGTTTTAAAAACAAGCGATTGATTAGTCGTTACGTTACTAATATTGAATGCATTCCCCGGAAAAAATGTGGGCAAAATGTTCTTCATTTTATTCCAAGCTGCTTCAAATTTATTTAAAGAGCTAAATATGCTAGCAAAAATAGGGGAAGATGAACCTATATCTTGTTGGTTCAAATTACTATATGCCGAATTTATGTCAAAAGAGTATTGCACGCCCTTTTCAAAAGTATTAGTAGTTCTAGAAATATCAGCAATAATTAATTCTCCGGTCTGTTTTATCGCCTTTTCTAAACAAATAATTAAATCTTTGTTACAATGATAAATGTATGCACCACCTCCTGCATATATAGCAGCAGAAATCAACCAACCTGCAGGACCAGCCAATTGCGCAACAACTGCTGCTGCACATATAAGCACTACCTTTTTCATCATAATGTTAATTTTTGCATCCATATACGCTGGCAAATCATCAACATACGCATTTGCTCTATTTAAATTAAAAGTATCTATGTCTAGGAGAATGTCGGGTAAAGTGCTAAACAAATCAGGATTGGCGGAAATAAATCTAGCTAATGAATCCAATGCTTGAGGTGATGCTGTATTTATTTTATTCTGCAAGTCTGCAACATAATTATTTAAGACAATTGCATTGGCAGCATCGCTGGATGCATCATACATATTAGCCGTTGCAGAACCTATATCTGCTAATTGAGTAGCATTATAAGTAAAATCTGGAATTGCAGCCTGAATATAAATACTTGCATTTGCAATTGGAACAAGTGCTATTACATTATAATTTATTTCAAAAGCATTCCCCTTCAATTGTTGTTTGAAAAGTATAACTTCCTGCCGCCAAATCAGGAATTTGAAAACCTAGACTCGACTCAAAAACCGCAATGGTGACATTTTGGCCACCAATCGTACCTATATAAGTTTGCTGTGTTAGTGAAATGTTAGAACTTGTAAGCGTAACAATTTCCAACTGATTCACATTTACTTTATCTGCTATTAATGAAACTGATGCTGGGCTTGCTACAGGTGCTAAATCGTCCTCCCCGTCTTTTTTACAGCTAGAAATGGCAAAAGCACCTATCATTATAAGTGTTAATAAAATTGATTTTCTTGTTTTCATCTATTATATTCTTTTTGAATGTTTCAGCTGTAAGGTAGGTATTATTATTCTAGACGGACTATTATTTTAATAAATGGAGTAGACTATGAATTTACCCCTACACATACACACTATATTAGCATTTTAATAGAAATAGTAGTATCACAGAACGTGATACCAAACAAATGACATTGATAATCCAATTCAGAAGAATTCAATCGAAGAATTGAAAAATTTCAGAATACTACTTTTTCTTAACAGCCTTTTTAGCTGTTTTTGGTTTTGGAACCCAAATCTTCGCGCAACTTTTCAATTTCCTTTACAAGCGCTTGAACCGTATGTGTTAATTGATGCAATTCATCTTTGGTAGCATACCCATAATTCCCCTTGTTTTCTTTGGCTGTTGGAGAAGTGGATGTATAATAATTAAAAAAATCATGCTCCAACACATCGGATATTTTTTGAAGTAAAGCCGTATTTATTCGCTCTTTCTCAAAAATCTTATACGCTCCATCACGAGTGATATTGATGCTTTTAGCAAACTCTACCACTGAATAATGTGATTTATCCAATACTTCGCGAATCTTCTTTCCTATGTGAACTTTTGACATGAAAACAAAATTGAGGTTTCGTTGCAAGAAAAATTCAAAAGCAATGTATACGTTATGTATACATATTGTGTATATTTGATATACAATTCGTTTGTAGCTCAGTATATGCCGATATTAAATTGGATAGGAAAAGATAAAGTTGTTAATCACCATTTAGATGTGCCTTACCGTGTGTTAGAGCATCAATATGGCTTTAACAATGGTGAAGAGAGCAAAGCACAAACATCCTCTGGCAACAAAATTATCCATGGCGATAACCTCGAAGCACTAAAATCATTATTACCTGAATACGAAGGAAAAATCAAATGCATCTACATCGATCCTCCTTACAATACTGGAAACGAAGCATGGGTGTATAATGACAATGTAAACGACCCGAAAATAAAAAAGTGGTTAGGACAAGTTGTTGGAAAAGAAAGTGAAGATTTAAGCCGACACGACAAATGGTTGTGCATGATGTATCCTCGTTTAAAATTACTTCACAAACTGCTGGCTGATGATGGTGCCATTTTTATTTCAATTGATGATAATGAACAAGCAAATTTAAAATTATTGTGCGATGAGATTTTTGGAAAATTATGTTCATAGCATGAAGCAAAAGCAATCATCATCTAACACAAAGGATGAATTCCAATCTTGACTGAGATAATATAGTATTCGGAAAACATCTAAATATACTTTCAAATTTATGGATGAAGAGAGATTGCAAATGGATTTAAGATTACAAAAGGGAGCGCATAAAGAGCAACTGGAACGTTAAAGAGACGACAGACACTAATGTTCTATCCAATACTATTAAAAAATAAACAACTACAATTAAATAAGAAGAATTTTCAGCAAATTTAAAATAAGATAACCAATGAATTTAAGATTCTACATCTAGAAGATTAAGTCAAAATGAAAAAGATGGATACGAAGATTTTCAAGAAGATAAAATAAATTTTGCAGTGGGGAGAAAATACAATAAAGCTACAAAGATTAATTATAAATAAAACGGAACAGCTATGACATAGACAACCACCTGAGGAGAGATTTGCCAGCAAAATAAAACAATTTTTATAAGCCAGAATATAGCAGTGGGAATGGGACGAATCAAATAAAACAAATTTTTCAAAATAAAAATTTTCAAACGCCAAAACCATTAGAGCTAATTTTTGATTTTTTGCAAATTACATTAGACAAAAACTCCATCATCCTCGACTCCTTTGCAGGAAGTGGAACTACAGCACATGCTGTTTTAAATTTAAATAAACAAGATGGTGGTAATCGTAAATTCATTTTGGTGGAAATGGAAGAGTATGCCGAAACAATTACTGCGGAACGTGTAAAACGAGTAATTAAAGGCTATGGCGACAAAGTAGGAACAACTGGTAGTTTTGATTATTATGAATTAGGAGAGCCTTTGTTCAATGAAGATGGTGATATTAATGAAATGGTTGGCATAAAAAAATTACGTCAATACATTTATTATACGGAAACAAAAGACTTTTTAGAATCAAATGGCACTACAATAGACAACGAGTCTTTTTTAGCAAAACACAATGATACTGCCTATTACTTTTATTATGAGCCTGATTGCACAACCACATTAGATTATCAATTTTTAAGCACTATTAAAACTAAAGCAGAGCAATACATCATTTATGCAGATAATTGTTTGTTGACAAAAGAATTCCTTAGCAAGAACAATATCATCTTTAAAAAAATACCAAGAGACATTACCAAGTTTTAAAAGAATGGAATTAAAATCCTATCAACAAGAAGTTATCAATGACCTAGAACGTTTTTTAGAAGTTATTCAACACACTAAAAACACACCTATTGCTTTCACTGATTTCTGGACAAAGCATCCCAAAACACCATTACAACCTTTTCCTGGCAAAGCAATTGAGCCCTACAAAAACAATGCAGCGGAAGCACCACATATTTGTATAAAAGTACCAACAGCAGGAGGAAAAACATTTATAGCTTGCAACGCAATCAAAACAATTTTTGATGCTTTTCATTATGATAAAAAAAAGGCTGTTGTTTGGTTAGTGCCTTCTATCACCATATTAGAACAAACAATTAAAAACTTAAAAAACGTCAATCATCCTTATCGCCAAAAAATAAATTCACATTTTGGGAATAAAGTAGAAGTATTTGACAAACAAGCTTTATTACAAGGTAGCAGTTTTAATGCATCCAGTGTTGAAGAACAACTGAGCATTTTTGTTTTAAGCTTTGATAGCTTAAGAGCAAAGAATAAAGAAGAGCGAAAAGTTTTTCAGGAAAATGGAAATCTTCAATCGTTCGAAACACTTTTGGGTAATGACGATGAAATTTCATTAATGCGTGTAATACAAGCATTGAATCCAGTTGTAATTGTTGATGAAAGTCACAATGCTGAAAGTGATTTAAGTGTTGAAATGCTAGGCAATTTAAACCCTTGTTTTATTTTAGATTTAACAGCAACTCCTCGAAAAAACAGTAACATTATCAGCTTTGTAAGTGCCATAGAGTTGAAAAAAGAACACATGGTTAAATTGCCTGTTATCTGTTACAACCATAGCGATAAAACCGAAGTCATAAATTCGGCACTTCAGCTACAACGCAAGCTAGAGGCAAAAGCAACAGAAGAAGAAAAAAACGGAGGCAATTATATCCGTCCTATTGTTTTGTTTCAAGCACAACCAAAGAGTGCATCCGACAATACAACATTTGAAAAGTTAAAAGAAAAATTAATTGAACTAAAAATTCCTGCTGAACAGATAAAAATAAAAACAGCCAATTTGAATGAAATCAAAGACATTGATTTAAGTTCAAAAGAATGCCCTGTTCGCTACATTATTACAGTAAATGCATTAAAAGAAGGCTGGGATTGTCCGTTTGCATACATTCTTGCATCCTTAGCAGACAAATCATCAGCAGTAGATGTGGAACAAATTTTAGGGCGTGTATTACGTCAGCCTTATGTTAAGGAACATCAGTCGCCATTGCTTAATTTGTGTTATGTCCTAACGGCATCAGCAAAATTTATGGATACGCTCGATAACATCGTGAAAGGATTAAATAAAGCAGGATTTAGTAGTAAAGATTTTAAAGTTGCAGAAAATTCATTAAGCGAAACAGCTAAAGAAGAAGATGCATTCAAAACACTTGTCACTAGTCCGAAATTAAAAGTGGACGAGGACAGCAATGATTTAATGTGGGACATTGATACCAATAGAATTACTGATATCACGAAAGAGGTAGAAGTTCCAGAAGCTGTTCTTCAAATAGAAGAAACAGCCTTAAAACAAAACGAAGAATTTGAAAAAAGCATTCAGAATTCCGACAATTTATTTTCAATCCCAACTGAATTAGCATCTATCGTGAAATCCTACAACATGAAAGAGGTATTTGTGGAACAAGCATCACAAATAAAAATCCCTCAATTTTACATCGAGCGTCCTGGTGGCGAAATTTTTCCTGGTGAATCACAACTACTTAATAAAGAAGATTTATTAAAAGGCTTTCAGTTAAGTAAAGCAGATGCAAATATTGTTTTTGACAATGCTAGTTCTGAATTGTATAAAATTGATTTGGACGAGACGAGAGCTGATTTCACTCCTTCATTTGTAAAACTAGATGGCGAAATAAAAGACCGTTTAATGGAATACATTCTTGATCCTTCAAGGAAAGAAAGCAGAACTAAAAATTTCACAAAACGAATTCTTGATTTAATTGGAAAAATGTATCCTATTTCAGAAAGTGAAATTAAAAAATATGTTCAAAAAATAGTTGAAGACTTTAGTGATGAACAATACACGGATTTTGCAGATCATGAATACAGCTATACTTCTAAAATTAAAGATAAAATAAAAAAATTGTCTGATGAATATGCTGAAAAAACATTCCGAGATTATTTAGACAAGGACAAAATTACGATGCCAAATGGCTATACATTCGAAAAGACAATTAGTCCAGGTCTAACCTCAAAAGACATCACAAAGTCATTATATGAAAAAGAAGCGGATATGAATGGCTTCGAAGAAAAAGTAATAAATGAAATAGCGAACCTTTCTAATGTAGCATTCTGGACACGCAACATTGAACGCAAACAATTTAGAATAAATGGATTTTTAAATCATTATCCTGATTTTATTATTCAAACAAAAAGCAACAAAACCATTTTGCTAGAAACGAAAGGAGATGATCGAGACAACTCCGATAGTGAAGCTAAAATCCGTTTGGGTAAAGCTTGGGAAAACAGAGCAGGACAAGGCTATAAATATTTTATGGTATTTGATAAAAAAGAAGTAAGAGATGCTTATCGATTAGATGATTTCTTAAAAATGTTCAAGGATTTGTAATTCCTATTTCTTCGCCATTACCATTTTATTCACCACATACATAAAACCTGCTGCTGCTATCATTGATACCAGTACTACATAGCCCAATGTATCAAAATGTTCTAAAACTCCACTTGGCGTTTGAACTACAATTAAACCAGCTACACCAGCTGCTATTCCACCCGAAATTTGTTGTATGGATGAATTTATACTCATAAATGCGCCTCTATCTTGTGGATTTGGAACCGCAGTCATTAAAGCTGTTGCAGAAATAATACGGGATGTTATTCCAATAAACAAAATCACATTCACTAAAATTAATACACCCAATGATGTTACACCCAACTGTGTGTAAATAATTACCATCACCATACTTATGATGGTTCCAATCACAAACACTTTGTATTTCCCAATCTTATCACTTAATTTCCCCATCAATGGACCAGCAATCATTGTAAATACTCCAGTTACACCATAAACGATTGGAAGATCATCCATCGAAATTTTAATATTGTTAGTACTGAAAGCACTACTAAATGGCATCAACATAAACCCTCCAGTTGCCAATAAAACCGTTCCAAAAAAGCCTTTGATGTAATTTGTATTTGAAATGGTATGCCAAAGGTGTAAAAATGGATTCTTATCCGATTTTAATTTTAAATGTTCGTTGATTGGTTTCATAAAGATTACCAACACAACTCCAATTGCAATCGAAAAAATAACAATCATCATAAATGGTGAATGCCATCCATAATTATTGGCTAACCATAAACCAATTGGAATTCCTAAAACCTGACTAACACCAAATGCCATTTGAACAAAACCCATTACTCGTCCGCGTAACTGCATTGCAAACAAATCGGAGATAATTGCAAAACTGATGGAGCTAATGACACCTCCGAACAATCCAGTAACAATGCGTGCAGCCAATAACAATTCATAGTTGGGAGCCAAAGCACAAAACAATGTCCCCAACACAAAACCAGTATAAAAGAAAATCAATATTTTTTTTCGATCAAACTTATCGGCAAATCCTGCCGCTAACAAACCAGATGCACCTGCACTAAATGCATAAGCAGATACAACCAAACCAAATTCAGATGGAAGAATTTTCAACTCCGGCATTAATATGGCACCCAATGGCGACAATACCATAAAATCCAACACAACCGTAAACTGAAGTATTGCAAGTATTGCTACAATAAATGCTTGGTAGCTGGTAAATTTAGTTTGACTCACAGTATTTTCCATAGATTTTTTCAACTCCCACAATGCACTCTTTTAATACTCAAAAGTCGTATTGTTTTCAGGGTTCACGAGTTTGTAACTCTTACGCACTTCATTGTAATAACAATGTATAAAATTTGTTTGTCCCTCCAATTGATCGTACAACAAGGAATTCACAACAAATATTTTTTTACTTTTTGATGGTAATTTACTTTCAAAAAAACACCAAACAGCCTCCTCTTCTATCTCATACCCTACATAGGTTAATTCTGCCAGTTTTTTATCGATACTAATGATCAAATGTTTTTTGATATAATCTTGTATTAAACCACTTGTAACAGGATCACGCTTTGTTAAATCTACTTGTTTGTGGTAAATTGTATGAAGTGCTATTTGCAAATCGTCCTGAAACAATTTGCAGCTTACTGTTAATTCTTTTGTTTTACTATCGATTCGAATTTCTGTAACGCCAACATAAAAAGGATGCTTCTTCGAACTAAAAGAAGCACAAACTAACATACTTAGAAAAAGCAAACTGAAAAAAGTAGACTTGAAAATAAATTGTTTATTTTGCATGAATACAAAAGTACTGAAAATTGAACGACTTTAATCTTTGGTTTATAACAGGCATTGAACACATTGCAGATTTGCAAGGTTACGACCATATTCTGTTCTTATTGGCCCTGTGTGGTGTTTACGAAATCAAACAATGGAAAAACGTGTTGGTTCTAATAACAGCTTTCACCATTGGGCATTCCATTACACTTGCGCTTAGCGTTACCAATGCATTTAGCATCAATAGCGCAATCATTGAATTTTTAATTCCCATCACCATCATTTTAACGGCAAGTTATAACCTCTATACAAACTATAAAAACAAACAGAACAACCCTACAATCAACTACGGAGCAGCAGTATTCTTCGGCTTTATTCATGGAATGGGCTTTTCCTATCTATTAAAATCACTGTTGGGAAAAACCGAAAGTATTCTATCCCCATTATTTGCCTTTAATGTAGGTTTAGAGGCCGGTCAAATAATTATCGTGGCAAGTATTCTAATTATTTCATTATTTTTAACTTCCGTTCTTAAAATCAATCCAAAACTTAAAAACAATTTTATCTCTTTGGCTGTTTTAATCATTGCAAGTATTATGGCATTTGAACGATTGCCAGCATTAACAAACTAAGATCATGACTAAAAAATTACTTTCATTAATTGTAGCACTATTCAGCATTCTTTTTTCAAATGCTCAAAACACACAAAACAATCCTACATCCAATCACGGAAATAAATTTGAGCAATTAGGCACTACCCTGCCCGATGCAAATACATATCGCACAGCATCTGGAGCACCTGGACATGAATATTGGCAACAAAAAGCTGATTATAAAATTGATGCTACATTGGATGAAAAAGACTTGCGCTTGCATGGTGAAGAGGAAATTACCTATTACAACAACTCACCCGATGTTTTAAATTACTTATGGTTACAGTTAGACGAAAACCAACATAATCCAAACAACGAAGCAAACAATTTTGATGACAGTAAAAAATCACTTCCTCTTACCAACAATCAATTGGATGGATTAGAATTCAAAAAAAACTTAGAAGGTTATGGTGTAAATATTTTGAGCGTAACCGACAAAACAGGTAAAGCATTAAAATACACCATCAACAACACCATGATGCGTATTGATTTAGAAACACCATTAGCATCCAAACAAAATTTTACCTTCAAAATAAAATGGAATTATAAAATCCCTGAACGTCTTAAAATTGGCGGTCGCGGTGGTTACGAATCATTTACTGAAGATGGCAATGCAGTATTCACCATCACACAATGGTATCCTCGTATGTGTGTGTATAGCGATTATCAAGGATGGAACAACAAGCAATTTACAGGAAGAGGAGAATTTGCATTGGTATTTGGAAACTTTGAAGTTTCGATGAAAGTTCCTGCCGACCATGTAATTGCTGCTACTGGAACTTGCTTAAATGTGAATGAAGTAGTAACAGCGGAACAATTAAACAGATGGAAAAAAGCGCAAACTGCTGAAAGTCCTATTGAAGTAGTTACGCTTGCAGAAGCTAAAAGCAAAGAAACAAATCCCGACAAAACAAATTTCAAAACTTGGAAATTCAAAGCTGAAAATGTTCGTGATTTTGCATGGGGAAGCTCTCGTAAATTTGTTTGGGATGCCATGGCACAAAATGTAAATGGTAAAAATATTATGTGTATGAGTTATTATCCTAAAGAAGCTTATGGATTGTATAATAAATATTCCACTAAAACAATTGCGCATACAGTTAAAACCTACTCAAAGTTCACTATCCCTTATCCATATCCGGTAGCAATAAGTGTGGAAGCATCAAATGGAATGGAATATCCAATGATTTCATTCAACTATGGAAGAACAGAAGCAGATGGAACATATACTTCGCGCACAAAGTATGGAATGATTGGCGTTATTATTCATGAGGTAGGACACAACTTTTTTCCAATGATTATCAATAGCGATGAACGTCAATGGGCATGGATGGATGAAGGGCTAAACACCTTTGTTCAGTTTTTAACCGAACAAGAATTTGATAATAACTATCCATCATCTCGCGGACCTGCACACAAAATTGTAGACTATATGCGCATGCCTAAAAATCAATTGGAACCCATTATGACCAATACCGAAAACATTGCTCAATATGGTAACAACGCCTATGGAAAACCTGCAACAGCGTTAAATATTTTGCGTGAAACAGTAATGGGTCGTGAGTTATTTGATTACGCATTCAAAGAATATTGCACTCGCTGGGCATTTAAACATCCTGCACCTGCCGATTTTTTCAGAACAATGGAAGATGCATCAGGCGTTGATTTGGATTGGTTTTGGAGAGGATGGTTTTACGATATCCAACCTGTAGATATTTCTTTAGACTCTGTAATTGCTTTTACGGTTGATTCTCCAAGAAAAGTATTAGAAGGTTCGGATACTGTTACTACACGAAAAACAAAAGTAAAAGAAGAGTTTTTACACGTTTCTAGATTAAGAAACAAACAAGCAGGAATGACTTTCTTAGTTGACAAAGACACAACACTTCGTGATTTCTATTATTACTACAAGCCAGAACCTGTAACAAAAGAAACGACTACGATAAAAGATAAATATGAAAATCTTTCTTTACTTGATAAAGAGGAGTTTAAAAAGTATGAAGATAAGTTTTACTACGAATTAAATTTTAGCAATAAAGGAGGATTGGTGATGCCAATTATTGTTCAATGGAATTACAAAGATGGCACTAGTGAAACAGAATACATCAGTGCATATATCTGGCGCAAGGATGAACAAAAAGTAACAAAAACCTTTGCAAAAGACAAAGAAGTGGTTGCTATTAAAATAGATCCATTTAAAGAGACTGCCGATATTGACGAGAATAACAATTCCTGGCCTAAAATTAAATCGGAATCTCGTTTTGATTTATACAAAACCAAGGTAACCACCAAATACGAAAACAAGGAACAAAACCCAATGCAGAAAAAATTATCTGAAAAGAAATAATATTTATTGGTTTATATGTTTCGTCCCTACGGGACTTAGATATATTGGTAGAACTGTATTGCTACTAACATTACATCCCTACGGGTTACAATATAATTTTATTGGGTTATTGGTTTCGTCCCTACGGGACTTAGATATATTCGTAGAACTGTATTGCTATTATTATTACATCCCTACGGGATTACAATAAACAAAGATTCATCGCTTCTCTCAGAATGGAAAACTTCGTAAAAACATTCTCTATAAATCTTCGTGTTCTACTCCCGATAGCTTTAGTGACTGTGATAATTTTTTCTCCGTGAACTTCCGAGTTGAATATTAATGTTATATCATTAACAGTCCCGTAGGGACGATATATTGGTAATAAACAAAAGACAAAATCATGAGAGTCCCGTAGGGACGAAACGATACAAAAGCATATAAAAAGAGATTCTTCGTTTTACTTAGAATGACAAGCTTCGCAAAAATATTCTCTGTGTAACTTCGCGCCCTCTGTTCCTCTGTGTTGATTTATTTCACAGTTTTTGCCTTTTCTCCTTTTGCCCAATTAATATTATTTTTTGTTTGCTGATTATTAGGATCAATAGCCAAACATTGTTCAAAAACCGACAACGCATCATCAACTTGATTTTTCATCATGAATGCCGTTCCAATACTATTGAAGGCCATTACATTCTTTGGCTCAATCGTTAAAACGTTATTCCAAATTTCAATACTCTTTGAATAATCACCTATTTTAAAATAGTTCAACCCAAAATCAATTAAGAATTTTGCATCTTGCTTGTCCTTAGTCACCTTCGATTGTTCATCAATTTTTGCAACTACTTTTGCTTTTTCATCCAAACACCATTTTAAATTATTTTTCGCCAATTGAAAAGTTCCATCCAACTCAATTGCTTTTGTACATGCATCAATCCCATTTTGATATTGCTCCAACATAATATATGCAACACCTAAATTATTATAGGCGATTGCACTTGTTGGCTTCATCTCAATTGCACGTTTCAAATGATCAATACTTTTGCCTGGCCTTTTATTATTGATGTATGCCATTGACAAATTAACCAAATTGTCAAAGCTTGGATTTTCAGTAGCCAATTTTTCAAGTTGAGCAATATTGTTTACTACTCCTGGCTGAGCTTGCTGCGTTACAGGAACTGCATCAATATTTCGTGTTTTGTAAAACAAATACACCAATGGTGCTAAAATCAAAATTGCAATAAATGCAAAACGTACCATACGTTTTTGTTTTTGCTGAATAGAATTAGTGTCTTTATTATTTTCCATACTGTTTTTTGTTTTAAGAATTCAAAATTAATCTAAAAGTCTGCAATTTTACAAATGCAATTTTATTTCTTTATTTTTTTAACAATATAACTGGTGGCTGGTTTTTCTATCAAATAATAACTGCCATAACTAATCAATAGGCTAAACACAAAAACGATTAGCATTGACACATAAAGATTGTTTATCTGAAAAAAATCGACATTCAATCGTGTGTAATAACGTATAACCAACTGATGAAACATGTAAAAACTAAAACTTATTTCGCCCAAAACTACCATCCAATTTTTTGACAATAATTTTGATAGTACACCCGATTGAAATGAAAATGAAAAAATCAAAAAGAAAATCGGCAACCAGTAATAACAAGAATAACGTGCCGCCTGAGGAATATCGGCATTAAAATAAATAAACACAGCTAATAACACAACTGAACCTATTTCTAAAACTGTTGCTTGTTTGGCAATCGGTTTCGATTTAAAAAACAAATAAACATCGTAAAGAAATACCCCTAATGTAAAATCTACCAAGCGCGTAAATGGATTGATGTAAAAGAAAGTATGCTCCTCCACTCCTCCCTTCACTTGCCATAGCATATACACAATTACGATACTAGCAACCCCCAATACAATTCGTGCGTAATTTTTAAACAAGTGAAAAGCAATAATCAAAAAAGGAAAAAGCAAGTAGAAAAATTGTTCGTCCGAAATGCTCCAAGAAAGTGCATTACCCGAAAAGAAATAAGTACGATCAATTCCAAAACTCTGAAGCAAAAAGATATTCGTTAAATTCTGAACGGTAAAAAGTGGAATATCGAAACCAACCTCCATCAACAAAACAGGTATGGAAATCAAAAAGGTGATTAAATGCAAAGGATAAAGTCGGGCCAAACGTTTAATATAAAATACGCGTTTCGATACTTTTTCAGACAATAAACTATCTCTGTAGGTGTACGACAGAATAAAACCACTCAGCATAAAAAAGAAGCCAACACCAATGTATCCTTCATAGAAAAAGCGATAATACAATTCTTTAAAGAATGGATTGTTCTCCGAAATCAAAAAGCTCATATGGGTTAGAAAAACCATAAAAGCGAATAGAAAACGTAAAGAAGTTAACGGTTTTATCATTTGAGCAAAGGGAAGCATTCTGCTATCCAAATTCAAATATAGAACGAAAATGGATTCCGTTCGTGATAATTTTATATTTTTACAATGCAACTAAACGAATTATGTTAAAACAACTTTTTGAAGACCTGTCTATAAAAAAGACACTTTTTTACCTTTTACTATTGATAGGAATTACAACACTTACGTATTCCAATCATTTTCAAAACGATTTTCATTTCGATGATTCACATACCATCGAAAACAATATTTTTATTCAAAATTTAAAAAATATTCCTGCATTTTTCACAGATGGAACCACCTTCAGCTCATTGCCTTCTAATCAATCGTACCGACCAATTGTAAGTACTTCGCTCGCTATCGACTATTGGATGGGAAATGGTTATGACTTATTTTATTTCCATCTTTCGTCTTTCATCATGTTCCTATTACAAGGAATATTGATGTTCTTTTTTATTTTCAAACTATTAAACATTTCCTATAAAAACACCTGGAACTTTTACATTGCTGCCATAGCAACAGCATGGTATGTATTGCATCCTGCAAATGCAGAAACAATCAACTACATCATTGCTCGCTCGGATATTCAATCTACCTTTTTTGTGGTGTTGGGATTTGTATTGTATTTATTTTCTCCTTTCTGCAAAAAAACATTTCTCTATTTAATTCCAATAGGAATCGGTGCATTGGCAAAGCCACCTGCCGTAATGTTTGCACCTATGTTACTGGTTTATATCCTTTTGTTCGAAGAAAAATTAAGCTTAACAGATGTGTTCAATCCGAAACATTTTAAGCAAGTTTTTTCTGCAGTAAAAAAATCAATTCCTGCATTTGTGTTTTGTGCCATCATGTATTTGTGGGTTGATCACTGCACCCCTAAAACATGGCAATCGGGTGGATTATCCACTTTTCATTATTTGATTACACAACCCTTTGTAATTGCACATTATTTTATCACCTTCTTTTTCCCATTTGGATTGAGTGCCGATACCGATTGGCAACCATTGGAAACAATCATGGACATTCGTTTTTTTGTAGGATGTGCTTTTATTGCCATTATGCTTTTCATCTCTTTTTGGTTTTCAAAAGATGAACGTTTACGTCCCATCAGCTTTGGTATCACTTGGTTTTTCTTAGCATTGATTCCTTCATCGAGTGTAATTGCATTTGCCGAAGTAATGAACGATCACCGAATCTTTTTCCCATACGTTGGCTTAGTCATAAGCGTTTGCTGGACCATCGGATTGTTATTAATGAAATATAAAAAAGCATACCAAGACACACTTATAAAATACGAATACAGCATTTTAATTATTGCAGTATTAACACTTAGCAGCTATGCTTATGGTGTTCGCGAACGCAATAAAATATGGCATACCGAAGAAACTTTGTGGTACGATGTAACTGTAAAAAGTCCGGGCAATGCACGTGGATTAATGAATTATGGATTAGCAAAAATGGCTCAGGGTGATTATCCACAAGCCGAATATTATTTCACAAAAGCATTGAGCATTTGGCCTCGTTATTCGGTATTGCATGTAAACATGGGTGTTTTAAAATCGGCAACAGGCGATCAAGAAATGGCGGAAACGTATTACAAAAATGCTGTTCAGTACAATCCGAATTACCCTGATGGATGGTTTTTTTACGGCAAATTTTTATGTACCCAGTTACGATACACTGAAGCGATTGATGCATTAAAAAAGAGTGTTGAATTATCACCTGCACACATTGGTGCTCGCACCTGGTTGATGAAAGCATATTTTGAATCACAACAGTGGGAACAATTGAATGAATTGGCACAAAACACCTTGCAAGTAATTCCAGGAAATGCTGAAGCTATTCAATACTTAGAAGCAAGTAAAAACAAAAAAAGTGTAACAACTATTTCAGAAGAAGCAGTTCAAAAAAATCCAACACCCGAAAGTTACCTTGACTTAAGTTTAAAATATTACCAAGCAGGCAATTATCAAAAATGCATTGAAATGGCACAAGCGGCCATTCAACTAAAACCAAATTATGCAGAGGCTTACAATAACATTGGAACATCGTACAACATGCTCAAAAATTATCCAAAAGCAATTGAAGCATGTAAAAAAGCATTGGAGCTAAAACCAAATTATGAATTGGCAAAAAATAATTTGAAACTGGCTTTAGAACAATCTGAATCACTGTTGGAGCAAGAAGCAGTTATTCATTCAAAACCAACAGCCGAAGGATTTTTGGATTTAAGTTTAACGTTCTACCAACAAGGTTTATGGGAAAAATGCATTGATGCTTGTAACAGAGCCATCCAATTAAAACCCGATTATGCCGATGCGTATAGTAATATGGGCGCTTGTTACAATCAATTAAAAAAATGGGACAAAGCCATCGAAGCATGTAACAAAGCTTTGAAAATAAATCCAAACCATAAATTGGCCAATGGTAATTTAAAATGGGCAAAAGACGAAAAAGCAAAGAGCAAACAATAGTATTTATTCTATCTTTGCCCACTCAATAAACTACCCTTGAACACAAAAGCCCTCAACTGGATTATACTCATTGCACTTGCCTTAACTTGGGGAAGTTCATTTATATTAATGAAACGTGGACTCGAAGTTTTTTCGAGTGATGAAGTTGCTGCTTTACGAATATTCATTGCCTTTTTATTTTTATCGCCTTTATTAATCAAGCATTTCAAAAAAGACCTGATCAAACATTGGAAAGGATTTTTAGGAATGGGCTTGTTGGGAAATTTTATACCAGCCTTTTTATTTACCAAAGCCGAAACAGGAATAAGTAGCTCTTTAACAGGAATGTTAAATTCACTAACACCACTTTTTACGCTTTTATTGGGTGTATTGTTATTCAAATCAAAAACAAAACTGATAAATGCCATTGGAATTTTAATTGGCTTTATAGGAGCCATTGGATTATTAACTGCAGGCAAAAGTGAGGACATGAACAACAACCTCCTTTTTGGAGTTTATGTGGTTTTGGCAACCGTTTGTTATGCGTTGAGTGTAAACATCATCAAAAAGGAGTTGGGACAAGTAAATTCGATTACAGCAACTGTTTGGGCAATGATGTTTATTGGACCTTTAGCAGGGATTTACCTGTTTGGCTTTACAGATTTTTTGGCGGACCTAAAAACCAATGCTTTAGCTTATGAAAGTTTGGGCTATGTGAGCATTTTGGCCATTTTTGGAACGGCTCTTTCGGTCATTATTTTCAATGTATTGATAAAGAATACTAATGCCTTGTTTGCTTCCTCGGTAACATATTTAATACCAGTGGTAGCAATGGGCTGGGGCATTTTGGATGGTGAGGAGGTAGTGGCAATGCACTTTATCTGGATCATCATCATCCTTTTAGGGGTGTATTTGGTGAACAAAAAGCCGAAAACAGTCGAAATTGACCCTAAAAACACCTAGTCGTCAACAATTTTATGTTGAAATCTTTGTCACATTAAAATAAATTATTAATTTCGTGCCCCCAAGTAAAAAATACTGGGAATTAGTATAAACAAATAAAACCCTAAAAAATGTACGCAATCGTAGAAATAGCCGGGCAACAATTTAAGGTAGAACGTGGAAACAAAGTATACGTTCACCGCCTAGAAGCTAGCGAAGGGTCTAAAGTTGAATTTGATAAAGTATTGTTGATTGACAATGCTGGAAAAGTTCAAGTTGGAACTCCTTCTGTTGATGGTGCAAAAGTAGCAGCTACTGTTATTTCGCATCTTCAAGGTGACAAAGTAATCGTTTTTAAGAAAAAACGCAGAAAAGGTTACCAAAAATCAAATGGCCATCGTCAACAATTAACACAAATCCTTATTCAAGGTGTGTTAGCTAAAGGTGATACTTTAAAAGACGAAATCGCTGTAACAAAAAAAGCTCCTAAAGCAACGAAAGAAGTAGTTGAAAAAGAAGCAAAAAAAGCAGCTCCTAAAAAAGCAGCAGCAAAAAAAGCAGCTCCAGCTAAAAAAGCAGCAGCTCCTAAAAAAGCAGCAGCAAAAAAAGCAGCAAAATAAGTAAGTATTAAAAATTAAAATTCTTTATAAGAAATGGCACATAAAAAAGGTGCGGGTAGTTCAAAGAACGGCCGTGAGTCACATAGTAAACGTCTAGGCGTTAAAATTTATGGAGGTCAATTAGCAATTGCTGGCAATATCATCGTTCGTCAACGTGGAACAAAACACAATCCAGGTGAAAACGTAGGTATTGGTAAAGACCATACTTTATTTGCATTAGTTGATGGTACAGTGGAATTCAAAAAGAAACGTGATGAAAAATCATTTGTTTCGATTGTTCCATTCCCTGCTGAAGCATAAGGTTTTCGATAAACATTTAAAAAAATCTCCTGGCTTCATCCGAAGTTTAGGAGATTTTTTATTGTTCTGAATTCGTAAAACCCAACAACTACTAACTAACATTCAACAACCAAGATTATGTTACAACTTAACTACATCCGCGAGAAAAAAGACGAAGCCATTGAACGCTTGAACATCAAAAATTTTGATGCAAAACCAATATTGGACAAAGTGCTTGAATTGGACAACGATCGCAGACGTACTCAAAACGAACTCGACAGCATACTTAGCGAAGCAAATACCATTGCTAAACAAGTAGGTGAACTATACAAAGCTGGAAAAAAAGCTGAAGGCGATGATTTAAAAAACAAAAGCGCTGCTCTTAAAGAAAGCTCCAAAAAATTAGAAGAACAATTAACCGCTATTGAACAAGAGCAACACAATTTACTTGTACTTGTTCCTAACACACCTAGCACAAAAGTTCCAAAAGGAAAAACACCGGAGGACAATGAAAATGTATATCAAGAAGGTGAAATTCCTGTTTTGTATGCAGGTGCAAAACCACATTGGGAACTAACAACACAATACGATTTAATCGACTTTGAATTGGGTGTTAAATTAACGGGTGCAGGGTTTCCTGTATACAAAGGAAAAGGTGCTCGTTTACAACGTGCATTAATTAATTTCTTTTTAGACAGAGCAACTGCTGCTGGATATCTTGAAGTACAACCACCAATTTTGGTGAACGAAGCATCTGGTTATGCAACAGGTCAGTTACCCGATAAAGAAGGACAAATGTATCATTCAACAATTGATAATTTGTATTTGATTCCAACTGCCGAAGTTCCTATCACCAACATTTACCGTGATGTAATTTTAAAAGCAGATCAATTACCAATTAAAAATTGTGGTTACACACCTTGTTTTCGTAGAGAAGCAGGAAGCTACGGAGCACATGTACGTGGTTTAAATCGTTTGCACCAATTTGATAAAGTAGAAATTGTACAAATTGCTCATCCTGATAATTCATACGAAGTATTGGAAGAGATGCGTAATTACGTTGCAGGTTTATTGCGCGAATTAGAATTGCCATTCCGTACACTTAAACTGTGTGGTGGTGATATGAGTTTTGCTTCTGCCTTAACGTATGATTTTGAAACGTATTCAACAGCACAACAAAAATGGTTAGAAGTAAGTTCTGTTTCTAACTTCGAAACTTTCCAAAGTAATCGCTTAAAATTACGTTTTAAAGATGGCGATGCAAAACCATTATTAGCACATACATTAAATGGTAGTGCATTGGCATTGCCACGTATTGTAGCTACCATGTTGGAGAACAATCAAACAGCAGAAGGAATCAGAATACCAAAAGTGTTGGTGCCGTATTGTGGTTTTGATATGATTAAATAATTAGTGCGTGGTCATTTCGAGTTTTTTCTGAAAGAAAAAGTATCGAGAAATGTGTGCAGACTTTACCGCAAAGAAGCGCAAAGGTTTTACGCAAAGAACACAAAGTTTTACAATGGAACGAGCGCGTAGTCATTTCGAGCTTGTCGAGAAACGTGCGTGGGGCTTACCACAAAGAACACAAAGACTTATTAAATAAATAGAAAAACTAGCCCAGATATTCAAATCTGGGCTTTTTTATGCCATCTATTTCTATCTCTTCGAAAAACATTTTCTTCGGACGAACCCACAAATTTTCTCCTTCTGGTTGATACAATGCTTTGTATACAACCAATTCTTCAAGTGTTTCACTGTGCTTTGCAAAGCCGATTACTTCGTACTCTTTGCCTTTGTAGTGTTTGTATTTTCCTAACTTAAAATCCATCTGTCTTATCTTATCACTCAATTCCTATAAATCAACATTCTCTTTTATCTTTTTCAATCCGCTAAATCTGCTCTATCTGCGTTCCAATATTAATCTACCTCTATACCAAAAACGGATTATTCATTCGTTCAAATCCAATAGTTGTAGCTGGTCCATGACCAGAATATACCTTGTAATCATCACCCAATGGCAACAATTTATTTTTAATGCTTGCAATCAAGGTGTCGTAATCGCCACCTGGCAAATCAGCTCTACCAATGCTACCATAAAACAATACATCACCAGCAACCATGAATTTTTGTGCTGCACAATAAAAAGTAATACTACCAGGTGAATGTCCTGGTGTAAATACAATTTCCAATTTCGATTCTCCAAACGTAACCACATCGCCTTCATTCAAAAACACTGCTGCTGGTGGCGATGGTTCTGCATTCAAATTATACAAATCGGCTGTTGCTAAATACGCATCAAAAATGCGTTGATCCATTTCATTAAACTCAGGTTTAAGATTGTATTTTTCGGCCACAAAACCATTTCCAAAAATATGGTCGAGGTGACAATGAGTATTTAATAATTTTACAGGCTTCAATTGATTGTTTTCAATAAAAGCAGCTAATTCCATTCGCTCCCTGTTATCGTAACAACCCGGATCAATAATTACACATTCCTTTGTACCATCATAAAGCACGTAAGTATTCTCCTGAAAAGGTCCAAACGTAAAGGATTTTAGTTGTATCATGAAGTAAAAATAGTCTAAAATTTGCATTGCAAAAGTACGATTTTAATAGCTTAAAATTCATTTTTAAATACTTGCAAAACATGCCTCTTGTTTAGTATATTTGTTATTATTAACACTTAACACGTATATTTTATGGCTGGCGTAAACAAAGTAATTTTAGTAGGGAATTTAGGAAAAGATCCAGAAGTTCGTCATTTAGAAGGTGGTGCCGCGGTGGCAAATTTCCCATTGGCAACAACCGAAACGTACAAAGACAAAAATGGTAACCGCAACGAACAAACGGAATGGCACAACATTGTTGTTTGGAGAGGGTTGGCTGAGGTTGCTGAAAAATATCTAAAAAAAGGAATGACCATTTATATAGAAGGAAAATTGCGTACTCGTTCTTGGGACGACAAAGAAGGGCACAAACGTTATACGACCGAAGTTGTTGGCGAAACCTTCACTATTTTAAGCAAACGCGAAAACAATGCTTCTTCGGGCAACGATGAAGCCCACAACACACCAAAAACAGGCGATGATTTGCCTTTTTAAGCTTAACAACAAATAATACCCGTGTTTGATTACATTGATTATCTTTGTAATCAAACATTTTTGTTTCATTTAAATTTTAAATTTTGGACGTCCAGAGTAGTTTATATTATTCTTCCGCTTTATTAAGCATTCTTGTAAAACCTTTTTCTTTTAGTATTGGAATTTCAATTGCCATCATGCTGGTGCTACTTGTATTAGTTGCATTGGTATCGGCTGCTGAATCTGCCTTCTTTTCGCTTACTCCTACAGACATGGATGAGCTAAAATCATCGGATGATAAAATTGACATTAAAATTCAGGAAATTATTGAAGTACCAAAGCGTATCCTCGCAACGGTTTTAATCAGCATCAATTTCATCAACATTGCCATTGTTATGCTCTCCACCTTTGTGATGGAAGAGTTGTTCGACTTTACACAAAACCCAACTTTAGGATTTGTGATACAAGTAGTGGCCGTTACGTTCCTCATTTTATTAGTTGGTGAAGTAATTCCTAAAATTTATGCGACCCAAAATCCATTGCATACATCACGTAAATTATTTTACTTTTTAAAATTCTTGCAACGTCTATTTTATCCTGTAAGCTCCTTCTTGATTTTTTCAACCAAGTTGCTCGACAAAGTAATTAAGCCCAAAACACATAACATCTCTGTAGATGAATTATCGCAAGCATTGGAATTAACCAACGATGAAGATATTACCGAAGAAGATCATAAAATTTTAAAAGGGATTGTAAAATTTGGAAATACAGATGTAAAACAAATCATGAAACCACGCATGGATGTTACAGCATTTGAATACAACACCAAATTCAAAAAATTATTGGAAGAATCAACACACCATGGGTTTTCTCGATTCCCGATTTACAAAGACGGATCATTGGACAATATCAGTGGTGTTTTGTATGCAAAAGATTTATTGCAGCACATCGACAAAGACGATAACTTTAATTGGCAGTCGATTATCCGTCCACCCTTCTACGTTCCTGAGAATAAAAAAATTGATGATTTGTTACGCGAGTTTCAATTCAAAAAATTCACATGGCGATTGTTGTTGACGAATACGGTGGAACATCAGGCATTGTAACATTCGAAGACATCATCGAAGAAATTGTTGGCGAAATCAATGATGAATTTGATGATGATGATTTAACGTATTCGAAGTTGGATGATAACAATTATGTATTTGAAGGGAAAGCGGCATTAAACGATGTATACCGTATTTTGGAAATCAATGGCGATGATTTTGAAGATGAAAAAGGCGAAGCGGATACCATTGCAGGATTTTTGATTGAAATTGAAGGACGAATACCCGTAAAAAATGATGTAATACAATTCAAAAATTTACGTTTCACAATTGAATCAGCAGATAGCAGAAAAGTAAAACGTGTAAAAATTACAATTGACCGAAATGAAGAAAATTAATTTCTTTTTTATTCTAACTGCCCTCTTTGCATTTGTAGCGATCACTTCTTGTGGTGATGATGATGACGATGAAACCATTTCTCCTAAACCAAGAGCTTATTTCCGTTTAACATTTCCTGAAAAGAGTTATGTAAAATACGATTCAACTTGTCCCTTTAGTTTTGAAATTCCTAAATATTCATTTGTTAGTAATGATAAAAATGCAACAGCAGAACCTTGTTTTATCAATGTAAATTATCCAACATTTAACGGCACCTTGCATTTAACCTACAAAGCTGTAAATGGCGACATCAATAAGTTTTTAGAACAAACGGATGAGTTGGCTTATAAACACCAAGTGAAAGCATCTCGTATCGAAGAAGAATTGATTAAAATTGATTCAAATAAAGTATACGGATTACTTTACGACATTGGAGGAAATGCAGCCTCTTCTGTTAACTTTTTTATTACCGACAGTACCAAGCATTTTATTAGAGGTGCACTCTACTTTAATGCTGTACCAAATACCGATTCAATAAAACCTGTAATTGATTTCATAAAAAAAGATATTTATCAATTGATAAATACCTTTAAATGGAAAAATTAAAATTTGTGCTTAGCTTTTCTTCAAGCTGTGCATAAACCACAAACAAGAAGCAAATAGGAAAAATGCGCCCATTTGATGCAATACACCTAATACAACAGGTACTGCATACAACAAAGTAATTACACCCAATAAAAATTGTCCTAATACCACCGCTAACATAATGGAAGATGTTTTGCGCTGCAAAGCATTCAAATTCAATTTGCGTGCTTTAAATGCAACTATAAACACCACTAGTGCTACTATCATTGCTAAATAGCGATGCACCAATTGAACCCCTGCTCCATTTTCTAAAAAGTTAATCCAAAATGGATCAAATGAAGTGATGGTATCTGGAAAATATTCTTCACCCATTTTAGGAAATGTATTGTAAAACATTCCTGCCTTTAATCCCGCTACAAAAGCACCATAAATAATTTGCAATACTACTAGTCCGAACATTACTTTTGAAAAACGAATAAGTTTTTTCATTTCATCAGTTGCAGTAATTCGAGTTGGATTTATTAAATCCAAAGCATACCATAACGTAAAACCAAAAACAGTAAATGCACTGATTAAATGTGCTGCCAGGCGGTAATGACTAACATGCGGTTCTTTTTGCAAACCACTTTTCACCATAAACCAACCTAAAAATCCTTGAAATGCACCCAGAGCAAGAAGCACAATCATTTTTCTCAACAACTCTTTATCAAAACGTTTTTTAATTAGGAAATAAAAAAATGGAAGAATAAATACCAAGCCAATGGTTCTACCTAAAAAACGATGAATGTATTCCCACCAATAAATGGATTTAAATTCTTCTAAACTAAACTGATTATTGATAATTTGATATTCAGGACTCTGTTTGTATTTCTCGAAAGGAATTTGCCAGTCGGCATCACTCATAGGTGGCAATGATCCAACAATCATGTTCCACTCTACCATGGATAATCCTGAATGTGTGAGGCGTGTAATTCCACCTATTACAACCATTGCATAAATTAAAATACAACCTGATAATAACCAAATGATTATTGCTTTGTGGGGGTTATTTTTTAGCATAACTGATTTATAAATAATTACTGTACAAAGTTAATAATAGTTTTGTTGCACAATATTTAATAATAAGTTTTAGTTTTATACTCAGAAACACAATTTCCCCCAATCCAATGAAAAAAACAATTCTACTTAGCATGCTGCTAATTGCTAACATTAGCTATGCACAGGAACCTGAAAAACTGGACAAAGAAAGTGGTTATTTTCAACTCGGTATCCGAAATACACTCAGTGCTTTTAGTGATGATGGTGCCAATGGTTTTGGATATGGCGGCCAATACCGAATCCGAGTACTCAGTCGTTTAAATACGGATTGGTATATGGATTATATCACAACGGATATTTCGGGAGTAGCTCGAAGAGTAGATTGGCATATTGGCTGGAGCGTTTTGGCGTATCCTTTTAATTATGAAACAACAAAAGGCAAAGTTGTTCCTTACATTTTAGCAGGCCATTGCTTTGATTATACAAAAGTATCAAAAAACAAATCAGACTTTTACCTCGATAAATTTAGCAGTGCTGTCCAAGCTGGATTAGGGGCTCATTACAATGTAACCGACCGCATGGACATTTCACTAACAGCACAATACATGATGCATTTAGGATACGATGTTAAAGCAGAGGTTTTTGAATTGGATGGAAACAAAGATGTATTGGTTACAAAAGAAAGAAACAGAGGTGTTGAAGGGCATATGCTGATTAACATGAGTTTAAATTTTCGTTTATTCGACATGTGGGATCAACATAGTAAAAGAAAAAACAAATCACGTCAATAAAACTATTCTACTATGAAAAAAATAGCTTCAATTGTGTTGGTGATTTTAGGCATCTCATCGGCATTCGCTCAATACGAGAAAAAACAATTTATACGTAAACATTTAATTCGTGCAGATGGTTCCATTGTTTCGGGCTACATGTATCGAAGTGCAATTAGAAATGTACATGTAAATGGAAATTTAGAATATTATGTCGATAACACCTTGTCAATAAGAGGTGATGCAAACTATTTATTAGGGAGTAATGGCATTTCTGATTCTATGGGATTTATACACAATCATTCGGTTATGCTTGGGCCTGTTTTCCATTTTAAAACAAAAGGACACTTTGACCCTTACTTTATATTACAACCAGGTATTGCATATACCCAATCGTATAAACAACGATTTACAGAAGATTTGGACAATACAGATGGGCGCATCAATTATCCTGGAGTTTTAAGTCCGATCGGAACCGCTGGCTTTGGATTTAATTATTATTTCCAACGATTTGCCCATTTGTTTTTAGAAACCCGTTATGTCTATGGGCAACATTTAGCACAAGCACCACATCCCTTATCACTCGAAGAAGTTAGAATTACCTTCGGACTAGGCTTTAATGTGTTTGTTGTAAAAGAGAAAAAAACACCAACCTCCTAAAAAAGAAAAGGCTTTGAATAAAATTCAAAGCCTTTTCTTTTTTCAATTTCAAACATTACTGTGTATCTGTTTCTACATCTGGCATTACAGCCTCCGCTTTATTTCTAGTTCTGATTTCTTTTCTTCTCATTTCCACCTTATACTCCTTTGTAGTAATAATTACTAATCCTCCAGTACAATCGCCATATTCTGCTGGAACGCCACCAGTAAGTACTTCAATCCCAGAAATACCCATTCCCGGTACTGCTGCACTGCCAATAACTTTATTTCCATCAACATAATACAAGGTACTACCTGAGCGCGAACCACGCACATACAAATCTTTTCCATCATCTGTTGCCAATACACCGGGTGTTACCGCAGTTATAATGGAAACAATATCTCCTTTTGTAGCAGCCATGTGTTCAATTTGATCATGTGAGATAGCTGTAACTGTTGAATAAGTAGGATTTATAATCGATTCTTTATACTCTGCTGTAACAACTACCGTATTCATCAAATTCTCAGACGGTTTCATTTTAAAATTTACGGAAGCCGCTTTTGCTGGACTTAGCTTAACATGTTTTGTTAATTGAGAACTATAACCCATATAAGATGCTTTTAAATTAAACTCACCTCTACATTGTGTTTTAATAGGAAATAACCTTTGTCATCTGTTGTTGTTCCTCCAACAAGAATCGTGTCATCTAATAATGTAATTGTAGCAAAAAGCAAGGGTGCTCCTTTTTCATCCACAACAGTTCCTTTGATTATACTTAAATCTTGTGCCGATAAAGCTGCTGTAAACATAAATGATACGAATACGGCTACTATTTTAATTGTTTTCATAGTTAATGTATTTAAAGTTAATATTAGTAAGGGGCGCTTTCCTCTTGGTTTTGACATAAAGACGAAAGCCCTTTCGGTATTCCATAAAATTTATAAAACTATTTCTGAAATTGAATCAACTACCATTTAATCAGAAAAACGACCGTTTATTCATCCTCGCTAACAAAAAAGAACAATTTGGGTACAACCGTGTGGAATCTGAATTTTTTTGCGTCCTAGTTTCAAGAACCGATTCCGGAAAACAGAAAAACATCGGCTTATGAGTTACGCTACTTCAAATTTAAATCATCACACCGACCTAGAGCTTGTTGCTCTTTATAAATCATCGAACGATAAATTATATGTTGGTGAACTTTATAAACGCTATACGCACTTGGTTTTAGGGATGTGTATTCAATACTATAAAGACAAAGAATTGGCAAAAGATGCTGTTATTCAAATTTTCGAAAAGTTCTTTTGAGAATTACAAAAAAGAGAAGTAGAAAATTTTAAAGCATGGTTAAGTTTTGTGGTTCGCAACTATTGCATTTCTGAATTGCGAAAAATAAAAACCCAACAAGAGCGAATTTCCGATTATCAGTATTTAAACATTCAGGATAAAGAAGAAGTAGCAGAAGATATAAAAGAGGAGTCATTACAAATTGAAAAACTAGAACATGCATTGAATGAGTTGAATCCATTTCAAAAAAAATGCATTGAACTTTTTTATTATAAAAACATGAGTTATACTGAAATTGTAGCCATAACAGGATACTCTGCTAATGAAGTAAAAAGTTATATCCAAAATGGAAAAAGAAATTTAAAAACATTACTTACTAGTTCTAAATAATCATCCCTATGCAACTAACGTGTTTAACATACGAGCAACTTTCTTCTTATACCGACAATACAATCAATTTGTCGGAAAAAGAATCACTCTATAAACATATTTCACAATGTGAACTATGTTCCTGCGCAGTTAATGGATTTGCAGCAATGCCATTTACAGAAAATGAGCTTGTTGCCATAAATCAAATCGTTGATGTAAAATCAAATGCATCCGCTTCAAATTCATTAACACTTGCACAGGTTTTTATTGCTACACTTTCAATAGCATCTATTTTTGGTGTTTATTTCATAAGCAATGCAATACACAGTCCTGTTGAAAAGCCAATACTTACGACTGAAACAAAATGGGAACAACCATTGGAAATAGCAATACCCACAAAAGAAGTAGTAAAAAAAGAAAATAAACTGATCAAAACAGTTTCGGCTATACCTAAAAAGCAATTGCAAAACAATTCGGCTTCACTTGAATTGATTCCTACAATAACTACAAAGGAAATTACTGGCCTAAATGAATCAACGAAAGAAACAATTGTACCAATCAGCAATTCAAGCATCATTTATATTTATGATTTAAAAGTGAGTGATTATAACAATCTCTATTTTGGAAGAAGTAATAAAAAAATCATTTATACAGGAACTCCTGTTTTTAAAGAGCATAGCAAAAGTAACAGTTCAGAGTTGGATGAAGACAATCTAGAATCCATTGCAGCCAATCAAGTACTAAAAAAAGGCTTAGCTGCTTTTAATAAAGGAGAATTCGTAATGGCCTTAGGTGATTTCAATACACTACTTACACTAAACAAAGAAGATGTAAATGCATTATTTTATGCTGGATTATCACATTACAACAATGGTAATTATATAAAAGCTGCTGATTATTTTAATAAGACCACAAAAAATAAAAACAATGCATTTTACCAAGAAGCACAATGGTATTTAGCACAGAGTTATGACAAAACTGGAGATAAAGAAAAAGCGAATGAACTTTATGTGCTGATTACAAAAGAAAATGGTTTTTATAAAGATAAAGCCAAAGAAAAAATCAAATAAAAAAAGCTCGGTAGTACCGAGCTTTTTTTATTATTTGTTTGCTTCTGATCGTTTTTTCTGTTCATTCAAAAAGGCTTCTGTTCCAGCTACTAATCGCTTCTCTTTAGCCGACAATTTGAATGTTTGAAGTTTAAAAATAGTCTCTTGTGCTTTCGAAAAATTATTTAACCAAACATAAGCTTCGCATAAATTCATTAATAATGCTTCTGTTACATTTTCATTCACACGTGCCTTTTTACTTTTGAGATTACTTTCCTTTAATGCATTTTCCCATTTTGCTATGGCAGCATTTAACGACTCTGCCCCTTGGTTAAATGTAGCAGCTTGACCAATAACCGCATAGCCACTTTTTGCAGCAACCAAAGCCTCTTTCAAATCTTCGTATTTTGCTTTTGCATCAACAAATGCTACCGCTGCGTATCTTGTTTGTGGCATATAACCATAGCTATTATTAATTTGCTCATTGATCATTTTCAAATTATCAACGATTACTTTTTCTTGAATAGAAACAATATCTGATTTCTTTTGGGTTAACCAATAGGCATCTAATTCAGCTTGTGTTAAAAATGATTTTGATTTAAAACTTGCATAATTCATGCTTGGTGCAAAAGTTTCATCAATTATGTATTTACCATCCGGTTGTAGAATTTTCATTTTTACAAGATGACGATAATTAAATTGGTATAAATAATAAACGACATCGGTGTATTTGCCATCCTCACCCTTCACTTGTTTCTTTTCTGTTCCAAGTGTAGCTTCTTGGTATTCGAAACCACCTAAATTTAATTGAATAATGGCTGCCTTCTCTGGCAAACGATTAAAACCTTCCAATTTAATATTTTGAGATGAAAGCAATTCGGTATTGATTGTTTTATCATACAACGGCTCCACAACTGGTGTTCTAATTGGAGCTGGTTGAGGAATAAAAGTTGGTTTTGGTGTTACCGCTTGTTGTTGTGGTGTTAATCGAAACCAAACGTTCAACTGATTTTCTACATTCAAGGAATCTTGTTTACGTGTTTCCCAATATTTTTTTGAAGATGTCAGATATTCTAAGTCGGCAGCCTTTAAACTTGCTTCGTAGCTTGCTTTTAATTGCTGGTTTTTGGCTAAATAATCTTCAACCATTATTACTTGGTAATTTTTCACCATTTTATTTAATGGTGTTAATGGCAAGCGGGTATAATCCACCTTTACGTTTGCATAGTCAATGTCTTGAGCAAAAGCTGCAAAAGACAGAAAGAGACATAGGTAAGTAATTGATTTTTTCATGTTATTAAATTTTAAAGCACTACAATATTACAATTTTATTGCCACAATTTTTTCTTAAAATATAACTGTAACACTAAAGAAAAGTGATTTCATTTGCCACTAATTTAACTAAAAAACAGTTAAGGTCAAAACAAGATAATTTCATACATTTATAGCATAAAATGAAAGAAAGCGAAAAACTTTTCCAAGATGGGATCATTAATTCGGAGCAAGTCGCTAGCATTAATGATTACGAGCAAAGCAAACCCATGTCGGTTTTTTGGGAGTTGCGCACCATCCTTTATTTAGGTGTGTTACTTTTTACCTCTGGTGTTGGAATACTTATTTATCAAAATATAGACACCATTGGTCATCAAGCTATTTTGGGATTAATTTTATTGAGCTGTGCTGCTTGCTTTTATTATGGATATAAAAACAGATTGCCATATTCACACGAGCAAGTAAAATTTGAATCTCCTTTTTTTGATTACATCATTTTATTAGGAAGCATTTTGTTTGGTATTTTCATTGGGTATTTTCAATACCAATACTCCATCTTCGGAACACATTATGGATTAGCAACATTATTCCCCACTGCCGTCTTCTTTTTTTGCGCTTATTTTTTCGACCACAAAGGTATTTTATCATTAGCAATTAGTGGCTTAGCCGCTTGGGCAGGACTATCGGTTACACCCTTACAATTATTGGAAGGAAACGATTTTTCTTCTTTAGGAATTATCCTTACAGCGATAGCTTTGGGATTAGTGATTGCAAGCTTTGCCTATTATTCGGAAACAAAAAACATTAAAAAACACTTTGCTTTTAGCTATAATAATTTTGCCATCAATATCTTATCAGTTGGAACATTGGCTGCTTTGTTCGAATTTGATTTAAAACCTTTAAGCTTTTTATTGTTAGCGGGCATCTGTTTCTATTATATAAAATACGCTATTAAATACCAGTCATTTTTATTTCTGCTTCTATCTGTTATTTATGGATACATTGGCTTTACCTATGCCTTTTTCAATACCATCGTAAGTTTTAATAGTGAGTTAGGCGTGCTCATGGGATTCTTTTATGTTATGGCCTCTTGTGCTGGAATTGTTTTATTTTTTATTTTTTACAAACGCATTTTAGGAATTAAGAAATGATCGCCTATAACCAAGAATTCATAACTAATTTAGCGCTTGTAAAAAAGGCAAAACAATGGTATGCTCGAAACTTTATTTCGGATGCACAAATGGCTGCCATTCAAAAAAAATATCATACGGATTTTTATAACCCCAATTTATTTGTAAAAATTGGTTTGTTCATTTTTACAAGTATTGCCGTAAGTGCAGCACTTGGATTCTACACCTTATTTTGTTTTACGGCTAGTAATGGTCTTGAACTCTCCGATTCATTCCCTATTTTCACCTGTATCTTTTTTGCATTGCTTTGCATTGGTGGCTTGGAATTATTCATTCGTAATAAACTCATTTACCGTTCGGGAGTGGATGAAGCACTTTTGTATTCTGCATTGGGATTTATTTTATCGGGCATATTATTTAGCATAGATGATGATAGCACCAATGGAATGCTTGTTACCTCTATTTTATTTTTACCTTTTCTAATCGCTGCAAGCATTCGTTACATCGACACCATTGCATCTATTTTTACAGTATTATGTGTTTACACGCTTTTCTTTTTGTTTTTACTTAAACTGGGTGATATCGCTAAATTAATAATGCCATTTGCATTGATGATTTTATCGGCTGTCATTTACTTTATTGCAAAAAAACAAAAACAGAAAGCATTTCTTCTCCCTTGGAAAAACTGTTTAATTGCTGCAGAATGCATTGCTATGATTGTGTTTTATCTTTCTTGCAATTATTATGTAATACGCGAAAGTAGTATTGAGTTTTTTGATATGGAATTAGCCATTGGTGAAGATATTCCACTTGCATTTGTATTCTATTTTCTGACGGCAAGTATTCCGTTGTTATATGTTTTTATGGGATTAAAAAACAAAGACAAAATAAGCTTATGGATTGGACTATTGCTAGTGACAATTGCTGTACTTACGTTCAAATACTATTTTAGTTTGGGGCATCCTGAAATTACATTAACCATTGCGGGAATCATCATGATTTTCATTGCGTATTTCTCTATCCGCTATTTAAAAATGGATAAACATGGCATTACCTTCAAAGAAGATATTGATGAAGATAATTTCTTAAAAACAAATGCAGAAGCGTTACTTGTAGCGCAAAGTTTTTCACAACAAGTGCATACACCTCAACAACCAGAAAACAATCTTGGAGGCGGCAATTTTGGTGGTGCTGGCTCGGGAGAAAAGTATTAAATAGAATTGAGCTTATTTTTAAGCGACTCAATTTATGTCGGAATTATTTTATACTATGCTTCTAAAAAAGCTCTCGCAGGTGATAACACCTGCGAGGGCTGGAATTAGAATTGAGTTACTATTTAAGGTGGATCAATTCATGGCGTGCTGAATGCTATCCAAAGTTTGTAAAAGGGAGTTAAAAAGCCCTCGCAGGTGATAACACCTGCGAGGGCGAATAGATTTATTTTCCTTTTATTTTATATCCTATTTGTTTCCTTGGTTTCGTTTTTTCGTTTTTCGTTTTTCTCTAATAACTCATCTAAATACTGAAATACAATTTCCATGTTTTTATCATGATTGTCTACTTTCTTTTTAATCTTTTCTATTTCCAATCGTAGTTCTGTATTATCTGCTAACATTTGACGAATGCCTGTGAATATGCGCATGATTTGAATATTTACAGCTATGGCTTGTTTGCTGTTTAAAACAGAAGACAACATTAAAACACCGTGTTCTGTGAAAGCCATTGGCAAATATTTTGAGTGTTGCCCTCTTTTTAAGGTGCCAATTTGGCTCCTTAAAACATCATACTCTGATTGTGTTAGTTCAAACATAAAATCATCTGGAAATCTGTCGATATTTCTGTTTACTTGTCGCTTGAGTTGTTTTGTTTCAACATTATACAACTCAGCTAAATCACTATCCAGCATTACTTTTTGGTTTCTAATGAAATAGATTTTATTCATTACTAGTTCATCAGGTATAACAAAAAGTCCTTTAGGTAACAATAACCGGAAGAGCGAAAATGATTGCCTGTAGAAGAAATTTAAGACATAAAATTTTGCAAGTAATAATACCTGCTAGGGATGAAACAGGTGGACTGAATTGCGCATATTAAATATTTTATTGACAACCAAGTAATCTTTTGGTATATTTGTGTTCCTTTCTGGAAAACTTAGAGTAAATTTTTAAACTTATTTGCAGAATATGATTTTCATAAAAAACAACAGACACCCTTGTATTATTACTATTAGTGGTTACATCATATTCTGAAAAAAAATTGGGATGCGGTGATATTTATTATTTTTCAAATTCAAGTCATATTGAGAAGGAATATAAAGAGTTGCTGGCGCATCAGGAATGATAACGACAACTCGTCCTCAAAAAAATTATGTAAATATTGAGCTGTATTTTGTTGATTTAGAGAAAAGGAATGAATATGCTATTTATGCTAAAGGATGGGCTAGTGGTGCTACAAAAAAGGTTTCGGAAAGATGTTTTTATGTGCTAATGAAAAATCTTGAAAAATACAATGTAGCAATCCCTCTGAAAGAATAAAATTTGCTCAATAGATTTAGTACAGATAAACTTTAAAAACCTACTTCCGCACACATTCTTAAAAACGACAAACAGGTTATTATATTTAACATTAATGCAAAAAGCCCTTGTAGGAGATAACACCTACAAGGGCTAAAATTTTAAAAAAATATATTTTTTAAGAAATTTAAAAACCCGATACTTTTATTTTTTTGATCAGGCATCTTTTTATTGAAGGAATTTTTCACATCCCCCTCAACTGAATAATAATTACGATTAAAATTTATTTTTATTCTAATCATTTAAAAAAATATTAAATTACTTTTTAGATTTACATTATACAGGGTAATATAAATCTCGGTAACAACGGCATTTACTTCCCTGCAAGTAAATGCCATATTAAGTTGTTTTATTTTATAAAAAGGTTGCACCAGAAAAAATTTATTATCAATCGAAAATAAAATTTCTTATAAACAGGTGTTAAATATTTTATGAATATTAACAAAAGAGGTAGGAAACAGCACAAAAAAACAGAAAATAGCTCGAAAAAGCGCCTGCTAACAGATAACTATTTGATTTTCAAAAAAATAATAATAACACAGAGGTGTTCATAGCTTTTGTGGGATTTTTTTTAAAGTAAATATTTATGTGTTACATTTGTGTAATTAATAGAAATGACAAAGCCGAGCATCGAAAGTAAATGAACTTCCAATACCCGGCTTGCTATTGAGATGTTTCCACAGACCTAAGTTGGCTAATGAGACCAACTTCGCTCCACATCTCTCAAGATCTATATTCAAAAGCACAGCAGTTTGTTGTGCTTTTTGATTTTCAACGGTCTCTGTACTATATTAAAAGAACTTACTACAAGCGGTTTTGAATTTAAATTCAACTTTTTAAAACTTATTTTAGCTTCCACAAGCTTCGCAAGCATCTGGATTATCTAAAGAGCAAGATAATTGTGATGCTACTTCAGCTGCTTTTTCTGCTGTTTCTTTTTCAAGTAATGCTTGGCGTTCTGCAGAGATTTGTTGTTGGCGTTCCATGATCAACACATCTTCGTTACCTAACACTTCTGGCGTTTCTGTTTTTGCTTCTGCTTCAATGGTGAATTTAATTGCATCAGCAGCAGCTTTTGTACGTAAGTAGTACATACCAGTTTTTAATCCAGCTTTCCAACCATAGAAATGCATACTTGATAATTTTGCAAAGTTTGCATCTTGTACAAACAAGTTCAATGATTGTGATTGGCAAATGTATGCTCCACGGTCAGCAGCCATGTTAATGATTACTTTTTGTGAAATTTCCCATACTGTTTTGTACAATGCTTTGATGTTATCTGGAATCTCAGCGATGTTTTGAACTGATCCATTTGCTGCAATGATTTTGTTTTTCAACTTATCGTTCCAGATACCTAATTTCACTAAGTCTTTCAATAAATGTTTGTTCACGATTACAAACTCTCCAGACAATACACGTCTTGAATAGATGTTTGAAGTATATGGTTCAAAACATTCGTTGTTACCTAAAATTTGTGAAGTACTAGCAGTTGGCATTGGTGCTAACAATAAAGAGTTACGTACACCATGTTGTTTTACTTCTTCTTTTAATACATCCCACTCCCAACGGTTGCTTGGTGTTACTCCCCACATATCAAATTGGAAAATTCCTTTTGATACTGGTGAACCAGCGTATGTTTCGTAAGGACCATCTACTTTTGCTAAGTCTTTAGAAGCAGTCATAGCAGCATAGTAAATTGTTTCGTGAATTTCTTTGTTCAATTGAACCGCTTCAGGTGAATCGAATGGATAACGCATTAAGATAAATGCATCTGCCAATCCTTGAACACCAATACCAATTGGACGGTGACGTAAGTTTGAGTTACGTGCTTCAGCCACTGGGTAATAGTTACGGTCGATGATTTTATTTAAGTTTTTAGTGATTACATACGTAATCTCGAATAAACGTTGGTGATTGAATTGTCCATCTTCAACAAAACGGTTCAATGCAATAGAAGCTAAATTACAAACTGCAATCTCGTCAGGAGAAGTGTACTCCATAATCTCGCAACATAAGTTCGAAGATTTGATAGTACCCAAGTTTTGTTGATTTGATTTGCTGTTTGCAGCATCTTTGTACAACATGTATGGATTACCAGTTTCAATTTGTGATTGAATGATAGCAGCCCATAATTCACGTGCTTGAATTACTTTACGTGCTTTACCTTCTTTTTCGTATTGTGTGTATAATTTTTCGAATGCTTCACCGTAGCAATCAGATAATCCTGGTGCTTCGTTCGGGCAGAATAAACTCCACTCAGCATTTTCTTCAACACGTTTCATGAATAAATCGGGTGTCCACATTGCAGTAAACAAATCACGTGCACGCATTTCTTCTTTACCGTTGTTTTTACGTAAGTCTAAGAAATCGTGAATATCTGCATGCCAAGGCTCTAAGTAAATAGCAAATGAACCTTTGCGTTTTCCACCACCTTGATCAACGTAACGAGCAGTATCGTTAAATACACGTAACATTGGAATGATACCGTTTGAAGTACCGTTTGTTCCACGGATATAAGAACCTGTAGCACGGATGTTGTGAATGCTTAATCCGATACCACCAGCGCTTTGTGAAATTTTAGCACATGATTTTAATGTATCGTAAATACCTTCGATGCTATCGTCTTTTGTAGTTAACAAAAAGCAAGATGACATTTGAGGTTTAGGAGTACCTGCATTGAATAAAGTTGGTGTAGCATGTGTAAACCAACGCTCACTCATTAGGTTATATGTTTCAATTGCAGAAGCGATATCATCTTTGTGAATACCAACTGCAACGCGCATAATCATGTGTTGAGGACGTTCAGCAACTTTACCATTTATTTTCAAAAGGTAAGAACGCTCTAATGTTTTGAATCCAAAATAATCGTAACCAAAATCGCGGTCATAGATAATTGTTGAATCTAATTCTTGTGCATTTTTAGAAATGATATCGTATACATCATCTGCAATCAATGGTGCTTTTTTACCAGTTTTAGGATCGATGTAATTGTAAAGCGCTTCCATTGTTTTTGAAAACGACTTGTTTGTATTTTTATGCAAGTTAGAAACAGCGATACGGCTAGCTAATAGCGCGTAGTCAGGATGTTTAGTTGTAAGTGAAGCAGCAGTTTCAGCAGCAAGGTTATCCAACTCGCTGGTTGTTACACCTTCGTAAATACCTTCAATAACTTTCATTGCAACGTTTACTGGCGTTACATGGATAGGATCCAAGCCGTAGCAAAGTTTTTGAACGCGAGCTGTTACTTTGTCGAATTTTACTGATTCGCGGTTACCGTCTCTTTTTATTACGTACATATATTTTTTTAGTATTAAGTAGTGATTAAATATTGTTTAGTTTGTTTTTCTCTTTTTTTAAAAATCAGCATCCATACTGAAAACATTGTCTTCCTTGTTTCCTGAAACACCAGCCTTTTGGTATTCAGCAACACGTTTTTCGAAGAAGTTTGTTTTTCCTTGCAATGAAATCAATTCCATAAAATCGAATGGATTAGTTGCATTGTAAGCTTTAGGGCAACCTAATGAAACCAATAAACGATCAGCAACAAATTCGATGTACTGACACATCATATCGGAGTTCATTCCAATTAAACGAACAGGAAGTGCATCGGAAACAAAATCTTTTTCGATAGCCACTGCGTTCATAATAATTTCTTTAACGCGTTCTTGTGATAATTTGTTTTCTAATTGCCCATACAATAAGCAAGCAAAATCACAATGCAATCCTTCATCACGAGAGATTAATTCGTTTGAGAAGGTTAATCCTGGCATTAAGCCACGTTTTTTTAACCAAAATAGGGAACAGAAACTTCCGGAAAAGAAAATACCTTCAACGGCAGCAAAGGCAATCAGTCTTTCTGCGAAAGTTCCGTTACCTATCCATTTTAAAGCCCAATCAGCTTTTTTTCCAACACATGGCAAAGTGTCTATGGAATGAAAAAGCATGTCTTTCTCTTTCGGATCTTTAATGTATGTATCTATTAATAGAGAATATGTTTCGGAATGAATGTTTTCCATCATAATTTGGAAACCATAAAAACAACGAGCTTCGGGTATTGAACTTCGTTCATGAAGTTAATCGCCAAATTTTCATTTACAATTCCATCGCTAACAGCAAAAAATGCTAATACATGTTTAATGAAATGTTTTTCATCGTCATTTAATTTATTTTCCCAATCCGACATATCTGGACCAAGATCAATTTCTTCGGCAGTCCAAAACTCGCTTCCGCTTTTTTGTACATTTCCCAGATATCGTGATGTTTGATAGGGAAAAGAACAAATCTGTCTTTATTCTCTTTTAATATTGGTTCTTCCATTGTAATAATATCTTTAACTATTTATATAAATCTCTTAATCAAGCCTTTACAATTTCATTACTTTTAAAATAAGAGGGAAAAAATCCCCTGAGGCTCTGAACCCCTCTATTTTATTGATTTAAGTAAAATTTCGCTTATTGAAATTGTGGTTTACAAATGTGTAAACAAATTCAGTGTATGTCAAGGATATTGAATTAACATTTGTCCGAAGTTATAAACACGCTAAATTAACAGACGAATGTTAAGAAATGACCAACGTATTAAAAAACAGCCTTTTAGAAAAATTGGAAAAAAATCTAAAAATTTCTCGAAAAAATATTTGGTGTAGTCAAAAAAATGCTTTTTAGAGTTTGTATGGTTTCGGAGGAAATTGCCTTAAAACAGCAATAAAACAGAGGCAATCAGATTATTGAATGTTTTTTAAAAAAGGACTGAATCGTTTCCAATTTTACTTATTTCTGATTTTATCAGCAAGTTCTAATTGTTTGTACCAGTCTTTACCATATTTACGAATCAATGGTTCTTTCAAGAACTTGTATACTGGAACATCGAGTTTAGCGCCACATTCGCAAGCTGGCTGACAAATGCTCCACTTATCATAATTCACTGCTTCGTAATCTTTGTATTTACTAATACGCACAGGATATAAATGACAAGAGATTGGTTTTTTCCATTTTATTTTTCCATCTAGATAAGCTTGTTCGATGCCACATTTAGCAATGTCCTTATCAAAAATGGTAAATGCACAATGTTTTCCTTTTACCAATGGTGTGGTAAAATCACCATCCGAATCAATCACGCATACACCTTGCTTTTCGATTGCTTTTACACCATCTTTCGGTAAGTAAGGTTTCACCTCATCCCAAATATCTTCGAGGATAGCAATTTCTTCTTCATCGAGTGGAGCGCCTGAATCGCCAGCAACACAGCATTCGCCTTTGCAAGCATTAAGATCACACACAAATTTTTTTTCTAATAAATGTTCCGAAACGATGGTATTGTCAATTGCTATCATGGGGCAAAGGTAAGAATAATTTATGTTTACCTTTTATGAAGCTGTTTCTCTAAAATTTCAATGTAACGATCTTTTTCAAGCAACAATTTCTCGTACAATTCAACAATTTTTGCCAGACTTAAGCCTGAATCGGAGTAAGAATCGTGATTAATAATAGGGTTTGAAAGTAAGTCCAGCTCATTAAACGTAGCGATTTTTTCGGGAGAGACGTCTAATATACTTGCTATTACAGTCAATTTCTCTTCCGACACTTTTGCTCTTCCACTTTCAATAATAGAATATGAAGCCTGACTAATGGCTAGTTGCTTGGCCACATAATCTTGTGTAATATTCTTTAACTCCCTAATTTTTCTGATTTTAAGGCCAATTTTCTCCATAATAGCGGAATGGTTGTATGAATTTTATATCAATCACAAAATTCCATTAAATAAAAAAACAAGTCAAATCATTTTTTTGAATTTATATGGTTTCGGTCAGCCCTTTTACGTTCTAATAAATTATTAATCCTAACTTATAAATTATTAATTAAATCTACCCCCTAAGCCACTCCGATCCTCTATGTTTGCTCCATAATCAATAAACTATCAATTATGAAAAAACATCTTTTTATTTGCTTTATCGGGTTGATTTTGGTGGCATGTTCAACAAAAGATAAACTAACACCAACCCAAACCAACAAATTCGAATTATTACCCCAAGCGATAAAGGCTGTGGTAAAGACTAAAAACACGCAGGTAATGAAGCAATCCTATCTGCTTTTAAATTATAAAGAGCAAGAAATACTATGGAATACAAAATGGGACATGATTCTAGAAAAGGATAAACAAACACTCAGCATTGAACAAAAAAACATCATCCTTAACATTGCTAATTTTGTTAATACAAAAACAATAAAAAATTTATTTAAGAATCCGCAAGATGGAACAAACTTCTTAAAGGACAACCTTAATTATTTTAAACAGCATTTTACCGAAGAGCAACTTTATTTGCTGATTGAATGTCCGTATTTTGAAAGTGATTTTTCGATTTTTAAGAGCAATAATTACATTAATGAGTTCTCTAATGCGCGTGGCCCAATAGCAGGAGTAAACAATTGTTCTTGTTATTATTCATTATCTTGCGGATTCATTGGACTTGGCTCATCTTGCTTAGATGGAAAATGCCAGAAAGTACAAGGATGTGGTATTGTTGGCACGTCTAATTGTACAGGAACTTGTTCAAAATAATTTACAATGAAATTTAAAACGGTCCTAATAACAATCATTGCAGGCTTTTTATTCACGGCTTTTATCTACAATATAGGAGTAATTGGCACGGGATTATTTGAGCTCTTTGGACTAGACGCAACAAATCCATTTGTTAATTATTTTAGCCAATTCGTTAACAGCTATCTTTTTTTATATGGCAGCATTACAATTTTTTATTTTATTCTGTACAGAATTATTTACAAACAATGTAATGTAAAAAACGATTTTAAAATTGCAATTTTATGCATTGCAACGCCTATTCTTTTGGATGCTACTGTATTAATAGGAAATCAATCACTCATACCTTTACGATTCCCATTTTCAAGCATTTTCCCTATCATAGGAGTTGTATTTGCAATTTTATTGGTTAAAAACAAACCAACCATTTTCTATTTCAGTTTAATTCCTTTGGTTCTATTTTTCTACTTAACAGATCAGATGATAGTACCTACAATTATTTATAATAGTATAGAAAAAGAGACTTCTGATATGCCCGAAGATGATTTTTCTGAATATACATTCTTAACCAAGGACGGTGTTCCTGTTAAACTAAAGGACATATCAAACTATAAATGTACACTTATAGAAACTTATTTTATTGGTTGTGCTGCTTGCGAAGAAAAAAAAGAAGCCTTAAAAATTGTTTCAGAAAAATTCCAAAACAAATCTTTTGTACTTATAAATATTTGCGATGGAAAAATATCTACGTTTAATAGTTTTAAAAAACATTTACCAAAGAACAATAGCACTAAAGAGTTGTACTTGTATGATTTTGGTGGAATAGTAAGAAACCAACTAAAGATTGATGCATATCCCACAGAGTTGATTCTGAATAAAAACAGGATAGTTTCTAAAAAAATCGGTTTTGAAACAATGATAATTGACTTATATGTGAACGATGAAATAGCAACAATTAATTCCATTCTAAATGAATAAAATCATTTTCGCTTTAAGCTTTATTTTTATTTTGAATTCTTGTTCAAAAAAACAACCCATGGTTTTTATAAAAGATAAAGCCATCTATTTGGATACGATCCAAGCTGACTCCACCAAAGATTTTCACTTTTACATTTATAATAAAGGGCAATCGGCATTAATTGTAGAAGGAATACAAACTAGTTGTGAATGCACTGTAATAAATACAATTAACAATGTTACTATCGATACAAAAGATTCATTGCTAGTACCAATTCAAATAAAAGGCTATAAAAGTGACATAGGAAAACAAAAAGAAGTTGTTTTGTACAATCAGAACGAATGCTCCATCTGTTTTCGATTCCATGACTATTTACTATTGGACAAAGTAAAATAGATGAAAATA
>JADJHE010000013.1 GCA_016707685.1 Bacteroidota bacterium
CATGCTGAACTGTTTCATCTTCAAATAATAATTTACATCCAGCCACACCTATTTCAGGGCGTTGAACATGCTCAATGTATGCTTCTAACCAATCAGGTGTAATCAATTCAGTATCATTATTTAACAGTACTAAATATGCGCCATTGCATGCTTCCTGCCAAGATTCGTAACCTCAATTAAACTCACGCTCATCTCGAATATATTTAAACTTAAATTTAGTTTGTTTTTTATAAAGATTTACCAAATTAAAGAATTTTTTATCATCACTATTATTGTCAATTAAAATGATTTCGAAATTTTTATAAGTCGATTTATTAGAATTGAATCAATTACATTTCCGAACATACGTGTGTTTATTTTTGGTAGGAATAATGATACTTACGAGTTGACTATTATCTTTAATTTTATGTCGAACCTGAAAACCTCTAAAGCCATCTAAAAAACTAAATTTTAGACTCGTAACCTCTACGAGCCATTGCTTCTGTTAATGCTTGTTGTGCTGGTTCTGTGTGCATATGGCTTGGCTGTTTCATCAGAGGCAGCACTTTCGCGATGAATACGCCAATGGTACAACACTTCAGGTATGTGATAAATATTTGTGTATTTTTCGGTATATCGCAAAAGCAAATCATAATCCTGACTTCCCTCAAAACCGACTCTCCAACCTCCAATATTCCTTAATTGAGAAGTATTAAAAACACAAACATGGTTGATATAATTTCTAGACAACAAATTCTCTGCACCAATCAGGTTTAAAATAGGATAGAATGCAAACCATTTTCATCAATCTTATCTTCATCTGAATAAATCATATCAACACTACTTTTTTGATTGATAAGCTTTACAAACTCATAAAATGCATCTTCACGCAATAAGTCATCTTGATCCATTAAAACAGTAAATTCTCCTAAAACGAGCTCCAAAGCAGAATTAGATGCTTTTGAAATGTGTCCATTCTCTTTTCTATAAACCACTTTTATATTCTCATACTTTTTACAATATTCATCTAACACTTCCTTAACCTCAGGATCTGTTGAACAATCATCGGCAATACATATTTCCCAATTGCTATATAATTGGTTAACGATAGAATCAAGAGCTTGTGTAAAAAAATCTATTGGAGGATTATAAACAGGAATAACAACACTAAAAACGGGTTGCGTTTTAAATGCCTTTATATTATTCAGAATAAACTTTCGTTTGCTTTTATTGATCTGTTTGCGATATAAATACTGTGAATATTCAGCAGTATTAGCAAGCATTTCAGAAAACACTTCAACAATAACAACTTTTTTAGTCTCAACTAATAAATAAACATGCTTAAGAATTTTAGCAGCAATAATTCGCCCTACTTTTAATCCTCTTTTAAACATATAATTGTAAATAATAGAAAAGATATTTTTCTTATCCTTCCTACTAAAATTACTTCTTAGTCGCTTGGTATAAAAGGCTAGAAAACGTTTTAGCTTAAAGTATTTACTGCTTTCTAATTCAGCCACCCTTTTAATCAACAAATCTTCCTGCTTCTTTTTCATTAAAAGCAGCTCCTCATTACGTTCTATTCGTTCTTTATCTCTTCTACTTAACATATTCTATACAAACAATTTATTATACTCATCCACTGCTTCTTTGCTTGTACTATCACAAATTACTTTTCCGTCTTTTAAGCAAATGCCTCTATCACAAATTTCTAAAACTTCGTCTGGATTATGCGACACAAACAAAATGGTTGCGCCACTATTTTTAATTTCATGAATCTTTTTTTTGCATTTTTCTTGAAACCCTTTATCACCAACAGCAAGAACTTCATCAATCATCAATAATTTGGGTTCGGTAGCCATAACGGTACTAAAAGCTAAGCGTGACAACATACCTGTTGAGTACATTTTGATTGGCAATTTCAATTGTTCCATTGATAACTCAGAAAAATCGGAAATCTCCTTTATTTTATCTTGAATAGTCGATTTAGAATATTTTCTACTTAAGGCCAAGTAAATTTTTATATTTTCTATTCCAGTTAATTCAAGTTCCAATCCAACTCCCAATGCAAGCAAAGGAGATATTTCCACATTCACAGTACATTCACCTTTATCAGGCTGCATTATGCCAGCAATGGTTCTCAATAGTGTACTTTTCCCATCTCCATTCTTACCTAAAATACCTACTGATTCACCTTCATATACTCTAAAATTGACATCGGTCAAAACTATTTTTTTATCAAAAGGAGACATAAAACCTCCTTTTGTAAAAAAATCTTTAATGGAATAAATTCCTTTTTTATTGTGCAAGTAACTTATCGAAACATGCTTTAGTTCTATCGCTATCGTCTTCATCTTACAAATTTGAAATAAAACCGTTACGTGTTTTTTTATAAATAAACAATGCAAAAAGCAATGCTGTTAAAGTAATTACAATACAATACATTAAACTATTGAAAGATGGAAAAGTGCCATCGTAGAGCACATTTCGAATAACAATTAGAAAATGATAAATTGGATTTAATTTAAAATAAAATTGATATTCAACAGGAATAATATCAATTGAATAAGCAATTGGCGATAAATAAAACAATGCAGGATTTAAGGTATTCCAAAGAATTCCTACATCCCTAAAATACACATTGAGAGAGCCTAATATCAATCCTACAGAAAAGCAAAAAACAGTAAAAGAAGTGTTATAGGAATTATCCAAAAGGAATGAAAAGGAAATACTCATACCCAAATAAACCATCAAGCATGAAAATATTACAAAGCCTGATAAAAACTCACCAATTCAGCACCTTGTTCCGAAACAGGATAAAGAATTTTATTTACATTAAATGATTTCAATAATTGAGCATTCCGAATAAAAGTTTGACTGAGTGCATTGGTACTACCTGAAAAATAAACCCAAAATAACAGACCACTTATTACAAAAGCGAATAATTCTGAATTTGAGAAAATGCTTTTGAAAATACGAAGTTAAAAATGAGCAAATAGAAAAAAGGATGCAGAAAGCTCCATACAAATCCAAGCACAGAATGCTTGTATTTTAACTGAAGATTTTTGTATATCAAAAAGTAAACTAAGTAGTTATTCGGTAACATCATGTTATAGCCGACTAAAATAAGGCATTTTTAGGAGTTTTTAGACAAAAAACAAATGGATTTTTTCGATGCCATTTTCCTATAAATCATACATGAAACAAAGGCTAAAATCCAATACAAGTGCATGAAAAGTAAATATTAGTATATTTACTAAATTCAACATTAGAGGATTAATGCAATGGAAGTAATAATCAATGGTAAATTTTTGTGCCAATCTAAATCTGGCGTACAGAATTTTGCATTGGGAATTACCGAGGCATTATTAAAGCTAGAGCCTACAATTCAGGTTATTCTGCCCTCAACAAAAGAAAAAGTACCACTTCAATCAAAGCAAATTGGTGTTTTTAAAGGCTTTTTATGGGAGCAGATTTCATTACCAATGTACCTTTTTAAGAATAAGGATAGTCTATTAATCAACCTAAGCAATTCGGCACCACTTTTCTGCAAGAATCAGGTTGTAACTATCCACGATCTTGCATTTGAAAAAGAGGGCAAAAATTGGTTTACTCCTTCGTTTCGAGCATGGTATCAAATCCTTATTCCAAAACTCTGCAAAAAAGCCAAACTTGTTTTCACCGTTTCAAACTTTTCAAAAAATGAGCTAATCAGCAACTATAATTTACCCTCCCAAAAGATTAAAATCATACAAAACGGATTACGGACTACTGTCAATGAAAATAAGACATACGAAAATTACAAGTATCTATTGGTTACTGGAGGGAATAATCCGAGAAAAAACATAAAATGGATTATTCAAAATATTGATATACTTATAAAACATGGCTATAAACTTGTTTTACTTTTGAATAACGATACCGTATTTGCAAACGACCACATTCCAACTCATGAGCATATCGTTAGTTACACTGACATTGATGATGCACGTTATTTTCAATTGCTAAAAAATGCATCTGGACTTATTTATCCATCACATTACGAAGGTTTTGGCCTACCAATTTTAGAAAGTTTATCGATGGGAGTACCTGTAATTGCATCCGATTTAGAGGTTTTCAAGGAATCGTTTGGTGATTTGCCCACCTATTTTGAGCTTAACAATGTAACTAGCTTTGAAAATGCTATCGTTAGCATAAAAGGCAAAACAATCCCAATAAGCGAACAAGATAAGTTGAAAGAGGAATATAATTTTGACAAATCAGCAAAGGAACTATTAACTGCTATTTACGAATTAAAAAAATGAAAGTAGCTATTGTACACGATTGGTTTAATGAAGTTGGTGGCGCTGAAAAAGTAGTCAAGGAACTCCTTTTTTGCTATCCAACAGCCGATGTATACTGCTTATTTGATTTTTTCGATGATACCAAACGAGCAAAATTTTTATCCAATAAAACAACAAAAAAAACATTTATTCAAAAAATACCTTTTGCAAAAAAGTTTTATCGTTTTCTATTCCCATTTTTTCCAAAAGCGATTGAGGGCTTAGATCTAAGCGAATATGATTTAATTATTTCATCCTCCTACTGCGTAGCAAAAGGCATTATTAAACACAAAAACCAATTACATATTTGCTATTGTCATAGCCCCGTAAGATACGCTTGGGACTTAAAAGAAGAATACGTAGATGCTGTAAAGGAGCCGATTAGCAAAACCGTTTTCTCATACTTACTCGATAAATTACGCGACTGGGATAAGCGCACATCGAATCGTGTCGACTACTTTATTGCAAACTCAATCAATGTCAGCAATCGGATTAAACAGAATTACAACCGCGATTCTATTGTTATTTATCCACCTGTTGATATCAACAAATTCAAAATTGAAACTATAAAGAAAAACTATTATATAACTGTGTCTCGATTAGTTAGCTACAAAAAAACCGAGCAACTTATAAAAGCATTCGAACAGTTTCCTGAATTGGAGTTAGTTGTAGCTGGTGATGGTCCTAATAGAAAAAAGTTAGAACAATCAGCACCCAAAAATGTGAAGATTATGGGATACATTGAAACAAATCAGCTCATCGAACTTATAAAGAATGCAAAAGGTTTTGTTGCTGCTGCAAACGAAGATTTTGGAATTACTATTGTTGAAGCACAAGCATGTGGAACACCTGTTATTGTGCCCTATTTGGGTGGTTATAAAGAATCCGTAACTCCAGAAACAGGATTATTCTTTGAAGACCAACGTCTGGAATCGATTGTAAAAGCAATCCAACAATTTGAAAAAGAAAACAAACACTTTGAAAAGGATGCATTTATAAAAAACACATCCAATTTCAACAAAGAACGTTTTCATCAACAAATTACTGAATTCATTTCATCCAAATATTCTGAATTCAAGCATGCGTAATTATTTAGAAATAAAAGGTATTCGTATTGTTGCAGAGATTTTGCTATCAGCGCTATTTTTGCTACCAATTCTACCCTTAAACATCGCAAACATTGTATTCATCGCATTTTCATCGCTCTCTATTGGTTTTGGTTTATTATCCTATACGTTTATCGATTGGAAACAAGTTCGATTCTCGTACATTATTAGTTTAGCATTTATTCCATACATGATTGAGTATTTAATGGATACCAATAATCAGTTGATGCAAATTGAGTTCTTAAAAAAACTGCCTTTTCTTTTTGCTCCATTTGCATTTGCTATTTTTTTCTCATTCACAAAATTCAAAAACACGAATCGTTTATTTACCATTTTTACAGTCGCAACAACTTTATTAGCAATCGTTTCATTTGTACCTTTAATTGTAAATAACGATTTATTTAACAGCGAAAGTTATAATAATGGTGCATTTCTCATCCGACAAAAATTTGAATATGCATCGAACCTACACCCTACCTATTTCGGCTTTTTTGCAAGCATCGCTATCTTTTGGCTAATTAGTAACTTGTATAATACAACTAATAACTACAAAGTATTGGTGGCATTTGCAATAATTACCTTATTTGCAGCAGAAGTATTAATTGCAGCCAAAACTCCTTTTTTCATTACTATTTTTGGTTCAATTTGGTTAGTTTATAAAAACACCAAATCAATTAAATGGCTTAGCATTATTTCAATTTCTATTATTCTTGTTCTGTAACCGTTACAATGTTTAGTCCTGCACTAAAGAATAGGATTAATGAAATAAGCGACTTTTTAGTTCAAACCAATTTGAAAGAAAACACCGTTAATCAACGCCAACTTATTCTCACTTGTAACCTTGAAGTGCTGAAAGAACATTTATGGCTAGGAACAAGCACTAATAAAGCACAAATACTACTAGATGATTGCTATCAAAGCAATAGTGAGTTAGTTTTTGAAAAAGGGAAATACAATTCGCACAATCAATATTTCACAATAGCTATTAACTATGGAATTTTGCTGTACTTGGCATTTTAGTTGCTTATTTATTTATACTCAAAAAGCAAAATCAATTACTTTTAGTCGCAACCAGCTGGGTGTTTTTTATAATTATGCTCTCCGAATCAATATTGGAAAGACAAATGGGAGTATATTCTTTTCTAATCTTTTCACTTGTAATACTTAATCAAACCAAGCGTAGTAATTCTTAATGAATGTTACGAGCATTTAAAGCATCACGGTATTGCTTTGCATATACTAAATGTTGCTCATAGGTTTTAGCAAAATTATGTTTTCCAGAAAAATCTTCTTTCGCACACATATAGATGTAATCATTTTTATCATAATCCAACACAGCATCCATTGCTGCTGCTTGCACAAAACCTATTGGTGCAGGAGGTAAACCTTTATTAACATAGGTATTATAAGGCGAGTTATAACGTGTTTGCTCAAATGAAACACGTTGAATCGAAAAATCCCCAATTGCAAATATTACCGTAGGATCCGATTGCAACAACATATCCTTGTTCAACCGATTGATATACAAACCCGCAATTACTTTTTGTTCTTCTTGGTCGCAGCACTGCTCCGCCTGAACAATAGAAGCAAGCACAGCTACTTCTGTTTGAGAATAACCTATTTCTTTAGCATTTTGAATACGTGTATCTGTCCAGAATTTTTTATACTCTTTTGCCATTCGATCAAAAAACTCATCCACAGATGTATTCCAATAAAACTCATAACTATTGGGAATAAATAATGCTTGCACCGTTTGTGCATTAAAACCGTATTTATTCAAAAAACCATTATCATTAAACGCATAATACAAGTCAAGTGAATCAGCTTCAATGCGATGAGCCACTCTGGATATTAATTGTGATTTTGTTTTTAAGCCATTAAAATTGATTTCGACAGGCTCTTGAATTCCAGCACGTAATAAATTCACCAAAGCATTGTTACTCATTTTTGCCAAAATACGGTACTTCCCAGGTTTAATTGCATTCTTGTAATTTTTCTTTTCAGACAACCATTCAAAACTCGAACGATTTTCTAAAATATTATTCTCACCTAAAATTCGTACAACATCCTCAAATGTTGATCCCGTTGGAATGTAAATGATTTGAGATTTTTTATCCCCTAAATTCACATTGGATTGATAGATTGTTTTATACGCTAAGAATGCTCCTACTCCACCCACTAATACAATTATTAGAAGCGATGAAACAATTACTTTTTTCATAAATGATGATTTTCCTTTTGCCATTTTTACAATGCTTTCAATTGATTCAACACCTGTTTTGCTTGTTCGTTTGTAGGGTTTTTCTTTAAAACTTTTTTCAAATACACTTCTGCTTCCTTATAGTTTTTTTTGTAAATATTTAAACCAGCAATGTTCAGCAATAACATTTCGTAATCAGGATCTAGTTTATAACCAATGTCGTACATTTCCTGCGCTTTTTCAGCATTGCCATATACCAAATAAGCATATCCTAAGTTAGATAGTGCAGGAACGAATTTAGGGTTCTCATTGATAACATCATTAAAAATGGCAATTGCTTCTGGCAATTTATTTTGTGCCATCAAACTAACACCTAATTTATTTTTAAATTCAGGATTGTAGGATGCTAAATAATCGGCTTTTTTATAAAACAAATAAGCGGAAGGAATGTCTTTTATTTTGTAGTAAGCTTCACCTATTCGATAGGCAGTCCAAGCGTTTTGATTATCCCAAGTTTGCTTCGTCAATATCGAATTCAACAAATTATCCTTCCCCACTTTTTGAGTCAATTCCAACACTTTTGAAAAATCTTGTTTAATAAAATACAAATGAACCAACAATTCAAAATTGTTAGTTATATCATTTTGTGTTTTTTCGGAAAGGTATTTTTTAGCAGAATCTAAATACTCTACTTTGTATTCAAACTTATCGTATTGTTGCAAATAGGCTTTTGCTTTGGTTTTTGCATCTGGATTCTTCTCATTTACTGCATACAAACCAATGAACTTTTTCACTTTCGCAATCTCCTCTTTTTTCATAGGCTTGCGAATGTAATGATCGTGCACTGTAACATGAGGTATATCAATTGAGCCCGATTTGGGCATGTGGCAAGTCACACAATTGTTCTCTTTTTTCTTTAAAACTTCGGGTTTTTCCGTGCAATCCAATTGATTTTTACCACCGTGACAATTTTTGCAGGCTGCATTAAACACTTCTTTACCAGTTGATTTAACACTTACGTGCGGATTATGACAAGTAACACAGGTTAACGCATTTTTATAAGGTCTGAGTGAAGCCTCATCGGTTTCTTCTTTAAAACTTTTGATGAAGCATTTGCTTTGTTTTAAACGATCGGCATGCGAAGCCATAATAAATTCGTCATCAGCACCCTCATAACGAGGTAGGAAGGTTGTCATGTAATCCGACAATTTCATTCCTGGGCGATAATCATAAAATGATTTTCCTTCTTTTAATACTGCATTTCCTTGTAAGTGGCAGCGCTGACAAACATCAAATTGTAAATCGATTGAAAGTTTACCAGGATTCACAATGGAATAATCAATGAATTTTGAAGTGTCTATTTTTGCTCCGTTGAACGTTCCTGAACGTGAATACTTCCTGGGCCGTGACAACGTTCACAATTAATTACCATTCGGCACTTCTTGCATATTTGTTTTCAGAGCCTTTACAAATTCAGGAAATGAATTATGGCAGCTCATGCATTCTAAACCTATTTTACGCGAAAAACGTGTATTAAAGCCATTCTCAAAGCCCGGTGGCATGTCCCATTTCCCTTGTTGGGTATAATAGGTCATAGGCATTTGATTATAATAACCATTTACATTTTGGATGTGTGAGTTGGTATGCTGACCAGAGCCAATGATATAATCGACCTTTTCGATGCGTTTATAAACTGTATCTTTTCCTTGTAAACGAAATTCTAAAATCATTAAACTATCCTTGTCCCAAAATGGGTGATAATAAAAATCGGAAGCTTTATCATAAATAGCAGTATGCTTCTCAAATTTAGCGGAGCTTTTCATCTTTGAGGCATTGTCAAAACTTTTGCCCATACCCGTTTCAATAAAGGTGTTGTAAATATCCTGATGACAAAGTTTACATTGATCCATCCCAACATAATGAGCAGAATCGCCATGGTTTAAATAACCTTTGGTAGAAGTAAGTTCAGTTTTTGTTTGAGTAGAAGAATCGTTTCCACAATACGACATCATCAGTAGCACAAGTACGACCAATGAAACAGAAATAATATTGCGGAGTTTGAAAAACATGAATTTACTATTAACAAGAAAAGGGAGGTTGAAATAAAACCATCCCTAATTTCTGATTCATTATTCTTCAACTTTATGATGAAGTGATTCTTCGGCAGCATGTTTTATGGTAGTATGAGCAGCTTCATCACCTAAATATTTATCGATAAGGCCATGACCAACATAAATAACGGGAGTTAATACTACAGCAATAATCAATTTAAAAGTATAACCTGTTAGAGCTGCATTGATAAAAGTAGCAGTGGTCATTTTCCCTGGTAACCAAAAAGCGATTCCCAATACGACAAAGGTATCTATCAACTGAGAGATAACGGTTGAACCCGTACTTCGCAACCAAATCATTTTACCACCCGTTTTATCGCGTAGCATCCAAAATATGGATACATCAATTAATTGTGATAATAGAAAAGCGATTATACTAGCAACAATGATCCACATACTTTGTCCGAATACCGCAACGAACTGTTCATCCGAAACTGTTGAAATTCCTTTTGCAGCAGGTACAACCATCGCAAAAAACAATACCACAAAAGCATAAGCAATTAAGCTAGCAGTAATTAATGATAATCGCTTAACGCCTGATTTACCATAATATTCGTTGATTAAATCGGTGGTAAGAAAAACCACTGGCCAAGGAATGATACCAATACTCATTACAAATGGTCCTATCTGGATGAGTTTACCACCAATCAGTTCGGCCACAATTGCATTGGTAATAAAAATACCAGCAAGAATAATAAATACAAATTCTCTTTTTGATTTAAACATACGTAATACCTACGAATTACGAATCTTTACCAATATACGAATTTCCATATCTGTGAATTACTATAAACTATGCCCTAATCACTATTTACTAATCGCTACTTACTATTCTATAACTCATCCAAAAACACCTCAATGGCATTATAAATATAATCTAAATCTTCATCTTTTATGCAATAAGGTGGCAATACATAGTCAATATTACCCAGTGGACGAAGAATAATTCCTTTTGAAATAAAGAAGGCACTGATTTGTTCCGACAATGAATTCAAATAATTTGTATGCTCTTCGGTTTTTACTTCAAATGCGATGATTGTACCCAGTTGTCGGGCATCAATTAATGCTTTATGACTTTTTATTTTTTGTAAAAACTTATCGTGTTTTTTTTCTATACGATGAACATTTTCAAAAGCGTCTGGTAAATCAAACAAATCCAAACTTGCCAATGCAGCCGAACAAGCTGTTGTGTTAGCCGTATAGGAATGTCCATGAAAAAACGTTTTCATTTTATCATCGCTAATAAATGCTTCATATATAAAATCAGCACAACTGGTAACACCCAATGGCATTACACCACCTGTTAATCCTTTACTCAAACAAACAATATCCGGTTTGTGCATTAAATAATCCGAAGCAAAAAACTTACCTGTACGCCCAAAGCCAGTCATTACTTCATCTGCAATGGTTATAACATTGTTTTCGCGACAATGTTTAATCATCTCATCCAATACTTTTTCGGAATACATTACCATTCCTCCTGCTCCTTGCACCAATGGTTCAAAAATGAATGCAGCAATCTCCTGCTCTGCTATGGCCTTTTTCAACGCATCCATCGTTTCTTTTTCCGAACCTTTTACTGGAACAGGAATATGAATAACATCAAACAATAATTTTGAAAATGGCAAATTAAACGCATTGCGGGCTCCAACACTCATACCACCAAATGTGTCGCCATGGTAGGCATTTTCGAATGCAATGATTTTAGTTTTAACACTATTCTTGTTACTCCAATATTGAAATGCCATTTTTAAAGCGACTTCAACAGCAGTTGAACCATTATCGGAATAAAATATTTTGGATTGATTATCGGGTAAACGTTTTAATAATCGCTCTGCCAATTGCACCGCTGGTTCATGCGTAAATCCTGAAAAGATAGCATGTTCAAGGGTAAACAACTGTTCTGATATTTTTTTTGCTAAATACGGATGTGCATGTCCATGAACATTCACCCACCAACTTGCCATGCCATCAATGTATCTTTTTCCTTTCTCATCAAATAAATAAGCTCCTTCGCCTCTAACAATAGGAATTGGCAATGGAGCCGTTTTGATTTGTGTAAACGGATGCCAAACTACTTTCTTATCTCTTTCCTGTAAATTCATTTGCTGTAAATATCCGAATTTTTTTCAAGTTTATTCGGTTTCAAATTTTCAATTACCTTTGCAGCATGCGTATCGATATCATTACCGTATTGCCACAATTATTAGAAAGTCCATTTCAGCACAGTATCTTAAAACGTGCAATTGATAAAGGACTTGTAGAAGTTAACCTTATTAACTTGCGCGATTATTCCACACACAAACAAAAAAGTGTGGATGACTATGCATTTGGAGGTGGTGCAGGAATGGTAATGAGCATCGAGCCTATTGCTAATTGCATCAATGCATTGAAAGCAGAGCGCAACTACGATGAAATTATTTACACATCACCCGATGGTGAAACATTGAACCAAAAAATAAGCAATCAGCTTTCAACGGTAAACAATATCATGATTCTTTGTGGTCATTACAAAGGCGTTGATCAACGTGTGCGCGACCATTTTATTACCCGTGAAATTTCAATTGGTGATTATGTGCTTTCTGGTGGTGAATTAGCAGCAGCAGTAATTTGTGATAGTGTTATCCGTATTATTCCAGGTGCAATATCTGATGAAACATCTGCTTTGACCGATTCATTTCAAGATAATTTATTAGCACCACCCGTTTATACACGTCCAGCAGAATACAACGGATGGAAAGTTCCTGAGATTTTATTGTCGGGACATGCCGAAAAAATAGACAATTGGCGCCATGAACAAAGTTTGGAACGAACAAAAGAAAGAAGACCTGATTTGTTGAAGTGATTTTATTTTACCGCAGAGGCGCTAAGTCGCTAAGACAAAGTAAACCAAACCGCTAAGGCGCAGAGGCGCAAAGAATGTTATCAAAAGAAAAAGCTTTTAAAGTATATTTTTTATTAAGATTGAAGGGCTGTGTGTTGTCATTTCGAGCCTGTCGAGAAACATGGGAGGCTTTAAACACAAAGACACAGAATCAGATAAATTATTGAAAAAATTCAAAAGCCTACACACATTTCTCGATACGTTCCGCTGCGCTCCACACTCGAAATGACACACACTGTGTACAATTTCAAAATATAATAATTGTTGTCTTAGCGGTTAAACTCTATTTCAGCCTCTCAATAATCTGATCAATCGTCAATTTTTCTTGCTCACCCGATGTCATGTTTTTTAAGGTCAATAAACCTGATTGCATTTCATCGCCACCAATAATAACCACAAAAGGAACTTTTTTATCATCGGCATAACCCATTTGTTTTTTCATTTTAGCGCTTGCATCGGGATATACTTCGGAGTTGATACCTGCTTTACGAGCATTTGCTAAAAGAGGCAAACAATAGGCTTGCTCGGTTTCACCAAATGTTACAAATAACAATTTAGTGCTTGCTGTAACGGATTCTGGGAATAAATTTAATTCTAATAAAACATCATAAATACGATCGGCACCAAAAGATATACCACACCACTCATGTTTGGTAAACCAAAAATACCTGTTAAATCATCGTAGCGACCGCCACCGGTGATGCTGCTCGTAAACTCAGAACGAGCATCATTCACTTTTACTTCGAAAATAGTTCCAGTATAGTAATTTTAAACCACGAGCAAGTGTAATGTCAAATTCACATTTTGCTGAAGCTAACTTACACGGATCAATGCTTGAAACAAATATTCAAGTTCTTCTAAACCTTTTAAACCAATCTGAATATTTAAAAACATCTTTTTAAGAAATCTTCTTTTTCTTCAGATAAAAGCTGTAAACCCATCAATTAATGTTTGTAATTTTTGAATCGTCTCCTGAGAAATTCTTTTCTTTTAATTCTGCATAAATTTCTTGACCGATTTTGTCATATTTATCAAGAGCAACAGTAATATCAACTATTCTAGCTTCCTCACCAATTGCAACACCTAATCCTTGTAGAATCTTTCGGTTGTTGATTTTAATCATTACCCCCAATCCAAAAGCCGTGAACACATCGTCCATCATTTGTACCAACTCCACTTCATTTAATAAGGAATTACTTCCAATTACATCGGCATCGCATTGGTAAAATTCACGGTAACGACCTTTTTGTGGACGATCGGCACGCCATACGGGTTGAATTTGGTAGCGCTTAAACGGAAAAGATAGTTCATGCTGGTGTTGCACCACATAACGTGCAAAAGAAACTGTTAAATCGTAACGAAGCGCTTTTTCGGAGATTTTATTAGTAAGCTGTTTGGCTTCCAAACTCATATCCACACCATCTTTAAAATCCCCACTATTCAAAATCTTAAAAATCAATTTATCGCCTTCATCGCCATACTTTCCCATTAAGGTTGAAAGATTCTCCATGGCAGGCGTTTCAATCGGCAAATAGCCATAACGTTGAAACGTTTTTTTGATGGTATCAAATATATAATTACGTCTCACCATTTCTTGTGGTGAAAAATCGCGGGTTCCTTTTGGTATACTTGGTTTTTGTGCCATAATTGATTGCTTGTACTAAAATGTCTTTTCTTCCTTCAGAATGCGAATATCGTGATTTTTTTCATCCATTATCCATGCTATTCATCGATGCTAAATTACCACTCATACCAATTTCGGGTATTTTCCTATAAAAATCGGCAAAAAGTAGCATTCTGTTTATTAAATTCGCTCCTGAAAAATTTGAAACTAAAATTTATGAAAAAAATACTTACACTGATTGCTTCTGCATTTGTTTTCACAACTGCAATCGCTGATGAAGGAATGTGGTTACCAATGCTCCTAAAAAACAATTACGAGCAAATGGTAAAACAAGGATTAAAACTTACTCCTGAACAATTGTATGACATTAACAACTCCAGCTTAAAAGATGCCATTGCATGGTTTAATGGTGGTTGTACTTCAGAAATTATCTCTGACCAAGGTTTATTATTAACCAATCACCATTGTGGTTACGATGCTATTGCAACACATAGCACAACTGCCGACAATATCCTTGACAATGGTTTTTGGGCAAAATCATTTGCCGAAGAAAAATCGAATCCAGGAATGTGGGTTTCTATTTTAGTACGCATGGAAGATGTGTCGGACCGAGTAAACAAAGCATTAGAAGGTGTTGATGCAAAAGCATTAGATGCTAAAAAACAAGAGATTTTTAAAGCAATTCAAGACGAAGCAAGCAAAGAAAATGGCTACATGACACAAGTAAGATCCATGTTCAAAGACAATGCATTTTACTTATTTGTTTTCGAAAAGTTTACAGATATCCGTTTGGTAGCTGCACCGCCTCAATCGGTTGGTAAATTTGGTGGTGATACCGACAATTGGATGTGGCCACGCCATACTGCCGATTTTTCGATGTTCCGCATTTATGCAAACAAAGACAACAAACCAGCAACATATTCAAAAGATAATGTGCCTTACAAACCAAAGAAATTTTTACCTGTTTCAATTAAAGGATTGAATGAAGGTGACTTTACAATGGTTTACGGTTTCCCTGGTCGTACCAACCGTTACGAAACATCATTTGGTGTTCAGTTAGCGATTGACCAAATAAACCCAGCAATTGTAAAATTGCGTGATGCTCGTTTAACTTCATGGAAAGAAGAAATGGTAAAAAGCGACAGTGTTCGTTTATTGCTTTCTGCAGACTATGCAAGTATTGCTAACTACTGGAAGTTCTTTATTGGACAAACAGAGCAATTAAAACGAATGAAAGTGGTGGATGAAAAAGTAGCTACAGAAAAGTTATTTGCTGCATTTGCAAAAGGAAAGCCAGAATACGAAAACGTATTGAGCAATTTCGAAAATGCTTATAAAGCATACAATACATATGCATTACACAATACATTTATGCGTGAAGGTGTTTCTGGATCTAGCCTAATTGCATATGCTTCATCATACATGCAATTGGAAAAAGCCTTAAAAGCTGAAAAGCCTGACCAAGCACAAATCGACAAATTGGTTGCTCAAATCAAAACAAATGGCGAAGAGTTTTACAAGCAGTTTAATGTTGCTTCGGAACAAAAAATATTGGCAAAATTGACTCAGTATTTTTACGATATGATTCCTGCGAATCAACATCCTCAATATTTGACCGACCTTGTAAAAAAGAACAAAGGAAAAACACACCCTGAAACATTCGAAAAATATGCAAAGAAAGTAGTGGAGAAAAGCTTTATGGTTACAAATGCAAAACAAGGCAAGTTTTTAGAGAAAGTTGATTTAAAGAAATTGCAAGCAGATCCTGCATTTGCACATTTCAAAGCATTCTACGACAACTTTATTGCGAACATTAAACCGCACGTTGATGCATTCAATGCGGTGAATAATGCTGAGGGTAAAAAATACATCAAAGGAATTATGGCAATGAATCCTGGTAAAATTTATTATCCAGATGCGAATGGAACATTGCGTTTAACATACGGAAATATCAAGTCGTATTCTCCAAAAGATGGTGTAGATTTTAAATTCTATACTACGATTGATGGTGTAATGGAAAAAGAAAATCCAAACGATTTTGAATTTAAAGTTCCAGCAAAATTGAAAGAACTTTACAAAGCGAAAGATTACGGTCAGTATGCAAATGCAAAAGGCGAATTACCAGTTGCAATCATCAGTAATAATGATATTACGGGTGGTAACTCTGGCAGTCCTGTAATCAATGGCAATGGCGAATTAGTAGGTTTAGCATTTGATGGTAACTGGGAAGCAATGAGTGGAGATATTTACTTTGATAGCAATTACAAACGTACCATCAGTAATGATATTCGTTACATCTTATTTATGATTGATAAATTTGGTGGAGCAAGCAACTTGATTAATGAGATGAAGATTGTGAAATAATCTTGTTGAATTAAAACATAAAAAATCCCCTTCCAAATTGGAAGGGGATTTTTTATTTAATTTTCTTCAATATCTTTTTGATATTGCTTTTGATATCTTTTCCAATGATTGCTTTTGCGATGGAAGGTGAAGAGATGGATGTTTTTACAATTTCCATTTCATCGTTGTAATTAAACTTTAAATCCTTATTAGAATCAGGACGAATTTTCATGAGGATGGTGTTTGTTTTTGCATCAATGAACCAATCAACCAATTGTGTTCCATCAGGAGTAATTGGTATCATTGTTTTACCCGACAAATCTGTCAAATAGACTTTCTCTGCATCATCCTCATTGATATAGCCATCTAAATTGGAATCGTACTCATGAATGCCCATCAAAATAAACCAGTATTTATCTCCTTTGTATTCTTCATCGTAATAGGGAAAATAAAATTGAGAAATGATGGCAGGCTGCTGAAGCAACAAATGTGTTTCTTCGGTTACTTTATTATAAAAAATAACATTGTTGCAATTCCCAAATGACAATGCATAAAAATTGTATTTAAAGCTTCGGAATTCGCTTGTAGTGGCACTGTATTCATCAGCGCTTTTGCTTCTTAATCCTCCATTTTCAACATTTTCCAATGTTTTCATTCCCAATGGAATCAATAAATAATCGGTACTATCCAAATCCATATAATCGCCATACACCAATACTTGTTGGTTTTTAGCATCTTCTGCTTTTGTAGAGTCTGTAGTTACCAATTGAATTCCAGTTCTGTTCTTATTAGTTTTACCATCAATAAACACTAAAAATATCAATACCAACAGTGCTCCTACTACACCACCTACTATTATTCCTAAAATTAATTTGCTTTTCATGTTGTTTAAAAAAAATGAGGAATTCAAAATTGAATTCCTCATTAAAATTAGTTTAAATAATGAACTGTTTATCCTGGAGGCGGCGACAGCGCGGTCATATTGGGCTTGAGAAAACTGATTAAACCGTTAATTTTTTATAACGTACACGTTTCGGTTCCACATTTCCAAGACGTTTCTTTTTGTTTTCTTCGTATTCAGAATAACCGCCTTCGAAATAATACACTTGTGAATCGCCTTCAAACGCCAGAATATGCGTACATACACGATCCAAGAACCAACGATCATGGGAAATAATTACTGCACAACCAGCAAAGTTTTCTAAACCTTCCTCCAATGCACGCAATGTATTTACGTCCAAATCATTCGTAGGCTCATCCAGTAACAATACGTTACCTTCTTCTTTTAATGCCATTGCTAAGTGTAAACGGTTACGCTCACCACCTGATAAAATACCACATTTTTTTCCTTGGTCGGAACCAGCAAAGTTGAAGCGTGAAATGTATGCACGTGAATTCATTTGACGACCACCCATAATAATGTTATCCGCACCTCCACTTAATATATCATAAATGGTTTTATTAGGGTCGATGTCTTTATGCGATTGATCCACATAAGCAATTTTAACAGTTGGTCCAACTTTAAATTCCCCTTTATCAGGTGTTTCTTGTCCCATAATCATACGGAACAAAGTTGTTTTACCCGCACCATTCGGTCCGATGATACCCACAATTCCCGCAGGAGGTAATTTGAAACTTAAGTTTTCGTATAATAATTTATCGCCAAATGCTTTTGAAATATCAATGGCTTCAATTACTTCATTTCCTAAACGAGGACCGTTTGGAATAAAGATTTCTAATTTTTCTTCAATCTCTTTCGCATCTTCACCCAACATTTTTTCATAGTTCTGTAAACGCGCTTTCGATTTAGCCTGACGGCCTTTTGCACCTTGACGAACCCAATCCAACTCGCGTAACAATGTTTTCTGACGTTTGCTTTCCGTTTTTTCTTCTTGTGCTAAACGTTTTTGTTTTTGATCCAACCATTCCGAGTAATTTCCTTTCCAAGGAATACCTTCTCCTCTATCCAACTCTAATATCCACCCTGCCACATTGTCTAAGAAATAACGATCATGGGTTACAGCAATAACAGTTCCTTTGTAATGTTGTAAATGTTGTTCTAACCAATCAACAGATTCTGCATCCAAGTGATTGGTAGGCTCATCTAACAATAAAATTTCTGGTTCTTGAATCAATAAACGGCACAATGCAACTCGTCTGCGTTCTCCACCCGACAAATGTTTTACAGGTGAATTACTTTCCGGACAACGCAATGCTTCCATGGCTTGTTCCAAACGATTGTCCAAATTCCATAAATCCAATTGATCTATTTGTTCTTGCAAATAAGCTTGACGGTTAATCAATTTATCCATCTTATCTGGATCATTCAAATATTCTTCTTCAGCAAACTTATTGTTCACCTCATCGTATTCCTTCAAAATATTCACATGCTCTTGTGCACCTTCACGAACAATCTCCAAAACTGTTTTTGTGTCATCTAAATGAGGCTCTTGTTCCAAATACCCAACACGGTATCCTGGCGAAAAGTGAATCTCACCTTGATAGTTTTTTTCGAGTCCAGCAATAATCTTCATTAATGTAGATTTACCCGAACCGTTTAAACCTAAAATACCAATTTTTGCTCCGTAGTAAAATGATAAATAAATATCTTTTAGAATGGTTTTGCCTGTAGGTAACGTACGACTTACGTTTACCATCGAGAAAATAATTTGTCTGCCTTCTGACATGCTTTAGAAATTATAAATGAAAAATTATGAATTATAAATTTTGAGGTGCAAATATCGTAAAATTTGCCAATAGTTGAACACTATTTTTTGCCAAGTACAAGGGATGTTTTTCGTTGTATTTGCGAAGATAAATAAAAAGCGAATCAGCCTTTTTACGTTTTTTTAATTTCATAAATTCCTTGTACAATGCATCATCCTTTTTGAGCAAAAATTCCATTGTTTTTGTATTAAAATCATACACTTTATTGGTTGAACTATCGTATACAAACTGACGAAGTTCTTGGTAAGTAGTGTTTATTCCGTAATTGTAACCCATAGGATCGCGGTAAGATGATGTTGGTGTTGTAACAGTTGCTGCAAAATGACACAAGGAGCCAATTGTATTTAGGCGATTAAATTCTTTATTAAAATTTAGATAAAGAGCTCTGTTTTGACAATAGCCCCATACGGTGCTTACCTCCAATGTTTTTTCTACGCCCGCAGCATCTTTGTATTTAATCGTTTTTTGCTCCATTACTTCTTTCAAAAAATCGACTTGATTTATGGGAATTGATGTAATAATGTCTGATTTTAAAACAGGTTCATTATTCAGAAAATGTTGCAAGGTTAGAAACACACCCTCCTTAAACTCATAGTCGCGCGAGTAAGCTACCGAATCCTGAGCAGAAACATTTATTGACAAAACAATAAAAAAGAGTAACTTTATGTATCGATTAATCATGAAACAAAGTTCGAAATTTAATTCTATATCAATGAAACATTTTAGCCTAAGTTTTGTTTTTGCCCTACTTTTTTCGCTGAGCACATTTGCACAAAAAAGCAAAATTAATTTTGAATTGGCTCAACAGGCTAAATCAGCAGGCAGTTCAATGATTGATGTATTTATTAAAGGAGATATTTTTACAATCAAGCAATTGGTTGAAAGTAATGGAGGACAATTTAAATACGCTTCGGGAAATATTGTAGTTGCTAGAATTCAGTCAAATTCAATAAGCACAATTGCTTCCAACACAAAAGTAATTCGCATGGAAGCCTATACACCTCATCTTAAAATAATGGGTGATACTGCGTTGATTCAAAACAATGTGGTTCCTGTTCATGCGGGCACAGCACCTTTAACTTAAAATTACAAAGGAGCGGGAGTGGTAATTGGAATTATAGATACAGGAATTGATATAACTCATCCCGATTTTAAAAACAGTTTGGGAGCTACTCGCATTAAATACTTATGGGATCAACGTTATACTGCACAAGCTAACTCACCTCAACCTTATAATTACGGCCAGGAATGGGATAGCACACAAATTGATAATGGTGGTGCTGCTGCACACGATGCTACTTATTACTACGGACATGGAACACATATAACAGGAATAGCAGCTGGTAACGGACTAGCAATGAATAAATACGAAGGGATTGCTCCAGAAGCAGATATTATTTTTGTTGCATTGGACTTTAATAGCACTAATCCAACCTTGGTAACAGATGCCGTGAATTACATTTATGCAAAAGCACAAGCAATGGGCAAGCCTTGCGTTATCAATAGTAGTTTTGGAGATTATTATGGTTCACATGATGGAAACGATTTACAAGCACAAACCATCAAAAATTTGATTAACCAACAACCAGGAAGAGCATTGGTAGCTGCTGCTGGGAATGGAGGAAATGTCCCTTTTCATTTGGGCTACACAGTAACAAGCGATACTAATTTTACATTTTTCAAATACACGAATACAAGTGTTTACATTCAGTTGTGGGCGGATACAACCAATTTCAAAAACGTAGATTTTGCTATTGGTGCCGACCAAATGGCACCTAGCCATTCCTTTAGAGGTCGTATCCCTTTCTCTGACATTACAACTCATATAGGAATATTGAAAGAAGACACATTATACAATGGTGGAAACCGAATAGGAATAATTCAAAGTTATGGTGATATTATTGGATCAAGCTACTCTATGGAGTTTAACATCATTCCCGATTCAACATCCTACTATTGGCGATTAATAACAACTGGAGCTGGCAAGTTTGACACTTGGAATTTTGATGTAATCAGAAACAACCTGCCACCACAAAACACAATGCCTGATAGCAGCTATTATAAATTACCAGATTTTAATCAAACCATCGTAAGTAGTTTTCAATGTTTGGATGAAGTTATTACAGTTGGAAATTACGTAAATCGAAATCCTTATTTAAACTATTCAGGAACATATACCTATGATCCTAATAGAATCGTAAGTGAAATTGCTCCATCCTCTAGTCGTGGACCAACACGTGATGGCCGCACAAAACCAGATATTGCAGCTACTGGCGATTGGGTAATTTCGTGTTTAGCACAACCACTGCGTAATGACTATATTACACTTGCCCCTACACAAATTGTTGCAGGAGCGTATCACAAACGTGGCGATGGCACCTCAGCAGCTAGTCCGGTTGTTGCTGGAACTGCAGCACTTTATCTTCAAAAAAATCCAACAGCAACGGGTATTCAAGTAAAACAAGCCATTTTAGCTTGTCCTAAAACGGATAGCTTAACGGGCACTAACCTGCCTGATAACAGTTGGGGCTATGGCAAAGTGGATGCATTTACAACACTAACTGGCTGCCTTGTTACAGCAGTTGAAGACATGCCTCCAGTAAAACCTGAATTATTAATCTACCCGAATCCTTCTGCCAATGAGGTAAACTTTGATCTTAATTTCCTGCAAATTACACCAATGGATTTGGTTGAAATTAGAATTTACAATGCCGTTGGTAAACTCGTTAAAAGAAGAAAAGCAACAAAAAGCATTGTGAGTATAAACAATGAGTTGGCTCCAGGTGTTTACTTGTGCGAATTAATCATCAATGAAAAAAAACAAGCAAGCGAAAAATTGGTAATTTTGCAGCATAATTAATTCGGCAAAAAAGCTTAAATCCTTTGTATTAATGAAAAAGACAGTTCAGATTTTAGGAATCGTATCACTTATCTTAGGTATTCTAGCAGCTGTTGTGAGTTTTTTACCCTACGGATTAATGATCGGAATTATGATTGGCTTTGTTGGAATGATCATCTCTACCATTTATATCTTCTTGGATATGAAACATGAAGTAAATACTAAAAAGATTACTCCCGGTTTAATTGGCATGTTCTTGAGTTCTGTTCCTGTATTAATCATATTGGGAATTACCATTTACAATAAAATGAATATGTAAAATGGAGAGTAGCTCAATCAAAAAAGTAAACAATTACTTATCCTTAATTAAATTTAGTCATACCGTATTTGCATTGCCCTTTGCTATCATAGGTTACTTTTTAGCCATCACCTATACCGATGCCACATTTAATTTGCGATTATTTGCATTGGTCATATTGTGTATGGTATTTGCCAGAAGTGCAGCCATGGCATTTAACAGGTATATCGACAGAAAGATAGATGAACAAAATGCTCGAACGGCTGTACGTGAAATTCCTGCTGGAGTTGTTAAACCAAAAGCCGCATTGGTATTTGTAATCATCAATTGTGTCTTATTTGTTGCAACTACCTATTTTATAAATACCTTATGTTTTTATTTATCACCAATAGCACTGTTAGTTGTATTGGGATACAGCCTAACTAAACGTTTTACGGCATTGTGTCACCTAGTGCTTGGGGTTGGGTTAGCATTGGCACCAATTGGAGCTTATTTAGCTGTAACGGGAGCTTTTAGCTGGTTACCATTGTTCTTTTCATTTGCTGTTTTATTTTGGGTAAGTGGCTTTGATATCATTTATGCATTGCAAGATGAAGCTTTTGACAAATCAAAAAATTTAAAATCAATACCAGTTTGGTTGGGAACAAAAGGAGCACTCACCCTATCTATCATATTGCATATTTTTAGTGCCTTGTTTGTTATCTATGCAGGCATCTATGCACATTTCAATATGTGGTATTGGATAGGTGTTGCTGTATTTACAGGTTTATTAACGTATCAACATACCTTGGTAAAACCAAACGATTTAAGCAAAGTGAACATTGCCTTTTTTACTACCAATGGAATTGCAAGTATTTTATTTGCCGTTTGTGTATTAATCGACTTATTTTTAAAGTAAGCTTAAATGCTAAAAAAAATATCCTTCAAAAAAGTCTTTTTGTGGCTTTCTATCATTTTACTATTATTTAGTTGTGCAATTGTAATAAGCAATTATTGGATTATCAATAGCACAAAAAGTCAACTGTATTCCGATGTAAATCTAATTCCAGCAAATGATGTTGCTTTGCTTTTAGGCGCTAGTAAAAAAACAAGTCGTGGAAATGATAATCTTTATTTCAAATACAGAATCGAAGCAGCATCTAAGCTTTACAAAGCAGGAAAAATAAAACACATCATTGTAAGTGGTGATAATCACATCAAAGAGTATGATGAAGCAACGGATATGTGTGATGCCTTAATTATAGAAGGAGTACCTGATAGTTGTATCACACTCGACTATGCTGGATTTAGAACATTTGATTCGATGGTTCGTTGCTTAAAAGTGTTTCAGCAAAAAAATGTAACCGTTATTTCCCAAGAATTTCACAACCAACGGGCTGTATTTATAGGCAACTATTATGAAATGAATGTAGTAGCATTTAATGCGAAAGATGTCCCATCGCAATATTCTCTGAAAACAAAAGTGAGGGAATACTTTGCGAAATTCAAAGCAGTTATCGATTTATACCTATTACACAAGGAGCCAAAGTTTCTTGGCGAAGAAATCACGATAAAGTTATAAGATTAAAAGCCAATATTAAAGCCAATCCTAAAAATCGGGTTGGTATAAGGCGTATATCTATCTTCTGTGAAATTATAAAGCAGCATTGCTGTTACACCAGAGTTTCCACTAAAACGTTGAAAATAACCAGCACCTACTAATACACTATTCACATCTACCCTTCTTCTTAAAAAATCGAATGCTTCTAAATTCAGATATTCATACTCAGCATGACCGAACAAATAGTCAGTAAAAAAATACCTTCCAAAAACTCGTCCACCATACACATTTGTACTAAAGTCGTAATAGCGGTCTTTGTACCTATAATATTGATACGTTGCCCCTATTCCTGCCGAAAACTTATCGGTTACTCGATATCCCAGCAAGGGAGAAACATCGATAAACGTAACCGTACCAAACTGTAAACCTAGATTACCTCCTGTAAACAAACGATCCGTAAATTTTTCCTTGGGTGGATGCTTACGAATCATTGTACTATCCTGAGCATTCATGGAAAGCACAAAAGACGTAATTAAAAGGACTGTATATGTTATTTTACGAATCATTGAATTGTAAAATTAACGAAAATTTATGTTTCTTTGACTAATTAAATAAATAGTCAAACATGAACATTGTTATAACGGGAGCCAGCAGAGGTATTGGATTCGAACTTGCAAAGATATTTTGCTTGAATACGAACAACACAATTGTTATTACGGCAAGAAGCATCGAAAAGCTAAACGAACTAAAGCAAGCATGTATAAGGTTAAATCCCAACAGTAAAATTATACCCATTGCTTGTGACTTATCAAACTCGGATGCCGTATCTAATTTTATATTGGAGTTAAACAAACACCTTTCAACCATTGATATCCTTATCAATAATGCAGGAGCCATCGTAAACAAACCCTTTTTAGAGTTAAGTCAAGCGGACATTGAGCATGTATATAAGGTAAATGTGTTTTCGGTAATCGCACTTATTCAGAACCTATTGCCCTACATGGAGCAAAAAACAAAATCACACATTGTGAATATTAGCAGCATTGGAGGCTTTCAGGGAAGCGCAAAATTTGCTGGTTTATCCGCTTACAGCTCTAGTAAAGCGGCTCTAACCTGTTTAACCGAATGTTTAGCAGAGGAATTTAAGGACATGAATACCGCATTTAACTGCCTAGCCTTGGGAGCAACGCAAACTGAAATGCTTGAAGAAGCTTTTCCTGGCTACAAAGCACCCATTACTGCAGCTCAAATGGCTGAATACATTGCAGATTTTTCAAAAAATGCTCAGAAATACATGAATGGCAAGATCATTCCGGTATCCTTAAGTACGCCTTAGCCGATAATTTTTAATCATTCGTAACAAAAAACACATATATTCGTAGAACGTTTCGGATTATAAACTAAATAAACTACTATAAAAAACACCAAATCAATCCTTTATGAAAAAACTTCTTACGCTTTTTTCGATTATCCTCATTAGTAAATTTACCTTTTCCCAAGACATTAGTGTTACTGCAATTACCCAACCGGTATCTGGCTGTGCGCTTACGTCAACCGAAAATGTAACAATCAGGATGTTTAATTTTGGTCCTACCTTGGTTGCGGGAAGCTCATTCAACGTGAGTTATACCATTAATGCGGGTGCACCAGTAACCGAATTACTTACATTAGGATCTAATGTATTGACCAATTCTACATTTAACTACACCTTTACAACACAAGCCAATTTAAGTGTACCAGGTACGTATACAATTGATGCTACTTGCGCATTGGCTGGTGATATAAATCCCTCAAATGATGCTTTTACTGGCTACAGTGTTACAAATACTGCTGCCTCTGTGGGAGGAACAGTTAGTGGTGGAACAAATGTTTGTATCGGCATCAATAGTGGGAACTTAACCTTGGCTGGTCATACAGGAAATGTTATAAATTGGGAATATTCGGTTGATGGTGGTGGTACTTGGATTAGTATTTCCAATACGACCACTACTCAAAGTTATACAAACTTAACTGTACCTACTCGCTATAGAGCAAAAGTACAAAATGGTTCATGTGCAATTGCAACGTCTTCTGTTGCAATAATGACCATTGATCCACTTTCTGTAGGTGGTTCTGTGTCGGGAGGAACTACAGTTTGTAGTGGCACCAATGCGGGCACTTTAACTTCAACAGGAAAAGTAGGAACTATTTTAAAATGGCAATACTCATTAGACGCTGGAGTTACTTGGATTGATACAGCTCACGTAGCAAATTCAATAACCTATTCCAATTTAACAGCTACAAGAAGATACAGAGTGCAAGTACAAAGTGGAGTATGCTCTTCCACATTTTCGGTACCAGCAGTTATTACCGTTAATCCTGCTTCTGTAGGTGGTACAATTACAGGTGGAACATCTGTTTGTAGTGGAACAAACGGTGGAACACTTACTTTATCTGGACATACTGGAACAATAACTAGATGGGAGTTTTCAATAAATTCAGGAGCAACTTGGACGAATATTGTTAATACAGCTACTACTCAAACTTATACCAACTTAACTCAAACACGCTATTTTAGAGCATTTGTAATTAGCAGTGGTTGTATAGGCGCTTATTCTACAATTGATTCTATAGTAGTTTCATCACCAACAGTAGCAGGAACTGTAACGTCAAACACAACAGTTTGTGCTAGCGGAAATGCAGGAACTTTAACATTGGCTGGAAATACAGGAACAGTCAACAACTGGTCTTTCTCTACAGATGGTGGTACAACCTTTACGAACATAGTAAATACAACTACTACTCAAAATTATTTAAACTTAACTACGACTACTATCTATCGTGCAACTGTTCAAAATGGAAGCTGTGCTTCAGCGAACTCAGCAACTGCAACAATAACTGTAAATCCTATTTCTGTTGGTGGTACTACTGCATCAAATGATACCGTTTGTAGTGGTTCTAACATTGGAACTATTACCTTAGCTGGAAATACAGGTACTGTTACCAATTGGTTGTCTTCAACAGATGGCATTACTTGGAATAACATTGTAAATACAACTACCTCACAAACATTTAACAATATTGCAGCAACCACTTATTACCAAGCTGTTGTTAAAAGTGGTGTTTGTGCTTCCGACTCTTCTTCCATAGATACAATTACTGTGGATGTGCCATCTGTTGGTGGTACTGTTTCTACTAGCGCAAACATTTGTTTTGGAACAAATGCTGGAACATTAACTTTAGCTGGACATACTGGTAATGTGGTAAGATGGGAAAGCTCAATTGACGGAGGAATTAACTTCAGTCCAATTGCTAATACTACAACAACGCACAACTATGCTAATTTAACCTTAACTACGATTTTTAGAGCAGTTGTTCAAAATGGAACATGCTCTACAGCTAATTCAGCAACTTCAACCTTAACGGTTGATCCTGTTTCGGTAGGTGGAACATTAAACGGTAGTACAACTGCCTGCGGTGGTTCAAACAGCGGAACACTTACTTTAATTAACTACGTTGGAACGATTCAAGGTTGGATTTCTTCAACGGATGCTGGTGTTACTTGGACACCAATTGCTAACACAGCAGCAACTTTCAACTATACCAATGTTGCTACTACAACTCAATTTGCAGTAATAGTTGCAAGTGGTGTTTGTACAAACGATACATCTTCCATTGCTATTATTGCAGTTGATCCTCCATCAGTTGGTGGTACGTTATCAGTTGATGCAACAGTTTGTGCTTCTTCTAACTTTGGAACACTTACATTGGCTGGTCAAACAGGAACCATTCAAAACTGGCAATCATCTACCGATGGTGGTGTAACTTGGTTAACAATCGCTAACACATCAAGCAGTCAAATTTATTCAAACTTAACTACTACTACTTCATATAAAGTAGAAGTAAAAAGTGGTGTTTGTAATGCTGCAACTTCAAATGCTGTTACAATCACGGTTGACCCAATAGCAGTTGGTGGAACCATCAACGGTGGAACAACCATTTGTGGTACTACTAACAACGGAACATTAACATTAGCGGGTTCGGTTGGAACAGTTGTAAACTGGGAATCATCAACCGATGCTGGTGCTACTTGGACAACCATTGCCAACACAACTACAACAGAAAACTATACGAACTTAACAGATACAACTTGGTACAGAGCTATCGTAACTAGCGGTCTTTGCGGAAACGATACTTCATCAACTGCTGTTGATTATGACAACAACTGTTGCTGGAACATTATCAGTAAGTGAACTGTTTGCTCTGGTGTAAATGGTGGAACCATTCACTTAACAGGTTATACTGGTGCTATTCAAGGATGGGAAATGTCGTTAGATGGTGGTTTCAACTGGATTCCATTAACGAACATGAATGACTCATTGGTTTACAACAACCTAACAATGAGCACAAGCTACCGTGTAAATGTAAAAAGCGGAATCTGTTCTGCATTAACATCCAACACAGTTACGATTACGGTTGATCCAGTTCCTGTAGGTGGAACATTAAATTCAACAACGCTTGTTTGCGATACCATCAACAACGGCATTACTGGTAGTGCTGGAAGTATTGTAAACTGGGAAACATCAACAGATGCTGGTGCAACTTGGAATACATTAGCTAACAACTACATCATACATACAACAACTAAATACAATGGTTTAGAGTAATTGTTGGTGGTGGTTCATGTGGAAACGATACTTCTAGTGTTGCAATCATCTACATCAACCCAGCAACAAACGCTGGTGTGTTATCATCAAACGATACTGTTTGTGCTAGCGCAAATGCAGGAACACTTCACCTAACTGGTTATGTAGGAACTATTCAAGGTTGGGAAATGTCAATCGATGGTGGATTTAATTTCTTACCATTAACAAACACTACCGATTCATTGGTATATAACAACTTAACAATTACAACCATTTACAGAGCAATTGTAAAAAGTGGAATTTGTAATGCTGCTTATTCTAATGCAGACACTATTACAGTAGATGCGGTTTCAAATGCTGGTACCATTAGCGGTGCAATGGCTGGTTGTGAAGGAACAAATGCTGGAACATTAACGCTTGCTGGTTATGCTGGTACCATCCAAAACTGGGAAAATTCAACAGATGGAATAACATGGACTGGTTTAACTAACACTACTGCTACTCAAACTTATTTTAACTTAGTAGATACAACTGGTTACAGAGTAATTGTTCAAAATGGTGTTTGTCCTGCTGATACTTCAGCAACTGCATCTGTGATTGTTTATCCTAAACCAGTAGCAAGCTTCACTGCTGATACAGTTTGTTTAAACAACACAACTACATTTACAAATACATCAACTATTGCTGGTGGATTCATTCAATTTAACCAATGGGCTTTTGGCGACAATAACACATCAATGTCGACTAATCCTACAAACCTTTACACAACAGCAGGAACATTTACTGCAACTTTAATTACAACAAGTAACTTTAGTTGTATGGATACTGCAACAGTGAGTGTTATTGTAAATGCATTACCACCGAACACAGTTTCTGCAAGTGGACCCCTTGAATTCTGTGCTGGTGATACATTAGTCCTTTCTGCAGCTATTGGCGGATACGATTATCTATGGAACACTGCTGACACAACTAATAGCATCAATGTATTAACATCTGGAAATTACGATGTAACATTAACCGATACATTAACAGGTTGTACAAATGCAAGTGATATTATTGCAGTAACGGTATTCCCTACTCCATTAGTATTTGCAGGAAATGATACAACACTTAGCTTGGGTGGTTCTATCAGCATCAACGCATTAGGTGCTGGTGTTGTAAGCTGGAGCTGGTTCCCGAACACTGGCTTAAACAGTGCTTCTATTCCTAATCCGTTAGCTAGTCCTATCGTTACAACAACTTACCAATTAATTGGTACAGATGTAAACGGCTGTACCGATACCGATTCATTAACATTAACAGTTATTGCTGATTACAATGTTACTGTTTCCAACTTAATGACACCAAATGGTGATGGTTACAACGACAGATGGATTGTTCAAAATTTAGAAAACTACCCTAACACACAAGTAATGGTAGTGAACAGAGAAGGTCAAGTTATTTTTGAGTCGAGCAATTATGACAATAATTGGGACGGAACAAACAAATTTGGTAAACCATTAAATGATGGAACATACTACTACGTAATCCAATTTGATGGTAGCGATAAAATTTACAAAGGTTCAATAACAATTATTAGAGACACCGATAGAGGTAACCAATAATTAATAGACACAAAAAGAACTTTAAAAACTTTAAAACTAAATTCTATGAAGAATTCAATTATAACTACAGTACTCGTGTTAACAGGACTTACAGCAATGGCACAACAAGTTCCATTCAGCAGTCAGTATTACACAAACTTCTTTGTTACCAATCCAGCATTTACTGGAACAAAAGAAAATACCAATGCATTCATCACACACCGTTCGCAGTGGACTGGTGTAACTGGTGGACCGCAAACTACCTATTTAACAATCGATGGTCCTATCCAAGCTAAAAACATTGGATTGGGTTTAAAAGTATACTCGGATGTTACCGATATCACCAGCAGATTAGGTGCTTTTGCAAACTACTCCTATAAACTAAAAATCAATGACGATAACAATTTGTTCTTCGGATTAGGTTTAGGTGTATTAAACAACCGTATCGATTTTTCGAAAGCAGTTGTTAGAGATGGCGATGATCCATTGATGTATTCATCAGCACAAGCAAAAACAGTATTCAGCGCTGATTTTGGCTTAGGCTATACTTGGAAAAAATTAGAAGTAGGTTTTGCAATGCCTCAATTTATTGGCAACAAAGTAAAATACACCGATAATCAAGGAACAACAAGCTACAACTTAGCACGTCATTACCAAGGTTCTGTTAAATATGTATTTGATGTAGTAAAAGACAAAGGGATGACTGCTTATCCATTAATCATGGTTCGTGGCTCGGAAGGTTCAACAGTACAATACGATATCAATGCTGTATTTGATTGGCAAAAATTAGGTTGGATTGGTGTAACTTACCATAGCAACTATGCTGTTGCAGCAAGTATTGGATTACGTTACAAAAACATCAGCGCAGGTTTTGCTTACGATTTTAACATCGGAAAAGTTAAAAACTACATGGGTACATCTTCTGAATTATTATTGAGCTATACGTTTGGTGGTAAAAAAGTTGAAGAAGAAGTAAAAGCTGATGATGGAAAAGATGCTGTAGTAGATGCTGCCATAGCAAAATTAAGAGCAGATTCAGATAGCAGCAAAGCTGAAATGGAACGTTTAAAAGCAGAATTACTTAAATTGAAATCAGGTGCATCTTCATCTGGTTCATCTGAAAAAACAGAAAGCTTAACAGAGCAATTGATGCGTGTTGCATCGAGCAACGATTTCGTGGATGACAATGGAATGAGCTTAGGTGCTGGTTTCTATGTTGTAATTGGAACATTTAGTAACAAAGCAAATGCAACTAAATTTAAAGATGCGAACTTGATTAAAGGTTACAATGGAACACAAATCATTCAAAACCACAAATCGAAAGTGTATTATGTATTTGTGAAACAATTCCAAAAACAAGAAGAAGCGGAAGCTGAACAACAAAAATACAAAGCAGAATATCCAGATGTTTGGATTCAAAAATTAGAATAATAAAAAAGCCCCTTCTTAAAACGAAGGGGCTTTTTTATTTACTTTAGCAACATGATTCAACCCTCAACCTTATTAATGGTACGACCAGCTTCTTTTGTTTACAACGAACAAACAGCAGGCAGCAATTCCTTTCAAAATAAAGTGGAAGATGAAACCAATAGCTCCATACAAGAAAAAGCGGTAGCGGAGTTCGATAACTTTGTTCTAAAATTAAAAGAAGCAGGAATTGACATTCGTGTATTCAACGACTCCCCTAGCCCAATTACACCAGATGCTATTTTTCCCAACAACTGGATTTCTTTTCATGATAATAATTCCATTGTGTTGTATCCCATGTTAGCGCCTAACAGACGATTGGAAAGAAGAATGGACATTGTTGATGCTTTTAAAAATAAAGAGACTAAGCTTATTGATATAAGTATACACGAAAACAAGAATATCTTTTTAGAAGGAACCGGAAGCATTGTATTCGACTATACCAACGAAATTGCATACGCAAATACTTCTCCACGCACCGATAAAAACTTATTGGAAGAACTGTGCAAACATCTCAATTACAAAGCAACTATTTTTAAAGCAGTGGATGATGCTGGAGCGGATATTTACCATACCAATGTGTTGATGTGTATTGGAAACACCTTTGCAGTAATTTGTAAAGAGTGTATTCCAGACCAAAACCAAGCAAACATCATTTGCAAGCAACTGGAAGCAACAGGACATGAACTGCTGACTATTTCAAGAGCACAAATGAATTCCTTTGCAGGAAATATGTACCAAGCATTTAATACCGAAGGGAAATCGTTCATTATCATGAGCGAACAAGCCTTCAAAGCCTTGAACAGCGAACAGATTAAAACACTGCAACAATATGGCACTTTGCTACATGCCCCACTCTATACCATCGAAAAATATGGTGGAGGAAGTGCTCGCTGCATGATGGCAGATGTGCGAAATAATTATTAATTTTAAATAACAATACTAAATCATACTACCATGGCTTCATTCGATATCGTAAATAAAGTAGATGCACAATTACTCGACAATGCAATTAATGTTGCACGAAAAGAGATTTTGAACCGCTTTGATTTTAATGGTTCCAAAAGTGAAATCAATTATGATAAAAAAACACTTGTCATTCAAATAACTACCGAAAACGATATGCGTATGGAAGCTATTACAGATGCTATTCGTTCACGAATGATTAAACAAAACTTAAACCCACTTTGCCTCGACTTTGGAAAGGAAAGCGCTGCATCGGGCATGATGATTCGAAAAGACATTAAAGTAAAAGAAGGAATTGATAAAGAAGTAGCTAAAAAAATTGTGAAGGACATTAAAGATTCCAAACTAAAAGTAAGCGCACAAATCATGGACGACCAAGTGCGTGTTACTGGAAAAAAGATTGATGATTTACAAGATGTTATTGCCTTGATGCGAAGAGGAAATTACGATATTCCTTTGCAATTTGTGAATATGAAGTCTTAAAACATTTTCATTGTATTTAGGAGTATTAGCTTACTCTGTGCAAAAGGACAGACCCTTGTTCCCAATCCAGTTTTAGTTAGATACTTGTCCAATCGGAGGTCAGTTAAGTTTTGAGGGGTGGTTTCCCCAATCATTTGGAATAATGTTTTGATTGGAAGTACCGATTATTTTAATAATTGCACTTCGAACTCTACAATTTCAGTCCCATCCAATACTTTCGGATGCCAAAATACTATAAATGGAAATTCATATGTTGGCTTTCAGGCATATGAAAATGTCCCCGGAGTTGATTATAGAGAATACTTGGCAATTAAATTGATAAGTAGCTTAATTCAAGGGAAAACATACAAAGTAATCTTTAATGTATCATTATCAGAAATTTCGGATTGCGCTATAGGCACTATTGGCCTTTGTTTCTCAAATGATTCATTATTATATAATGATTTAAATAGCTATAATATTTCAGTTATTCCTCAAATTGAAAGTATAGCATGTAATTTTATCTGACACTTAAATGGAATTTACTGGTAATTTTAGAATATATAAATACCCTTTCCTTCAAATTAAAGCACAAACTAGCGCGTATTTAATAGATGACATTTCAGTTGTTTGCGACGCGTAAATTAACTGAAACTGTCCATGCTCAGAAATGGGATGGCATAATGACCATTGGTTTTGGGTAATACAGCTAAAATTGAATTTAAAATTTTTAATCGTTGGGGAGAAATGGTTTATTCCTATAATGGAACTAACATGACTTCGGGACAAGGTTGGGATGGAACCTATAAGGGCTCTTCTTTAAACAATGGAGTGTTTGCTTACTATGCAACGGCTACAATGCCTGATGGCAAGGAAGTATCCATTAATGGAAATGTAAGTTTAATAAAATAACTTATTATTAAACTTAAAACACCTTCGGCACAAACACAATTGCTCCTACCACAACAGCAACAATGGCTGCAATCAAAACTGCAGCAGCTGAAATATCTTTCACCAATTTTATTCGGGGATCCAATTCAGGTGAAATTTTATCACATAAAAACTCAATGGCGGTATTAAATAGTTCGCTTATAAATACCAGAGCTATTGCAAAACTAAGTGCTATCCATTCCATTAAAGAAACCTTGAATACGAAACCTGCAACAATTACAACAACTGTTGCAGCAACATGAATCCACGCATTGTGCTGGGTTTTAAAAAAACTTTTTAATCCTTGCAATGCATATCCAAAACTTTTGATGCGGTCGTTTATGCTAAATGGCTTGGGATTATTTGTCTTCATTTTTATGATGCTGAATTAAACTCGTAAGCGTACTGTAAAAACAATCAAAAATACAGAAAAGAAAACAGTAACTCCAACCGTGCGTGTGATACTTCCAAGTATTTAATTGGTTTTCATTATTTTCGGTATCGGTTATACATTAAAAAGATGGCAAGCAAAATGGTTCCTTGTCCTATTCCAAACAACCACCAATTAAACTCGGTGGGTACGTATTGTTTTACTTCTTCAAACAAATCGGTTTTGCTAGTTAAGGTCCATACAACATCTGTGCTTTTATCCTTTTGCAAATACATGATGTAATCCCACATAAAGGAGATAATGGCTGTAATGCTTCCAAAAATGAGTAAAATCCATTCAATAAAATTGATATAAACCAACAATCCCTTTTTTTGATAATACAACACCACCATCATCAACAAAATCATGGACAGTGAAATTAAACAAGGAGCCAAAACAGGTCCAACCCAAGGAACAGGAATCAGGAATAAAATATCCCAAGTAAACAAGGAGGCTGGCCAATCCAACAACACTTTTAGGAATACATAATAAAAAATATCCCAAATGGCAAAACTGTAAAGGAAAAACACAAAACGTTGAATCTTGTTTTTACCCGCCATCACTCCTACTCCAATCAGCATGATGATGGTTGCAAATTCGCGCCAAAATTCGGTTACAGCAATATCGTAACTGATGGGAACCAATGGAAAATCAAATCCTGCTGGATAATAAAGCTTACGCAAATACACCACCACAGCGGTTTCCATAAAACCCATAGCAATGCTAAAAAGCGTAAGCCAGAAAAGTGTTTTTGTTAATGCTTTCATTCTAGAATTATTTTACAATCAATTCGGTGTTCGGCAAATATTTTTTCAAGAGCTCCACTTGCTGATAAGAAATATTTTGAACAGTTAGTTTTTTCAATTTGCGCAATTTGAAAATCGGAGCAATGGATTTAATCGCAGCATTGTAGCCCGAAATATCCAATTCTTCCAAATTAACAAATTCCCCAATTTTTACAATTTGTGTTAAGTGATGGTCGGAAAGATTCAACACTTTTAACTTTGGCAATACCGGTAATGTATTCACCGATTTGTAGGGATACGAACTCCAATTGAGTTGCTCCAATTCTTGAAATTGTTTTAATTCAGATAAGTTACTAACGGTGTTGGCGGTTAAGTCCAATGACTTTAAATTTATTAATAGACTTAAGTCTTTTAAAGAAATCGGATTTCTAAAATTTGCCAAACCAAAACTGTCGATGTTTTTAGATACTTCAATTAAATCAGCATAGGTGCGGTTTTTCTCCAAACACTTGGATTGCCATTCCATACGGTTATAATCGTATATGAAATCATAATATTTTCGATCCAAATCGCTTCTGAAGTTTTCGTAACTGGAATTCCTTAAAAATTATAATAATCCCGTGCTTTGTAATCCTCTTTGTTTTTGATGGAATTAGGAAGACTCATCAACTGAGGTAAATTTTTATAACTTAAATCCAACAATAAGTACTTTTCCAAATCCTTTTTACCTTCTGTATGTTTTTTGATATTAAAATCGGTGATTAATACATCCCAATTAGGAATGGTAGCTATAACTAGAATGGCATAATAAAACACACCGTTTATTTTAAACAAATACCAATTGGTTTTTATCTTGTATACTTTGATTAAGGTAGTAAGTAAGCCAATGAAGGTGAGTAACAAATAAACATATACTCCAATTTTTTTGTAGGAAAGTCCCGATTCATCGATGTACAAATTGTTTCGGTAACCGGTTGAAAAAAGCATAAACAGATTTTGGAAAATCCAGAGGTAGGCCATCCATTTAATCCATTTATTTTTTTCGTAAAAATTAATACCACCTCTGAAGTAAAAGAGAATAATGAAGATGGCAATCACAATGGAAGTGATTAATACACCAATGCCGTTGTGAACAAATTGTTTGTGGCTCATACCTTTTGGTAAGGTGCCATCCATCCAGAGATAATTAAAATCCAATACGTTTACGATTAAGAGCAAGCTGTTCAGCATTGCAAACAAAATCATTCCAGATAAAAACTCATTATCGATGCGCATCAAGGAATTCCAAAATGAATCTTTTACAATCATGCTTTCTGTTAAATCAGCTGGAGCATTGGCATCCATATCCATAATGGATTTGAGCTTTTGATTGTAGAAAAAACCAGATAACAATAACAAACCACCCAATGTAAAAATATCCAAGCAAATGAGATAAAATCGAGGTTGATGTTTTTGGTGAATTCTTTAAATAAAGGATTGGATGTTTGGTAGAAAAAGAAAAACAACAAACCCACTAGGAATGGAAGTAAAATCAAGAAGAACTTTACATAAAATGGGCGTTTGTAAACACCTTCCACCGAAACACTCTTACGATTGAACCAATCGATAAACATAAAAGCAATGGAAGAGCCTACGGAGCAAGTAGAAACCAAAACCGAAGTAAAGAAGGAGGTTCGGGCATCAAAACTAATTGCTGATAGAATGAATAAGGACATTACATTCGCCCAAATAGCAAGTGCGCTTCCATACTTAAAAATCATAAAGGAGGAAAGCAATGCACCCAAGGCAACTGACATCCAAGTTTTGCTTTTTAGCACCGCTTGATCACGAATAACTAAAAATGCAATTAATACAGCATTGAATAGTAAAAAGTTGATTCCTGCTGTTTGTTGGTAAAACAGAATGCTATACAACAGTATAGAAATAATCAGAATCCAGTCGTTTTTTTTCATAGTTTGAGTTTTAGGTAAAAAGAACAGTGGTTAACGGATAAACAAAAGCTTTATTTTAATTTAGATTGTTTGTTTTTTCAACAAAACAGAAGCATTTATTCATATCCGTTTTTTATTAATAAAGTTTATATAGTTTTTGTAAATCCTTGGTTTTTAAAAGCACTAATTCATTGTAATTCAAGTCATCAAAGGATTTTCCGCTCTTTCCTTTTTTATATTCTTCAAAAAAGGCACTCCAATGTTCGGGCATCAAAACAAAGCAAATAATAACCGTTGAGATAACCGGTACCGAATAGTGCCTATTGCCCAGGAAATAAAATTGCATGCGTGCCTCTCCTACTTCGTCCATTTCGTAACCCAGGATAATGTGTTTGCAATCGTGGCGTTCGTAGTTTCTCAATAATTTAAAATTCATTTTTTTGAGGTATTCTACCAAATCCTTTCCCAAAGAGCCTTCAGGAAATGCTTCCAAGTCGGACATGGAATAACGAAAAGGTTCATTGTCTCTAAATTTTACAATTAAAGGCAAAGCAATTTTATGTGTTAAAAACTCCAATAGTTTTGAGCGTATTTTTTTGATTGTTTTCATGGCGAACAAATTAGTAGTTTGAATGAGAGAAAATGAATCCAACAGAATGTGTAAAGGCTTTCACAATGCTATCCATGTCTTGTCCTAGTCCGAATGCCAATAATGCTTCGGTGATTACCAGTAGCACCATCAGTGCGCTATAAGCAAAAATACGTTTATACAAAGGTTGTTTTAAAAGTAAATACGGCAATGGAATAAAACCCAATTCGGCTCTATATGGAAGCAATTCGGGTAAATCCAATTCCATTTTATTTAGGAAATAAAATTCACGGAGCAGGATAAAAAATGCGACCACAGGTGATAACAATTCGAATCCTAGGAATGGAAACAGAATTCCCATTGGAATGAAAGTAAGAAAGTGAATGCTTGTTATAAAACAAAGTACAATGCCTTGTAGCAATCCAACCGATAGTACAATTCGTACAACGGGATGACTTGTTCGGTTCATAAAACGAGCAATCCAAAAGGAAGTACTAGAAATGATAACAAGTAGAATAATGCTTAATACATGTTGTTTGGCAAAAGGTATTTCGGGTTGAAATTCATCGAAACGGTAAAAACCAATGGCAGGCCCAATGATGGTAAATACTAATTCCGAAAAAATAAGGAGGCCAGCAGAAAATCGCGAACGACAATCCTTTTCGCCTCTATTCATGGTAATGATAATAGTAATGATGACAAAAAGCACAAAGGCGATGTAGGGAAAACCTAAGAGGAAGAAGATGGACATGTGTTTTGTTTTTAGTTATTAAATAAAAGTACTTTGCAATTCAAAGTGAAAATTCAAAAAAAAGGGCAATCAATTACAAGTGTTAGAAGCAATCCAATGACGAACAGCAAAAATGCAAATTACATAAGGGAAAACCGAAATGACGGAATCCATTGTTGATGTTGATTTATAACTTACTACAACATACATAATTATGGAAATAGTAATTGCAAAAATGCTAATCAGCCATCCCATAAAGGTTAACGGAAGGTGAAACCATCCTATTCTTAAAAACCATCTATCGTGTATTACTTGTTTCATTTTAATCGCGTTGTTTTAAAAGTTTTTCGAGTGCATCCAAATGTTCATTAAAAGCTTTTTTACCCATGCGGGTAACTTTATAAGTAGTGTTTGGTTTTTTACCAATAAATTGTTTTTGTACTTCAATGTATTCCAATTTTTCAAGCGCTGAAATATGCGATGCTAAATTTCCATCTGTTATGTCCAACATTTCTTTTAGGGTACTAAACTCCACCCAATCGTTTACCATCAATACACTCATGATGCCCAAACGAATACGATTCTCAAATGCTTTATTTAAAAATTGAATGCAATTTTTCACCAATTATGAATTTCGTTCGTATTTAAAATACATTACTGCACCATACACAATGTGCAACACACCAAAACCGATGGCCCAGCAAAGCAAACCATAACCAATAAAAAAAGAAGATATAACACCCAATACAATTTCACAGATTCCTAAATAACGGATATCGTTAAAGGTGTATTTACTTGCATTGATTAAAGCCAAGCCATAAAATATTAATGTTGCAGGTGCTACCAAGCCAATTACACCATGATACAACAAAGCAATGCAAAACAAACCACCACTCGCCAATGGAATCAATAAATTGATCAACATTCGTTTTGCGGTATTGTCCCAAATTTTAATTCCACGTTTTTTAGAATTACGAATGGTAAGAAGAATACCAACAGCAACTGAAGCAAACAAAACCAAGATTGCATCAAAAATGTAAAATGCAATAACACCATTTCGGTTATACTCCCACTCTATCTCATCCACATGCTCTATGTATTTCGCACCAATGTATGCACCACCCAATGCAAACAATCCAGCGAATACGCCAGATAATCCGCTTAAGGAAATAAAACGAGATGAACGCTCCATCATGGAACGTATATCATTCAGTGCTTGTAAATGTTCTTTTTCTTCTGTCATTTTACGATAAGTATAAAAGTACTTTGTATTGCAAAGTAAATACTAAAAAACGAATGCACCAAAATTATTTTTCAAAAAAAATGTTAATTGCTAAAATTATCGTTTCCAGAACACAAAACCATTCTTACGATAGATCTCAATAAGGTTGGGATGATTTTGTTTTATCTCCTCTACTCCAGTTATCTTGCTTACAAAATAAGTGGGTTTATCCACTTCCCCACTCAATAACCAACCTATATCATTACTCATAGGATTAGATTGTGGACGTTTGGCTGAATAAAACAAATGCGCATAACTTTTGAATCCAAGTGTTTCGACATAACAATCCTGATTTTGCAAGGATTCATAAAATTCAATGGCTGCACCTTGCGAATAAGGTTCGATACGCGGAGCAATGACTAATGAAGCTAAATTTACAGCAAGTAAGCTCACGACAAATACACCGATGATGGCTAAATTGAGATTTTTCTTTTTTACAATTAGCAACATGACTACTGTTCCAATGATTAATCCAACACCAATTAGCCATTCAAAACCGGTCCAGCTAACAGTTGCTTTTAAATTTTCAACTGCAAATTTATCCTTAATCAAATCGGCTTCAATAATAGATTGTTTAAACTGATTAATGATGGGCAATGCAGAAATAGCAATGCCTAATAGAGCTGAAACAATTATTAATAATGTGCTTGTTATCGACTTCCACTTCAATTCTCCACTCATTAGTTTATGAACAGCATACACTCCTAAAAAGCTTAAAGGGAAATAACACAAAGAGGAATAATGAACAATTTTTGTTTTAACGATGCTAAACAATAACAATACTACCCAAAACAAAATCAACATCCATAATTTAAAATGTTTTTGATAAGGTGTATCGAATGTATTCTTCTTAAATGCACGCAATGCAAAAATGGAAAGGGGAAAACAACCAATAAACAATACTACAAAATGGTAAATGAATGGTCCGCCATGCCCTGCATCCTGTGTATTAAACAAACGAACCTGGTACACAAAAAACTCTTTAATGATTGCAGCATTCCCTGTCAACGCCAACATCAAAAACCAGATACCACCAACAATTAGTATCGTTAATGCATAAACAACAATTTGCTTAATAGTGATAATCGGTTGTAGTTTTTTGATTAAAAAATACACGCCAAAACAAAGTGCAAATATCAAAAAGGCAACGGGGCCTTTGGTCATAATTCCTAGGCCAATAAACAAAGCTGAAAGAATGATGTTTTTATAACCAGTACTGTTATTATTGGTGAATTCAATAAAATAATAGATTCCAGAAAAAATAAAAAGATTGAACCAAGGATCGATGATGCCTGACTTAAAATAAAAATGAGGTAAAAAAGAACCCGCATAAATTAAGGTCCAAAGCAAACCAAAACGAACATCAAATAATTTTCGGCCAATATTAAATAATACTAATAATGTCACAATACCAGCAATTGCATTCGGGAAGCGAGCTGCAAATTCATTCACACCAAACATTTTCATGGACAATGCTTGCATCCAAATAAATACAGGAGGCTTTTCCCAAAAAGGCAAGTAATTAATTTTTACAGAAAAGTAATCACCAGTAACAAGCATTTCGCGCGCACATTCAGCAAAATTAATTTCATCCCAATCAAACAAATGAACATTCCCTAAAAAAGGAATGAATAACAAAGATGCTATAATGGCGATGTAAATATTGTATCGAAGTATGGATGAATTCATTAATTAGCGTTGAATGAATTGATTAATGATTTATCTAACCATTGTGCTTTCAGGTTTCTAAACAAGAAATAAACAAGTAATGTTGTAGCAACACCAATGATAGAACCAGCGTAAATATCAACAAAGAAGTGCTGTGAAAGGTAAACACGAGAGTATCCAACAATCAAAGCAATTGAAAACAATAACAATTCAATCCATTTGTTTTTTGTAAACAATGCCAATGAAAAGTACAAGGCAAATGCGCAAGTGGTATGACCAGATGGAAAACTATTGTACATGTAATTTTCTACCCCAGGAACAAAGTATAAATCCTGAATTCCTTCAAAAAATTTTTTCGGACGAACCACATCATCAAAGATGGTGTGCTTTAATGTTTGTGTAATCAATGCTGCAACCAAATTTGAAACAGCAACAATTAATGCTATTCGGTATTTAACAACCAAAAACATGATAACAACCAAAACCGCAGCAATTCCATCACCCAAAAAGGTAGCGTAATAGAAAAAAGAATCTAAAAAGGAATTATGAAACTGATTGAATAGTAAATGTAACTGGTGCTTAGTTGTTGAAATCAACAAAACAGCACCAATTATAATAAATATAAGGTATAGGAAAAGAAAGGTTCGGTTTTGTTTGACGATTGTTTTCACAAGCAGAATGTTGTTGCAAAAATAATTGAATATTTACAACATCAAGCTATTTCTTTTTAGAATGAGCCAATTACATGTAGTAATTTATTCACTTGAGAATCCCAAAGTCGTTTTGATGTTTGTTCATCCGAAGCTTCATCAGCAAAATCAACAATAATCAAAGAGATATCACCAGTTAATTCATCTTTCTCAATTTTGAATTCGAAATAATAACCATCTGGTTTATCAACCCATGAAAGGCGAATAAATTTTTCTTCTTTTAATGCCAATAATTTTGCTTTTTGTTCACTTCCATCCCAAAAGAATGTAAAGATACCGTCACGAATGTTTACATCATCTGCAAACCATTCTGATAAGCCACTTGGTGAAGACAAAAATTCATAAAGAATACCTGCTGATGTTCTAACAACATACTCTAATTCAAATTTTCCTTTTGGTTCTTTTTTAGGAATAGATCCTTTTTTACCAGAATCAACAGGAGTTAAAGCAGTCATCGGGTTGATGAATGTTTTAATTATTTTAGGTTGTTTCGGACCATTTTTAGATGGCTTAACACTTTTGATAATCTCTTCAATAAAAGCATCATCCCCTATTTCTGGCTCATCATCATCCCCATCCTTTTTCTTTGGCTTACGTCCGCCTTTACCTTTTTTTACTTTTTCAGGTTTCGACTTCGGTAATTCAATTGCAGCAATAGGCTTCTTAACCTCTTTTACAGGTTTAGCAGGTGCTTTTAATTCTTTTTTCTTTTCAACTTTTACTGGCTTAGCAGGTTTTACTTTTTCCGCCTTTTTTACAACTTTAATTGCTTTTACCGGTTTCGCTGACTTTTTCAAGGGTTTAGCAACAGGCTTCACTACTTTCGCTTTTACCTTCGATTTAACGACTGGTTTAGCGCTTTTACAACTTTCGCTTTAGGCTTAGCTGCTTTGGTTTGCACTTTTGCTTTTACTTTTGAAACCTTTGATTTATTAGGAGTTACTTTTTTCGATTTTACCACGTTTTTCTTTGCAACAGCTTTTGCACCTGCCGTACGGGCAGATTTCACAGGTTTAGCAGCTTTTACTACTTTCCCTTTAACAGCTTTTGACTTTATTTTAGAAGCAGGTTTGGACGGTTTTGCTTTCGCTACCGTCTTTTTAACCGAAGAAGGCTTTGCAGCTTTCTTCACTGCTTTTTTAGCAGGTTTTGCTTGTTTTTTATTTTTTTGATTCTTACCCATTTTTCTTGTCTTTTTAGAACAAAACTCTTGCAATATATAAAAAAATATCATTCTGTCAATAGGCAAATCTTGTAAAAATATTGCACAGATTTTTTTATGTGAAAAGATTAATACTATATTTGCGCCCTCAAAACCTATGGCGAGGTAGCTCAGATGGTTAGAGCGCAGGATTCATAACCCTGAGGTCTCGGGTTCAACTCCCCGATCTCGCTACACCGAAAGCCCCTGATAATCAGGGGCTTTTTCGTTTTTTAACAATTCCAATAATTACAAATAATTGATTGGAGTCGGATTTGACTAAAATAAATACAACTTTTAAGACTAACCTCGCACCTGTCTGAATGGCGCTCAGCATAGCTTCAGTGGAGCTGGTTAGCCAGGTAGATTCAAACCCGATCTCGCTACCAAATAAAACCCTGATTTTTAGGGATTTATTATTTTTATTCCTCCACTAACTTTAATTATACTTTTTCTAAAATTCACGTTTTATTACAAAAATTATCCTCATGAGTTTCAGAAAAAAAGCAGGTATTGCCATTCTTATTTTGTTACTAATTGGATTATTAATTCCTAACAAAATGATCATTCCTGTGCAAAAAGCAACAAAAAACAGCTGGAATTCAGAATCTTTCTGGTTTTATCCATAGGGAAAATCTGGAACTCACAAAGGATTGGATATTTTCGCAAAAGAAGGAACTCCCGTAATTGCTGCTACGAGTGGAATTGTACTTTATAAGGGTGAATTGTCAAGGGGAGGAAAGGTACTAGTGGTTTTGGGTCCAAAATGGCGAATTCATTATTACGCTCACCTTAAATCGTTTAATACCAGAAACTTATCAATTGTATCCTCTGGAGAAAAAATTGCAGAAGTTGGAACTACTGGAAATGCAAAAGGCAAACCAGCTCATTTGCACTATTCCTATGTAACTCTTATTCCTTATTTCTGGAGAATTGATGGTGATCATCAAGGGTGGAAAAAATGTTTTATCTGAATCCAGCAGATTATTTTGAGAATTAGAGAATTTTACAAATTATTTTAATTTCAACAATGGTAACATCAATGACAAAGAAAGGATTAGTAGGACATAACCAAAACCAAAATTCCTCCTTTCCTTTTCAAGAATATTTCTTTGGGTTCTAACTCAAATATTTCAGAGTACTTGATACTCTTTTTGTAAAAAATAAATACAATTATAATCCAAATAGGTATTATAGAACAAATGTTCTAATTCTATTTTGCAAATATCCATACCCAAATTCAGGTAAAAAATGCCTAAATCCAAAAAATTCAAACCTAAAACAAATTAACAGCCATATAGTTAAGCTATGAATAAATAATAATAGCTAGAAAGCTGAATAAATCCATTCCACCTACTATTGGAACCATCTATGGAGGTATTTTTATAACCTCTATAATAAACAAAAAGAAATAACTCAAACATAATTCATCAAATTTTCAAATGCCCAATTAAAAATCCTATGCCTAAAGCAATGAATATTACCCCACTGGTCTTTCCATTATAACTTTCTACTTTACTGGATACTTAACATCAAAATAAATTATAATTAAACCAATAAAAACAAATAATATACCATAAAAACATTTCCCTAACTTATTTAATAATAGTAAACAATAAAACTCATGTCCGGCTTCGCATTTGGAGAACAAATCTTCGATCGCAGATTAAACTCTCGCCACCAATTAGATTATCTTTTTCTAAAATGATCAAACAACTCCCTACCCGCTCTAGGTTTGATAGAATTATAACATGTATCAAATACTTTGAAAGTAAAATAAGGTTCGAAATACGAAATATATTCTTCTTTATTACCACCAAAAGGTGGCTTGTCTGTATTTAAAACATCATTAAATAACAAACCAACCAATTTGCCATTCGGATTTAGAGTTTCATGCATTTTTTTTGCATAGGCCTTTCGCAAGGATGGATTTAATGCACAAAAGAAAGTCTGCTCTACAATTAAATCATACGTATTTGTGTGCTCAAAAAAATCGCCCAATACTAAATGTTTCTTTGGAAAATCAGGAATTCGTTTTTGGATATTTAACAATGGTTCCTCTGAAATATCCATCACCACCACATTCGTAAAACCATTATTGAACAGATATTCTGCTTCATGTGCATTGCCTGCTCCAGGAATTAAAATAGAAATATCTTTATTTTTCAACTGATCGAAATAATTTTTTAGTGGTTGTGTAATTTCGCCAACATCCCAACCTGTTTCATTTTCACGATAGCGTTTTGTCCAAAAATCTTTATTTAGTTCAATCATACGTATTCTATTTTAGAACGAGAATTGGAAACCTGCTTTTATGCCCCAATTCGTAATTTTATGACCAGGATTAGCAAGCTCATAATCTCTTTTGTAAAAATCATCATTATATGTTAAGCGATACATAAAATCAATTCGAATTAAATTCAAAATATTCTCAATTCCCAAATCTGCCTCAAAATAAGGCACATCATCCATTACCGTAAAATTATTATTGGAGTTGAAATTCTTATTCATTTTACTCAATGTTCCATAAACCATGTTTAATCCAACGACCTCGCGCCAATTCCATTTTTTCAATAAAGGAATACGATTAAAAACCAATCCGTTAAAATGGTGTTGCCAAAATGCTTGCACATATTGATCGCTTACAAATTCAAAAAAGTTCATTTGATTGAAGGTGTTATTTCCATAGAAGTATGTTTCGTTGCCTCGTGGAATTTCCAACAATGTAAATGGCACTTCCGAAAATACTTTTCCTGCTTTTAAGAACACCTGAGAATAACCTAAAGTGGCCATTCTAAAACGGTTGGTGTAGGACAAACTTAATTTGTAATATTCAAAATCACTTTCAAAAACATTCTTTAATCCAACAGTGAAATTTAGTCCAACTACGGCTGTTTTTTTATTACCAAAACTAATTCGCTCATTACCATTTTGCACATAGCGTTCCTTTGCAGAGAATCTTAAATCAAGCAAAGCCTCTGTTATAGAATATTTTCGTTGCTGAAAAATATTGAACTGATCAGGAGCAACAGTTAAATTAAACAATGGTGAAGTACGAATATTTTGAAATGTTAATTTAGAACTCAAACCAATATTAAAATCTTTTTCATACCAAACCCTTGCTTCTTGCACTTTCACTAAACGAGAAAAATTACCAATACTCGAAGAAAAGTTGTACAAATTATTAGGTGATTGTCCCAAATTCAAATTTTGTGAAAAATTAAAACTCGTTCCAATCTGATCAATATCTTCGCGGTACTGCACCCCTACTTTGCTCCAAGGAAAACGTGTTAAAATGCGCTCTACCTGCAAATTGTATTTAAAACGTTGGTCTTTAAATCCGTAAGCACCATAACCTCTTAAAATCCAATTTTTACTAAATTTTGCATTGGTTCTAAATCCTAATTTTACTTTATTCCCTTCAATTTGATTGTAGCTATACAGTTGCATATAATGTCCGATATCTACTGGACCAAAATCTTTGTATCCAGAAAATAAAAAGTACAAAACATTCACTGCATTTTTAATAAAAGGAATACTACGAACAGTATCAATCATATCGTAGGATTTGGATTCTAAAGGTGTTAAACGTTCGTGGCGATTACCTCCCCACCAAGCAGTATCCTTTAGAAGTGCATCTTCGGCATAATTAATTCGTGTTTCATAAAAATCATTTTGTTTGGGTTTATTCACCACAAAATTTTGATTTGAATTGTAGGTACGAACAATTAAACTCACAAACTTTTCGGTAAGTGTACTATAATCAACCACTGTTCTTGTTTGTGATGGGACCCAAATTCCAGCATCGGTAGGTATTAACACTTGTTGAATGCGTGCTCTGTCCAACCAGTTAAAATTCACATCAGGAGTAATTTCTAAATCCAATTGTTTGATAGCAAAAGTTGAATCAGTAATCCATAATGAACCTGTAAATGCCAAATCTTTTTTATTCTTCGGACGACAATCAACACGGTAACATTTAAAACTATCAATGATTACACTATCAATCAAGTAATAATTATAAAACAACATGGCATTATCCGCAATGGGATTTAAAATATCTTTTGATTGAAGATTAATGTTGTTATTAGAGAAATTATAATTCTGAAAGTCGGTTCCAGTTAATTGCGAAACAGCGCTTCCATCCTTCATTCCAACAAATTTTATTTTAACAGCGCTTACTTCCTCGTGTTTTTTATCGGCAACTTTATAGGAATAAATATCAGAAATAACCTCACTCATCATCACGGGTAAGTTTGCTTTACTTTCTTCACCAGCCAACACGTCCAAACTATCCCACATATTGGTGAAACCTCTGAACAATCGCCATTTACGCATTTTAGGAGTCACGTTATCTACATCTGCTTCTTGTTTTGTATAGCTGGTATACTGAACAGATTCTAAATTATCACGGTTATATTTTGCTTTGTTGTCTTGAGCATTCTTTATAATTCGCAAAGCAGGATTCACACCTGGACGAACTTCGATGGTATTTAAATTTAAGGCTTCTGGACTTAGTTGAAAATCGATGGTTTGAACAACACCTTTTTTTACAGGCTTTGCTTTCGACTTATAACCAATCAGTGATACAAAGATGGAATCCTTAGGTGCAGTGGTTTTTAAAGTATACTGACCATCAAAATCAGTCACCGTTCCTTGAAATGTACCTTTAAAATAAATGTTGGCAAAGGGAACGCCATTATTGGTTCCTATTTCAGTAACGCGACCGCTAATGACTGTTTCTTTCTGAGCAAAAAGAGAAATGCTCAAAAGCAAAAGAAGAAGCGTATATTTTACTTTAGTAGAAACCATTCAATTAAAACAGATTATAACATCATTTGTTTATGCTCGTATCTCGAGCAAAACCACATTCTCCACATGATGTGTTTGTGGGAACATATCAACTGGTTGCACTTTCACTACTTTATATTTTGAATCCAATAATTGCAAATCACGAGCTTGTGTAGCAGGATTACAACTCACATAAACAATACGATTCGGCTCAATTTCCAATATTTTTTTTGTCACATCATCGTGCATCCCTGCACGAGGTGGATCTGTAATAATCACATCGGGCTTACCATTTTGCTTAACAAACTCATCGTTCAGAACATCTTTCATATCACCAGCATAAAAAGAGGTATTGGTGATTGAGTTTAACCCAGAGTTTACTTTTGCATCCTCAATTGCTGCAGGAACATATTCAACTCCCACTACTTTTTTAGCTTGATGTGCTACAAAGTTGGCAATTGTTCCTGTACCGGTGTATAAATCGTACACTATTTCTGTTCCCGTTAAAGCGGCAAAATCACGTGTAACTTTGTAAAGTTCATAGGCTTGATCTGAATTTGTTTGGTAAAAACTCTTCGGTCCAATCTTAAACTTTAAGCCCTCCATGTTTTCATAAATACTATCATTCCCTTTAAAAACAATAATATCTAAATCGCCAATCGTATCGTTTTTCTTAGAATTGATAACGTATTGCAAAGAAGTTATTTGTGGAAATTGTTCAGACAGATGATCCATTAATTTGGAAATATTTTCTTTATCATCATAATAAAACGATAGAATCACCATCCATTCGCCCGTAGAAGTACTTCTAATGATAATGTTACGCAATAATCCAATCTGTTCACGAATATCAAAAAAGGTTAAATTGTTTTCTAAAGCAAATTTCTTAACTGCTAAACGGATTGCATTCGAAGGATCTTCTTGTAAATAACATGTATCGATGTCCAATATTTTATCAAATAATCCAGGAATATGAAAACCCAATGCATTCCGATTTCCTATTTCTTGGTTGGTAGAGATTTCTTCTTCCGTCAACCATTTTTTATTAGAAAATGTGTATTCCAGCTTATTTCTGTAATGGTATGTTTTAGCAGATGGTAGAATCTTTTGAATCTCTGGCAATTCAATTTTTGCCAAACGCGTTAAAGCATCTGTTACTTGTTTTTGTTTGTAAAACAATTGCCAATCGTAGCTCATACTTTGCCATTTACAACCACCACATACACCAAAATGAGCACAAACAGCATCAATTCGTTTATCCGATTTTTGCTTAATAGCTATAACTTTTGCCTCTCTGTATTTGCTTTTTTTGCGAGTAATTTGAACGTCTACAATATCGCCAGGCACAGCACCTTTAATGAACATAACATACTCCTCTGTTTTAGCAACCGCCTGACCATCAGAGCTTGCATCTATTACAGCTATATTTTCAACTATTTGAACAGGCTTTTTATCCATTTTTCTCATAACGTGCGAAGTTACAAAAACTGGTTTCAAATAATTTCCTTAAATTTGTAGTTCTAAAACTTACAATTATGTCGACTATTATGACCAACAAAATCACTGCAAAACAAGCAATTGAACTAAAGAAGATAAACACGGAGAGCTTACAATTACCATCCACTTTACCAGTAGTACTTTGAGCGTGGTGATAGGATGTATTAGTTTGGGATGTGGATGGGAAACAATATTTTGATTTTTAAGCATGCTTGGCAAGAATGGGTAAATGCAGGGCATTGTCATCAAAAATATGTATCAGCATTAATTTGAATAAGCTCAAAAATTAACACTTACCTCTCGTGCTTTTTATTATGATTCGTGGGTGGGAAATATGAGCAATTCAATACAAAAAACTTTTTTGGGCTTCGACTAAGTGCTACCTATGAACACAGGTGCTCAGAAGGAGTTGAAACAGCTTTAAAACTAAGGAAAGAAAACGCTCGTAAATGGGCGTACGAAAAAAAGGGGATTGCCGAAAATCAAGCAATCATTGTGGTTTGTAAAGACAATTTTCATGGTCGTACCATTTCTATTGTTTCAGCTAGCAACGATCCTGATGCACGCAAAAATTTCGGACCTTTTACACCAGGAATTGTGGCGGTTGAATACAACAATGCAACTGCATTGGAACAACTTTTAAAAGAACAAGGAAAGAATATCGCAGCATTTTAATTGAACCCATTCAAGGTGAAGCAGGAGTTATTGTTCCTGATGAAGGATATTTAAAAAAATGTTATGATTTGTGTAAAGCAAACAATGTACTTTTTATTGCCGATGAAATTCAATCTGGATTAGGACGTACAGGAAAATATTGGCTTGTGATCATGAAGGTGTGCATCCTGATATTTTAATTTTAGGAAAAGCATTATCGGGCGGAACATACCCTGTATCAGCCGTTTTAGCGAATGACGACATTATGTTATGCATCAAACCAGGGCAACATGGTTCAACTTATGGTGGAAATCCAATGGCTTGTAAGGTAGGAATTACCGCATTAACCGTTTTAAAGGAAGAAAAATTATCTGAAAATTCGGAACGATTAGGGAAACTATTGTTAACCGAACTAAAAGCAATTCAAACATCTAATCCAGAAGTAGTAAAAGCGGTAAGAGGAAAAGGATTATGGGCTGCAATGGTTATTAATGAAAAAAATGGAAAAACAGCTTGGGATGTTTGTATTGATTTAATGAACAATGGTTTATTAGCCAAACCAACACATGGTGACACCATTCGTTTTGCACCACCATTAGTAATTACGGAAGAACAAATTTTAGAATGTGCTTCCATCATTCGAAAAGTGATAAAGAATTTAAAACTCAACAATTAATATTAAAAAGCCTTTTCTGATTACCTGAGTTTCGGTTGTAACATTGAAAAGGTCCATTGCCCCCCCGGCCCCCGGCACCCGGCGCCCCCCCCCCCCCCCCCCCCCCCTGTCATATTCTAAAACCAAGAGTAATGGCAAGATTCATTTCCTTGATATTTAAATTATTTGAATTCTCATAGCCAGAATAATGAATTCGTGAAAAGCTATAACGATACGTAAATTCTAAAAACAAAGCTCTACCAGAATCACGGTAATTTTTTTGGATTCCTAAACCAGCAAAATAAAAACCATTCATTCCTTTGGTAATACGCTCATGTTCATACCCAATGCTACTTTTACTATCGTAAGGAGAAGTATTGGTAGAGTCATTTGTAATAACTACATAGGAACCAAAAATATATTTTGCACCCACCCCTCCAAAAAAATAAGGTGTTGCACCATGTTCTTTTTCGTTGTTAAATGCCAGTTTCAATCCTAGTGGCAATTGAACTTCGTTGTATCTTAACTCATGTGTATAGGCAAATGTTTTATCAAACAAATAAGTATAACTTGGTGCTTTGTAATAACCTTTAAAGGTTAAGCCCTGACTCATGTATTCAAGCCCAAGCATTAAATTTGTTTTACGACCAAGTAAAAGCTCTGCTTTGTAAGCTACATTTGCACCCATTTTCCGCTTTGTATCCATTGTCATGTATGGATGATTGGTATAAAACGAAATTACTGGACCGAAACTTATCCGATGTTTCACTTTCCCTTTTTTATAAGGAAAACCATCTTGTGCAGATATATTACTTACTATGGATAAGCAAGTTATTAGGAATACTATGTACTTAATTTTATTCATTATTTTTTCTCAAAAACTTTCTCCCCATTTACAAAAGTGGAAAGCACTTTTATACTAGGAACTTTTTCTATTTCACATTTCATAATATCATTTTCCAAGACAATAAAATCTGCGAATTTGCCAACTTCTATGCTCCCTTTTCTTTTTCTTCAAAGTTCGTGAAAGCTCCCAAATAGTCATTCCACGTAAGGTATTTTCTCTCGTCAATGCATTTTCCATTTGAAAACCACCTTTGGAAATCCTTTTAAATCTTTGCGGGCTACAGCAGCATAAAACGAATACAAAGGATTAATATTTTCTACAGGAAAATCGGTACCAATGGCAACCATCCCTGCAGCTTTTAATAAATCGTTGTAAGCATAGGCATATTTAACACGTTCTTTTCCCAATCGTTCCTCTGCCCAATACATGTCGCTTGTAGCATGTGTAGGTTGAATGGAAGGAATCATTCCAGAGAAAAACTTTTGATCAAAAGAATCCACAACTTGAGCATGCTCTATTCTCCATCTATAGCTCATTGGTGCAGGACTTACTGTACTGTTTGAAACAAGTGAATTAAAATACGTCAGTCTTAATTGTCGAACTGCCGAATCACCGATACAATGCGTATTCATTTGAAATCCATTATCTCTCATCACAATGGCCATACTGTCGAAATAGGCTATCGTATTCAACAAAAAACCTTGTTCGTCTTGCATATCCGAATATGGTTGCATTAAACATGCTCCACGAGAACCTAATGCTCCATCTGCATAATATTTAAATGATCGAACATTCAACCGATCAGTTTTATACGGTCCGTTCTTCAAATAATAATTTAGATTTTCGATGCTATCCGACAACATAGCATAAATACGCATTTTGAGAGTGCCTGCCTTTTGCATTTCATCAATTACATCTACCGTTCTTTTCATCAATCCAGCATCGTCAACAGTTGTTAATCCTACTGCAAAACAATTTGCTTGAGCAACTAATAATGCTTTTTCGATCTCGTCTTTTTTTGCTTTTGGAATAACTTGTTTTACCAATTGCACTGCATTATCGACTAAAATCCCACTAGGCATTGCAATCGGATACTGCATGTGAGCAATTTCTTCGGCCGATTCTTTATCCAGCCACACTTCTTCTCCACCTTGCTCTTTGGTAATTAAATCAATTTCAATAACACCACCTGTTATTCGTGTATTCGATTTAATCGAAGCTCTGCGCAACGCTTCTGCATTAACAAGTGCTGCATGCCCATCAATACGTTCTAAAAAAACAGGTGTATTCGGAAATAATTTATCAACTGGTAACGATCAGGGTATTCTTTTTTTCCCAATCATTTTGATCCCATCCTCTACCAACAATCCATTCATTAGAATTTGTTTGGAAAAGGATTTTACTCTTTCTACTATTTCATCGAAGGATTTTGTTCCAACCAAATCCAACTCTTGCAGGCCTATTCCATATTCATAAAAATGACAATGTGAATCAATAAAACCTGGATAAACAGACTTGCCTTGAGCATCAATTATTTCTTTGGATTCAAAATTTGAAAGAATTTCATCATTGGTTCCTACAGCTAAAAATTTACCATCTTTTATTGCAAATGATTGTGCTGTAGAGAAAGAAGAATCAACGGTATAAACAGAAGCATTGTGCACAATTAAATCTGCTTCTTGCTTTTGGGAGCATGAAACAAATAAAATGGAAACAACAAAAAGAATGAATTTATTCATTGATTATTTTCTAATCGTATTTGTAGCATTTGCTTGAACTGTAGGTGTAATAATTACATCACTAATATTAACATGAGCTGGACGAGATGCCGCCCAATAAATTGTTTCAGCAATATCTTCAGCTGTTAATGGTTGTAAACCTTTGTAAACATTTTTTGCACGCTCTTCATCACCTTTATAACGTACAATACTAAATTCTGTTTCTACCATTCCAGGATGAATACCTGTTACTTTAATTCCATGAGGTAACATATCAATACGCATTGCTTTGTTTAAAGCATCCACAGCGTGTTTTGTGGCACAAATACATTCCCATTTGCATAAACCTCTTTTCCTGCAATAGAACCAATATTCACAATGTGTCCAAATCCATTTTCAATCATAATGGGAGCTATAGTACGTGTGATGTATAATAAACCTTTAATGTTCGTATCAATCATTCGTTCCCAATCATCCACAATACCTTCTTGAATTGGACCTAAACCAACAGCTAATCCTGCATTGTTTACCAATACATTTATTTTTTTCCAATCAGCTGGAATGGATGCAATTGCAGCTTCTACTTCCTTCAATTTACGAACATCAAAACTCAAACTTAAAACATCTACTTTATATGTGGATTTTAGATGAGCTGAAAATTCATCCAGACGCTCTTTTCTGCGACCTGTTATAATGATATTATATCCATTTTTAGCAAACAATTCTGCTGTTGCTTTTCCTATTCCTGCTGTTGCTCCTGTTATTAATGCAATCATAATTTCTATGCTATTTTATTCAATTTACTATTTCTTTTACTATACCCAAAGTAGATAATAAGTCCTACAACTAACCAAAGACCAAAACCAACCCAATTAGAGATACCTAGCTCTGCCATCATGTACAAACAACTTACTAATCCTAACATTGGAATTAAAGAAAGGTTTTGACGGAATGCCCAAATGGTTAATGCAAAAACGATAATTATAAAAATCCACATCGGAATTTTATGTTTAAACAAATTCCATCCCGATTGAAATTTAATAGATTCATCGACTGGTAATGAATTTACAAAAGCTGAATAGTTTTCATCGGTTAAACTGCTCATGTAGGTTTCAATGTCATTGTTAGTAGCGGCAAAACTAGCACTGTCTGAAACAACAATGTGTTCTTTGATAGCTACAATTTGAGTCTCGTTCAATGACACAACAATCGTTGCACCGTCATTCATTTGTTTTTCATTTGTAATAAAATTCATTGTTGCTTCTTTGTTGTAGGTAAACGACAAAGCGATTGCAACAATAACTAATACTGGCATAATGAATTTTGAATTAATATAGGAGTTTTAAATTTTCCTCTTGGAATGTCCTCTTTTATTTTGCAATACCAATACACCACCACATACCAAAACAAATGCAAATAAGGTTCCGATACTACACAAATCTGTTACCATGGTTAAGTTTAAAAACAAAGCAGGAATTGCTACCACAAAACCTGTTACTATTGTTGCAAAAGAAGGTGTTTTGTATTTTGGATGCACTCTTGAAAACGCTTTTGGTAATAAACCATCGCGACTCATGCTCATCCAGATACGAGGCTGTCCCATTTGAAAAACAAGCAATACACTCGCCATTGCAACAACGGCACTCACTGCTATTATTCCCGACATCCATTTTAAATCCAATTTGTCAAAAACAAATGCCAATGGATCACCTACATTTAATTCAGTATAACTTACCATTCCTGTTAATACCAAGGCAATAATAATATAAAGGATAGTACACACAATAATTGCCCACATCATACCACGAGGTAAATCGCGCTGAGGATTTTTACACTCTTCGGCTGTTGTTGAAATTGCATCAAAGCCAATGTAAGCAAAGAATACGGCAGAAACACCTTTCAAAATACCACCTACTCCATTTGGAGCAAATGGATTCCAATTATCGGTATCAACATAAAAAACACCTACTGCAATTACTAATAAAATGATACACAATTTTATTACTACCATTAAATTACTTGCATTCTTAGATTCTTTCATTCCTTTATAAACCAACCAAGTAATGAATACAATAATCATTAATGCTGGTAAATCAGCAATAATATGTAAAGAACCAATGCTTGGAGAATTTACCCAAGCAGTATGAGCAGCTTGAACACTTGCATCTAAATTTTCGAATGTTTTACCACTTTGCATTAAGGCTGTCGCTTGATGAAAGCCTTTTGAAGCCGTTAAATAATCCATTTGTATCCATTGTGGCAAATGAATACCACCACTATCCAATAATCCAGTAAAATAATCACTCCAAGAAATGGCAACCGTAATATTACCAATAGCATATTCCATGATAAGCGCCCAACCAATAATCCATGCGATTAATTCCCCAAAAGCAACATAAGAATATGTATACGCACTACCTGAAACAGGAACCATGGAAGCAAATTCGGCATACGCAAATGCAGCAAAGCCACAAGCAATAGCAGTAAATAAGAATAAAAAAATCACAGCTGGACCACCATCGGCACTTGCTTTTCCGATGGTACTAAAAATTCCCGCACCAATAATAGCAGCAATACCAAAAGCAGTTAAGTCTCTTACACCTAAATGTTTACCAAGAGAACCATGTCCACCTTCCGCTTCATTCTTTTCAACCTGTTTTAAAATATCTTGTACCGATTTTTTTCTAAATAAACTATTAAAGCTCATATTTTGATATTAGGGTTAAGTAACAAATTTAGGATAAAAAATTAATTCAAAGTTCTTTTTAAGAAAGGTAACTTTTTACTTATTTTTTGTGCATCCAAAACCAATAGAAATGTAATTAATAAGAATGGTAAAGCAGGTGTTTTATAACGAGCAATGGCTCCAATGATAGGAGTTGTTTCACCTATTACCACAAACTGAATAATCACAAATGATAAACAAAATAATAAAGGAGTCCATGCGATTGATTTTATAGGTTTTATAAAAACGAGGCAAAGCACTATTATAAACAAGATTAACACATTTTCGAAACCAGCCATAAGCATCATTACAGATTTCATTTCCCAAACAAAAGGTCGTAAAAGCACATTTGCAAAAGCACAGGGAACATTGGAAACAAATGAAATAAAAGTAGGCTCTAATTTATTAATGTGAATTGCACTATTCGCAATTGGAATTACTTTTCCTGTTGCATCTGTCATTTCACCGGTTGCCAATCGATTGAACTCTAGTTGTTTTTGAGAAAGAGTAACCAATGGGCTTTGAATTGGAATAATTTTCTCAATGTTAAAGCCAATGATTCCGAGAGTGGTCATAACTATTACAAATTTTAATGCAGCATTTTTTTGTCCTGTTTTAGTTACCCAAAACAAGAAAACCAAGCCGGGAAGGATTGATAACCATACATAAAACTTTGAAAAGCCTAATAAAAAGGCCATCGTACCAACAAAAAGCATGGCCTTGAAATCAAATAACTTGTTGAAATAATGGATCAATAAACCTAGAGAAAAGAAGATAATTCCTTCTTTCAATACACCTGAACTCCAAAACAAAACAGATGGCAATAAAAAAACCACAAAAAACAATGCTCTCTTTTTGTCGGATAAATAATTCACATAGGTTTTATAAATTGCAGTTAAACCGATTAGGGATAGAAAACACATAAAAACAGTATGTACATTATAATATCCTAATGAAAAAAGACGAACAAAAGCATTAAAACGGATAATAGTATGACTATCATTCAGGACATTGGTATCGTGCTGACGAGCCCAAAAGTTCATCTGAGTATAATAGGAATTAAACTCAGCACCATTATTTCCAATACCTGTTAACATTTTAAAGTAATGGATTGGATTTGTTGTTAAAGCATCGAAAATAACTTTACTATCATCGAAATACTTATAAATATCTGCAGTAGTTCTATCGGGGTAATAAAACGTATAAATGGCCCAAACAGCCAAACCTGCTATAACTTTTAGAAGAAAAACGGCCGTAATCGCTTTTTTGGAAATACCGTCCACATCAAAAAACTTCATCTTTTGAATTAAAAAGATAAAAAGCATTGAATAGCTTATGGTTAGTAGAATTTCCATAGAATGAATTCCCAAATATAACAATTCATAACTGTTGAAAACTCAAAATAAATAATTCCTTCAAAAAGATAGCTTTTGCGTAAATTTGACCTCTCAAAACAGACGCATTATTGAGTATCTAAATTATAATCAAACATATGTCAACCGTAACCGAACAATTAACAACCGTTGAAACAGCAAAAGAATTAGGATTATTACCCGAAGAATTTGATAAAATCAAAGAAGTATTGGGTCGTACACCAAATTTTGTTGAATTAAGTATTTATTCAGTAATGTGGAGCGAGCATTGCTCTTACAAAAACTCCATTACATGGCTAAAAACGCTTCCAAAAGAAGGTCCACACATGTTGGCAAAAGCAGGTGAAGAAAATGCAGGATTGGTTGATATTGGAGATGGATTAGGTTGTGCATTTAAAATTGAATCACACAACCATCCAAGTGCATTGGAACCATACCAAGGTGCAGCAACTGGAGTTGGTGGAATCAACCGCGATATATTTACTATGGGTGCTCGTCCGATTGCTCAGTTAAATTCATTGCGTTTTGGAGATATCAAATTAGACAAAACAAAATGGTTGGTAAAAGGGGTCGTAAAAGGTATTGGTGATTATGGTAATGCATTCGGGTATTCCTACTGTAGGTGGCGAAGTATTTTTTGATGAATGCTACAATGTTAACCCATTGGTAAATGCATTCAGCGCAGGTATTGTAAAAGCAGGAGAAACGGTTTCTGCAACATCCTATGGTGTTGGAAATCCAGTTTACATTGTTGGATCTGCAACAGGAAAAGATGGTATTCACGGTGCTGCATTTGCATCAAAAGATATTACAGAAGATTCGGCAAAAGATTTACCAGCAGTTCAAGTTGGTGATCCATTCCAAGAAAAATTATTATTAGAAGCGTCTTTAGAAGTTATTAAAACAGGTGCAGTAATTGGCATGCAAGATATGGGTGCAGCAGGTATCACCTGTTCTACCTCAGAAATGAGTGCTAAAGGTGAGCATGGAATGGATATTTGGTTGGATAGAGTGCCAACTCGCCAAGATAACATGCAAGCATGGGAAATTCTTTTATCTGAATCACAAGAACGTATGTTGATTGTTGTTCAAAAAGGACGCGAAAAAGATGTAGAAAAAGTGTTTGCGAAATGGGATTTGAATTGTCAAATAATTGGTGTTGTAACCGATACCAAACGATTAAAATATTATGTAGAAGATAAATTGGTTGCAGATGTTCCAGCAGAATCATTGGTATTAGGCGGTGGTGCTCCAATTTACAAACGTGAATTTAAAGAGCCGGCTTACTTTGCTGAAAACAAAAAATTCAAAATTGAATCGATTGAAGAACCAACAGATTTAAAAGCAGTTGTAAAGCATTTGATTTCACATCCAAATATTGCTTCTAAACAATGGGTTTACAATCAGTACGATTCAATGGTAGGAACTGCAAACATGAGTACAAATGCTCCTTCTGATGCTGCTATTGTAAACATAAAAGGTACTAACAAAGCAATTGCGTTGAAAGTAGATTGCAACTCTCGCTACGTAAATGCCGATCCAGAAGTTGGTTGTGCTATTGCTGTTTCAGAAGCGGCTCGTAACATTGTTTGCAGCGGTGGTGAACCAAGTGCTGTAACCAATTGCTTAAACTTTGGTAATCCTTACAATCCTGAAGTATACTGGCAATTTGTTGGGTCTATAAAAGGAATGGGGAAGGCATGTATTAAATTCTCAACACCTGTAACTGGTGGTAACGTTAGTTTTTATAATCAATCATCGTACGAAGGACCTGTATTCCCTACTCCAACAATTGGGATGTTAGGAATTTTAAAAGACAAGCGTACACGCATGACCTTGGACTTTAAAAATGAAGGTGACTCCATCTATTTAATTGGTTCATCGAAGAATGATATTTCATCTTCAGAATATTTATACTCTTTCCATAAAGTAAAAAATTCTCCAGCTCCTGCATTTGATATTGATGAAGAATATGATGTGCAACAAGCTGTTAAAGAATTAATCAAAGCAAGAGCGATTCAATCGGCTCACGACTGTGCTGATGGTGGATTATTTATTACTTTATTAGAAAGTGCAATGCCAAATGGTTTAGGATTTGACAATTCTTGTGATGAGGAAGTTCGTAAAGATGCTTTCTTATTTGGTGAAGCTCAAAGCCGTGTTGTTGTATCTGTAAAAAAAGATGATGAAGATAAATTCATTGAAATAATGATGCAAGCTGGCGTTGACTTTTCATACATTGGTGATGTAAAAGGCAAAGAAATGATTATTGATGAAGAATCAATGGGAACAGTTGCTGAAGCAAAACATATCTTTGATACTACACTAGGAGAATTATTAAAATAATAGTTCACACAATAAAAAAAAGCCCCATCCAAGTTGGATGGGGCTTTTTTTATAATAGTTACAAATTACATTTTCACAAACTTTGAAATGGCTTGTTTGTTGGCCGAACGAACGATAACTGAGTAAATACCATTTGATAAACAAGAGGCATTTAAAGTCAACTGCCCCTTATTCACTTGATTCAAATTCATTACAACTTGTCCTAATTCATTAACCAAAGAAATTGTCAAAGGCTCATTCACCACCTCAAATCCTTCTAGATTTAGAATACAATTATCATTTACGGGATTCGGATAAATTGAAATGGATGTATTGTTTGTAAAACTAGCAATTCCAGTTGCAGGAGCACCGGTTACTTTAATATCATCAATACCAAATGCTGGATCAGAAGCTGCTGTTGCAGTGCCATTAACAAATTTAAATCCGAACATAATAGATGCTTGATTATCGAAAGTGGCATTTGTAACTGTTTCTTGAATCCAAGTAGATTGTCCAGTGTATTGAGCTGTGGATGTTGATTTTGTCCAAGAAGTACCTCCATCAACGCTGTAGTACAATTCTCCGTATGATGCTGTACCACCAGAACATAACCACCAGAACGAAAAAGAAACCCCAGTATAACCTAGGGTAGAAATGGTAGCCGTTTTAGAAAAATAATTTTCGTCAAATGCACATAAACCATCTGCCGGTCGGAAGTTAGCATTGTTAACCGCACCAGCCTGCGCATCAGTAGATAATATATGCATGTATCCTCCATTGGGTGAAGTGATACCTGCAGGCTGAGCATCAGTATTTGCAACCGCTGCCGTAAATGGGAAACCCAAACAATTAATTGTAACTGAACCACCGGTGTATGCATTATTTACAATCCAAAGATTATAACCTGTTGCTGTGCAACTTTGGTCGGTAGAATTTAATACGAGTGTTCCTGAACCAGCATTAAAATCTTCACTATAAATTGTAGTTTGTGCAAATGAATTATAATTCAATGCAGAAAATACTAATCCCAAAAGTAATTTGTAATTTTTTCTCATGTGTCAAGTTTTAAGGTTTAATCAAATGTAATACATTAAACCATTAAAGTCAAAAACATGAATGCGACAAAAAATGGAATTATTGATAAATCAAAAAGATCGTTGGCTTTTTATTGATGTCAGGAATTTGTTTTTTCCATTCGTAGATGGGTTTTGTTTTTACAAATTCAGAAGGAAGTGTAATATCACAAGCGATGCACAATTTTGTTTTTCCTTCACAAGTACTAAGGATATCTTCTAACAAATGCATATTACGATAGGGCGTTTCAATGAACATCTGTGTTTGCTTGCGTTTATAGACAAGTGTTTCTAACTCTTTCAGTTTTTTTATTCGTTCTCCACGTTCTTTTGGCAAGTAGCCATTAAATGCAAAATTTTGTCCATTGAAGCCCGATGCCATTAAGGATAATAATATAGAGGACGGTCCAACTAATGGAATAACATCAATATTTTTTTCATGAGCAAGCTTTACCACATCAGCACCTGGATCAGCAACACCGGGACAGCCTGCTTCGGAAATAATACCAATGTGTTTTCCTAATTGAATTGAATTTAAATAAGAGGAAATATCTTTTGTTTCTGTATGTTGATTCAATGGATGAAGAACTATTTCTTGCAAAGGCTTTTTGATACCCATTTTTTTCAAAAAGTGGCGTGCTGATTTTTCGTTCTCGACAATGTATTCATCAATTGAATTAATGATTTCATTTACTTTGATAGGAAGAACATCAGCCGTTTCAGCAGTATCCCCAGAGTAGTTGGAATAAGATAAATTTTGCCCTTTTCCATTATACCAATTTACGTTTCATTTCACGGTCTGTATCACGTTTCTTAATATCCTCACGTTTATCAAATAACTTCTTTCCTTTTGCCAATGCTATTTCAAGTTTCGCGTATCCTTTATCTGAAATAAATAAACGTATGGGAACAATTGTTAAACCTTGATCTTTTAACTTGTTCTGAAGCTTATTTAATTCTTGTCGGTTAAGTAATAATTTGCGATCTCGCTTTTCTTCAACATTGTTATAGGTTCCATCAAAATAATGGGCAATGTGCATGTTGCGAACAATTAACTCATCTTTTTGAAAAACACAAAAAGCATCATTGATATTTGCTTTTCCTTCACGTATAGATTTTATCTCCGTCCCTGTTAATTGCAAACCAGCAATGTATTTATCAATGAATGCATACTCGAAGGATGCACGCTTATTTTTAATATTTATTGTATTTTCTGTACTCATAATCGTATGCAAAGATACTTTTTATCCCAATCCAACGTCTAAAATCATCATCACTAAAAACCCTGCAATTAAACCGAGTGTAGCATAATCAGTATATTTATCCCTTTGTGTCTCTGGAATTACCTCTTCTACCACCACATAAATCATTGCTCCTGCAGCAAATGCCAATGCATAAGGCAAAATAGGTTGCGCATACAATACTGCCACAGCACCTATAACTCCAGCAACGGGCTCAACAACAGCAGATAATTGTCCCCACCAAAAGCTTTTAAAACGACTTAAACCGGCTCTCCTTAGTGGTACCGAAACAGCTGTTCCTTCTGGAAAATTTTGGATACCAATACCTATTGCTAATGCAACAGCTGCTCCAATATCAGCATGTGGTAAATTTGCAGCTACAGCTCCAAAAGCTACTCCTACGGCCAAACCTTCGGGAATGTTGTGCAGGGTAATTGCTAAAACCAATAGCGTTGTTTTGTGCCAATCTGTTTTTATTCCTTCACTCTCATGCTCTTTAAAATTTAAATGGATGAGAGGAATGATTTTATCTAAACCAAATAAAAACAAAGCGCCTGCGGCAAAGCCTACTGCTGGAGGGAACCAAGATGGTAATGATTTACCTTCCGACATTTCAATTGCAGGAGCCAATAAGGACCAAAAACTAGCAGCTATCATTACCCCACCAGTAAATCCAAGCATGGTATCCATTACTTTGCGGTTTATATTTTTAAAGAAAAAAACCAAGGATGCACCCAAGGCAGTTAAAAACCATGTAAACGTAGTTGCAATCAATGCTGCCCAAATAGGGTTAATCGATTTTAAATAAGCGTATATACTTTCCATAACTATTTTATAATTACCAATATATTTTTTGCGACTTCATTACTTATAAATAATGTATTCTTTTTGTTTACAGCAATCTGTAATGACTTATCAAATGCAATAACTTCTTTTATCTTAATGTCGTTTCCCAATACAATTCCCGACTTATCCAAATATTGTAGAAAAGCAGAGCTATGATCCACTACACCTGTCATGATACAATGCTCGCTTAATTTTAAACTGGACAGTGGAACTGATTTCTGAAGTTGAAATTTCCCATTTGCATCTGGAATAGGATCACCATGCGGATCAAATTTGGGATAATTCAAAAATTTATCTATTTGAGCTATCAATTTATCTGAATCTATATGCTCTAACTGCTCTGCTACATCGTGTACTTCGTCCCACTTAAAGCTCAGTTTTTCAACTAGAAACATTTCCCACAAACGATGCTTACGAATAATCATCAATGCAACCTTCTCGCCTTTAGCAGTAAGACTAACACCTTGATACTTCTGATAATTAATCAGTTTCTTATCCGAAAGTTTCTTCAGCATATCCGTAACGGAAGCTGCTTTTGTATTCATTTTTTCAGCAATGGCATTTGTGGTAACGACCGTCTCGTTTTCCAAGAGCTTATAAATTGCTTTCAAATAATTTTCTTCCGTAAATGAATTCATCTGTAGAGTAATTTGAGACAAATATAAGAAGTATTTTAAAGATGTAATAAATTATTTTTTAGACTAATCTAAATTTAATTTATACCTTCGCCATAAATGAAACAGTTGTACCTATTTTTATTTATTCTACATACCTCCTTCCTTTCAGCTCAAATAGGAAGTATAAAAGGTGTTGTTGCAGATGAGAAAGGCAAATTAGAATTTGTAAGTATTGGACTAACTGGCACCATTTTTAGCACCACTTCTGATAAAAATGGCTATTTCAACATTCAAAACATTCCATATGGAACCTATGAATTACAAATAGCGGTAGTTGGATACCAAAAAATCAAACAAAAAATACAAATAAACTCTCCGGAAATAGTTATCATCAATCAAGTGCTTATTCCAACCGATAATCGGTTAAATGAAGTGGTTGTAACAGGAACGCTCCAGGAAATGAGTAAATCAGAATCGGCTATACCGATTGACATACTTACCCCTAAATTATTTCAAAAAAACCCAACACCTAGTCTATTCGAAGCTATTGGAATGGTAAATGGCGTGCAACCACAGTTAAACTGCAATGTTTGTAATACAGGTGATATTCATATCAATGGAATGGAAGGTCCATACACCATGATTACCATTGATGGAATGCCCATTGTTAGTTCATTAGCAACCGTTTATGGACTAAGCGGAATCCCCAACAGTCTTGTCAATAGAATTGAAGTTGTAAAAGGTCCTGCGAGCACACTATTCGGATCCGAAGCTGTTGGAGGTCTCATTAATGTTATTACTAAAAATCCAAATGCAGCACCTAAATTAAGTGTTGATTTAATGGCAACAACAGATCAAGAATACAACATCGACCTAGGCATAAAAACCAAACTAAAAAAAGCATACTCGTTATTGGGAATCAGCTATTTTAATTTTCAAAATAGAATGGATAAAAATAACGATGGCTTCACAGACATTACACTACAAAATAGAATCTCGATTTTTAACAAATGGAGTTTTGAACGAAAAGAAAATAGAATCGCTACCATTGCTGCACGATTTGTATATGAAGACAGATGGGGCGGTGAAACTAAATGGACTAAAGAATTTCGAGGAACAGATAGTCTTTATGGAGAATCAATTTACACTACTCGCTACGAGCTAATAGGAAACTATCAGTTACCTATAAAAAATGAACGCTTGTTTTTGCAATATTCTTTTAATACCCATTATCAAAATTCATTTTATGGAACTACATCGTATAATGCAACACAAACAATTGCTTTCGCACAATTGTATTGGAGTAAAAAAATAAATGAGAAAATAAATATCCTTACAGGTATACCCATGCGATACACCTTTTATGATGACAACACACCTGTTACGCAATCATCGGATACGACGAACTTCAAAAATCAAGCTTCAAATGTGTTTTTACCAGGATTTTTTGTTCAAAGCGAACTAAAATTTAACAAAAAACTAATGGTACTTGCCGGTATTCGATATGATTACAATTCAATTCATGGCAATATACTATCGCCTCGATTAGCGTTGAAATATGCTATTAATGAAAACAATATTCTCCGACTGAGTATTGGAAATGGTTATCGAGTAGTAAACCTGTTTACCGAAGACCATGCCGCATTAACAGGTGCACGTGAAGTTATTATTGAATCCGATTTAAAACCAGAAAAATCATGGAATGCAAACCTTAATTTTCTAAAATACTTTATTTTGAAAAAAGGAATTGTGACTACCGATGCTAGTTTATTTTATACCTATTTTACAAATAGAATAATTGCAGATTTTGCCAGTGATGCCAATAAAATAAGCTATAACAACCTGAATGGATATGCCATTTCCAGAGGAGCATCACTCAGTATTGATTTTGCATTTGAAAATGGACTAAAGCTAATTTTTGCAGGCACTTATATGGATGTATACAGCATGCAAAGAGATTCCTTAAATGAGTTGAAAAGAATAGAGCAACTTCATGCACCTAACTTTTCAGGAAACTTTACAATGAGTTACACATTCAGCAAAATAGGATTGAGCATTGATTATACAGGAATTGTAAAAAGTCCAATGTATCTACCCATCGTTCCAAATGATTTTAGACCAGAACAATCACCTTGGTTTACACTACAAAACATTCAGTTTAGTAAAAAATTCAAACTAGGAATTGAAATTTATGGAGGAGTAAAAAACATATTTGACTTTGTTCCAAAAGATCCCATATTAAGACCTTTTGATCCATTTGACAAATACATTACCGAAAACAATCCAAATGGATACACCTTCGACCCTAGTTACAACTATGCCCCAATACAAGGAAGAAGATACTTTTTAGGAATTAGATATACATTTAATTAAAGTCCTAAGGGAAAATAAGTATACGTTCTGGTGGCAGTTTTTTTAGTGGCCTCATCTGTCAACTTCACTTCTAATGCTTCTCCACGAATTGTACCTTCGTACTTTTGAGTTCCTGTCACGCCAGTCACTTCAAACTTAATAGCGCATTTTTTAATTTTATACTTACCAGTTAAAACCATATCCTTGTTCTCTTTATGAAACCAGGTAAATACATCCAAATAATCGTTTACTGAAGTGGATGCCAAAACAGTCCCATCTTCATAAAAGCGTAAAATAGCCGAATGTTCGTTATCCAACTTAAAAGCATAAATACCTTTGTAGCTTACACTGCAATTTTCAACATTTGTAAATGATACAAGTGCAAAAATGCATACAAGGAATGGTAAAACTATTTTTTTCATAATCTGTTGAATATAATTTGATTAACTATTGCTTTTTTTACAAATTTACTATATCTTCATCACTCTAAACTAAAAATAAATGAAGAATATTTTATTTAAATCTGCTGTAGGAATTCTATTTTCAACAGCAGCGATAGCACAAAACAGCCTTCCAGTTGGCTTTTCAGCAGATGAATTACAAGATATGCAACGCCTAGATTTTGTTCCGCCATTTTATGCACCACAAGGAATCACAACACCACCAACTCTTCCAGTACGTAACATGGCGCAATGGGAAGAAATACAAGCCCTTACTATTACTTGGAGAGATTACGATGCCGTTCACCGCGAAATTGTTCGAGCTGCACGAAAAGAGACAACAGTTATTATCAACTGTAATACAACCACAGGAAGTACTTTTTACGAAGATTCAACTGCTATTAAAAATTACCTAACCGCAGGTGGAGTTCCATTAACCAATATTCGTTTTAATGCTAAACCATCCAACTCTGTTTGGATTAGAGATTATGGCGCAAACCCATGTTACTTAAATGATGTTGATTCATTGATTTTAGTGGATTGGAAGTACAATCGCCCAACACGAACAAGCGATGATACTCTTGCACGTTCTATTGCTCGTATGCTCAATATTCCGCTTTTTGAAACAACAGTAAATCCAACTCAATTAACTCATACTGGTGGTAATTACATGAGTGATGGTATGAATACTGCTTTTTCATCAAAATTGATTTTGACAGAAAACAGTACAAAAACAGAGGCTCAAATCAACCAAATCATGACTGATTTTATGGGCATAAACAGATACATTAAAATGGAAACATTGCCATTTGATGGCATTCACCACATCGATATGCACATGAAATTGTTAAATGAGGAAACCCTATTGGTTGGTGAATACCCTGCTGGTGTGGCAGATGGGCCACAAATAGAAGCAAATATTCAATATGTATTGGCAAATTTCAATTCGTCATTTGGTACACCTTACAAAGTAATTCGCATTCCTCAACCTCCAGATCAAAATAATGGTTTTGATTATCCAGATGGAAATGGAAACTATTTAACGTATACCAACTCTACCATTATAAACAAAACTGTAATCGTTCCTCAGTTTTATGCGGAATATGATACAACAGCTATTCGTATATGGAAAGATGCTATGCCTGGATACAACATTGTAGGAATCAATTCAAACCAAACAATTTCAGCAAGTGGTTCATTGCATTGCATTACTCACTCTGTTGGTGTTCAAAATCCATTGCGTATTGTTCATCAAAATTTACCAAATACCACAAATACTACAACGCCATATCAAGTAGATGCATTGGTACAACATAAATCAGGAATTCAGTTTGCTACTTTGTACTATACTACCGACACAGCAAACATCCCATTCACAGCTGTTAGCATGAGCTTAACCAATGTTGCAAATGATACTTGGACTGGCTTCATTCCAGCACAACCAGCAGGAACACATGTATTCTATTACATTTTAGGGCATGCGAATTCTGGCAAAGAACAAGTTCGTCCGATGCCTGCTCCAGAAGGTAATTTTGAATTTGATGTATTGGGTGGAACAACTGGTATTTCCGAAACAGCTTCATTCGAAATGAAAGCGGCTTATCCAAATCCATCGCACGGAATTACATGTATTCCGGTATCGATAAACAAAGCAACAAAAGGAAGTATTAAATTGTATGATGTATTAGGAAACTATGTATCAACAATATTTGAAGGTGACTTAGTTAGCGGAGAGAAAAACTACTTCTTAAACAGTATTGGAATGAGTTCTGGAGCTTACTTCATTGTTCTTGAAACTACAGAAAACAGATTAACACAAAAATTAATGATTCGTTAGTCAAACTGCACACTAAAATAAAAATCCCCAACAAATTTTGTTGGGGATTTTTATTTTAGTGTGCATCAAAAAAGGAACTCCTACTATTACAATATTGAATTTTGTCTTCCAGAATTTGAATTGCCTTTTGAGCAGTTCTGCTGCTAAAAGAAGCTTCCATATTCTCCTGAACTACTTCTATTAACATCGATAATTCTCGCATATCCTGCATGTATGCATCTGATTTCAATAAAAAAAAGTTTCGCTTAACTGAATCGTATATTATTAAAAAATAGGCATCTTCATTTTCATAATCAAATACAACATCTGCAGAAAAAGCAGAAGGCAAACGACCTTCTTTTTCAAGAAAATCATAAATAAATTCATTATTCGAAATAAAACTAATCATTAGTTCAATCGTTTTAATTTAGCCATGTAAAAGCCATCAAAGCCATCGCTTGCCAATATTTTTTTGTCTTCTATTAAAATAAAATTAGGATGAGATTGCAGAAACAACTCTACTTGTTTTTGATTTTCGGATGGCAGGATACTACAAGTAGCATACACCATTATACCTTCTGGCTTCAACATCTCTGAATAAGATGCAATAATTTGTTCCTGTGTTTTTTTTATTTCATTGATAAACCCTTCTGTGAGTTTCCATTTTGCATCAGGGTTTCTTCGAATGACTCCCAAGCCTGAACAAGGTACATCCAATAACAATCTATCGGCAGAAGATTTTAGTTGCTGAATAGCTGTTTCATTCACCACACGTGTTTTAATAATACTAACTCCTGCACGTTCGGCTCTTCGGTGCAGTTCTTTTAATTTGCGTTCCTCCACATCCATCGAAATAAGATGACCTTTATTATGCATCATTGCAGCAATATGTAAGGACTTCCCACCTGCACCTGCACACGCATCAATAACAGTCATTCCTTCCTTAACTTCTAAAAACGGACTAATTAATTGAGAAGATGCATCTTGAATTTCAATTAAACCTTGTTTGTATTCTTTTAATGATTGAATGTTCTGACGTTTTACCAATCGCAATGCATCAGCATAATCAGAAATCAATTCAGTTTCAATTCCCTGCTCTTGCAACAATCGCTGAACGCTCTCTTTCTTCGTTTTTAAGGTATTTACTCGCAACACAACAGCTGCTTCAATATTCAATGCACACGCTTCTTTTTCCCACACCTCTTCCCCTAATTCTTTTACCATCAACTCATCCAACCAATCAGGGTAGGCTTCTCGGTATTTTCTTACTTGCTTTACAGAACTTGCTTTTTCTAAAATCCACACTTTCTCCAAGCCATTAAACTCTTCCCAATCAGGTATATCATTCCCATTCAATACCTGATAAATTCCAATTAATTTATGAAAGCGATTTGCCGTTGTTTCGCCTAAAATTTCATTCAATAATCGCCACCAACGAACAATTCCATAGGTTGTTACTGCGATAAATCGCCTATCACGGGAGCCCCATTTGGGATTCTGTTTTAGTACATGTTCAACCGCTTTATCGGCATAAACACCTTCCACAAATATTTGTTGGAGGGTGTCGACAACCGCTTGAACGAGTGATTTATGAAGTTTCATTTGATTTAATTAACTAACAACTGTGTAAAAATACGTATTTGTTATTGCATATTACTCGATATTTTATAGCCAAAAAAAGTGTAATTTTAAGGCTATGAATTTTTCCTCCAAATTAATTGAAGAAGCCGTAAATGAGTTCAGTAAGTTGCCTGGTGTAGGTAAGCGTACTGCACTACGTTTTGTTTTGCATTTAATGAAACAAAACACAGCCGATGTAAATCAGTTTGGAAATGCATTTATAAAATTACGCAACGATTTACGTTATTGCGAAAAGTGCCACAATGTGTCCGATAAACCTTTATGTGATGTTTGTGCAAATCCTCATCGCGACCAAAGCACTGTATGTATTGTAGAAGATATACGTGATGTAATGGCTATTGAAAACACACAACAATATAGAGGCATTTATCACGTTTTAGGTGGGATTATTTCACCAATGGATGGAATTGGACCGAGTGATTTAACTATTGAATCATTGGTAACCAAAGCTGCTACCGGTGAAATCAAAGAGGTTATAATGGCATTAAGCACAACAATGGAAGGCGATACAACCAATTTTTACATATACAAGCGCTTAAAAGATTATGGCATTTCAATGAGTACAATCGCTCGTGGAATTGCCATTGGTGATGAACTCGAATATGCCGATGAGATAACCTTAGGTCGCTCAATTATTAACCGTACTCCTTACGAGAACACTTTACAAATGAAATGAAGTTAAGTGTTATCATAGTTAATTACAATGTTCAACATTTTTTAGAGCAGTGCTTGCACTCTGTTCGTAAAGCATCTAAAAATGTTTCGCTCGAAGTCTTTGTTGTCGACAACAACTCGGTGGATGGATCGGTGGAGATGGTTAAAGAAAAATTTCCAGAAGTTTTATTAATTGAAAATAAAAAAAATACAGGTTTTTCATACGCGAATAACCAAGCAATAAAAGTATCAAAGGGAGAATATGTATTGTTATTGAATCCTGATACTGTAGTTGAAGAAGATACCTTTGAAAAAGTAATTGGATTCATGGATGCTCATCCCAATGCGGGCGGATTAGGAGTAAAAATGCTAGATGGCAAAGGAAACTTTTTACCTGAATCTAAAAGAGGCTTACCTACTCCATCGGTTGCCTTTTATAAAATATTCGGACTTTCGAAATTATTTCCAAAATCAAAAACATTTGGAAAATACCATTTAGGTTATTTGAACAAAGACCAAACGAATGAAGTTGATATTTTATCGGGTGCTTTTATGCTTATGCGTAAATCTGTACTCGACAAAATAGGCTTGCTGGATGAAACTTTTTTTATGTATGGAGAGGATATTGATTTATCTTATCGAATTATTTTGGGTGGATATAAAAATTATTACTTCCCTGAAACACGTATTATTCACTACAAAGGCGAAAGTACAAAAAAAAGCAGTGTTAATTATGTATTTGTTTTTTATAGGGCAATGGTCATATTTGCGGAAAAACATTTTTCACAAAACAATGCTAAATTATTTTCTTTCCTAATCAATCTGGCAATCTATTTAAGAGCTGGTGCGGCAATTACTGCTCGCTTTTTAAAATCCATAGCATTGCCTACTTTTGACTTTGGAATCATTCTAGCTGGACTGTTTTTAATAAAAGACTATTACGAAAAAAATTACAAGTTTATTGAAGGAGGTTCTTATTCTTCCTCACTCGTTGCAATTGCATTTCCATCTTATATTTTTATTTGGATGTTTACCGTATACCTCAGTGGCGGCTACGACAAACCCGTTCGCTTGTTTCGAATATTAAGAGGCGTTCTGGTAGGAACAGGAATTATTTTAATCGGTTATGCTTTATTACCTGAGGAGTATCGTTTTTCGCGAGCATTAATTTTATTAGGAATGGGATGGATTGCCATTGCCTATTTAATATCTCGTTTAACATTGCATATTGTTGGCATTAAAGCATACAATCTTAATCCAGACAAAAGTAAACGAATAGCTATTATTGGAACATCTGACGAGTATGAACGTGTAAATAATTTACTAAAACAAACCAGTATCAATAGTAGTTTTATTGGTTTTATTAGTGCCGATAAAAATGGGACAAACCATACAAATTATGTAGGAACAATTGAACAAATTGAAGAGGTTATTGAAATTTATAAAATCAATGAAGTTATTTTTTGTTCTCGCGATATTTCTTCGCAAGGGATTATTGATTATATGCATACACTCGTATCTGCTGATGTAGACTTTAAGATTGCACCTCCAGAAAGCTTATCCATCATTGGAAGTAATTCGATTGATACTGCAGGTGATTTATATATTATAGATGTAAATTCGATTAGCAAGCCTAAAAACAAACGCAATAAACGACTGTTCGATTTTTTATCAAGTACGTTGTTTATTATTTTATTTCCTATACTCGTTTTATTTCAAGAAAACAAACTAGGATTTCTAAAAAACATGCTTTCAGTATTAATTGGGATTAAATCTTGGGTTGGTTATGGCAGCGACAAACATGAACACTTGCCTAAGTTAAAGCCATCTGTACTTTCTCCTGTAGATGCTATAAAAAACAGTAGCATTACTACAGATACACGCAATCGTCTTCATTTAGTTTATTCTAAAGACTACAAAATAGAAAATGATTTAAATATTATTTGGAAAGCATTTAAGAAGTTAGGGCGCTAATCGTAGCTGTCACGTCATCGAATAACTGTCACAAAGCCTGTCTTTTTATTTTCTGAATTATTATTATTTTTAGAAACAATAATATAGAAATAAGTCCCAGCTGCTGCTATATTTCCTGAAATTCTCCCATCCCAACTTTCATCAATATTTGTAGATTCAAAAACTTTTTGTCCCCATCTATTATATACAAGTATAGAATAGGATTCAACACAATAGCCTGAATTTCCAACAACAAAAAAATCATTTTTACCATCGTCATTGGGGGTAAATACATTTGGCACTTCAGCAAACACCCCATTGAGAGGTTCAATTGCAACTGTTGTAATAATTATGCTATCACAACCAAAGGCAGTTAAAACCGTATCGGTATAAATTCCTGCATCAAAAATCAAATCTCCGCCTGGCAACAAATACTTATCCCCAGAACATAAAACAACATTTTCTGCAATTGTAACAGTTGTTTGAAAACTTAAATTTGAAATAATTGTACTATCGCATCCGTTAGCGGCATTCAAAATAGTTGTATATGTTCCTGGATTAGAAACAACGATCCCATCTGGCAATACATAACTACTTCCTGGGCAAATACCACTATTAATGGTTGTTGAAATAGCATTATTTACACTCAGTGTAACCGTAACAATACTATCACAACCAGCTGCATTAACTAAATTACTGACATAAGTACCTGCACTACTTACAACAGCTCCTGAAGGCAATGTATAGGTATTCCCTGAACAGAAAGATGCGTTGATTGAAACATTAGAAACTGTAGGAGAACAACTTATAATTTTTTGCAATGAAACAGACACCCCAATAGGTGTATTTGTAGTGTTAGACACATTACTCTTATCTACCTGCACTTGAGGACTAACAACCATCCCCGCAGATTGAACTAAAATAGTACTTGATTTAACACAACAGTTATCAATACTACCAAACCTATCCAATTTACAATAAACATATCATATCCACCATTACCAAAACTATTGGTGTAACCAAGTGCTATATAGTTTGTATCTGAAGTTGTTAAAATTGTACTTAGGTTTTCAATATTTGAATCATCAAATTTTCTTATCCATAGTGTGTTACCTACACTATCGATTCGCATTATTTCGGTAGATAATGATCCACTTGGAGCTGATGCATTAATTGTTGAAATAAATCCTTTATCCTCAGCTGTAGATATTGCACCTATATAATTTACACTCGTTGTATTATGATAATAACTCTTTTGCCATAAATTATTACCCTGATTATCCAAATTGAGCACCCAAAACCTTGTATCCACAGAACCATTTAAACGGTCATAACCACTGCCGATCAAATTACCATTCTTATCGTTCATAATAGAATGCATGACATCATTTCCCTGAACCGCCATATGATTTTGTCCACAATCTATTTCCTGCCGTTGTATCAATGGACACAACAATTCCATCATGCAATCCTGCACCAAAACAATAGGTATATCCTAATAATAAAATATCTCCAGTACTTGTTAATGCTAAATTTCGAGCAACATTTGTTTGGGTAGTACCTAAACCACTACCATAACTTCTCTCAAAAAGTGTTGTTCCATTTACATCTATTTTTACTGCGTATAAATATGCTAATTGCTCTCCACCACTACCTCCACTGTATCCACAAAGCATGATTCGGTCATTACTCAAAGCTTTCAACTTATGAAAACCATCGGTTGCCGTTGTTCCATATTTTTTTGACCAAATAAGATTTCCTAGAGTATCTATTTTTACGCACCACGCATCTTGTCCTCCTATTGTTGCTGTGGTGGTTTGTCCTACCAAGTAATAATTCGAATTTAATTCTATGCAGCCATTAAATCGCTCATTACCTGTATTACTAAATGTTTTAGACCATTGCACCGTTCCATTTTTGTCAATCTTTACTACTAAACCATCTTCTCCAACTGCTGTACCTCCTGTCGTATATCCTACAAGTAAAAACCCTTTATCAGCAGTTTCAATCATATGGGTACCATATTCATTTCCGGTTCCACCAATAGAAATTTTAAATGAACTTGCATAAAAATTGAATTGAATAAAAATAAACAGAATGAAAAAGATGAGTTTTCTAATTGTCATAATAAATGGAAAGAAAGTGATTTTTATATAAACAAAATTACAAATAAAATCAAACCGTTAAGGCTATCTTTTTGCTGATTTTGCTTGCAATAACAAATCAAACAATTGTGCTGTCGCTACAGCATCTCCTTCAGCCCTATGTCTCGCATGATTCGGAATCCCTAATGCATTACACAATTTACCCAAGCTATACGAATCATGACCAGGCAAAAGTTTTCTACTCATTTGAACGGTACATAATTTTTCGCGTTCATAATTAAAACCTAAGGATGCGAATTCTGCTTTCACAAAATTATAGTCAAAACTCACATTGTGTGCTACAAATATTTTTTCATCTGTAATACGATGTATGTGTTTGGCTATTTGATGAAACTTAGGTGCATCTTTCACCATTTCATTGGTGATTCCTGTAATATTCGTATAAATGGGCGTTATGTAACATTCTGGATTCACCAGAGAAGTGAATTTATCCACAACACTTAATCCATCATGCACTAAAACACAAATTTCGGTAATTCGTCCGTTGGGATAATTAAACTTCCCTCCGCATGTTTCAATATCGATAATGGCAAACATTTCTGCTTTTCTTTTTTTGTAAAGATAAGAGAGAATTTTAATTTTTTGAAAAGAATGAAAAAAGGCAGTTATTTCTAACTGCCTTTTAAACTTAAAGCTTAACTCTTTTTACTCATCTCCACTCTATAGGATTGTAAAAACTTAATCATGCTGTCTACATTTAAATCCTGAGGACGAAACTCCCCAATATTTAAGCTGCATACGAATCCCCATACTTCAATGATATCTTCGTTGGGAATAACGTAAGGCTCATAAGCAGGATTATCGGAATGAAATTCGAAAATTTCATTTGAATTTTTCTTTTGACGCAATAAACGTTTATAAACCAAACCATCATTTTTGGTAAGCACAATGTAGGTTTGTCCATCCTTGATTTCACTTAGTGATTCTAAATACTTTCCCACTACGGTTGAACCATCTTTTAGTGGAGGCATTGAATCCCCTTTTATCCCAAACGCACGATGTTTGCCTACAATTTTAAATGGAAGATTCATGATGGGCAATTCCTTTATAAATTCAGGATCGGCATAACCATTTAAATAACCTGCAGATGCTTTTAAAGGTACCACTTCAATTAAATCGTTTCCAAAACTATCTACCGTAATTGGAAATAGGATTCTGTTTTTACCAATTTTGATTAGTGACTGTAAATCCGTTTTCGCTAAATCGGCTCTTACCAATGCATCAATTGCCACATGAAAATAATCGGCAATGGTAATTAGTAAATCGTAAGGCGGTTCGGCTCTACCTTCTTCATATGAACCCAATCTTGAACGTGGAATATCTAATTCTGTAGATAATTGTTCTTGAGACAGCTTTTTTAGTGTCCTCAAAACCCTAATGTTTTTGGCTATTTTTGACATTGCTAAATATTTTAGCACAAATATACTAATTATGTTAGTAATTTCAAAACCTGAAAAGTGATTCTTTTTTATAAAGGCATTTTTTTATTTGTGATCTGTATCGGGGGCATTTTAAAAATACGATAAATCACGCCATGGTTTACACTATATATAAAATGCCCCGATATCAGAATTAAGAAACATGAACAACAACTCCATCCATACCCGCCTCGATTCACGTGTCCTTTTTGTAGACATGAACAGCTTTTTTGCTAGCTGTGAACAACAAACCAATTATTGGTTGCGTAATCGTCCAGTAGGGGTATGTGTATACACAGGGAAATTTGGTTGTATCATAGCACCATCCATTGAAGCAAAAAAACGAGGAATAAAAACAGGAATGCGTTTAAATGAGGCGATGGCAATCTGCCCTGAACTTGTTCCATTAGAAACCAACCCTGCGCGTTACCGCGATTTTCATGTAAAAATAATTAATGTGTTAAAGAAATACTCGAATGATGTTATTCCAAAAAGCATTGATGAAGCCATTGTAAGTTTAAATAATTATGAATTGGTACACAAAGATCCTGTTGCTGTTGCCAAACAAATAAAATTGGACATTGCTAATGAGGTTGGCGATTGGTTAAAATGTTCCATAGGAATTGCACCCAATGCTTTTTTAGCAAAGTTGGCAAGTGATATTCAAAAACCGGATGGCTTAACCATTATTACTCCCGAAAATATTGACAGCGTATTAAGTAAAATGCGATTAAAAGATTTACCAGGCATTGCTAGTGGAATGGCCGAACGCTTACAAAAAGGAGGAATCAACACGCCTTTAGAGTTAAGGCATGCTTCTCCACAGCGATTAAAAATTATTTGCAAAGGCGTAGTTGGTGAATATTGGCACCAGCGATTAAACTTTGCGGAAGTGGATATGAAAGACAGTGCCGATTACAAGAGTATGCAAGCAATGCGTCATTTATCCATGATTCAACGAAAAAGCATAGAAGCTGTTGAGGAAATTTTATTACAACTATGCTTAACACTTGAAAAAAGAATGGTTGGTGGCAAGGTATTCTGTCAATCCATCGGTTTTTACATCCGCTACGAAAGTGGATACAGTTATAATGATAGCATTACAACAACAATTCCTCAGCAAGATGGAACTGAAATATTGAATGCATTAAAAAAACGGATGAAACAGTTTCAAGAAAACAATCGATGCGAAACGGTGTTAAATACCAATGCCACTTCCCTTAATGTTTTTGTAGGAAATTTTGTAAATGAAGAAATGGTTCAATATGGTTTATTTGAAGACAATAGCAAGAAAGACAAACTACGAAAAACCGTTTACAATTTAAAAGACAAATTTGGTCTCAACAAACTCATGCGAGCTGCTGAACTCACTGAAAATACAGAGATAAAAGATGTAATAGGATTTGGTTCAATAAAGGATTTACACGAAACAACTGATTAAAAATGGACTTCCGGAAAACTAAACAATGTAGACACAATCGATTTTACATTACCTGCGACAATGTAAATAACAGCCTTGTACTAACAGGCAAAGGTTCCAACAAACCATCTGTTCATTTGGGTTTTCCAATATGGTCGGATAAAGCTTGGATAGGAAAAATATATCCAGATGATGCACAAGAGAAATATTTTTTACGCTATTATGCTCAGCAATTTAATAGTATTGAACTCAATGCAACCCACTATAAAATACCTAGTCCGACTACCATCCAACGTTGGAAAAATATGACGACTAACAATTTTAAATTTTGTCCGAAAGTGCCACAAGTAATTAGTCATGCAAAAGACATTACTGAAATGTCGGCACTTATGACAGAGTTTATTGATGCCGTTATCTATTTCGACAATGCCTTAGGAACAACATTCATGCAGTTGCCTCAGCATTTTGGTGCTAACCGACTTAATGAATTAATTACATTTTTGGGACTCATAGAAAAGCCGTTAAAACTAGCTGTAGAATTACGCCACGAAAGTTGGTTTACCGATAAACAAGCATTCGATGAACTATCCGAATTTTTAATGGAATGTAACCACTCCTTGGTGATTACAGATGTAGCAGGCAGACGAGATGTACTTCACCAGCGCTTGACAAACAAAACCGCTTTTATTCGTTTTGGAGCAAATGATTTGCATGCAAGCGATTATACACGCTTAACGGAATGGGCCGAAAGATGCTCGAAATGGATTGAACAAGGATTAGAAGAATTGTACTTTTTTATACATACTGCCGACCAATCGGTAGCACCCGAAATTGCAAATCATTTTATACATGAATTTAACAAACTAAATAGGGTAAAATTAAAGCCAGTAAGCATCAAGCAAGAGAGCAAACAAATTGACCTATTTGCTTGATGTAAAAACATGATTTTATTAGATAAAATTCTGCTATATTTACCTTAGAATTTTTGCACGAATTTTAAGAAGCAGATTATGAAATCTAAATTAATTACCCTTTTTCTAACAGCAATCGTATGCAACGTATTTGCTCAGTTTCCTGAAAGCACTTTTCAAAGTGCATCTAACCAATATTATTGGAAAAACAGAAAGCCATACGAAGGTTATTGGCAACAAGATGTGCATTATAAAATCAATGCACGTATTGATGATAAAACGGATATCATTGATGGTGATATTGAGCTGACTTATTACAACAATTCGCCCGATGAGTTGCCATTTGTATATTTCCATTTGTACAGCAATGCACAAACACAAGATTCCTATTTGGCAGACTTATACCGTAACAATAAATTGTATCCTAAATTTGGCAAATACCAACAACAAGGTCTAGGAACAAACGTATCAAAAATCACAGCAAATGGTGCCGATTTAAAAATGGAGCAGGACAATACCGTTTTAAAAGTATACCTCCCTACTCCATTAAAAGCTGGTGAAAAAATCACTCTGCAAATTGCATTCAAAACCTATTTCGATAATGGTTCTATCCGTAACCGTATGAAAATGTTTAATGCATTTGGCTACAAACATTACGATGTTGTTCATTGGTATCCGCGCATATCAGTTTATGATAAAAAACAAGGTTGGGATACCGACCAACACATGGATCATGAGTTTTATGGTGATTACGGAACGTTTGATGTAGCCTTTACTTTTCCGAATAATTATATTTTGGATGCAACGGGAACATTGATAAATAAAGATGAAGTATTACCTGCTGATTTACGAGAAAAATTAGACATCAAGAATTTTAAAACCAAACCTTGGAATGAAAAACCTTCGGTAATTATTGAACCAAATGGTACAACAAAAACATGGTTATTTCATGCCGAGAATGTGCATGATTTTGCTTTAACAGCTGATCCAACCTACCGAATAGGAGAAACAGAATGGAATGGCATCAAATGTATTGCATTGGTGCAAGAGCCACATGCAGCACATTGGCAAAATGCATCGGAATACACCTCTAAAATCATTAAAACAAATTCAGAGAGTTTTGGAATGTATGGTTACAACAAAATGGTTGTTGCCGATGCACAAGATGGAATGGAATATCCAATGGTAACCTTGTGTGGTGGTTATGATCCAGATTACCGTGATTTGTTTGTTCATGAAATTTCACACAACTGGTTTTTTGGAATGGTTGGCTCTAATGAAACCTACCGTGCTGCATTGGATGAAGGGTTTACGCAATTTGTAACCGCTTGGACCTATCAAATTATTGATGGAAAACAACGTGTTCGTTATAAAAACAAATCAAAATACGTTGAACGCTTTACAGAACCTGACTTTGTAAGAAATAGCGAAATATACAATGGCTACATGCGCGAAGCGGCAAAACATTGAAACAAACATCAATGTCCATTCAGACATGTACAACGGTGCAATTCGCCACGGTGGTGGATACAGTCAAGTATACATGAAAACATCTACCATGTTGTATAACTTACAATATGTATTAGGCGATTCATTGTTCTTAGCAGCAATGCAAAACTATTTTAACCAATGGAAATTTGCTCACCCTTACATCGAAGATTTTAGAACCTCCTTTATACAATTTACCCATGTTGATTTGAATTGGTTTTTTGACGAATGGATAGAATCATCAAAAACAATTGATTATGCAGTAAAATCAGTTAAGAAAGGAGATGAAAAAGGCGAATACAAAATTACCTTCAAACGCAAAGGCATGCAAATGCCAATCGACTTTACTGTAATTGGAAAAAATGATAGTTTATACCATTACCACATTCCGAATACATGGTTTGTAAAACAAACAAAGGCAACCGTATTACCACGTTGGATTGGCTGGGACAAAGTGAAACCTGAGTATACTGCTGTTGTAAAAATACCAAGTGGTGTTGCTGATGTAGTGATTGATTCAAGCACTCGTTTGGCTGATGTAAACATGCTAGATAACAATAAAAAATTCCCACTTAGATACCGCTTTGATTCTAAGATTTACAATCCAAGCGACTGGACTCGTTATGAATTATATGCTCGTCCAGACATCTGGTACAATGGTTATGATGGACTTAAAGCTGGATTAAATATGAATGGTAATTACATGAATTACAAACATATTTTTGATGCAACGGTTTGGTTCAATACTGGTATTGGCCAAAACTATTTGGATTCGACAGTTGCAAAAGATTTATATGATAATATTAGTTTTAGAGTAAGTTACCGTACAGCAACAGACAAATTCATGAAAGGCTCGTCCTTTAATTTTTCTGCGAAAGCATTGGATGGCTTAAATGCCTACACGGTTGGATTTGATAGAAAAGACATAAAAGGAAAAAACAGAGTGTATATGTTTTTCAAATCGATGTATCGCAAAGGCTTAAATGACATTACTTATTTATTAATGCCAACAGAATGGGCTCCCAATAAACTTAACAACACTATAAATGTTGGACTTGAGCATACTTATAGCTATCGTAGAGGAACAGGAAACATCAATATTGGTTTGAAATCAACAGCCTTGATGAGTGATTATGATTATCAAAGTATTAATTTAAATATTATCAATCGTACACGACTAGGTCGATTGGTGCTAAATACACGCTTAGTTGGGCAATACGGAACAGGGAAAAATTGGGCAAATGAATCTTCTCTATTTTTAGCAGGAGCAAATCCAGAAGAAATGATGGACAATAAATATACACGTTCTCAAGGCTTTTTTGATCCATCATGGGCAACAATGGGTAATCAAAGCAATTACTTCCAACACGGTGGTGGCTTAAATTTAAGAGGTTACGCAGGATATCTTGCACCACAAAAACAAAGTGATGGTACACTTGCATTTGCATACAAAGGTCAAAGTGGTGCTGCAGTGAATGCAGAATTAGAATTTGATGGAATTATCAAAGTAAAAAAACAAAATTGGTTAACTCGAACCTTCAAGTTAAACACCTATTTGTTTGCTGATGCAGGAGTAATCAACTACAATGCGCAAACCGACAACACCATTAAAATGGCAGATTTAAGAGCGGATGCTGGTGTTGGAGCAGCATTAACAATAAAGAAATTTGGAGTTTTGCAAACAGTTAATCCATTAACCATTCGTTTTGATGTTCCATTTTTCTTGAATAGAATACCGGCAGCAGATAAAGATTATATACAATATCGTTTTGTAATTGGAGTAAGTAGAGCATTTTAAAATTAAGGATATGCAATCAAAAGCGACAACTGTAAAAGACTATTTAAAGGAATTACCAGCAGACAAAAAAACTGCTTTTGAAGAATTAAGAAATACACTTAACAGCAATATTCCAAAAGGTTTTGAAGAACAAATGTGCTATGGAATGATTGGTTATGTTGTTCCTCATACGTTGTACCCAAAAGGTTATCATTGTGATCCTAAATTACCACTACCATTTGTATCAATTGCATCGCAAAAGAATTTTATAGCATTGTATCACATGGGGATTTATGCAAATCCTGCATTACTAAAGTGGTTTGTAGACGAATTCCCTAAGCACAGTAAAGGAAAACTCGATATGGGCAAAAGTTGTATTCGTTTTAAAAAAGTAGATGATATTCCTTTTAAACTAATCAAGGAATTAATTAAAAAAATGACTGCAAAAGAATGGATTGAGTTGTATGAAAGTTCCTTTGTAAAAACAAAGAAATAATTAGACTCTTACCCCTATTATCAAAATATCATCCACTTGTTCCAAATTACCTCTCCATGAATCAATTGCTTCATCAAGTAACTGTTTTTGCTCCGGCATAGGTTTCTGATGATTCGCTAGTAAAAGCTCTTGCAATGGTTTGTATTTGAATTTTTTTCCACTTGGTCCACCAAATTGATCGGCATAACCATCGGTTAAAATATATACAATATCACCTTTTTTCAAATCAATTTCATTGTTTGAAAAATTTTGCAACTCACCATGGTACTTACCCACAGGAAATTTATCGGCTTTGTATTCAATAATTTTATTTTCTCTTAACAGCCACAAAGGGTTATTGGCACAAGAAAACTGCAATTTCATGGAATTAAACTTATAATTACAAAGTGCAATATCCATCCCATCGTTTACAGCATATTCATCTTCGCTCGATTCTGTATTTAACGAATGAATAATTTCTGTTCTAAGTTTATTTAATACTTCAGCAGGAGAATTAACAGCTTTATCGCGCACAATTTCATTTAAATACGAGACACCCAACAAACTCATAAAGGCACCAGGAACACCATGCCCGGTACAATCAGCTGCACAAATTAAAAAATTATCGTTTACAGATTTTGCCCAATAAAAATCGCCACTAACAATGTCTTTTGGTTTATATAAAACAAAATGCTCCGGTAAATGATTAGAGAGTAATTTATCGGAAGCTAACAAGGCTGTTTGTATACGTCTGGCATAAAAAATACTGTCTAAAATTTCTTTGTTTTTTTCTTCAACCAAATGATTCTTTTCTTCAATTTCAGAATAAGCAATCTGCAATTGCTGATTTGATTTTTCTTTTTCTTTATAATTCCGATAAATGAAAAAAGCCAATGCTATTGCCAACATTAGAACTAGGACAGACACAACAATTACAATACGCTGACGAGTAATGTCTTGCTCCTTTTTCTCCAACTCCAATTGACTGATCAGTTTATTTTGTTCTAAATCTTTAATTTGAAGCTCTTTTTTCTCTGTATCATATTTTTTTTCTACATCAGCAATTTGAGCAGTAATGCTTTCATTCAAGAGGGAGTCGTTTAACTCTTCGTATTTTGTGCGATAGTCTAATGCTTTCGGATAATCATTTTTTGCTTTGTAGTAATCCGAAAAACCTAAATAGATTTGTGCTAAATCGTTCCTATAATTCGATTTCAAAGCTAATTCATAGGCTTTTGTCATATTTGAATAAGCCAAATCAAGTTTATTCATCAATAGGTAGGTATCTCCCAAATTTATATGTGAACTAATAATTGCTTTTACATCATTTGTTTGAACAGAAAGATCGTATACTTTTTGAAAACACTTAATTGCCTCTAAATAATTCTTTTCGAATTTTAAGATTAGTCCAAGATTATCATTAATGGCAATGATTCCGCGTTTTACATTTTCTCGCTCAAAAATATCTAAGCCTTTTTTATAACTGGCCTTTGCTTGACTATAATCTTTTAACCTTCCGTATACCAAACCTAAATTATTATAAATAAAAGCACAATTAATTTCATCCCCCATTTCTTTCCATATTTCCAATGCCCTGTTGGCATAGACAATAGATTGTTTGTAATTTTTTTGTTCCTTAAAAACAACCGACAAGTTATTACAAGCATTGGCGATGCCTTTCTTATCTCCCATTTCCTCTTTCAATTTCAAGGCTTTCAAAAGCGATTCTACTGCTAATTGATAATCTCCCGAATTTGCATATACACTTCCAATATTAACATAGGCAGCAGCTAACCCTCGTTTATCATTTGCTTTGCTCGACAACTCAATTGCTTTTGTATGACATTCAATTGCTTTTGATATTTTCCCTATATCAGAATAAGAATTCCCCATATTGGAATACATTTTTGATACGCGTGCTAGGTTATTTGTTTTTTGAAAAACAAGTATTGCTTTTTCATAATAAGGAATGCCTTCTGACGACAAGGACCATTCATATTTTAAATTTCCCATCGAATTATAATACTCACCAATACCATCGGTGTAATTTATCTTTTTTGCCAATTCAAATGCTTGTTGTGCGTATTTTTTAGCTTTAATACTATCATTACTAGCATACTCCCAAACGATATCAATTAATGCTTTCACTTTAGAGGTGTCCTCCTTCATTGTTGGGACCACCTTTACTAAAGAATCTACAAATGAATCTTGAGCAAAAATTTTAGTGAAAAGCGATATTGCAATAAAAAAAGTAAAATAAAATTTAAGTGTAATTTGCATGATAATCTCTATTTTGATTCGTTTTATTTCACTAATTTAGTGGTTAATTAATGTAACCAAAAATTATATTTTGTAAAAACTTACTAAAATGAAAAAACGCCTGTTCACTCTATTGTTTATTGCGGTTTCAGCTGCTACAATTATTGCACAAGACAATGATGATACTTATACAAAAGCGCTGAAGTACAAAACGGAATATAAATACAAGGAAGCCTTTCCTCTGTTTCAAGTATTGGTAAAGTCGGATTCGAACAATGTCAATTATTTACAAAATGCGAGTTATTGCTATTCTAAATATGGTTATTACCATGTTACTGGTGAAACTCAAAAAATAAAATTCTACCAATCGGCTGAATATTTAGCAAAAAAAGCAATTAAAGTAAATGAGAAAAGTGCTGATGCACATTATGTATACGCAATGGCATTGGGAAGAATAAATGAGAATGCTAGTTCAAAACAAAAAATTGCGAATGCAAAGTTGATAAAATCACAAGTAGATAGAGCAATTGAGTTAAATCCAAAATTAGCTGGCGCTTATCATATTTTTGGCAGATGGCACAGAACCATTGCCAATTTTAGTGCAATAGAAAAAGCAATGATTAATTCGTTTTTTGGTGGTGTTCCTCAAGGTGGATCCTTTGATGATGCTGTAAAATCATTTATGGTTGCTGTTTCATTAGAACCAAAATTTCTGATGCACCAATACGAGCTTGCTCAAACTTATTATGACATGGGAAAGAAAGCCGAAGCTAAAGTTTGGGCAAAAAAAGTAACAGAAGGGGCTGCTAATAATGAAGATGACTTAAAAGCAAAAAAAGAGTCTGAACTATTATTGGGTAAATTATAATCAAGAAGCGATTATATGAGCAAAAAAATAACGATTGTAAATCGTCATTATCCACCCAATTTAAATATTACAGGAGAAAACGCATGGGACTTAGCTAATTATTTAATTTCTAAGCATTCTATTGATGTGTCCATCGTTCATATTGATAGAACGTATGATGGTGGAGGAAATCAGCGAAAACCTGTAGGTACATGCTATCCAATAAAAACATTTTACCAAGGAAAAAATAAAATCATTAGCTATATCAATGGCTTCATAGATGGTTATCTATTAATTCGAAAGGCATCCAAACTAAATAGTGGACGAATTATCGTAATGACTAGCCCACCACTATTACCGATGTGGGCTTCAATTCTATTAGGAAGTAAAAAAAGAAAGTGGATTTTATGGAGTATGGATTTGTTTCCAGAGGGTTTTGCTGCTTCAAATGAAATTAGTACGACTAACTGGCTATACAAATTCGTAATACGAAAAACCTATAAAAATGCACCCAATAAAATAATTGCATTGGGACCACAACAAAAAAAGGTTTTAGATAAAAAATATCAAAAAGAAATTGAAAGTGTAATTCTTCCTTGTGGTGTTTTTATCGACCAACACAAAACAACAGATACACCCGATTGGAAAAAACATCCCGAAAAGATCTATCTTGGGTATGCAGGAAATTGTGGCTCACCGCATTCTTCCGAATTTGTGAAAGCTGTCATTGACGGAATTAATCCAGACAATCAACATTTAATACTTGCAATCTATGGCACCAAGGCAAGCGATGTTATACGATATGCTGAAAACAAAAAAGGCATCACCATTTTAAAATCAGTACCTCGCAACGAATTACATTTTATTGATATTCATCTCGTAACCTTATTAAATACATGGACTCATGTTGCAGTTCCTTCAAAAGCTGTGAGTAGCATTTGTTCGGGCTCAACCATTCTTTTCTGTGGAAATAAAGAAAGTGATAATTGGTATTTACTTCAAAATGCAGGTTGGTTAATAGAAGACAATCAACAGCTAAAAGAACAGGTAAAATCAACCCTAGCTTCTATTACAACTGTCCAAATTCAAGTAAAAAAGCAAAAAGCAGATGAAATTGCACAAAACTTGAGTCGGTTAATCGCAACAAGCTATGATACCATTGCACAATGGGCCGAGTAGATATTTCTTGATTTCAAACTTTAGTCCTATCTTTACAGCCTAAATTTTAAGCAGAACAACAAATGAACATTGCAATCGTAACGGGTTCGGGTGGACTAATAGGAAGTGAAGCAGTCACTTTTTTCTCATCAAAATTTGATAAAATAATTGGTATTGATAATGATATGCGTGCTTATTTTTTCGGCAAGGAAGCTTCAACCAATTGGAATGTAAGTCGATTACAAGAACAGGTATCTAACTACGAACACCATTCAATTGATATTCGTAATTATGCTGCATTAGAAGCGATTTTCAATAAGTACGGAAAAGATATTAAACTTGTAGTTCATACTGCCGCTCAGCCGAGCCACGATTGGGCCGCGAAGGAGCCATTAACCGACTTTGGAGTAAATGCAACAGGTACCTTGCATATGCTTGAACTAACAAGATTACATTGCGAAAAAGCAGTATTCATTTTCACATCAACAAATAAGGTATACGGTGATAATCCAAATTATTTACCACTTGTAGAAAAAGAAACACGTTGGGAAATCAGCGAATCACATCCATACTTCAAAAATGGCATTGATGAACACATGAGTTTAGATCATACCAAACATTCTGTTTTTGGTGCTTCAAAAGTTGCAGCAGATATTATGGCTCAGGAATATGGAAAGTATTTCGATATGAATGTAGGGGTTTTCAGAGGAGGATGTTTAACTGGTCCCAACCACAGTGGAGCTCAGTTGCATGGATTTTTATCTTACCTAATGAAATGTACTTTAACAGGTAATCCATATACGATTTTTGGATACAAAGGAAAACAAGTTCGTGACAACATTCATAGCTCCGATTTAGTAAGCATGTTCTGGCATTTTTATCAAAATCCTAAACAAGGGGTTGCATACAATGCTGGTGGTGGAAAATTTGCAAACTGCTCTATGCTGGAAGCAATTGCACTTTGCGAAAAAATAAGTGATAAAAAATTAAATTATAGTTATAGCGAACAAGCTAGAAGTGGAGATCATATCTGGTATATCAGCGATGTATCAAAATTCCAACAAGACTATCCCGAATGGAGTTATAAATGGAATTTAGATGATACCTTGGTGGACATTTACAATACAATGAGCAAAAGTGCTAGCGTAAAAAATTGTGATTAAAAAAAAATCCTTATCAAATTGATAAGATTTTTTTACTTATTGTCTAAAGATTCCATTGCATTGAAGCATCCTCCTGTTGCATTGTCTGTAAAAGCTGGTGCTATACTTTTTAATTTAAAACCGTTTTGTTTCATAAATGCTAATACATCTGGCAATAGCCATGTTTGCCCTTCATACAAAGGAACTATCGATATTTCCATTTCAATTCCTATAGACTGGTGAATAATGGACATTGCCCCTTTCAACACTTCTTGTTCAAAACCTTGAACATCAATTTTTATAAATATCCTTTTAGCTGCATCAGCATGCTTCTTACCTATTACGTCTAATGGATAAACAGTTACCTTTTCTTTTCCAATAATTTTTGATTCAGGTGCACCTTGGTAGTGGGAATCCAACATATTCAGGAGCGTACTACTAACTGAATTAGCAGAAATATTGATTTCAATTTCTTCTTCTTTACTACCAATTGCACAACGACTTTCTACCGTCCAATTAGAATATGCTTTACTCGAATCTGCTATTTGTTTATGTACACTTGATAATGGCTCGAACGAAACTATCTTCCCCGTATAACCAGCATCTATTATTCCTTTTGCATACTGACCAGTATTAGCACCAATATCAAAAACTAAATCAACATTGTAATGCTGAAGTAATTTAATACGTCTTAAATCTTCACTTGTTCCAGCGTTGTATTTGCGAACCAATACACCAAACTTGAGAAAAAAATTTCTTGTTATACGTTCTAAGTTTGTCATCAGATTAGGCTTTTTCAAAAACTACACGAATAATGTCATCCTCTACAGTAACAGAATAATTTGGATCAATTTTTTTTACATAATTGGTAAACTCTGGAATAGTTGGATAATCATTTTTTCCAATAAATAAACGAGCATCGTCTATTAACATGATGTGATGTTTGTTATTTTTAAATACAGCATCTATTTCGGCATAGATAGGACACTCAATTTCACTCAAAGCAGTAGAACCACCGCAATAATGACCATCTAGCCAGAATAGCGTAGTTTTATCTAATGTAGGAGCCAACTCAGGTAATACTTTACCACTATCACCTTGTAATAAATTGATATGTGATTCATTTTTAAAACGAATTTTTGCTGCTTCCCAAAACTCAACACTCAATTCAATCGAATATAGCTTTTCGAAGTTCTTTTTTTGAGCGTCCATCATATCACCTCTAAAAGTTCCTGTTTCAACCAAATAACTGCAATTGTATTTTTTACCAAATTCAGCAATGATCATTTGCTTTATTTTATGAGGTCGAGGAATTGGCTGTTTGTGTATGTGCCAATTAAGTACAATAAAATCAATCTCTTTATCAGTTATCCAGCCTTTTTACCCAATCAGCAACCATTGGATTTTTTTTCCATTTGTTTCTTAAATAAGGTATTACAAACTTTTTTGCAAGATTAACGATTGGACGTGGCAATTGACTTTTCATTTAATTTTCTGTTTATTAGGTGTCCAAAATTAACAAAAAAAAGGATATTTGAGCCTGGTTCAAAAGATAAATGCACAACAAAAATCAATAAATAAGGCAGATTAATTACATTTGTAAAAAGAGCAAGCCTTATGTCATCTGAAAAAACGTATAAAAAACTTACGACCTTTTTACTTCAAGGGGTAAATACGTTTTTGTCGGTACTTAAAATACTAATACAATCCAAGTTAGGAAACAAGCTACCAAAAGCAAAAGACAAGGTATGTTATGTCCTTGCTAATGGTCCCTCTTTAAAGAAATCACTTGAAACACATTATGAGAAAATAAGCAAAAGTGAACTGATTTGTGTAAATACATTTTCAATAACAGATGAATTTACCAAGCTAAAACCAAGCTATTATGTGATGATTGATCCATTTTTCTGGAATGGAAAAACAGAGATAATTCTCAACACGCTAAAAGCAATCGAAGAAAAAACGACATGGGAACTGCATTTATTGGTTCCACAAAAAGCAGCTAAATCTGCCGCAATGCAAAATATCGTAAAAAACAATAAACATGTTAAGCTTAGTCCTTTTAACTATACTGTTTTTAAAGGCTACGAAAATGTTGCATTCTGGTTTTACAAAAAAGATTTAGCAATGCCACAGAGTTTAAATGTAGCAATTACAGCGGTTTTTATGGCCATTAACCTTGGGTTCAAAGAAGTTTATTTATTAGGAGCAGATCATACATGGCATGAAAACCTGCACATGAGCGAAGATAATATCATGCACACAAAAGTTACTCATTTTTATGAAAATGATGCAGAGGTAAAATATGTTCCATTTTTAAAAGCGGGGAATCCCAATGTTACACAAAAGGCGCATGAATTTTTTGATATCTGGAGTAGAACATTTAGTGCGTATATGATTTTAGAGCGTTACTCAAAAACGCAGAATTGTAAAATATACAATGCCAGTGATATTTCTTTTATAGATGCTTTTACCCGTAAAAAGCTTTAGTTATTGTCAATTAAAATCTCCGCTAACTTAAAATCAATTTCATTATCGATATCCACCGAACGATTGGATGGCATGATGTACGCAAAAGTACCTTCATGAATGAATCCTTTGTATTTCGCAAACTCATCCATTTTTGAAACATAAATCGCTCCATTTAAACGATAATTTTTAGGTAGCTGCTGTCTGTTTTTACCTTTTATCTCTTCCCGAATAAAATCTTTCATAGAACCATTTTCGGGCAATGAATTAGACCAAAGCCCATGGTGTTCATTTTCACAAACAGAAACAATGGCACTAGCATTCTTTTCCTTTAACAAGGCAATTGCTGCATCTATATCATCAGAAATTCGAAGTGGAGAAGTGGGTTGAAGTACAACGATTAAATCAAAATAAACGTTTTTACTTTTATAATAATCAATTGCATGCAGTATAACATCTGTAGTTGAAGCTGTATCATCCGACAATTCTTTTGGTCTTAAAATGGAACTTCTGCCCCAAGAGATTTTGAAACAGCAGCAATAGCATCATCATCAGTACTTACAAGTACGACCCCATTATTTTTGCAATTCAAAGCAGCAAGAATGCTGTAAGCAATCATTGGTTTGCCTGCTAACAATTTAATATTTTTGCCAGGCAATCCTTTGCTACCGCCACGAGCTGGTATGATATAAAGTATTTCCATTTAAAAATTAATATGTTTTACATCCTCTTGTGCTTTGTAATAATCTTCAATTCTACCTATATCCAACCAGTAACTTAAAATTGGGTAAGAGATTAATTTTTTCTGACTTTTAATGACAGCTTCCATAAAATGAGTTGCATCAAATGGGGTATTATCTGGAATCAATGAAATTAGCTCTTTCTTAAATAGATAAACCCCTGCATTTGAATAATAAGTATAACGCGGCTTTTCGCTGAATGCCGTTACTTCATCCTTGTTGTTAATTTCCATAACAGCATAAGGGATATCTACATTGTAGGGAATTGTGGCTACTTGCATATCGGCTTTTGAATCAAGAAATTTTTTATAAAAATCCTGAAAATCAATATTCGTTAGCAAATCCGAATTCATCAATAAAATAACATCCTTGCTTAACCCTTTCATCAATTTAACTGCACCAATTGTACCCAAAGGTGATTCCTCTTTAACAAAGTCAATTTTTACATCGTCAACTTTTGCAGCATTAACTCCATCTATAATTTGTTCTGCTAAATGACGAACAGAAATCGTAAATTCATTTACTCCAAAGCTTGCCAAACGCTCAATATTCCGAACAATAATAGGTTTGTCACCAATCTTCAACATGGGTTTTGGCGTTGTATCAGTTAAGGGTTTCAATCGCTCACCTTTCCCTCCTGCCATTAAAATTGCATTAACTGGAATAATCGATTTTAGTTTATCTAAATCAATAATTTTAATAATAACGCTGTCTTTATTAACAATGGGAATAAAACGAATACCTGCCGCTTTGTAATTAGCTACTTTCTCAAAATTATTCTCTCCTTCTACAAAACACTTACTCTTTGTATTCATAAAAAAAGTAATCGATTCATCAATTGTGCGGCCGTTCAACAAACCTCTACGAATGTCACCATCGGTTAATGAACCAACCAATTGTTTTTTATCATTCACAATAAATACAGCCATATTAGGGATGGCTAATTCGTTTATCAATTGTAGAATTGAACGTGCTGTTTCTTTTTCGGAAACGATGTACTTATTAAAATCAATCATATGAAACGTTGAGGGTTACCTACTACTTTTTTATTGTCTTCAATATCTTTAATAATAACTGATCCTGCACCAATTACTACATTTTTCCCAATTGTAACTCCTTGCTTTATAACTGAATTGGCACCAATAAAAGTGCCTTCGCCTACTTTCACATTTCCACATAAAACAGCACCTGGAGCGATGTGTGCATAATCACCGATGATACATTCATGTTCAATAATACAGCCGGTATTACAAATAACACCATTCCCAATTTTCACCAATGGATTGATGACTACTCGAGGAGCAAACATATTTCCTGAACCAGCATCCATACTTCTGGAAATAATGGCGGTTTTATGCAATGCATTTTCCGGTAATCCAAGCTCTTTAATTAAATGTAAAGAAACTTTTTGTCGAATGGCATTGTCGCCAATACTCACAAAATAAGAATAGCTTTTTAGCATTTCAACAACACGTTCATCATTCTCATCTCCTAGCCACTTTAAGGAATATGGATTGAGTGCTTTTTCTTCTTTTTCAGTATATGCACTAACGGTCATTCCTTGCGAAAAAAATATTTCGAAAGCAACGAAAGCGTGTCCAGAATACCCTATGAGTGCAATTGTTTTCATAATATGCAGGTTTTCAATCGTTCTATTATTATATCACTTGCTTTCCCATCACCATATATGTTTTTTTTTGATAAAACAGGTGCTTTTTTTACTGAGATGATTGCGTCTTTTATTTTTTGACTATCAATTTCACAATGAAAAACATTAGCTCCCACATCTCTTCCTTGTTGACGTGCTCCTAAATTAATCACATATTTTCCAAATGAGGCAGCCTCAATAATACCACTTGACGAATTACCAAGTACAAAAGAGCAATGTGCGATGCAAGAAAAATATCCTTGAGTACCAAATGACTCAACAACATATGCATTACTTTTTTTCTTTACAAATAAATTTATTTTCTCTCGAATAATATTTCCTGAGGTATCAGCATTGGGCATTGTAAATATTAATTGCTGTTCAATATCCATTAGTGCTAACAATAATTGATCTATATAGAACTCGTTTTTTTCGTATGATTTGGTTTCAGGATGAAATGTTACTAAAATCGGGTTATTTAATTCTATTCCAAACTTCTCTTTAAAAGCATCTTTTGAATATAATTGTAAATCATTCAAATTATCAATACTCAATGCACCAACATTGAATACTAATTTGGAATGTCCAAGAATTTGTTCAACTCTCTTTTTGTGTTTTTCTGTTGAAGCAAAGTGTAATTTCGACATTGAAGTTAGCGAATGGCGAAACACTTCATCAATAGCACCCAATGTTGTTTCTCCACCATGTAAATGGGCTATTGGGATATTAAAGGGCACAGAGGCACTAACTGCTGCAAACATCTCAAAACGGTCGCCTAAACAAAAAATTAAATCGGTAGTGTCTTTTTCCTTTTCCCAAATTTCAGCAAATTGAGCCATCGTTTTTGCCATCGATTGGGCTATTATTAATGGAGTATCACCATCTAACAATGTATCAATTTTATAGGCTACATCAAATCCATCTGCATATATTTGCTGAATGGTTTCACCATGTTTTTTTGAAAGATGAGTGCCAAAAGCAATGATTTTTAAACTAAAAAAGGAATCCGCTTTTATTTTTTTTAAAAGAGGTAGATAAATACCATAATCGGCACGTGAACTTGTTAAAAAAGTTATCGTCATTCCAAATCCTCCCAACGTAACTTGTGTTCTGCTTCAAAATCTTGTTTTAATTTTTTTCCTATAATTTGGTCGAACAACATTGGTGATATTCCATCCCCTGGTCGTTTCATAACCAAATCAATCTCCTCTACCACATGATTTTGAGATAATGGATGCTGCAAATGAATACTTTTACGTGCAACCAGCATGTTTTTTATTTCAGCTGTTGTTGGTTGCTTTTCTGCCACACCAAAAGCCTTTTCTACATTTCGAATAGCAGTAACCATCGCTTTTAATTCTTCTGGTTCAAGTGACGCTTTATGGTCAGGTTTTGGCAATGTTTTATCTAATGTAAAATGCTTTTCAATAATGGTTGCCCCCATCGCAACAGCAGCAATTGGAACTTCAATTCCTAATGTGTGATCGGAATATCCAATTGGAAGATGCAGGTGCTCCTTAATACTCAACATCGCATTCAAATTTACATCAACCATTGCAGTTGGATAGTCGGTTGTACAATGCAATACTGAAATATTCGATCGTTCTGTGCCAGCATTCACCAACGCATTAACAGCATCTTTAATCTCCTGCATCACACACATTCCGGTAGATAGAATTACTTTTTTATTAAAAGAACCAATTTTTTTCAAGTAAGGTAAATTTGTTACTTCTCCTGATGGAATTTTAAATAAATCAATTCCCAAATTGTGAAGTAAGTCAATACTATCCAAATCGAAAGCTGTAGATAAAAATTTAATAGTATGTAATTTACAATGTGCTATAAGTTGATGGTGATCATCTATGCTAAGCTCAAGTTTTTTTAGCATTTCAAATTGTGAATCCCCTTTTTTACCAATATTTTTTTGCTGGTACTCCGCTTGTTTAGTAGCAACACTAACCAGCTTTTCGGTTTTAAAGGTTTGAAACTTAACATAATCAACGCCTGCATCAGCTGCTGCTTCAATCAGCTGCTTTGCCATTTCGATGTTCCCATTATGGTTAACACCTGCTTCTGCTATGATTAATGTTTTTCTCATTTATTTTAATCTAACACTACTTGGTATGTTCACTAACCTGCTTTCAATCATTTCGGCATTCTCTATATTTCCGTGCATTGCATCTTTAAACATCACTAATTTTGTCATTAATGCCCATGCTGGTCGTGTCATAACACCATTATCGTTTGTGAATTCTAAAAAAGAATCTCGAGTTTCTTTATCCTTTAGGAGAATTGCACACAACCAGTAATTTGAATTTGAGTTATTCGGTTCAACAATAAATTGAATATCTGTTTTCTTGAAAAATTCCTGATACTTAGTAGCTAATGCTCTTTTATTTTCAAGAAAATCATTTAGTTGTTCTAATTGTGCACACATCAATGCTGCATTTAAATTAGGCATACGATAATTATAACCAATTTCATCATGAACAAAGTCCCAACGATGTGGAACTTTCGCTTGAGTTGTTAAATACTTTGCTCGTTTTGCTAATTGCTCATCATCGGTAATAATTGCACCACCACCACCACATGTAATTGTTTTGTTTCCATTAAAACTAAATGTGCCAAGCTTACCAAAGGTTCCTGTATGTTTTCCTTTGTAATAGCTGCCCATTGATTCGGCAGCATCCTCAATCAATGCTATTCCGTATTCAATACAAATGGCTGCAATCTCATCTATCCGACATGGATGACCAAATGTATGCATGGGAACACAAGCTGCAATTTTTTGATTCGTTAATTTATGGTAGGAAAATCCATCCGACTTTTTTATCACATTTTCGAAGAGATATTCTTTCAGCTTTGAAGCACTTAAACCTAGCGTATCAAAATCAACATCTACAAAAAGTGGCTTTGCACCAATGTACGAAATGGCATTACAGGTAGCTATAAAACTTAATGGCTGAGTAATAACAATGTCATTGTTTCTTACACCAGCTACAATCATAGCCATGTGCAAAGCGGCTGTACCATTTACTGCAGCTACTGCATACTTAGCACCAGTATAAGTTGCCAATTGTTTTTCAAAATCATCAACATATTTTCCAACCGAAGAAACAAAAGTTGAATCGATACAATCTAACAGGTATTTTTTTTCATTCCCATTAAAACGCGGTTCATGAAGTGGGATAAAGTCCTGACCTTTGAATTGCTCCTTAATAAAATCGACTGTTTGTTTAAACATTATAAATATCCGATTTATAGTTTTTTAAATTTTCTGATTTCGAAAACCATTCAATGGTCTGTTTTAATCCTTCCTCGAATGTAAATTTTGGTTGCCAATCGGTTAATGATTTTATTTTCTCGGCTGAGCCTAATAGACGTTCCACTTCACTTTTTTCTGGACGTAAACGAATATCATCTGAAACAATCTTTGCATTTGGATTAATTGTATTAATTAATGTTTGCGCTAAATCCTGAATCGAGATTTCTTGTTGTGTAGCGATATTTACTTCTTGTCCAATTGTTTTGTCTGATTTTGCAATTGCTGTAAATCCTGCAGCAGTATCTTTCACAAATAACAAATCACGAGTAGGGTGCAATGCCCCTAGTTTAATTTCCGTTTTTCCTGCCAACAATTGAGTAATAATGGTAGGAATTACTGCTCTGGCACTTTGGCGAGGTCCATAGGTATTAAAAGGGCGAACGATGGTAACAGGAAGATTAAAACTTCTGTAAAAAGAATCAGCCATTGCATCTGCACCAATTTTACTTGCCGAATATGGTGATTGTCCTTGCTTTGGATGTTTTTCATCAATAGGAACATACATGGCTGTGCCGTATACTTCAGAAGTAGAAGTTACCAAAACGCGTTCGATATTATAATCACGAGCCGCTTGTAATATATTTAATGTTCCTTTTACATTGGTATCGACATAACTATCAGGTGAATGATAACTGTATGGAATGGCAATCAATGCAGCCAAATGGTAAACAATGTCTACCCCTTTTAAAGCTGTGCGAACACCATTGGGATCACGAACATCACCAGCAAAAATTTCGATTTGATTTAACTTCTCTTTGGGAAATGTATCTAACCATCCCCAAGAGTTAAAAGAATTATAATAAACAAATGCTTTTACCTTGTGACCGTCATCCAATAATTTTTCAACTAAATGACTTCCAATAAAACCATCTGCTCCAGTTATTAATACTTTCTTCATTTATGATTGAGATAATCATACAAATCTACTAAATTTTGATAGATTTTCAAGCCATAAAACCTAGAATATTCAACTAGTTTCCAGTAGCTATTTGGTCGTAAATTAGACTAATTTTAGCTTGTTCGCCAATAGTCTTTAATTTATCGTATTTGCCCTGCAAAAACAGGCTAGTTTGCGTGTATAAGCCTGGTTTGTATACAATATCAAGTTCATTAAATAGTTCAACTTTATTTATTGCAACAGAACCTTTTAATTGAACTTGAAGCTCTTCCATTGGTTTAAATATTAATCTCGATTTTGCGGTCAAGACTTCAACGACCCACCTCCCAGGAGCTTCCCAATTTGCTTGATATGAAAAAAGAGCTCCTTTATCAGAAATTCCGGCTCCAGAAAAGATAGAACGATCGTGCCAATTTAGCTCCCCAGCTGCATATGAACTAATCTTTACAGGGTTTCCACCTAAGAAAAAAGCTAGATCAATAACGTGAGTAGAATTGGCAAGTAGCCATTTCTCCTTTACACCTGCAGCTTTGGTTAATGGCTCAATTACATGCGCCCATTCTGTAAATTCAAAATTAAAGGAAGTTACACCACCGTCCGCTTCAATTATCTCCTGTGCTTTTATTACTGAAGCAAAAAATCTTCTATTATAAGCTACTAATACATCTGCATTTTTCTGTTTCGCAAGTAATGCAAGCTGTTGAATCTCGGCACTATTCATACCCGCAGGTTTTTCAACCATTATTTTCAAAAAACCTTTTTCTAATAATAAAAGAGTAGTTGTAGCCAATTGCTCAACTCCTACTGCAATAATTACAGCTGAATATTCGGAAGCAAGATGCTGTTCTAAAAACAAATTTAAACCACCAGCAACAGCGACATGACCAGTTTTTGCTTCAAACTCTCTGGTTGTTTTTTCGCTTCTTCCAACAACAGTTACATCAGCATTTAAAGCTGAAAGCACTTTCATGTAGTCCATAGCCATTGGCCCTGCTCCTACAAGTAATATTTTAGTTGAATTTATGTTATCAGACATTCTTTAATTGATTGATCGTTTTTTTGTTTTTGCAAAAACTGAATTAGATTATTCAAAAATAATTTATGAAGTAATGATGACTCTGAATAAGTTGTTAAATCACAAGTTCCATTATCTATAATTGAATCTACAGCAATATTCGTTAACTGACTTTGAAATAACATTTTATGACTTTGCTCTTCCCATGCCCAATTATTTTCCAATTTACTAATCCATACTTTTGTTTCAGCCCCTTCTTGAATACTATAACGAGCAGTAGGAGTTTGTATTGAAATGGAAACCGGTGAACTTGCGTTTGAAAAAGAGGTGATGGACATTGTATTTTTTCCTGCCACACCCTTTATTGTTCCAGTAAATTCAATGTAACCGGCTCTTTTGCTTTCAATTATTTCAGAATCAATCAATTCATTATCAATTTCGATTGCAGTAGAATCTATTAAATATGAAAATAAATCAAGTAGATGAATACCATTACATCCCAACCCCCAAGCATTCCCTGTAACCGAAAAGTGGATTGGTCCCTTTACTTCCTGCTTTAGCATTTTATACAAAGGCATCATTCTCCTCGGACAATTTACCCATGTGGAAATTTTAGCTTCCTGAATTAGCTTCTCAATTACATCAAAATCTGATTCATTAGGAAATAAAAACTTTTCAAGAATGAAGTTTTTAATATTAGAATGAGAAGTAAGTTGCTCAATTACCATTCTTCGCACTTTTGAATTGGTTGCTACAATAGCAAGCTCAATTTCTTTCTCAAGCAAATCAATTGATTTAACAAATGAAATTTTGCCTTTAAAATCTTTAGCGACTTCATTAAATCGTGATTCTGCTATTTTCAGCGACTCTTCCGAGGTATCCATCACTTGTATATCGAGGATGCTTACTTACAGCTAATGCTTGTAAGTGACGACTTCCTAGTTGTCCAGCTCCTATTATAGCTATTCTTTTCATACTCAATTAATGATTAAATCTGAATGAATACAAACATTTTCTAATGATAGGATGATATATTTTTTTTCGATAAGAACCATTAACCATTCCATCTCTATTAAATACCATTACTCCATCGGAAAAAGATCCATTCCCTTCAAAAGAAGAAAAATAATTTGGAATCGTTATGTGATCTGTAGGTCTATGGTATGTAGTTATTTGTATCAATTCTGGTTTATTTTTTTTAATAAACGAAACAGATGAGTTTAAAAAATTCAACTCCTCCCCTTCAATATCTGCCTTAATATAATTAGGAATTGGTAATTTATATTCAGCAACAATATTATTTAAAGTATCAAATACAATAGATTCATCTTCCCATGAAAACAAGAGTCCTTTTTATCGAAATTCTCCATCTATTCCATTAACGTTACTGCTGCGTCTATTTCGGCTTTAAATGTATTTTGAAGTTGAATAAAAAATGAAGGTAAAGGCTCAAACAATACAATATGCTTCACATCATCAATCCACAATTTTGATTGCGATCCTTCTGCTGCGCCTATATCATAGATAACCCATTCTTTTTTTAACTCAGAGTTAGATAAATATTTATGAGGATTTACATTTGCACCTACAGCAGTTTGCTCATTTATTAAATTGTTGAAATTTTCGGTAATTAACCAATTCGTCCATGATTTCGGATAACAAATTCGCTTCCCTTTAAATATAACGTACTTGAAATTTTCATCCATTTCTATTTTAATCAATGGTCGATAATCCACCTTTTCGTAACTAGGAAAAAAATAACCATTCTTAACATAATTAATAATATAATTGAATTTAAAAAAAGGCTCTTTACTTTTTGACAAAACAATTCGAATGGCAATAATTACTCTTTTTATAAATGAAATCATGATGATTTAAGTTTAGATTTTAGACCGAAATAAATATTGAATAATTTATACTTTTCTAGAAAAAGTAGGAATTTAAAAAGAATGGCATAAAAATTAAATTGAAATGTGTGCTCTGATTTCAAAACTGTCTCAATACCATTTCGTATACTTTCGGGTTTCCCTTTTTCCTGATAAGAACATACCAAATATCTTCTTATTGCAATTAGCAACTGCCTCCGAAATGCTTTTTCGTAATTCTTCTTTCCGATAAGAGCGTGTTTTTTATACTTCTCAAAAAGAAAAAATTTATCTTGAAAAAACTTCCAAGTCATATTTGTATTAGATGAGCTCGGCTCACGATAAACATCTGCGCTTGACGAATGAAAGGTATTCCATCCATCTGCAGCAATTGACAGAAGCAATTCCATCTCCGGTGCATAAATATACTCCGTAACATTGTACTTAAACGGAACCCCATTTTTATCCAATCGAATAAAAATCGTTTCAGAAGGTGGCGGAATATTTATGATTTGATATATATACTGAAAGTATTCTTTTGATGGAATAAGTCCCTTAATTGGACGAAGACTCCTCTGACTTCCTGTAGCATAAACGCCTATTGTGTCATCCTCATTTAATTTATTAAGTGCACTTTTAAGATAACCTTTTTGATAATAATCATCTCCTTCAAGTCCGGCTATATATTTCCCTTTTGCATACTTCAAAGCACTGTTCCAATTAAGCACTCCACCCAATTTTTGCTCATTTTGGAACAAATTCAATGGAAATGGCTTAGCAATGTATTCAACTGAATTTATAAATCGTTCAATTTCAGCTACCGTTTCATCTGAACTACAATCATCTGCTATTATACATTCGAAATTATCCACATCTTGATTTAAAAGAGATGCTAATGCTCTATAAATGGTTCTTCCTCTATTGCTTGTTTCAATACAAACTGAAAAAAAAGGACAATTGTTATTACTTGTGAAAACTGACTGAAGTAGAATCATTAGTTGCTTATATGATATAAAACTTCATTTAAATCAGCTACAAATTTTAAGGTAGGAAACATCTCTACATTCCCATAATCAATGTCTGATCGCTTAACAATATAAACATCAATATTTTTTCTCAAAAAGAATAGTGCATGATCCAACTCGTCATCCACATGAAATTGAATAGATGGATGCTTTTCCAGCAAAGCTTCATTTTTACTTTCTAAATAATCGAACTGTATTTGATTTAAACGAAGCCATTCCTCTGTAAGGGACTCTAATTTCGGAAAATCTTTGAATGGACGAGATGTAGATACAACTATTGTATAACCATTTGACTTGAGATTCTGTGTAAATTCTTTAGCTAAAGGATTCACAGGTAATTCTTTTTTATACCCAGAAGTACGATAATCAAACTTAATAAGACGATAGTCTTTTTCCCCTAGATGTTCTTTTGCTTCCTTCAAGGAATTAAAGCTTTTCCCGTTTTTAATTCAATAAAATCTAACCAACATTTAGGATAATTATTCAACACTCCATCAATGTCTAACGTCATTACCTTCATTTATGTTCAATTATTGGATACAGTCCAAAAGTATAAAATTCTTAATTAATATTCAGTTAAATTAATTTCTTTAATTTTACAAAGTATTTATTCGAACGATTAATGGGCATAATAGAAAAGCAAGCTACCAAAAATGTTATTTACTCCTACTTAGGAGCATTTTTGGGCTTCCTTACAATCATTTTTTCTTCCCATGCTTTAAGTCCTGATGAGAATGGTTTAACCAGAATATTATTATCATTATCCATTTTATTAGCTCAATTTGCTGGATTGGGCTTTAACACTGTAACAATACGTCTTTTTCCATACTTCAGAAATCATGAAAAAGGGCATCATGGCTATTTGTTTTATGGTATTATTATTACCCTAATTGGCTTCCTGCTTTGCATCGTTTTTTACTTTGTTGGTCACGATTATCTGGTTGCAAGTAACATTGAAAAATCGAAATTATTTGTAGATTACACTTATCTACTGCTCCCATTAACGCTATTTACACTTTTTTTCAATCTATTCGACTATTACTTAAGAGCTTGTTATAATTCTGTAATTGGCTCTTCGTCCAAGGAGTTTGTTCAACGTATCCTTATCTTATTAATACTTGCTGCCTATTTCTTCCAAATTATTGAATTTAGTGCATTTGTTATACTCTATGTTGTGGCTGTGTGTTTACCAACACTAATTCTTATTTATTACATAATTAAACTAAGGAGTGGAATGTAAAGCCCGTAAGAGGCTTTGTAAGTAAAGAATTAAGAAATGAAATAATAAAACTAAGCTTGTACTCTATTCTTGCAGGTGGTGCAGGTGTACTTATTTCCAATATTGATATTATTATGGTAAACCAAAAACTAGGCTTAGCACAAGCTGGAGTTTATGGCATTGCATTTTATTTTGGAACAATTATTATTATCCCATCTCGCTCACTATTGCGCATTGCAATGAGTATTGTTTCTGAAGCCTTCAAAAAAAATGATTTAGAAGAGATTCATAGCATTTATAAAAAATCCTGTAACACTCAACTATGATTGGTTTACTTTTATTTATAGGAATATGGGGAAACATTGACAATATCATGTTACTTCCTCCAGAATACAGAGGAGGGGAAAATGTAATTTTATTTATAAGTTTAGGATACTTAATTGATATGGCAACAGGAATCAATTATGTAATTGTACTAACCTCTAAGTATTATCGATACGATACCTATTTTATGGTTATTGTCCTTACAGTTACTATTGCTTCTAACTACATTCTTATTCCACTATATGGAATAACAGGATCTGCAATTGCAACAGCAATAACCATTTCATTCTATAATGTATTAAGATGGTTATTCCTTTATTTCAAATTCAAAATGCAACCTTATGATTTTAATACAATCAAGCTCATTTTAATAGGTGCAATTGCATTTTTACCTACTTATTTTATTCCTACACTAAACAACATGATTATTGATTTAATGGTGAGAAGCTCGGCTATAGGCGGATTGTTCATTCTATTAATACTAAAACTAGAAGCGGCACCCGAGTTGAATGCTAAAATCAGAAAGAATTTAATTCGATTCTCTATAAAACTATAAAGTCCTCAAATGAGGACTTTATAAAACTTACCAGTACAATTAATCCTCTTTTTTACGAAGGCCTAACACAATAGCTCCACCCAGCATTCCAAACAATAGAATACAACTTACAAGTGATACCTTCTCACCTGTATAATACTTAGCTGGCTCGAACTTAAATTCAATTTTATGAGTTCCTGCAGGAATACGCATTGCTCTTAATACCCAATCTCCAGAAAAATAAGTTTTTTGCTCACCATCCACATATACATTCCAACCATCTTTATAATAAATTTCCGAAAAAACAGCTAACTGCTCTGCATTTGTAGTGCTCTCATAAGTTAAATGATTTGGCAAATACGATGTTAAACGAATTTTATCATCTGCAGATGGATTTAATTTTAATCCTTCTACCTCTGACTGATAGCGTTTATCAACAACAATGGTTGTTGCTGGATTAATTTCACCAACCGTTTTTAATTCTTCATCTGCATTTTCTGCCATTTTTATTTCTTTAACAAACCAAGCATTTCCAAGTGCGTATCTATTCTGAAGAGGCTGAGCATCTGGATTGTATATTAAATACTTCATGTTCAGCATATTTAAAACACCTTGTTGTGAGAATGCAACTCTTAATGCCGAGTCGGAAGGATTCGTTTGAAGGGTTTGAATGATATTCTGCATATTACCAGAAATGTGTGTTTCAATTAACTCTTGATACCTTCTGAGTTTTGCAGGATGGTAGCCTCCAATAGATTTGTGAAAATAAGAAGTAGCAGCATCATTAAATGGACCTTCTTTAGGACCAGCCAAATTAAGCACTCTATAGTTTGGATCTTTATCTTCTAATATTGCCAAGTCAGCCTTACTAGCAGTAAAAGGAACTTCCGCTTTCTTTTTATCAGTAAAACTTTTATCATCTAAATGTCTTTTGTCTACACCCCATAAATCGACTAAAATAATTAAACCAAGAAGTGGAATTAAAACAGAACCATTGATTTTCTTTTTCAAAACAACCATAAACTTAAAGCTCCTAACAATCTGAAGAAAAAGCTTCTCAAGGCATCTGCTTTAAATAAAGCAATACGTGCAATTTCAACATTGTCCATGACCTGCTGAGCAACTTGAGCACCGTTACTTTTTTGAATTCCTTCATACATCTGAGCATCTGAAATAGATGTAAAATCAGTAAGTCCAGGCATTAAATAAAATAGCAGCGATAAACCTCCTGTTAAACCAAAAGCAGTAAAGAAAGCTGTTTGTACTGACATCTCTGATTTCGAAAAAGGAATCTTAATTTTATCCTTCAATAAATCAGAATTCTTGATGAGTTTATCTACCACTAAAATTGCAAGCAACGGTATACAAAACTCTGCAATTACCAACATTTGAGACACCGCTCTAAACTTATTGTACATTGGGAAATAATCCAAAAACAACTCCGTTAACCACATCATGTTTTTCCCCCAAGAAAGCATGATGGATAAAATTGTACCTGCTAATAATACCCACTTTAAGTGACCTTTAACTACAAATAAACCAAATACAAATAGAAAAACCACAACCGCACCAGCATAAGGAGACATTGTAAAAATTTGATCTCCCCAATATTGTGGCATACTACCAATGTATTCTTCATTTGGCTATCCACATCTTTCAAGGCATTTTTATTCTCCGATATTTGAATGCTTGAGGAAGCACCTTTAAAACTAGGAATCATCAATGTCATAACTTCAGATGTTCCCATACTCCATTGTGTAGCATAATCTTTATCTACACCAGATGTTTGATTTTGACCGTCACCAGTTAACTCTGATGGGCCACGAATCGTAGATTTTGAATACTCATAGGTATTCCAAAGATTGGTAAAATTACAGCCTACTGCAATTACACCAGCGATAATAAAAACGGCTATACTCTTAAAAATATCAGCAAAATTTTTCTCTCTTATTTTCAATATCCATTCAACCAATATGTAAATCATTAAGAAAATAAAGAAATAATAAGTCATTTGGATATGATTACATAGCAATTCCAAAGCAAAGAACAATGCTGTAAGTGCACCACCAAGTAGGTATTTACCTCTGTTAACAAGTATGATTCCACCAAAAAGAGGAGGTAGATAGCCTAAAGCAGCCGCTTTGGTAATATGTCCAGCATCTAGGATAATAAACGTATAGGCAGTAAATGCATATGCAATTGCCCTACAATAGCTAACCAAGGATTTACCCGTAATATAATAAGCAGAATAAAAAAGCCTAACATCAAATTAAACAACATCATCGCAGGAGAAGACATTCCCAACGTTAATAATGTTCTAACCTCATACATATAATTATTGGGGTACCTAACCGAAATTTGATAAGTAGGCATTCCACCAAACATCGAATTTGTCCAAAGTGCTTCTTCGTCATACTTTTCTCTAAAATCGGACACCTCTTTTGACATCGCTTTATTCAAAACCATATCACTCTGAACAATTACTTTATCTTTCAACATAGGACTAAAATAACCATAGGTTAAGCCCACAAATAAAAGGATTGCAACTAGATAAGGTGCTAGTATTTTAAAATTTAAATTTTTCATAATTCGATTGTATTTTCAGAATTTAATTCAAACACAAATATAATTATTTAATTAAGGAAAAGAGATTCCTAATTACCTAATTTAGGGTATCTAAAATCATATTAAATACGTATTTTTGTTGCAAAATAAACCATTGAAAATGAAAAATCTATTAAACCCTTCTTTATTGGATGAATCAAAAATGAAGGAAATTCGTGCAGCATTCGAAAATGCTCAACCATGCAAACATGTTGCTGTACCAAATTTTTTAAATGAAGAACTAGCGAATACTTTATACAATAACTTTCCTAAGTTAGAAGCATTAAATGTTAAACGTAAGAGTATCAATGAAAATAAATCTGAAGAATATCATTTAGAACGCTACCACCCTGCTTTTAATGAGTTACGCGATTTCATGAACTCTCCAGAAATGTATGCTTGGATTAGTAAAGTAACTGGAATTGAAGATTTACGATCAACCTATGATTCATTAGGTTCAGGTGTACATCAAGGTGGTCCAGGAAGTTTTGTGGATGTTCACGTGGATATCAACATGAACCCTGTTGCCAACTTACATCGTAGAATAAATGTGCTTATCTATTTAAATAAAATTGGAAAGATGAATACGGTGGAGCATTGGAATTTTGGGATAAAGATGTAAAAAATTGTATTTCGAAAGTGATGCCCTACTTTAATCAAGCAGCTATAATGGTTACGGATGAAACATCCTACCATGGTTATGCAAAAATCAATATTCCGGAAGACGAAAGCCGCAAGTCGTTTTATTGCTATTATTATACGCCTGCTGGTAAAGATTTTGTATTCCGTGATTCACGCTTTAAAACTCGTCCAGACGAAAGCGTAACAAAAACGGCCATTACCGAAGTTAAAGAAACCTTAAAAATTAATATCAAACGTTTCTTAAAAGCAATCGGGATTAAATCATTGGATTTTCAAGACAAAAACAAATAATGACCTTACAGAATAAAATTGTTTGGATTACTGGTGCCTCTTCAGGAATTGGAGAGGCATTGGCTTATGTGTGCAAAAGAAGGCGCTAAACTTGTTCTCTCTGCACGAAGAGAAAATGAATTAAAACGCGTTGCCGAAAATTGCAAATTGGACTCCAAACACATTTTTATTTTACCTCTTGATCTTGAACACACCAAAACTGTTGAAGAAAAAGTACATCAAGTAATTGAAAAATTCGGACAAATAGATATTCTCATCAATAACAGTGGAATGGGACACCGAACCAAAGCAGTGAACACCTCTACCGAAATTGACCGTAAAGTAATGGAAGTGAATTTTTTCGGAACCATTAATCTTACAAAAGCAGTTGCAAAACAAATGCAAAAGCAACAATTTGGAAAGCTTGTGGTTGTGAGTAGCATTATGGGAAAATATGGGATGCCGCTCTACTCTACCTATGCGGCTTCAAAACATGCACTTTATGGTTATTTTGAATCCTTGCGACAAGAATTATTTACAGATAACATTAAAGTCCTTATTGTTAGTCCAGGTTTTATCAATACCGATGTGAGTACCAAATTATTGCGCGAAGATGGAACCGAATACGGAATCAAAAGCGATGCACAGGAGAAAGGAATGACAGCTATTGATTGTGCAACGGGAATTGTGAAGGCAGTAAAATCGAATAAAGACCATAAATTTGTGGGCAAATACGAAATTTTTTCCGTGTATGTAAAACAGTATTTTCCAAAAATATTTTACAAATTGATGCGTAAAATGACAAAAGAATAAACTTTTTGGGGCTTGTATTCTAAAATCATGTTCCCACCTGATTTTAATCATCTTTTATAAGCAAACAACTGACTATTCTTGTACTGACTATTTATTCAGTATGCTCGGATTACAGATTAACTCCTTTGAAGTAAAAAATTTTTTTGTTCAAAAAATTGGCAAAAGCACCTTCATTTGGCGCATTGTAGAATTTTTGCAGGGTGTTTCCTTCAGTCTTAATTATTGGCTTTTTTATAGCAAACAACTTATAAAAAGCAAAACATCCATTACCGAAATTAATATAGAATTTGTAAGCTACTGCAATCTGCGCTGCAAACTATGCTCACTCGACCACGAAAAAACAAAAGTGAGAATGAGTCCAAACACACTCAAACACTTCTTTGAAGACTTACTAAATGACCCTCGATTTGACAGTGTTAAAACCATTCACCTCTACAATGCGGGAGAAGTACTTTTACATCCAAAATTGGATGAAATGCTTGGCATCATTCAACACTATAAGACTGAAGCAAAAAAGAACAAACGTCACTTTCCACAAATTGCTTTACTCACCAATGCAACTATACTTGACGAAGAAAATGCAAGTACTTTAATCAATTCTGGAGTATTGGATAATATTCGTTTTAGCATGGATGGCGGCAACAAAGAAAAATTTGAAGAAATGCGCGAACGGGCAAAATGGGATGTATTTGTTAAAAATATTACCACGTTTTGTGAGTTAAATAATAAAAGTGCCAATCCAATCCCAACAGGAATAATCACCTTGGTGGAGTATGAGAATAAATTGCATACCAAATGGATGAGTGAGGAATTCAAAAAACTATTACATATGGTTGATGGCTATGAATTGCGCTACGCACACAACTGGGGTGGAGATGTTGAAATCGAAGAATTAAAAAATAAAAATAAAAAAGCTTATAAAGTAGGCTGTAGTTTGTTGATGCATCAATTGGTATTATTACCCAATGGCGATGTAACAGTATGTTGTGCCGACTTAAACTCAAAAGGTGTTATCGGAAACATACTTACAGAAAATCTGTTTTCTATTTATCGAAAACCATTACGCCTAGAAATGCTTCACAAGTTTATGAAAGGTAAAAAGAAAGAAATTGACTTGTGCAAAGATTGCGAAACATTCTAACTTCTAACCTTTACTTTTAGGAGGGAAGAAAAATACCAATGGATGCTTTACAAAACGTTTCAATAGATATATAAATACACCAGCCGATTTTGTTAATCGTATTCCTCTCGATTTAATAGCAACCGCTAATGCCAATGAAAAACTCACAGCTATATTCACAATTCCAATAAATAGAATTCCGAGTGAAGCCATCATAATTTCATGATTGCTAATTTTACCATAGGTGGCAGCTAGGCCAAGTCCTAAATTACCAGAAGCAAATGTAACATGCTGAATGTCGATGTTCAGGCCGAAAATGGCTCCAAAAAAAGCCATAAATGCTAAAAAGAAACCAAGTGTAAAATTACCTGTTAAGCCTCCTATATTGTCTCCAACATAATTTCCTAATCGTTCAGTACGTGATTTACCCAACACTTTCAATAAAAAGGATTGCTTTTTTATCCTGTTCGAATAGCCATTATAAATGTTTGCATTTTCAGATGCACCTGCAAGTACACCCGAAATAAAGAGCATTACACCTGCAATTGCACCATGCAATACACACAAGGTTGTAAACGGATTCAATTCTTCAATTTTGTGTAAAGCCTTATCGTATGTAGCAATATGATTTCCAGAAATTGTAAACCAGATCCAACTGATTGCAAAAGAAACTGGCAAAGCAATAATCACATTGCCTACAACAGCTATAAACTGACTTCTAAAAACTTTAATAACAAACTCTCCTATCTCCTTCACCTCTTCTGTTTCAGTCTGACTTTCGATAGAATGAGCTATTGTAGAGGCCGTCATGGACGGCTGCTTGGTCGCTAAAGTTCCATGAACCAATTGAATTCCAATAAAACCAAATGAATAATTTAATGCTTTTAATAAGGTATCTTGAAACAATGGAAAGTGCAATCCATTGATTAAAAATTTAGTAATTACCAAAACACCTACAATAAAACCACCTTTTAGAGCATTAATAAACATTTCGAAATACTCTTTTGCTGTGGTCGTAACATAATGCTCCCCAATTTTACCGGTATGCTCTGTTATCTGAAAAGCAAGCAATGAAATAGTTTCATTAAAATAGATACGAATACTATTTTTTTGATTTTCGATACGAATAAGCTTTTTAGCAAAACTGACTGTTTGTGAAAGTGGCTGAGTATCGTCCGAGACTACAATCATTTGAAGCAATTCCTTCATGCGTTTCAACGACAATTCTATTTTCTGCATCACAACTGTCAATTCTAAACTTGTCCCAAATCTTGATTTACTTTCTTTGATTTCTTTTACAAATTCAAAGCAATTGATAATAGAAGTCTGTAGCTCATGATATTTTTCTTCTGATGCATTTCTAGAAATCAAATTGGATTCTAAAGCCAAAATATAATTATCTATTTTTTCGTGTAACTCCATAAATGGAGAATCCATATCAAGCACTACATCAAAGTTTTTTACAATATTCCAATCGATGCTTAAAGAAGATATAATCTGTGAAAGAATGTAAATATCATTCAACAACTCATCAACCACCTTACTATCTGTGCCTAATTCCGATGGATTTTTGATATCCAGAATCGTCAATAAATCGATGATGTACTCATTCGGAATTTGACTTAGCCATTTGTGATCATCCTTTTTGTAAAAAATGATATTGATAACGCCTCTTAAGGTTGATGTATCCGATTCGAGTGGCAGTATTTTACGAAATAAACGCTTTCGTATTTCTGCAATCAAACTTCTTCTCGATATTAAATTGACTTGAGTAAATAACTCCGATTGTTTTGTATTGACAAGCAATTCAATAAATGCAGTTTTAAAGCCTTTTCTTAAAAGTTCATCTTCTGCTAAAATGTGCTTCAGGTTGGTTAGTTGATAATAAGCTGTTGAGGTATCTCGCAACGATGTTGGACGCAAGCAATCGATAAGCTTTACAAACAAACTTAGTTTATCTGAATTCGATGAATCTGCAATCTGATAAACAATTTCTTTCATAATCTGGTTTTATTTCAACTCTTCGTACTCCACGTATTCACCTTCATTATCGGCCATTTTACGTTTTGCAGCTTCGACCGAATGTACATTTCGGCTCTCAGAGTTCATACTAGAAGGAGATGGATTGGTGGATGCCTTTTTTGCGCGGTAAACATTTACGCTGTGCAAAATACGCCACAATATCCAAATAACAAGTATGGTATAAAAAACATCTCTCATGTATAAGGCAAAGGTAATAGTTTTAATACATTTGTGAATGTAAATATCGTTTAAATTATGTTTAAGAAAATACTTGTTTTCACTAGCTGTATCTATCTGTTTTCCTGCGCTCCCACTCGCTTTGTTAAGCCATTGAACAAAAAACAGCATGCAGCAAATGTTTCATTGGGTGGTCCACTCATTAAATTTGGAACAGCAACCATTCCTATTCCTTTTATTACTGCTACTTACGGTTATGGAATCGACAGTACCTTTACAGGCTTTGCTTCGGTGAATATAACATCTGCACTGTATGGCAATTTGCAAATGGAGCTGGGTGCAACGAAACTACTTTTGAAACAAAAAGACTACTTCCCTGCTCTTTCATTTAATCCTGTTATCAATTTCATTTACCACGATTCTAAATCCTACAAATTTTATCCTCAACTCGACATCAATGCATTTTGGGAATATGGCAAACGTAAAACTTTGTATATGTGGGAATCGACAACTGGTTTGAATTGTCACAAAAAAAAGCATACGATTTAAAACAAGCAAACCATTGGTTTGTATCACCAATGATTGGACATTCCTTCGTAGGAAAAAAATGGAATTTTAACATCGAAGCGAAAGTAATTGCACCCAACTTATCAAATGAAAAACTAGTAGTGGACTACCAAACACCTTTTCGTAATAAAGGAGCATTCGGCATTTATTTAGGTTATACACGTAAATTTTAAAAAAATGAAAAAATATTTCTTATCATTCATCGTATTAGTAGCATTAAGTAGTTGTTTGCGATTAGACGACAATCTTTACAATGCAAACAAATTAACAGAATACAAACTCGATAATTATACGGGTGAAGTGGATTTTACATTGGATTATAGCTATCATATTCCGGATAGTTTGGTTCATATATTTACCTTGTCATCGCAAGGTGCTGGCGAATCAAACGCAACTACCATTTATGCAATCTATATTGGCGATATTGCACAAATAGCTACCGACACGGTTATTATGTATTGTCATGGCAATAAAGACCATATGGATTTTTACTGGCAACGCGCAAAATTATTGGCAAATACAAAAAGTAAAAATCGTTTTGGTGTACTGATGATTGATTATCGTGGCTATGGCATGAGTGAAGGAAAGCCAACCGAAAATGGTTTATATGCTGATACGGATGCTGCTTTAAAATGGCTTCAGTCGAAAGGATTAACAAACGACCGTTTAGTAATCTATGGCTTTAGTATGGGGTCGGCACCAGCAACAAAGTTATCGGCAAACAATTACACCCTTAAACCCTCTAAATTGATGCTAGAAGCACCGTTTGCTTCTGCTGAGGTAATGGTGCAGGATGGCGCTGGATTAGCGCTGCCAGGAACCACGGTAACCGATTTGCAAATTAATAATGGCGAAGAGATTAAAAGTGTTCAACAACCCTTCTTTGGATACATGGCGAAGCCGATGATTTTAAATATTGATACACATGGTGCTGTTGTATATAACAACTACCAAGGAACTTATAAGGAGGCGCATCGCATTCCAAATGCAGGACATAGCACAATACCCACAACCAT
>JADJHE010000014.1 GCA_016707685.1 Bacteroidota bacterium
AGAAGCAATGTTTGAAATTTCTTGAAATCCAAGAATAGATGTAAGTTGGGAGGCTAAAAATTTCTCAATCGATTCACCATTTCCATAATTAATTTGAAATTTTTGTAAATCGTATTCTAGATTTTTTAACGGTTCTTTAAATGTTGTAACTACTTCATTTGGGTTTATTTGAGAAATTATCCGAGCTTCTTTAACAATTAAAGGGATAAACATTGAAACCAACATCGTTACTATTAAAGCAATCGTTGCTAATGACAGTAAGGCGCAAATTGTGATAGGCAATTTGAATTTTCCAACTTTGATTTTTCCATACATTTTCACCAATGGTTGACCAATTAATGAAATAATTAATGCGATTGCCACATATATAATAATGGATTTTAAGTAAATCCATGTAAGTGCAATAAGGGCAAGGATTAATCCAATGATTAAGTATTTTGATTTGTTTTGCATTCTTTATATTTGAGATATAAAGATATTAAATTGTATAATAATAAACTCATAATAGTATATTTGTTTATTAAAAATTAATCATGGATTCACTTACACATCTTGTTTTAGGAGCCGCAATTGGTGAAGCGGTATTGGGTAAAAAAATAGGTAGAAAAGCGATGCTCTGGGGAGCTTTGGCTGATACTATTCCTGATTTTGATGTGTTTGCATCGTGTTGTACAACCGATGCTCAGCAATTGATGGTTCATCGTGGAATCACGCATTCATTACTTTTTGTGATTGTAATGTCGCCTCTCATCGGCTATTTATTTACTAAAATTTTCAAGAAAACAGAAGTCACATTTAAACAATGGACTTTACTTTTCTTTTTAGGAATGTTTACACATATTTTAATTGATGCCATGACAGCATATGGAACGGGTTGGTTTGAACCATTCAGTGAGTATCGTGTATCATTCAATTCTATTTTTGTTGCAGATGTATTTTATACGATTCCATTTTTAATTTGTGTATTGATTGCATTAATTGCGAAAAACGGCTCTCCTAAGCGTGTAAAATGGAACAGGGCTGGTTTGATAATTAGTACAGCCTACTTGGCATTTACCTTGATAAATAAATGGCATGTGCACGATACAATGAGCGATTCGTTTACGAAACAAAATTTGACTGCTGAAGAGTTTGTTACAACACCAACACCATTGAATAATTTTTTATGGATGGCCTATTCACATGATGAAGGAGGATCGTATATTGGTTATTATTCTATTTTTGATAAATCGACCGATATTAAATTTCACCGTGTAGAACGAAATGAACAATTATTAAAGTCCTTTGAAGGCGATCAATCTTTAGCGACATTGAAACAATTTTCGAAAGGTCATTATATCATTAGTAAAGAAGATTCAACCATATTTTTTAATGACATTCGTTTTGGGCAAATGGGTGGATGGGATAATTCAGATGCAGGATTTCCATTTTCCTATAAGTTAAATCGCAATGCCGATAATTCAATGGCTTTGGATAGAGGGAAATTTAAAATGTCGTTTTCTGATGCATTTGCATCATTGTATATACGTGTAAAAGGCAAATAAGATGGAAAAAATAGCAATCGTAATTGGTGCAAGTGGTTTAGTAGGTATAGAAATAGTAAAGCAGCTATTGTTAGATTCGGACTATACCTTAGTAAAGTTATTTTTAAGAAAAGAAATTCCATTTACTCATTCAAAGTTGCAACAATGCATCGTAGATTTTAATAAGCTTGATACATCCTCTGATTTAATAAAAGGCGATGTGGTGTTTTGTTGCATGGGAACAACCATAAAAGTAGCAGGTTCTCAAGATGCTTTTGTTAAAGTGGATTACAGCTATGTGTTGAATTTTGCTCAATTATCAAAACGAAATGGTATTGAAAAATTTATTGTGGTTTCCTCTTTGGGTGCTGATAAAAATTCTTCTAACTTTTACTTAAAAGTTAAAGGTGATGTTGAAACCGACTTAGCGCGATTGAAATTTAAAAATTTAATTATAGTTCGTCCTTCAATGTTGCTTGGTGACCGAAAAGAATTTCGTTTGGGTGAATTGATTGGTAAGAAAATAATGAAAGGCCTAGCTTTTTTATTCGTTGTAAAATTGAAAAAATACAAAGCGATTGAAGCAAGTACAGTTGCAAAAGCAATGCTCGTGCTTTCTAAAAATGAATTAAGCGATGTTGCAATTTTTGAGAATGCTCGATTGTTGGATTTAGGGAAGTAATTATTTTACGTTTTTCTCTTTGTATTTAACAAAGAAGTTAATCCAAACCAAGCGCGCCATGCGATAAAATACAGGCATTAAAACCACTTGTAGTACTCCGAATGTTACCAAAAAGGTAACAACATCGTATCCTAATAAAACACTTACTAGTAAAAATACACCTACACCAAAAGCTACTGTTAGACCATAGCTTACATACATTGCTCCGTAGTAAAATCCGGTTTCGCGTTCAAAATCTTCGTTACAAACAGGGCAATTGTGAGGCATTTTGTCGAATCGACTTAATTTGTAAGGGTTGTTGGTCTCAAAAAAGTTTCCTTCGTGACACTTAGGGCATTTATTGTTTACAATGCTATAAAGTGCTGATTGTTTGTATCCCATAACGTTGATATTTGATACAAATGTAACAACAATTCTTAGTTTGATGTGTAACTAAAATCACAGAGGTTACAAGTGTTGTTATATCAGGCTTTTTCACTAAATTTGCAGCCTTAAAAAAAACAATACAATGATTTCAGTTAATTCGGTTACGGTTTCCTTTGGTGGTTACGATTTATTCGACAATGTTAGTTTCTTGATTAATCCTAAGGATAGGATTGGTTTAGCTGGTAAAAATGGTGCTGGCAAATCAACCATGCTTAAACTTTTGTCAGGTTTGCAAAATCCAACAAGAGGTGAAATTTCAAAACCAAACGATTATAAAATCGGTTACTTACCTCAAGATATGATTCACCAGCAAGGGAAAACAGTATTTGAGGAAACGGAAAGCGCATACGAAGAAATTCAAAAATTAGAAGACCGATTGGTATTTATTAATCATGAATTGGAAACCCGTACCGATTACGAGAGTGATTCCTACATGAAAATTATTGATGAATTAACCGAAATTACGCACCGTTTGGATGTAATTGGTGCTAATAATAAAAATGAAGAGATTGAAAAAATATTAAAAGGTTTGGGTTTGAGCGTAGCGATTTCGATCGACCTACTTCAGAATTTAGCGGTGGATGGCGTATGCGTATTGAGTTAGCAAAAATTTTATTACAAAAACCTGATATTCTTTTGTTGGATGAGCCAACGAATCACTTGGACATTGAATCCATTCAATGGTTAGAAGAATTTATGGATTCCTACAGCGGCTCAGTAATGCTAATTAGCCATGATAAGCAGTTTTTGGATACTGTAACAAATCGTACAATCGAAATTTCAAATAATAAAATTTACGATTACAAAACAAATTATTCGCGTTACCTCGAATTGCGTAAAGAACGCAGAGAACAACAAGAAAATGCCGCTAAAAACCAACAAAAAATCATCAATCAAACAGAAGTTTTGATTGATAAATACCGTGCAAAAGCAAGTAAAGCAGCCTTTGCACAGTCATTGATAAAGAAATTGGATCGCATGGAGATTGTGGAAGTGGATGAAGGGGATAATGCAACCATGTTCTTTAAGTTTCCTCCTCCAGCTCATTCTGGGAAAATCGTTTTAACTGTAGAGCATGCAGGGAAAAAGTACGGAGAGAAACAGATTTTTAAGGATGCTAATTTTATTTTAACAAAAGGCGAAAAAATTGCATTGGTAGGTCGTAATGGTGAAGGAAAGAGTACAATGATTAAAATGATTGCAAAGCAAATTGATTTTGATGGGGTTGTTTCTTTGGGACATAGTGTGAATATGGGTTACTTTGCGCAGGATCAGGCCGAGAAATTGGATAAAACAAAAACTGTTTTTGAAACAATTGATGAATTAGCGGTTGGTGATATTCGTAAGCAAGTAAGAACATTGTTAGGTTCATTCTTGTTTGGTGGCGATGATATTGATAAAAAAGTAAGTGTGTTGAGTGGAGGAGAGCGCGGTCGTTTAGCATTGTGTAAACTATTATTGGAGCCTTACAATTTTTTGGTACTGGATGAACCAACCAATCACTTAGATATTCGAAGCAAAGAAATTTTGAAGAAAGCGATTCAGGATTATGAAGGAACAGTTGTTCTTGTATCCCATGATCGTGACTTTTTAGATGGTTTGGTAAATAAAATGTATGAGTTCAAAGGTGGTGAGGTAAAAGAACATTTATGCGATATCAATGCATTTATGCAAAAATTAAAAATGAATCGTTTGAATGAAATGAATTCTTCAAAAAATCCATTTGTGAAACCTAAAACAGATGAAAAGCCTGTTGTGAAAGTGGAATCAAAAAATGATGAGCGTGAAAAAGAATTAAAACAAATTAAAAATCAAATCACGAAATCGGAAAAAGAGATTGAGCGATTAGAAGCAGAAATAAAATCATTTGATGCGAAATTGGCTGATCCAAATCAATATCAAACCGTAATGAATGATAAAGGTGCATTTGCAGCATATGAGGCAATGAAAAAACAATTGGAGGCAGAAATGAAAACATGGGAATCACTTCAAGGTCAATTGTAATTTTGAAATTTTAATAAAAAGAGAGGCGAAACAATTTGTTTCGCCTCTCTTTTTGTATGTTGTACTATTTAGTGAACTAATTTAGAAACCTCAATGCTTGCTTTTACAAAGTGAACAAACAATGGATGAGGATTTGCTACAGTACTCTTGTATTCAGGATGGAACTGAACTGCTACAAACCAAGGATGATCTTTTATTTCAACAATTTCTACTAAGCCACCTTCTGGATTTATACCAGAAGCAATCATTCCTGCTTTTTCAAAATCTTGTAAATATTCGTTATTGAATTCATAACGATGGCGGTGACGTTCTGTAATCTCTTTCTTTTTATAGATTTCCCATGCATTGGTGTTTTCACTTACGTTACAAGGGTATGAACCCAAACGCATTGTTCCACCTTTATTGGTTATTTTCTTTTGCGACTCGAGTAAATCAATCACCGGATTAGTTGTTCCTGGATTCATTTCTGTTGAGTTTGCATCTTTGAACCCTAATACATTTCTTGCAAACTCGATTACAGCACATTGCATTCCTAAACAAATACCAAAGAATGGCACATTGTTTTCGCGTGCATATTTAATAGCTGTAATTTTTCCTTCGATACCGCGCTGACCAAATCCTGGTGCAACCAAAACACCTTTTAATCCTTTGAATTTTTCTTTTACATTTTCATCTGTAATGCTTTCGGAGTGAATCCACTCAATGTTTACTTTACAATCATTAGCAGCACCAGCATGAATAAACGCTTCTGAAATTGATTTGTATGAATCTTTCAATTCAACATATTTTCCAACTAATCCAATTTTTACTTCGTGTTTTGGATGTTTGAATTTTTGCAAAAACTCTTTCCATTTATCCAAATCCATGTTTTCGGAAACAGGCATTCCTAAATGGTTTAAAACAACCACATCCAGATTTTCTTGCTCCATCAATAATGGAACTTCGTAAATGGTGCTTGCATCCATTGCTTCAATAACGGCATTAGGTGCAACGTTACAGAACAATGCAATTTTATTTCTAATTTCTTTGTTGATAGGATGTTCGGTACGACAAACTAAAATGTCGGGCTGAACACCATATTCTAATAATAATTTAACAGAGTGTTGTGTTGGTTTTGTTTTTAATTCACCTGTGGTAGATAGGTATGGTAATAATGTTAAATGAATAACCATTGCATCTTTCCCTAGTTCCCAACGTAACTGGCGTACAGCTTCGATATAAGGTAATGATTCAATATCACCAACAGTTCCACCAATTTCAGTAATAACAAATTGGTAGTTTCCTGTTTTGCCTAATATTTTAATTCTGTTTTTTATCTCATCTGTAATGTGAGGAATAACTTGAACCGTTTTTCCTAAATAATCACCACGTCTTTCTTTTTCGATTACCGATTGGTAAATACGTCCAGTAGTAACATTATTTGCTTTAGAAGTTGGAATGTTTAAGAAGCGCTCGTAATGGCCCAAATCCAAATCGGTTTCAGCGCCATCATCGGTTACAAAACATTCACCATGTTCATAAGGGTTTAATGTACCTGGGTCAACATTGATATACGGATCCAATTTTTGGATGGTAACAGAATAACCACGTGCTTGCAATAGTTTAGCTAAAGAAGCTGAAATGATTCCTTTTCCCAATGATGAGGTAACACCTCCGGTAACAAAAATGTATTTAGTAGATGACATGTTGGTAAAATAAATAATGGTTCAAAAAAATTGACCAATCAAATAATTTAGCCAATTGTCGGGTTGACGATTGTCGTTTTCAATTTTTGGTCATACAAAAGTAGGAATAATTATGGGGAGTTAAAAACGAATTGGTCGAAAATATTCAAAAAAAATGCCCTTTCTGTTTTATCAGAAGGGGCATTCCTTGTATGCTGTAAGTCAAGGCTTAGAAAGTCATAATGATACTAGCCGTTGGTAAAAGCGGTAATTGGTTTACGCGTTTGTATTGTACACGGTCGAAATAGAAAATATTTTCGCGGTTGTATACATTGGTTGCACCAATAGCTGTTTCCAATTTGGTGTTTTCAAACAATAAGAAGGTACGTTTAATATTGATGTCCAAACGGTGGTACCAAGGCAAGCGTTTTACTTCTGAATTGTCGAAATAATAGTTTAATTCTCCATTTGTGCCGGTATAATCTGTTGTAATTCCATCTTGGAAGTTTAAATCTTCGTAGAATCCACCAGTAGGTTTGAATGGGAAACCAGAACCAATGTTCCAACGTACATCAAATTCCCAATTTAAGTTTTTACCAAATGTGTAGGATGCAACAAAGTTGGCATTGTGTCTTCTGTCGAAAACTGGTGCATATTCCTGAATACCATCCCAACGTGTAACATAGGTTAAAGAGTATACAAACCATAAGTACAAGCGTTTGCGGTCGTATTTTAAAACTACGTCAACTCCTTGCGCTTTCCCTGTTTCGATGATGAAATCTTTTTTGAAAAGATCTGGTCGTGCAGAGTTATCAGGTGAGTCTTCGTAAATTTTGTTTGTGTTTAGATTGGTTAGTTGTTTGAAGTCTTTTAGGTAAGCCTCAATGTTCAATTCCCAATGTTTGAATAAATCAAATTCTAAACCAGCAATGTAATGATTCGCTTTTTGCAATTTGTGTTTTACATCTTTTATACTACCATCTTGAGCGGTGTATTTTTCAGGTAAATTGTCGGGACCAGATAAAAATCCGTAAAATAAATTCACGACATCTCTATCCGAGTTTGCTGCAATTAAGTTTTGAGAATACATACCTGCAGCTCCTTTAAAGCGGATGCGAGGAGTAATGTTGTATTTCAAACCAAGGCGAGGCTCTGGCGATGCATTTTTCAATGAAGCATAGTATTGGATGCGGAAGCTTGGCTCTAACAATAATTTTTTACGTTTAGATACAAACTTATATTTAACATATCCACCAATTTCGGTTGTGTTTTCTTTTTGAGAAATACGTCTGTTTAATGAATTGTAGAAATCAAAGTCTGTAGTAAATCCATTAATGTCTATACCGTAGTTTAATTCATTACGGCTCATGAAATAGGTGAAGTTAACACCCATGTTAAAGCCTTTTATTTTACTTGTTTTTTCTTTTTCGCCTTCTGGTTTTAATTTAATGCCGTATTGTGAATAAGCAAAGTTACCACTAACCAAAATAGGAGAGTTTTGTGGAACCAATAGGAAGTTACCACCACCACCGTATGAATCCCATTTCATTTCCTGAAGTGCTTTATAGTTTACACGATCGTTAAAGTTAAATCCGAAAATATTTAATTTACTACCATTGTTAGAGTTGAAGGATATTTTTCCATAATAATCGTTAAAGCTAAATGGTAAACCGTCTTTATCTATATAAGAATAGAGTGCTTTTGAAGTAGTAGGCAAATAAGATGTTTTAGCAGATAGGATAAATGAAATAGAATTGTTTGATCCTTCTTTTAGCTTTTTTAATGGACCTTCAGCCAATACTTTTGCTCCAAACGGACTTACTGCTAATTTACCGCCAACACGTTTTTTGTTTCCATCACGTGTTGTGATGTCCATGATGGAAGAAATACGTCCACCGTATTCAGCTCCAAAACCACCACTGTACACATCGGCATTACGGATGATATCTGCATCAAAAACCGAAAACAAACCAATGGAGTGGAAAGGATTGTAAATAACCATACCATCCAATAATACTTTATTTTGGATAGGTGATCCACCACGAATGTATAGCTGTCCACCTTGGTCACCTGTAAATACAACACCTGGTAATACTTGTAAGTATTGTGCTAAATCAGGCTCACCACCAACAGTAGGTAGTTTTTAATGACGATTGGGTCAATTTTATTAACCGAAACCCTTGTTTCTGTTTGTTTTTCTGCTTGCTCAGCAGATATTTCAACTTCTCTTAATTTAACATTCGATTTAACGAGGTATAATTTTTTGTTTACAATTTCCCCAGCTTTTACGGTGAAATTTTCTTGCAGCGTATCATAACCCAATCCTGAAGCAATCATTATTGTATAGCTTCCTGGTGGAATTTTAGTAATAGAAAAATAACCGTTTACATCGGTAGCATTTCCAATCGTAGTTCCTTTTAAAATAACATTGGTAAACAATTTGGTTCACCTGTTTCTTTTAAGTAAACAAATCCACGAACGGTGCCAGTAGAAGAGTTTTGTTGAGCGTAACCAATAATTGAAAGTGTTACTCCAAGTATAAATAAAATCGACTTTTTAAGATTCATGTGCTGTAGCATTAAAAATAAAAAATGCCCTAATTTGTTAAGGCGTGTAAATGTAATAATTTATTCCATTAAAAAAATGACCAAGTTTTTGGAATATTTAGTTTTCGAGTTAATCGGTAGCTTTGGAGTGATAAGCGGTTTATTTGCCTTCCGAAAGTGCTAAAATTCGGTCGAATTCCTCGGTTTTTACTGCGGTAACCGATAAACGCGATAATTTGATGATTTGCATATCGGCTAATTGTTTATCAGCCTTTATTTGCGCTAATGTTACCGGTTTTTTCAACTTTTTGAAGGGGGCTATTTCCACCACACTCCATGCAGTATCTTCTGTAGTTGGATCCTGATAATGCTCTTTTACCACTTTTGCAATTCCTACAATCTCTAGTCCTTCATTACTATGGTAAAAAAATACCAAATCGCCTTTTTTCATAGCACGCATATTGTTGCGCGCGGCATAATTGCGAACACCATCCCAAACTGCTTTTTTATCTTTCGAAAATTGATCCCAACTGTATTTAAATGGTTCTGATTTTACTAGCCAATGGTTCATAGTTTATATTACAAATAAGATAAATAAATGTTTAATTAGTACTTAATGTAAAATCTTAAATACCAATTCCTTTAATAATTCGCCATGACTAGCTGAGCCATTATCTACCCCTTTTGATTTAAGATCGTACTCACGTAAATAACCAAAAATGGATTTTAGTTTTCCGGCACTGTAGTTCTTGGCAGCTACTTCATAATCTTTCACAAAAAAAGGATGAACCCCCAAGGCTGCTGCTGCTGTTTTTTTATCGGCTAAAAAATGATAGGTTAATATTTTGCAAAAATACCCATACAAGGAAGAGATGGTTACTACCATCGGATTGTCCTTTTCGTTGGAAGCAAAATAATTGATGATACGATTTGCTTTTAAAGTTTCGCGTTTACCAATTGCCGCTTGTAATTCAAAAACATTGTAATCTTTACTAATCCCAATATTTGTTTGAATGTGTTCGGGAGTAATCTCCGATTTTGGTGGAAGATTAATCATTAATTTATCCAACTCATTGGTGATTTTACTCAAGCTGGTTCCTAAGTACTCGGTAAGCATAGCACTGGCTTTTGGGCCAACAGTATAATCTTTTCCTCTTAAGTAATTATTAATCCAATCAGGAACTTGATTGTCGTACAACTTTTTTGACTCAAACAATACCGCATTTTTGTCGATTAGTTTGGCAACAGCTGTACGTTTATCAATGGATTTGTATTTGTAACAAATTACTAAAATGGTTGATGGTTGTGGGTTTTCGATGTAGGCAGCAAATGGATGTTTTGCTTTTTCTTTTCCCTTTGCACTTTTTTCCTCATCATCTCCTTTGCCTACTAAATCACGAATGTTTTGAGCTTCTTTGATGATAACCACTTGGTATTCGCTCATCATCGGAAAGCGCTTAGCTGCTCCAATTACATCGGCTGCAGTAATATCTTTTCCGTATAAAACTGATTGGTTGAATTCTTTTTCGGATTCATCCAATACATTGTTCTCGATATAATCCGAAATAATATCAATAAAGTAAGCTTCATCACCCATTAAGAAATAAACGGGTTTGTAAACCTTCTTTTTTAAATCCGACATTATTTGATTGAATTCCATCTTTCGTTTTGCTTTTAAAATTATTCGAATCGTAAATGTTTCACTGTTAAGCCATTGTTTTTAAGCTCATTCAATGCATCAATGCCAATTCGTAAATGTTCATCTACATAATTTTCAGTTACCTTTTTATCGCTTTCAGCAGTTTTAACACCGGATGAAATCATAGGCTGATCACTCACTAATAACAATGCACCTGTAGGAATTTCGTTGTGAAAACCAGTACTGAAAATCGTAGCAGTTTCCATGTCAATTCCCATTGCGCGGATAGCACGTAAATATTCTTTAAATTTTTCATCGTGCTCCCATACACGTCTATTGGTGGTATATACTGTCCCTGTCCAATAGTCTAAGTTGTGATTGCGAATAGTGGTAGAGATTGCTTTTTGCAAGCTAAAAGCAGGCAAGGCTGGCACTTCTGATGGAAAATAATCATCCGATGTTCCTTCGCCTCGAATAGCAGCTATTGGTAAAATTAAATCGCCTAATTCATTTTTCTTTTTCAAACCACCACATTTTCCCAGAAATAAAACAGCTTTTGGTTCAATGGCACTTAATAAATCCATAATGGTAGCTGCATTGGCGCTTCCCATTCCAAAATTAATGATGGTTATTCCATTTGCAGTAGCATTTGGCATTGGCATATCCAAGCCTTTTACTTCAACACCATTCCAATCAGCAAATTTTTTAACGTATTTGTTGAAATTCGTTAACAGTATGTACTTCCCAAATTCATTTAATGGTGTACCTGTATAACGAGGCAACCAATTTTGTACAATTTCTTCTTTATTTTTCATACTCTATTATTTTAGCGAAAATACAAATAACTGTGCGACTGTAAAAGGATGTTAAGAAATTTTAATAAATATTAAGGTTAGAGCTATCATAAATTTACATTACTTCGTGTACATGATGCAGGAGTTGAATTTACCTTCTTATTCGTTTAAATTAAAACAAGACAAGGATAAAACCTATGTTTTTGATGCTATTCGTAAAAAGTATGTGTTGCTAACACCTGAAGAATGGGTACGTCAGCACATTATTCAATTTGTGATTCAAGAAAAAAAATATCCAGCATCCTTAGTTGCGGTTGAAATAGGATTAAAGTACAATCAATTGCAAAAACGTGCGGATGTGCTGGTGTATAACACTAGCGGTAAACCTTTGTTGTTAATTGAATGCAAGGCACCTGAAGTAAAAATAACGCAAGAGGTGTTTCATCAAATAGCACTATATAACATGACCTATAAAGTTGCTTATTTGTTGGTGACAAATGGTTTGGAGCATTATTGTTGTGTGATGGATTATACCAACAACACGTATCAATTTTTACAAGATATTCCCGAATACAAATAAGTTTTAATTGCAAAAAATCCTTTGTAACTTGCAGAATAATTAATTCCGATGCAAGCAGTCAAATTGTATACACGTCTATTTATTTTTTTATGCTTTTTGAGCAGTAACATACTGTTTGCTCAAGAAGCGTCTGATGTGTTGCCTAATGCAATCATTGTTAAGTTAAAGCCTGAATACAGCGCTTTGGGCGGAAGTGTTACCATCAATGAATCACGTTTTTTAAATTTGTTTCAGTCGGTTGGTGGCACCGATTTACACAAAAAATTTCCTGCTGCAAAGTCGGTTCGAATAGCAGCAAATTCCAAATTGGTAGACTTAACATTGGTGTATGAATTTTCTTATTCTTCACAATTGCCTTTGGAAAAAGTGATTCAGAAATTTCAATCCTTAAATTTATTTCAATACGTAGAACCACATGTTGTCCCCAAAACATGTTATGTACCTAGTGATACATCTTATTTGTTTCAATACCATATTTCGCTTGTGAGAGCCGATTCCGCTTGGGATGTAAATACAACAACAGCTCGTGGAGATACCAATGTTGTTATTGGAATAACTGATACAGGAGTTGAGCTAACACATCCCGATTTAATTTCCAACATAAAATTTAATTACGATGATCCACTTGGTGGAGGTGATGATGATAATGATGGATACATTGATAATTATGCTGGTTGGGATTTGGGAGAGAACGATAACAATCCAAGTGCGAATGCAAATGCACATGGTGTACACGTGTCAGGTATTGCAGCGGCAAAAACGGATAATGTAACTGGTGTGGCTGGAGTAGGTTTTAATTGTAAGTTTTTACCTATTAAAATCGCCAATGCTTCGGGTTCATTAACAAAAGCGTACGAAGGAATTGCTTATGCTGCAGAACAAGGTTGCAAAGTGATTAATTGTTCTTGGGGCGGACCAGGAGGAGGGCAATTAGGACAAGATGTGGTTGATTATGCAACTTATAATTTTGATGCATTGGTAGTTGCAGCAGCAGGTAACAATGGTGCTGAAATGGATTTTTATCCTGCATCCTATCAGAATGTAATAAGTGTGGCAAATACCGATTTTAGTGATATTATAGCAATGACATCGAACTACGGTTATGCTATAGATGTGTCTGCACCTGGTGAAAGTGTGTATGCTACTTATCCAACAAATGATTATTCTTTTCAATCAGGTACATCCATGGCATCGCCTGTAGTTGCAGGTGCAGCTGCTATTGTTCGTTCTTATTTTCCTGCTTTCAATGCTTTTCAGGCGGGCGAACAATTAAAGGTGACAGCCGATAATCATTATCCTTTAAATAATTCAATCTTCGAAAATAAATTGGGGACTGGTCGCATCAACTTGTATCGTGCCTTAACTCATACAGCTTCTCCATCTGTTGTTATGACACAACGAGCAGTGACCGATGAAAATGATGAGAATTATTATTCGGGCGATACGCTTACTATTTATGGTGATTATACCAATTATTTGGCACCTGTTACCAATTTGCAAATTGCCTTAATTTCTAGTTCTCCTTACATTAACATCATTGATGGAACAACGAGTGTTGGAGCCATCAATACAATGGGAACAGTGAATAATAATCTAGATGTTTTTAAGGTGGAATTGCTAGCTGGAATACCGAATAATTATTCCTTGGTGTTTGAATTGAAGTATACCGATGTTGTAAGTAATTATTCGCATTCTGAATTTTTTACCGTGATGTTGAATCCTGATTATATAAACATTGCCATCAACGATGTAGCTACAACAATTACCAGTATTGGTCGCATTGGTTACCGCAGCAACCAACAAACACAAGGTTTAGGATTTACTTACAATGGCAGTGGAACCTTGTTTTATGAAGCAGGATTAATGGTTGGGAAAAATGCATCTCAGGTATCAGATGGTATTCGTAATTCGGGAGCAGCCGACAATGATTTTCAATCCATCAATGTGGTGCAAGAATTACTACCTGCAGTAGTTTCTGATTTTGATCTGGAAGGGAAGATGAACGATGCAGCTGCATTGTCGCCCTTATTTGTTGATATTGATTACAAAGCACATGCTTGGACAAGTGTTGGAAACAGAAAATACGTGATGTTGGAATACACATTAAAAAACACGGGCATTACAACATTAACAAATTTGTATGCAGGGATTTTTGCTGATTGGGATATTGATGCCGCAACATTTACAAACAACAGAGCAGCGGTTGATGTACCCAATAAATTGGGTTATGTATTTAATACAGCAAGCAATGGTTTGTATGCGGGTGTAAAAGTGTTGAGTGTTAGTGCGCCTGCAACGGCTTACTCAATCGATAATGTGAGTGGTGGAAATGGTGGTATTGATATGTACAATGGGTATGATGGTACTGATAAATATACGAGTTTGTCGACCAATAGATTAAATGCAGGTGTTGGAGGAACAGGCAATGATGTTGCACAAGTGGTAAGTACGGGACCATTTACGATTTTGCCAAACGATTCTGTTCATTTTGCTTTTGCGATTCTTGCAGGTGATAGTTTATTGGATTTACAAACAAGTGCCATCAATGCTCAAGCTCAATATGATGCAATGACTACTGTTACTAGTATTCAAAATTTACAGCGCATAAATTCAATCAATTTGCATCCCAATCCAGCTTCTAGTCAAGCAGTATTGACAATCAATAGTTTGAATGTATCAATAGCTGAACTATTCATATATACAAGCTTAGGAGAGCAGGTATATCATGAAAAAAGGTATTTGCATAAAGGCGAAAACGCAATAATACTGGATGTAAGTCGCTTTTCGAATGGAATTTACTATTGTCAGGTGCTTTTGGAGGGAAAAAAGTATTCTGCGAAAATGATTGTTTTGAAGTAGAATAAAACGATATTTTTTTTACATTTGTTACCTAATAAAAATTAAGAACTATGGATTTAAGTGGAATTATTTCAATTGCAGGAATGAGCGGATTATACAGAGTAGTTGCTCAAACAAAAAATGGATTGATCGTAGAATCATTGGTAGACAAAAAAAGAGTGCCAGCATATTCAACGAACAGAGTGAGTGCATTAGAAGATGTAAGTATTTATTCAACAGGTGATGATGTTCCTTTGAAAGAAGTTTTTCAAAAGATATTTGATAAAGAAAAAGGTGCAGCATGTATTGATCACAAATCTGCTGATGCAGAACTAAGAAAATACTTTAAATCGGTTTTTGCTGAGTACGATGAAGACAGAGTGTATACTTCTGACATTAAAAAAGTATTAATGTGGTACAACTCCTTACAAAAAGAAGGTTTGTTAGATAAAAAAGAAGAAACAAAAGCGGAAGACAAACCAAAAGTAAAAGCAACAGCTACTGAAACAAAACTTAAAAATACTGTTTCAAAAGTAAAAGAAAGTAAAACTGTAAAAACTGCCAGTGCTAAAGTAAAAACACAAGGCGTTAGAAAAACCGGAGCTGCATAAGCAACGGTTTTTTTGTTTAGTTTGATTTTTAATTTCTACACACAGTTTTATGGAAGCCAAAGAAATTGCTATACCTAGCAAACCTATTCGTAAATTTTTACCTCAAGATTTAATTATTGATTCGTGGGCGAAAATTGAACCTTATTTTGTTGATTTGAAAAACAGAACAATTTCTTCAGTAAACGAACTTGAAAAGTGGTTGGTTGATAGAAGTGAGTTGGAAGCGGTTTTGAGCGAAGATTTTGCCTGGAGGTATATCAAAATGACCTGTGATACAGCAAATGAAGAGTTAACTAATTCGTACAATTTTTTTGTTGAAGAGATTGAACCTAAAGTTGCGCCATTGGGTAATGACTTGAATATAAAGTTCATTGCTTCTGAATACATTGGTCAACTTAATCAAGACCGATACGCGATTTATATTCGTGGTGTAAAAAAAGCATTGGAATTGTATCGCGATGAAAATATTCCTTTGCAAACAAAAATTGCAACCGAATCACAAAAATACGGTGCAATCACTGCAGCTATGACCATTGAATGGCAAGGGAAAGAGATTACCTTGCAAATGGCTGCAAGCATGCTGAAAGATACGGATCGTAAAATCCGTGAAGAAGTATATCATAAAATACAAGAGCGTAGAAGTAAAGATACCGATGTACTAAATGAACTCTTTACTGAACTACTTAACTTGCGTCACCAGGTTGCATTAAATGCAGGTTTTAAAAATTACCACGATTATAAATTCGAAGAGCTTGGTCGATTTGATTATACAGTAAGGGATTGTTACAATTTTCACCAATCAATTTCAAAAGAGATTTTGCCACTAGCAGAAGTTTCTGATAAAGAACGTAAAAAAGCGTTGAATGTTGAGGTGTTAAAACCTTGGGATGGTGATGTAGATGTTCAAGGAAAAGCTCCTTTAAAGCCATTTAATTCTGGTGCAGAATTGGTTGAAAAATCAATCGAATGTTTTTATAAAATCAGACATTCATTTGGTGAGTACCTTGAAATTATGAAAGCGATGGGGCACCTTGATTTGGATTCAAGAAAAGGAAAAGCACCAGGAGGATATAATTATCCTTTGTATGAAATTGGTGTTCCTTTTATTTTTATGAATTCAGTTGGTGTTCATCGCGATTTAGTAACGATGGTGCACGAAGGCGGACATGCTATTCATTCATTCGTGACACGCGACATGGAAATTACTGATTTTAAAAGTACTCCAAGTGAAGTGGCTGAATTAGCTTCCATGTCGATGGAATTAATTTCAATGGAACATTGGGATGTGTTTTTTAAAAATGCAGATGATTTAAAACGTGCTAAAAAAGAGCAATTAGATAAATCACTTCGCACCTTATTATGGATTGCGGCAGTAGATAAATTTCAGCATTGGATGTATGAAAATCCAACACATACTGTTAACGAGCGAATGACCCAGTGGAAAAATGTGATTGCCGAATTTAGTTCAGGTGTATATGATTATACCGGTTTAGAGGCTGTTCGCGAACGAGGATGGCAAAGTCAGTTGCATATTTACGAAGTGCCTTTTTATTACATTGAATATGGAATGGCACAACTAGGAGCAATTGCAGTATGGCGTAATTACAAAAAGAACCCAGAAGATGCTCTAAATAAATATGAAGCAGCATTGCGTTTAGGATATACCAAATCAATTCCTGAAATATATAAAGCAGCAGGTGTTAAATTTGATTTTTCACAAGCATATGTAAAAGAGTTAGCCGATTTTGTAAAAGCAGAATTGGATAAATTATAGAAAAAATACAATTATGAAACGTCCACAAGAATCAGAGCATCCAGCATACTATAAACATTACATTGGTTTAGTACAAGGAGATAATATTTTAAAACAATTAGAAAATCAAGTGCTTGATGTTCAGGCATTAATTTCTGGTATTCCAGAGGAAAAGGAAAGTTTTGCATATGCTCCAGGGAAATGGACCATCAAAGAAGTGTTAGGTCACATCATTGATACAGAGCGTATTTTAGCTTATCGTGCTTTGCGTTTTGCAAGAAAAGATTCTACGGAACTGCAAGGCTTTGATGAAAATGCCTATGTAGCAAATTCGGATTATAACAAACGTACTATTTACGATATTGCCCATGAATTTGGAATTGTACGTGAATCCAATATTGTGTTGTTTAAACATTTTAATGAAGAGGCTTTAAATCAAATAGGAACAGCAAATAAAAACAATGCTTCAGTGCGTGCCATTTTATTTATGATTGCTGGACATGCAACACATCATTTGAATGTTATTAAAACGAAGTATTTGGTAGATTAGTTAATTTTGAAATTGTTGAATTTCTATTTCGTCCCTACGGGACTTTTTAGCTTTTTTTATAACATGTATTACCACTATTCCGTTCCTCCGGAACTTGTTTGTTCTATATTACTGTTGGGATGTGTATGATTAAAAAATAGTCCCATAGGGACGAAATAGTGATAAACCAAAAACAAATTGTAATTAAATAATATTCACTTCTCTTTCTAATTCTACACCGTATTTTTCTTTTACCGAATCCATGATTTTTTGAGATAAATCATAGATTTCATTTCCTTTGGCATTGGCATAATTAACTAATACAAGCGCTTGTAGTTTGTGTACACCCGCATCGCCAAACGTTTTGCCTTTCCAGCCACATTGTTCAATTAACCAGCCAGCGGCTAATTTTACATTTCCATTCTCTAATTCGTAACCCACAATACCTGGGAATTCAATTTTTAAAGTTTCGAATTTAGTTTTAGTTACTTCAGGATTTTTAAAGAAACTTCCAGCATTTCCTATTTCGGTAGGGTTTGGCAATTTGCTACTTCGGATATTGCATACTGCTTTACTAATGGCCTGTATCGACAATTCTTTTATCCCCATCTTTTCAAGCTCTTGTTCAATAGCACCATAGCTTGTGTTTAAATTGGGTGTTTTGTTAAGTTTGAATGTTACCGAAGTAATTATGAACTGATTTTTTAATTCGCGCTTAAACACACTTTCGCGATAACCAAATTTACAATCACTATTCGTGAAATTTTGAATTGTGTGATCATGAATGTTCAACGCTTCCAATTCATAAAATGAATCTTTTATTTCTACTCCATAAGCTCCAATGTTTTGCATGGGGCTGGCGCCAACACAGCCTGGAATCAATGAAAGGTTTTCCAACCCAGCATAATTGTTCTGGATGCAATGCATCACAAATTCGTGCCATACCTCACCAGCAGCAGATTTTACATAATAAGAATCAGCATCTTCTTTTATAAGTTCAATTCCTTTTAAGCTGTTTTTTAAAACAATTCCATCAAAATTCTTGGTGAATAGTAAATTACTTCCGCCCCCCAATATTAGTTTAGCAGCAGTGTTGTATTGCTTATCGGATAATAATTCTTTAAATTGTTCAATGCTTGACAATTCCGCAAAATACTTTGCAGCAGCATCAATCCCAAAGGTGTTTAGCTTTTTTAATGAATAGTTTTGATGAACAGTCATTTTTATGAATTTACAATTCAAAAGTCACTATTCCATTTGCAATATACAATAGAATCAACCAAAAGTTATTCATACTCCAGTGCTTATATCTTATGTAGGAATTGTTATCTTCGCAATGCGATAGACAATCATGAAAAAAGCAATTGTTTCTGTTATTAACGACCTGAGTACCGACCAGCGTGTGCACAAAGTAAGCAGTAGTTTGCATGCTATGGGATACGAGGTTACGCTTGTAGGTAGGAAACAACGAAACAGCTTGCCACTGCAAGAACGTTCCTATAAGACCAAACGAATGTTTTTGTTGTTCGAAAAAGGACCGCTGTTTTATCTTGAATATCAAAAACGACTTTTCTGGTATTTGCTTTTCCACAAGGCTGATGTACTTGTTTCTAACGATTTGGATACCTTATTGCCGAATTTTTTAATTTCAAAAATTAAAGGAGCTGCACTCGTTTATGATAGTCATGAATTGTTTTGTGAGGTACCTGCATTGCAATAAAATACCATAAAAAAGAGTATTTGGAAACGCTTGGAGCGTTGGATATTTCCTAAATTAAAGCAAGTATTTACTGTAAATGATTCCATTGCTAAAATTTATTCGGAAGAATACAAGGTTCCGATAAATGTGTTGCGCAATATTCCCTTATTGGCAAATCAGCAGCAGTTAAAAGTGATTTCGAAAAAGGAATTAGGGATTCCAGAGGGGAAAAAGATAATACTATTGCAAGGGGCAGGTATTAATATTGATCGGGGAGCAGAAGAAGCAGTTGAGGCGATGCAATATGTTGATAATGCTGTTTTGTTAATTGTTGGCAGTGGCGATGTGATGGAGTTATTGCATAAAATGGTTAATGAATTAAAACTTCAGGATAAAGTAATGTTTGTTGGAAAGGTTCCTTTCGAGAAATTATTGCAATATACAAACCATGCCGATTTAGGGTTAACCTTGGATAAGGATACAAATATCAATTATAAATACAGTTTGCCTAACAAACTGTTCGACTATATTCACGCTGGTGTTCCTGTATTGGCTTCCGATTTAGTAGAAATAAAATCGATTATAGAAACCTACCGAATTGGTGATTGTATCTTAAATCACGATCCAAAGCATATTGCAGATAAAATGAGTCATATCATAAATGATGAATCCATGCTGCTCGAATGGAAAAAAAACTGTAAAATTGCAGCCGAAAAACTAAACTGGGAAAACGAAGAAAAGCAATTACTCGCTGTATATTCTAAGTTTCTTTAGCGACTTCATTTTTCTTAAAATAATGCAAAATAAACATTTACATATCATCTCCTTTGATGTTCCCTATCCAGCAAATTACGGGGGAGTGATAGATGTGTTTTATAAAATAAAAGCGTTGCATGGCAAAGGTGTGAAAATACATTTGCATTGTTTTGAATATGGCAGAGCAGAGGCAAGGGTGTTGGAAGGATTGTGTGAACGCGTTTATTATTATAAGCGTAAAATGAATAAAACCTATTTGTTTAATTCTTTGCCATTTGTTGCTATCACTCGTTCTTCGGAAAAGTTAATGGAGAATTTGCTTCGAGACAATCATCCAATTTTATTTGAAGGCTTGCACTGTTGTTTTCATTTAAACGATGAACGCTTAAAATCGCGTATTAAAATTGCACGCTCCCATAATATTGAGCATGAGTATTACTATAATCTTGAAAGTGTAGAAAAATCATTTTTTAAGAAGATGTATTTTAAGATGGAAGCTAAGAAGTTGGAACGCTTCGAAAATGTATATCAACATGCCAATCATATTGCAGCTATTTCCGCTGCAGATACCAATCAATTAGCGGAGCGTTATAAAAATGTACACCACATTACTGCTTTTCATGCCAATGAAGATGTAAGAATTATGGAAGGGAAAGGTGCTTTTTGTTTGTACCATGGAAATTTGGAGGTGGGAGAAAATAATGAAGCAGCACTTTTTTTAGTAAACGAAGTGTTTTCCAAAATTAAAATTCCATTGGTTATTGCAGGAAAAAATCCTTCTTCCGAATTGAAAGAGGCTGTTTCTAAATATTCCTATATAACACTTAAAGCAAATATCAATACACAAGAAATTGATGATTTGATTAAAAATGCTCAAATAAATGTGTTACCAACCTTTCAGGCAACGGGTATAAAGTTGAAATTATTAGCAGCATTGTACAATGGGCGTTATTGTATTGTAAATACTCCAATGGTTAGTAATACAGGATTAGAAAGCTTATGTTCAATCAAAGATAATGCTGCTGAAATGGCAGCAGAAATAGAGACATTATTCAACCAGGACTTTGATATGAATGAAAAGGCAAAACGCGAGTCCGTACTTAATAAAAATTTTTCAAATACAGTAGGAGTAGAGAAGCTAATGGAATTGTTTTAATTCCCTTTCGAATCAATTATTTTTCCGCTTTCGCATTTGATGGTTCTAGAAGGGAACTTGTCAAACATCATGATATCATGTGTAGCTATTAAAACAGCTCTACCATTTTTTGAAATCTCCATCAATAAATTCATAATCCCTTCCGAAGTTTCAGGATCTAGATTCCCCGTTGGCTCATCCGCTAAAATTAATTCAGGATCATTTAGCAATGCTCGTGCAATGGCCACACGTTGTTGTTCACCACCCGACAACTCATGAGGCATTTTAAATCCTTTGGTGTTTAAATTAACCTTGTCCAGTACCTCTTGCATTCGCTTTTGCATTTCTTGTTTATCCTTCCAACCTGTTGCTTTTAAAACAAACATTAAATTATCGTTTACGCTTCTATCGCTTAGTAATTGAAAGTCTTGGAAAACAATACCTAACTTTCTTCTTAAAAAAGGAATTTCTTTGCGTTTTATTTTTGAGAGGTCAAATCCAGCGACAGTAGCACTTCCTTCTACTAAATCCAGCTCACCATAGAGTGTTTTTAATAAACTACTTTTTCCACTACCAGTCTTCCCCAATAGGTATACAAATTCTCCTTTGTCGATATTAAGAGATACATTGGTTAAAACCAAATTGTGTTTCTGAAAAATGGAAACATTTGCTAAATTGATGATTGTGTCGAGTGCCATTCGTCTTTCTACTACAGGTTCTTAGTTGCGAACAATTCAAAGCCGCTGGTAAGTAGCGATTTAAACTTTGGTTGTGCTCCCTCGCAAATCGGGAGTAAACAACATCCTAAAATTACTTCAATCGTAGCTCTGGAAAATAATATAAATGCAATACTTTCAACAAAGTAGCGTTAATAACTTGCAAAAGCCTACAACTATTGAAGCACCTATCCTCACTAATTTTACCATTATTCATTTTATACATTATACTAGATGAACAAGCTAAAAGGGTTTGTGTTTTTTGTGAGTTTTTCTATATCGGTTTTGGCTTTTGCTCAAAAAACAGCCGTATACTCCGATAAAGATTTAGATTTTAAAACTGGAGTTGAATTGTTTCCAGAAAGAAAAATTTGGAGCAGCTCAAAAAAGTTTTATTAAAGTCATTGAGTCGCACGATGCGAATTCATTGATGCGCATTGATGCGGAATACTACCGTGCTATTTGTGCAGCTGAATTGTTTAATAAAGATGGTGAATGGTACTTAAAACAATTTGTAAAAGAACATCCAGAAAATCCGAAAGTAAAATCCGTTTATTTCTATTTAGGGAAATACAATTATTTTAAAAAGAAATACAAAGAATCACTCGATTGGTTCGCCAAGGTGGATATCTATGAACTAACAACTGAGGAGTTAGCCGAATTTTATTTCAAAAGAGGATACAGCTATTTTACTTCTGAGAAAATGGCAGAAGCGAAGAAAGATTTTTATGAGATAAAAGATGTCGATAATAAATATGCTGCATCTGCGAAATATTATTACGCCCACATTGCTTATTCAGAGAAGAACTACGAAACGGCATTAATCGATTTTACGAAGCTTAAACAAAATGAAACATTTGGAGCAGTTGTTCCATACTACATTGCACAAATATTTTATTTGCAAGCTAAATATGACAGCGTTATCGCGTATGCTCCAGCGTTACTCGATTCTGCGAATACAAAACGTGCACCTGAAATTGCCCGAATATTAGGGGAGTCATACTACCGAACTAATAAATACTCACAAGCAATCCCCTTTTTAAAGAAATACGAAAAGGCAGTTGTTAATCTGGATAGAAAAGATAGCTACCAATTGGGTTATGCCTACTATAAAACAAAGGAATACGATGATGCTTCCGTTTATTTTATTAGAGCAACAAATGTTGACGATTCATTGAGCGAGAATGCTTTTTATCATTTAGGAGATTGTTATTTGAAATTGGACAACAAACAAAATGCGCGTAATGCTTTTGGACAAGCTTCAAAATTAAAGTTTGATAAAGTAATCAATGAAGATGCATTGTTTAATTATGCCAAGTTGTGTTACGATTTGTCCTACAATCCATACAATGAAGCAACAAAAGCTTTTCAGCAATATTTGAAAGATTATCCAAACTCATTGAGAACAGATGAGGCATATCACTTTTTGGTAAATGTATTTACTACAACTAAAAATTATAAAGGTGCAATTGAAGCAATCGAAAGCATCAAAACGTTAACACCTGAATTAAAACAAGCTTATCAGAAGGTGGCTTATTTTCGTGGTGTCGATTTGTTTAACAACATGGAATACGATGAGGCTATTAAGTTGTTTGATAAATCAATGATGTATAAGTTTGATAAAAACATATCAGCCCTTGCTGTTTATTGGAAAGGAGAATCGTTTTATCGATTGAAAAAATATTCAAATGCAATTGATAGTTATAAATCATTTATAGAAGAACCAGGTTCAATTGCTAGAATGGAGTACAGTGATGCAAATTACAATGTAGGTTATTGTTATTATAAATTGCAAGACTATGAAAATAGTAATTTATGGTTTCGAAAATTTGTAACATTTAAGCCGCAAGCCGATGAAAAGAAAATAAATGATGCCTTGAATCGTATTGGTGATGGTTATTACATGAGCCGTGATTTTGCAAACGCGGCCGATTATTATGCACAATCATACAAAATGAAATTAATCAACGCGGATTATGCATTGTTCCAAAAAGCAATGGCTGAAGGTGTTCAGAAAAAACATGCTGTTAAAGTGGCTGATTTAAAAACGTTTATCAGTGCTTATGGAACAACGACTTCCACTTATGTGCAAAAAGCAAAATTTGAATTGGCTTATGCGTACTTACAAGACAATCAAAATGATTTGGCATTAAGCGGATTTAAGAATTTTATGACCGAATATCCAAACAGTGTTTATGAGAATGTGTGTTTGAGTAAAATAGGATTGATTTATTATAACCGAAAAGAGGATGACAATGCCTTGGTGTATTTTGATAAATTAATTAAGCGTGATAAACAATCATCAGATGCGAAAGAAGCGATCAATATTATTCAGAAAATTTATACCGATAGAGGAGATGTGGATGGCTTGGATAAAATGATGGCAAATTATGGTTTGTCGATGTCGCAAATTACATTGGACTCTATTGCGTTTAATATTGGTAAAACACATTATTTAGAACAAGATTGTAAAAATGTGGTGCTTGATTTCGAAAAATACATCCAAAAATTTCCAAATGGAATATTTAGCACAGAGGCTAATTTCTTTAAAGCAGAATGTGATTATACATTAGGCAATTTTGATGCAGCATTAGTAGGATATGAATTTGTTGTCAATAAAAACAAAAATCAATATTCCGAGCAGTCCCTTGCACGTGCTTCGGATATGGTTTTCAAAAAGCAAGACTATTCAAAAGCAATGGGCTATTATTTGCAACTGGAGTCATTTGCTGAAAACCCAAAAAACAGTGGAGCTTCAAAAATTGGTTTAATGCGTTGTAATCATTTGTTGAAGAATGATGCAGATGCAATTGCTTATGCAACAAAAGTTTTGGCGATAGAAAATGTGAGCACCGAATTAATTAATGAAGCGCATTATACAATTGCACAATCCTATTTAGTACAACAAAAATACGATGATGCAATGGCAGAATTTAGAGTGCTTGCATCTAGTGCAAAAAGTGCTTTAGGTGCCGAAGCAAATTATCAGATAGCGAATATCTATTATTTGAAAAATGATTATAAATCATCCGAAAAAGCGGTATTCGATTTTATAAAAGGAGGCAAAGGGACTGTTTATTGGATTAGTAAGGCATTGATTTTACAAGCTGATAATTATGTAGCCACTGCGAATAATTTTCAAGCAAAAGCAACCTTACAAGGAGTAATTGAAGATTCTGAAATTCCTGAATTAATAAAAGTGGCACAAGAAAAATTAGATAAGATAAATGCTGACGAAGAAGCGGCTAAAAAAACAAAAGCAGTGGAAGAGCCAATTAAGTTAGAGTTTGAAGAAAATACAGACAAGCAAAATGAGTTGTTTGAAGAATCAACAACCGTTCCTCCTGTAGAAGAAATAAAAATTGAACAATAAATAATTCAACATAAAATGACATTTATTAAAAAACATTTTTCTTTCAAATGGTTATTGCTTGCTTTGATTGTTCAGAGTACAGTCTTAACGGCTCAAAAAGACACACTTCAATCCATGATTTTTGTGGGTACAGGTCAATTTCGTCCTACGATTGCTGATGCATCAAAAATGAATGAAACACCAGTGGTGGTTGATTCAACAAAAAAACTTCCTTTAGGAGCCTATGGATTCAATTCAAAAAAGATAAATACAGGTTTTGATGTTGATCCGATTGCTCCAGCTCAAATGGTGGGAGAACCATTGACAAAACTATATAGCGGATTGGTAAAGATTGGAATGGGAACTTATACAACACCTTATGGCGAAGTATGGTTTAATAGCTTACGCTCTAAAGAACACGCTTATGGATTTAGAATGAAACATCTGTCTTCTAAAGCAACATTAAAAGATTATGGTTTTGCAGGTTTTAGCGATAACGAAATTAGCTTGTATGGGAAAAAATTTTTGAAAGAACATACCTTGTCAGGGAACTTCGATTATGCGCGCAATGTGGTGCATTTTTATGGTTATGATCCAACGTTGTTTGAATTGGAGGATGATGCAACGGTTCAGCGTTTTAATTTGTTTTCAGCAAATGCCGATTTAATGAGCCATTATCCCAAAGCAAGCAGATACAATCACGATATTAAATTGAGTTATTATAATTTGGCGGATTTGTATAAATCATCCGAAAATAATATCAAAGCGAGTGGATATTTACAAACAGCTTTGTACAAAGAGTTGTTGCGAGTGAATGCATCCGTTGATTATTATAACTACAAAACAAAAACAGATACAACCAATAATACAATCATCACACTTAATCCTAATTTTATTGCAAAAGGTGAACGATACAGTGCCCAATTGGGTGTGTCGTTTGTAATGGATATGTTTGTTCAGTCTAAATTTTATTTTTATCAAAAAGTGGACTTGAGTTATAATATTTTTGATGAAATAATTATTCCTTTTGTTGGTGCTTCAGGTGGATTGCAAAAGAATAGTTTTAAAACATTGACAGATAATAATCCTTTTGTATTTTCTGAATTAATGATGAAAAATTCAAATCAGAAATATGAATTGTATGGAGGTTTAAAAGGTACGCTATCTTCTAAAATTGCATACAATGCACGTGCTTCTTACCAAAGTGTTGGTGATATGGCATTGTTCGTAAATGATAGGGAAGAGTTGTTGCAAAACCGATTCAATGTTATTTATGATGATGTTGAGGTGTTGAATGTTGGAGGCGAAGTTACCTATCAAAGCAGAGAGAAATTAAGAATTAATTTAAGAGGAGACTATTTTAATTATAAAGCACAAACAGAATTACGAGCTTGGTACAAGCCAGAATTAGTAATTACATTATCAGCAAACTATAATTTACGCGATAAAATTGTTGCAAAGGTTGATTTGTTTTATTTAGGAAACCAGTTTGCAAAAACGTTTGAAGCAGATGCATCTTCTGCAACAGGAGAAAAAGTGGTTGCTAAAGAATTGAATGGTGTGTTTGATGCAAACATTGGATTAGAATACCGTTACAACAAGAAATTAGGGTTTTTCCTGAATGTAAACAACATTGCAAGTGTTCGTTATATGCGTTATATGAATTATCCAACGCAGCGTTTTAATTTAATGGGTGGATTGTCGTATTCTTTTTAAATAGCTGTTTTGCTTGCAAAGGCAATGACATGGCCGTCTAAATCGCTTAAATAGCCAACAGTATCACCCCAGTCGCTTGGAGCAATAGCATCGATTATTTTCGCACCTGATTCTATTGCTCTTGAAAAATAGGCGTCTATTGTATCAACTTTTAAATACAATTCGCATCTAGGAATTCCATTCCCTAGCGCTGGATTAGGTGCATTTTTAGCAATTATTTTAGCAATGCCATCTTCTGGCATTAGTCCCAATTTGAAGTTCTCTGAGAGCTTAAATTCAGTCATGCCAGGTACATTTAAGCTAGGTGTGGCATCTAAAATTTTGCAATAAAAATCAGTGCTTTTTTGCTGATTTTTTACATATAAAATAAACTCAATTTCGAGGACCATTTTCTTCTAAAATTTATATAAAAATAGGCAAATATTTGTTTTAAAACTTATTAACTAACTGTTGATAAATAGTTGCCTCTTTGACTCCTTATAATCCCACTATTTTCGGGCTAAAAAGCTATATTTGTTAGCCTTAAAAAAATAGCAAAAAAACATACAAAATATTATGGAAGAAACAGCAAGCGAACAAGCGCAACATTCAACAGATTATTCGGCAGATAGTATTCAGGTACTCGAAGGTTTAGAAGCCGTGCGTAAGCGTCCTGCAATGTACATTGGGGATATTGGAAATAAAGGATTGCATCATTTGGTGTATGAGGTTATTGATAACTCAATAGATGAGGCCTTGGCAGGTCATTGTAAGAACATTTTTGTTACAATAAACGAAGGGAACTCCATTACCGTAAAAGATGATGGACGTGGTATTCCTACAGATATGCATCCTAAAGAGAAAAAATCGGCTTTAGAGGTAGTAATGACTGTATTGCATGCTGGTGGTAAATTTGATAAGGATTCTTATAAGGTTTCTGGTGGTTTGCATGGGGTGGGTGTTAGTTGTGTAAATGCACTTTCTACTCATTTAAAAGTAAATGTTCACCGTAATGGAACGGAATATATTCAAGAGTATAACATTGGTAAACCATTATACGATGTAAAAGAAGTAGGTAAAACAGATTACCGTGGTACAATTGTTACCTTCCAACCTGATGCAAGTATTTTTACAACAACTGTATATCATTATGATATTTTATCAGCTCGTATTCGTGAATTAGCATACTTGAATAAAGGAATTTACATCACACTTACGGATATGCGTGAAAAAGATGCTGAAGGAAATCCTATTTCAGAAATGTTCCATTCAGATGGTGGTTTGCGCGAATTTGTTGAATATTTGGATGCAACGCGCGAGCGCCTTATCGAAGATGTTATTTACATGGAAGGTGAAAAAAATGGTATTCCAGTTGAAGTTGCAATGATGTACAACACATCGTATTCTGAAAATTTACATACCTATGTAAACAATATCAATACACACGAAGGTGGAACGCATTTAGCTGGTTTTAGAAGAGGTTTAACGCGTACTTTAAAAACATACGCTGAAAAGTCTGGTTTGTTGGCAAAAGTGAAATTAGAAATTAATGGTGACGATTTCCGTGAAGGATTAACGGCTGTTATTTCTGTAAAGGTTCAGGAGCCACAATTTGAAGGGCAAACAAAAACAAAGTTGGGTAACAATGAGGTGATGGGTGCTGTGGATATTGCGGTAAGTGAAATGTTGAACAACTACTTAGAAGAGCATCCAAAACAAGCTCGTCAAATTGTAGATAAGGTAATTTTAGCTGCTACTGCTCGTCATGCTGCTCGTAAAGCACGTGAAATGGTACAACGTAAAAATGTACTTACAGGAACAGGTTTGCCAGGTAAATTATCCGATTGTTCAGATAGTGATCCTACAAAATGTGAGATTTATTTAGTCGAGGGAGATTCTGCGGGTGGAACGGCTAAACAAGGTCGTAACCGTGCATTTCAAGCAATTTTGCCATTACGTGGTAAAATCTTGAACGTAGAGAAAGCAATGGAGTACAAAATTTACGATAACGAAGAGATTAAAAATATTTTTACTGCATTGGGTGTATTTCGTGGAACAAGCGAAGATGAACGTGCATTGAACATCGAAAAATTACGTTACCATAAAGTAGTTATCATGTGTGATGCCGATGTCGATGGTAGTCATATCACTACACTTATTCTAACGTTCTTTTTCCGTCATATGAAGGAATTGATTGAGCGCGGACATATTTACATTGCAACACCTCCTTTGTATTTAGTTAAAAAAGGAAAAGAGCAAAGATATTGCTGGACTGAAGAAGAAAGAGCTGCACATGTAAGAGAATTGGCTGGTGGCGAAGGAAAAGAAAGCACAGTTGGTATTCAACGTTATAAAGGTCTTGGAGAGATGAATGCTGAGCAATTATGGCAAACAACGATGAATCCTGATTTTAGAACATTGCGTCAAGTTACAATTGATAGTGCTGCTGAAGCAGATCGTATTTTCTCTATGTTGATGGGTGATGAAGTTCCACCACGCAGAGATTTTATCGAGAAAAATGCAAAATATGCGAAGATTGACGTTTAGTTAACAGAGCAAAATTCAAATAAAAAAATCCCGCTACATGTTGTAGCGGGATTTTTTATTGAATGTATTCTGTACTTATTATTTCTTTTTTGTTTTTGCTCTGAAATCCAATTTAGGAGTAGTTGGTAAAGCTTGTGCTTGATTAGATTCATCAGGTGTTTTTCTTAAGCGATAGAAAATACCCATTTCTTTTGGTTGGTTGTACAATTCTGGAGTTAAGTATTTACCAGCCCATTCTCCTTCTTTTACATTTATGTTTTGCAATTTTTCAGGATGCTGTGCAATAACAGGGTCATTACGTTGCGCATAAACCGTCCATGAAATTTTTTGTCCAGGTTTACCACCTGCAATTTCAAATGTATTTCCTGTGATTTCTTTTTTTACATACACATTTGCTTGTGCACCAATAGCAGTTAAGTTATAGCTGAAATCAATATTGATCGCTTCAAAATATTCGGGTAAAGTTACAACAGCTTCGCCATTTCCATCCAACACAATGTTGCCACGGTATACATTTAGAATTTCATCTGATTCCATTGAGAAATGCTTTAATGTTTTGTTGGCAGGATCTAGTGGGTAATCAATTAAGAACGTTTTTGTACCTGTAGCAAGTAAATCACCAATTGCGGCAACACCAATTCCAGTAGCTGCTGGAGCTTCTCCTAAAACGCCAATTGCATTAATATTCGTACCAGTCGTTACTCCATAAACCCCAACTGAAGTAACATTTGTAGCAGAGAGTGCTTGTCCAGTTAAAGCTGTTGTGTTATTGTTTGACAATGTTGCTAAGAATACACCGCTAGTTATTCCATCTGTTTGTCCCCAAACAGCTGCATGAAAACCATCTGTACTAAGAGCATCGCAATTGGCAAATAAAACTTGTCTGTATGTTGTATTTGCAGTTGTTGTTCCAAATTCCCCTGCACGTCCTAATCCCGTATGAATAGATAATAAAGCCGCATTTGTGCTTGTTGTATTGTTTAACTGAATTTCAGCAGCACGTCCAGTTCCATTCGTTACTCCCCATAAAGCATTTCTTGCATTTGCAGCATTTGCAATTTCAAAATACCCACCTTCACCTAAACCATCGTTTTCACCAAATACAGCAACACTTGCAGCTGTACCGGTGTTAGCAATGAATCCAAAAACACCAGTTCCTGCATTTCCATTTGTTCCTAAAACACCAATTCCTGTTGCAGTATTATCTCCCCAGACACCCCAGCCAACATTTACTGATGTTCCTTGAACACCAACACCTGTTGCATTGTTTTCTCCATAAACACCAGATGCTGTTCCAGAGCTATATCCATTGATAGGAAATTCCATTGTAGCAGTTGTATTAATTGCTCCTGCATATCCAAATCCATAGGCAGATAAAATGTCAGTAGTAGGGCTAATAGCAGCCGTTCTGTTTACAACATAATTTCCTGTAGAAGTTACACGTGCTCTTTCGTTAGCAGCAGCTGAACCACCTGTTTTTGTTACAAAGTCAACTGCATCATTTGTTCCGATATAATTTGTTCCAGCAACTAATGTAGAGTTTCCTGTTGTTAACCAAGCACCATTTGTAGATGTAATAGTAGAAGGAATAGTTGTTACAATATTTTGTGTTCCGTTTGCATTAAAGTTGTTTGAAGAAATTGTCCAGTTTGGTCCTGTTGCTCCTGTAGCACCAGTTGCTCCAGCTGTACCCGTTGCTCCAGCAACTCCAGTCGCACCATTTGTTCCGGTTGCACCTGTTGCTCCCGCAACACCTGTTGCACCAGTAGCACCGTTTGTTCCAGTGGCACCAGTAGCGCCATTTGTACCAGTTGCTCCAGTAGCACCGTTGTTTCCAGTAGCTCCTGCAACACCTGTAGCACCATTTGTTCCAGTAGCACCATTAGTTCCCGTTGCACCAGTAGCTCCATTATTTCCAGTAGCTCCTGTTGTTCCTGCAATACCAGTTGAACCTGTTGCTCCAGTTGTACCTGTAGCGCCTGGTGAACCTGATCCAACTCCTGTTGGTCCAACCAAACCTGTAGCGCCAGTTGCACCAGTTGCACCAGCAACGCCAGCACCTGTAGGACCTGTTGCTCCGTCTACACCGTTTGTTCCAGCAACACCAGTAGCGCCAGTTGCTCCATCAATACCATTTGTTCCATTTGCTCCCGTAGGTCCAGTTGCTCCGGCAGTACCAGAACCAGAATTACACAATGAAGTCCAAGTAGTAGTTGCTGCTATATAATAAAAGTAGCAATCAAAATCTGTATCGTATACTAATAATGAATTTGCTGGTGATGCAATTGCATTACGTTGCACTGTTGTCATACGTGGAACCAATACACCTTTATCAGTTGCTTGCATTTCTAAGATAGAACTCGCATTAGGAGTAGTTGTACCAATACCAACATTGTTTTGTGCAGTAGTTTTTAATGCACCAATTGAAATAAAAAATGCAACTGTTGCAAATTTTATTGTTTGTTTTAGTTTTATCATTTTTATTGGGGTAGGGTTTGTGATACAAATATATAATAAAAAAATTAAAGCAAAAAACCCGAATAGAACTTTCCTATTCGGGTTTTTTAATACTATGAATTAGCTATTGAGGACTTTTGCTTTTTTCAGTAATGGCTTTTTCTTCTTCTTTTTTAGCAGCAGGTTCAGGTTCTTTATAATTAGGATTTCTTGAACGTTCCCATGTTTGTTTTTCATCAACTGTCGATTTTTCTGCCGTTTTTGGGGAAGTATCTGCCGTTTTTAAAACAGTACCTTCTTCCGCTTTTTTCAAAACTTCCTGAGCATTTGCTGCATTTGCAGAAAACAGAAAGAGGATTGTAACTGGAATTAGTTTAAGTAGAGTCATATTTTGAAAATTTAGGGTGCGTCTAAAATCATTAAAGAACGGTTGAAGTAGGTTCCACTCGTGATGAGGTTATTGATCGTAGTGCTAGTAACTCCAGCACGTTGAGCAGTCCATCTTATTTCTACCGTATTAGGTACTCCTGGATTTACAGTAAGTGGTGTAGAAACACCGATATCCCATAAGTTCCAAGCAATACCAGTAAATGTATCCCATTCTCTAACAGATACTCCATTTACCCTTACCTCAAACCAGATGGTGTGATTATCTCTCGGTCCTGCAGTATACGTTCCAGCAGCTGTAAAGTGCATAAATACACTAGAGTTGACAGGTGTAAATGTTAATGTCATTTGAGGCATTAATACAAAAGCACCTGCTGCTGCATTTGCAGCAACTGTAGCATCTGTAGTTCCAACAACACTATATTTAAAAACATTACCCGGTCCTGTTGGTCCGGTTACACCATTGCTTCCTGTTGCTCCTGTAGCACCATTTGTACCATTAGTCCCATTTGTTCCAGCAACTCCTGTAGCACCCGTTGCACCATTTGTTCCAGCAACCCCTGTAGCACCAGTGGTTACCTGTGCTCCATCATTACCATTTGCACCAGTAGGACCAGTAGCACCATCTACACCATTTGTTCCAGCCACACCAGCAGTTCCTGTTGGTCCCGTAGGTCCAGTTGCGCCAGAACCTGCAGAACATAAAGATACCCATGTGGTTGTAGCTGTAACGTAATAATAATAGCAATCAAAGTTTGTATCATACACCAATAATGAATTTGCCGGTGCAGGAATAGCCAAACGTTGAGCTGTCGTCATTCTTGGAACTAAAACACCTTGTGTTGTTGATTGTACTTCTAATGCCGATGAAGCATTAGGCGTGTTTGTGCCAATACCTACATTGTTTTGTGCATTGGAAATTTTTCCAAAACCAATGAAAACAATGAGTGTTAGTAGTTTTAAAAATGTAGTTTTTCTCATCTGTTGAATATTTAGTTCGTTAAAGATAATTGTAATAAATTAGTTTTAAAAATTATTTTACGATAGTAACTGTTCCAATGTATTTATGTTTCTGATCTTTATTGTCTTTCAAATTTACCACATAAACATATACATCTTGTTGTGCAATTTCACTTCCATGATTAGCCTTTCCATCCCAGTGTTTACTTAAATCATCTGCATAAAAAATCATATTTCCCCAACGATCGTAAATTAACATTTCAAATTCTTTTATGTATTCACCTTTACCATAGAATTCATCATTAATGCCATCTCCATTCGGTGAAAATGCATTTGGAATATAGAACGTAAATTCAGGGTCTATTACAATGCATAAAGGAGTTGTATCTGCACAGCCTGCTGCATTGCTAGCTATCAATGTAACACAATAGGTTCCAATATCTCCGTAGGTGTGCGATGGACTAGCTAGTGTACTAATATTAGAACTGCCAGTATTTAATGGGTCACCGAAGTTCCATGCAAATGAAGTTGCATTGATTGAAGAGTTATTGAATTGAACAGTTGGCGATAAAATGCTAGTAGATAAAGGAGCAGAAAAACTTGCTACTGGAACTGCAAACACATTAATCATAGCAGGAATAGTAAGTGTACTTGTGCATCCTCCATTAGTAGTAGTAGTTAATGTAATGGTGTATTGTCCACCATTTAAGAAACAATGTGTTGGATTTTGCAAATTAGAAGCATTGCTTCCGGAAGAAGATGGATCTCCAAAATTCCAGTCCCAACTATTAATAGTGCCACCATTAACAATTGAGCTGTCAGAGAAGTTTACACACAATGGTGCACAACCCGATGTTGCATTCGCACTAAAGTTTACTACAGGAATAGATTGAACTGTAACTGTAACTGTTGAAGTAGCTGCTGGAGAGCAACCATCGGTAGCTGTAACAGTATAAGTTGTAGTTGTTCCTGCAGTTGCAGTTGGATTAGCACTCGATGGATTGTTTAAACCTGTAGCAGGGCTCCATGAATAGTTATATGGTCCACCATCACCATTCGATGCTGTTGCTGTAATTATAGTTGTTGCACCCGGACAAAGTGATGTGCTTCCTGTTGCAATAACGGACAATGGAGGATTAACAGTTACTGTAACAGTAACAGGTGTTGCTGCACATCCATTTGCATCTGTTGCATTTACTGTATAAGTAGTTGTTGAAGCTGGTGTAGCGGTTGGATTAGGAATGTTAGTTGCACTCAATCCGGTTGCTGGACTCCAAGTGTAATTGTATGGACCATTTCCACCAATTGCATTTGCTGTAAGTGTTGTTGTTCCGCCATTACAAATAATCACATTTGCAATAGGAGCTAATTCAACAATACTTGGTTGAGTTATGATTACTGAAGTTGTATTTGTACAGTTGTTTGCATCTTTAATAGTGCATGTATAGGTACCTGCACATAATCCTGTTGCAGTTGCAGTTGTTTGAACAGGTGTTGTATTCCAAGTATAGGTATATGCACCTGTTCCACCAATAGCTGTTGCTGTTGCACTTCCATTACAAGCACCATTACATGTTACTTGTGTTGATGCTGAAATTGCTGCTACAATTGCTGCTGGTTCTGTAATTGTTGTATCTGCTGTTGCTGTACAACCTATTGCATCTGTAACAGTAACGGTATATGAACCTGGAGCTAGTCCAGTACAAGCTGCTCCTGTGCAACCACCTGTCCAGCTATACGTGTAAGGAATTGTTCCACCATTAGGGATTACAATTGTTTGTCCATTGTTTGCTCCATTACAAGTACTATTAATCCCTGAAATGCTACTTGCAGATAATTGAGGGTCTACAAAAATAGTAACAGCATCAGTACCCGAACATCCACTTGCATTTGTAACGGTTACAGTATAAGTTGTTGTTGTAGTTGGATTTGCAGTTGGATTTGATGCCGAAGCATTGCTTAATCCAGCCGCTGGTAACCAAGCATAAGTACTTCCTGCAGCAACAGGTGTTACATTTAGTAAAGTGCTAGCACCAAAACAAATGGTATCATCTACTCCTGCATCAACTGTTAAATTGGTATTCAATGTAACCGTTGCTACTGCTGTTCCTGAGCAACCAAGTGTTGTTCCTGTTACAGTGTAAGATGTATTGGTTGCAGGACTCACTGTTATTGGATTTGTAGTAGCTCCAGTTGACCATGAATAAGTTGTTCCACCATTAGCCGTTAACGTTGCCGATGAGCCAGGGCATATACTTGGTGAGTTAACAGATATTGTTGGTAATGCATTTACAGTAACGGTTCCTGTAGCTGTATTCGAACAGCCATTGCTTGTTCCTGTTACAGTATAAGTAGTAGTTGTTGTTGGAGTGATTGTTAAGTTAGCACTTGTAGATCCTGTATCCCATGAATACGTTGTAGCACCACCAGCAACTAAACTCGTTGTTTGTCCATTACAAATTGTTGAATTTGTTGATGTAACTGTTGGGATAGGATTTACTGTAACTGTTGCTACAGCAGTTCCCGAGCAGCCACCTGTTGTTCCTGTTACGGTGTAACTAGTAGTAGTTGTTGGTGAAACAGTTAATTGGATTTTGATGAACCAGTGCTCCATGAGTAAGTAGTTCCGCCATTAGCAGTTAATGTTGCTGATTGCCCATCACAAATTGTTGGCGAGTTAACAGTAATGCTCATGGTAGCGCCAATAGTAACTGTTGCTACTGCAGTGTTAGAACATCCTGCAGTTGTACCTGTAACGGTATAACTAGTAGTAGTAGCTGGCGAAACTGTTATTGGATTTGTTGTTGCACCTGTATTCCAAGAGTAAGTAGCTCCACCTGTTCCTGTAAGCGTTGCATTTTGTCCAGGACAAATAGTAACAGAGTTTACACCAATTGTAGGTAATGGATTTACAGTTACTACACCAGTTCCAGTGTTAGTACAACCATTTAAAGTATACGTAACAGTGTAAGTAGTTGTTGTTGCAGTACTAACTGTAATTGCAGCGGTTGTTTGTCCACCCGGTGCCCATGAAAATGTTCCTCCTCCAGCTGATGGCGTTGCTGTTAATGTTGCAGATGCACCGGCACATATTGTTTGTGCGTTTGATGTTACTGTTGGTAATGGATTAACGGTAACAGTGCCTGTATTTGTTGAGTTACAACCTCCGAAAGTGTAGGTAACGGTGTAAGTTGTTGTTGAAGCCGGACTAACCGTAAATGGTTTGAGTTGTGCTCCACCTGGAGCCCAAGAATAGGTTCCACCACCTGTAGTTGGCGTAGCGTAAGTGTTGTAGTTGCACCTGCACAGATCGTTTGTGAGTTTGCTGCAACTGGACTTCCACCTGAACCAGCTACGGTTACAGTATACGTTTGTGCTGGTGTACAAGTTAAACCATCATTTACGGTTACGGTATAAGAACCTGCAGCTAAACCCGTTGCAGTAGAACCAGTTCCACCGCTTGGTGCCCAAGAATAAGAGAATGGACCAATACCACCAGTAACGGTAGCTGTTGCTGTTCCATTGTTAACACCACAACCTGCTGGTGTTGTAGCTGTTGTAACTGTCCAAGGAGATGTACATTGAATAATATCAATCATTACCCCTGAATCCACCAGGCAGTCTCCTGCATCAGCAATCGCGAATTTAAAATGATAAGTTGGCACAAGGTATTACATTCATTGAAGGAGTTAAAACAGTAGTGTGACCATCAAAATTGTTAGAAATTTACACTTGCATTGTTATTTACAAAGTAGGTGGAGTCCGTTAAGTGACTTACATTGTCAATACTAACAACTGTTCCACCTGGAATTGTTGCTAAGTTAAAGTTTGTATAGTTTCCACCCAATGGGTTTGGACCACTTACAAAAAATCCGAATGCATCGTTGAAACTAGCATTAACATAATCAGTATACTCGTCTGATCCAAAAACGAAAGCGATGCTTAAGTTGTTACATTGTGGCACTACATCAAATTCAATAATACAAACATCATATGTTGCTTGATTGCTCAATGCTGTTAATTGTGGATCTACCTGAATTTCCATACATCAACTCCAATAAAGTCAATATTCGTATTTGCTCCCAAAATTCATTCGTAGTTCCTGTTGTTAAAACCAACCCATTCGTAATTCCAATACCAGAAGCAGCTCCTCCGCTAAATGTTCCATAAGAAACTGCAGCACAGTTCACGACAACATTGCTTATTGTCAAGCCTGGTCCAGCAACAGCGGTAGCAACAGAACCAGCTCCTCCACCAGAAGTAATAACAAGTTGTGCCTTTGAAATGCTTGTTATTATTAGTAAGAATGAAAGAAATACGATAATTTTTTTCATGATATAAGGTTGAAAAATGAGTTTTTACGTTTTTATTCTAGTTATTAGATGAGTAAAGATGCAAAAAGGTTGCATCATTAACTAATAATTCGCAATTAAATGCAAGGTTAAAAATAGGGAGATTTGTTAAAATTCAATATCTAAATCAAATGCTTGGCGAAGCTTATTGATTGTAGGGTTTTTTTCGGAAAGATGTTTGTAGCGGTCGGTGGCAGTATACAAATTTTTGCCTTCCTCTAATTGAGCAACAACAATGTTTAACTGAACAGAATAGTTATTCAACTCTTTTACGTAAAAAGCTTAAAAAATTGGTCTTGTCCTCATTCAAGGACTCTTCCGTTGCTTTGTTATTAATGGTATAATCAATCGTTAGATTATCTGCTGCCAAAACAGGTTGTCTACTCGTTAAAACAATAGCCAAATTTTGTTTCCCTTTTGCTTTTAATTCCGAAGTGTAGCGTAACCACACTGCATCAATTTTTTGCTGATTTACAGCATCTTTCGGACGTTCGGTGTCTAAAAAAGAAGCTTCTTTTTCTTCTGGATTATCCGTTTTTTTTTCAGTGTTAAAACGCTGATTGATGGAAGGTGTTGATGTTTTTAAAATCGGCTTTTTAAATCCAGTTTGCAGACTAGGTGTTGCTGATGTATTCGCAGTGGGTTGTGTATTTGCAGTTACAGCAGGTGTAGTACTTACTTGTGTAACAGGTGTTTGAGTAACCGTTGAATTCGTGTTTTGAGCTGGTGTTGTTGTGTTGACAGCTGTTGTAGCCTGTGAGATAGGCTTACTTATGTCATTTTTTTTTTCGGCTTCAACACTTATGGTGTTGATAGAACAAAGTTGCATTAGCGCCAACTCTACCTGGAGTCGCTGATTTTTACTGCTCTTGTATTGAATATCTGTTTTGTTGAGGATTGTTAACCCTTTTACTAAAAAGGAAGGGAACATTTTTGAGCTTGTTCCTTGTATTTATCTTTAATATTGTTACCAACTTCTAACAATTGCAATGTTTCGGTATCCTTACTTACTAATAGGTTGCGGAAATGTCCGCCCATACCAGCAATGAAATTATGGCCATCAAATCCATTGTTCAAAATTTCATTGAAAATCAATAAAGAATTGGAAATATTTTCTGCTAAAATAGCATCGGTAACTTTGAAATAATAATCGTAATCGAGGATATTTAAATTTTCAATTACCGCTTTGTAGGTAATGTTATTTCCTGCAAAACTTACAATCTGATCAAAGATTGAACATGCATCACGCAAAGCGCCATCTGCCTTTTGAGCAATGATGTGTAATGCATCCATTTCGGCTGTTACATTTTCACTTTTTGCAATAAAAGCTAAATGGTTTGCAATGTCTTCAATCTGAATTCTGTTGAAATCAAAAATTTGACAACGTGATAAAATCGTAGGGATAATTTTATGCTTTTCAGTTGTTGCTAAAATAAAAATAGCGTGCTTCGGTGGTTCTTCCAATGTTTTTAAAAAGGCATTGAATGCACTTGTTGAAAGCATGTGAACCTCATCAATAATATATACTTTATGTGTTCCAAGTTGAGGTGCAAACCTTACTTGGTCAACTAAATTTCGGATGTCATCAACTGAGTTGTTGGATGCAGCATCTAATTCATACACATTTAGAGATGCACCACTGTTAAAAGATAAACACGATTCACATTGGTCGCAAGCTTCGGTTTGTGCTGTTTTGTTTGTGCAATTAATGGTTTTAGCCAAAATACGTGCACAGGTAGTTTTTCCTACACCACGCGGACCGCAAAATAAAAATGCTTGTGCTAAGTGGTTTGTGTTAATGGCGTTTTTTAAAGTATTGGTAATATGCGCCTGACCAACAACGGTGTTAAACGTTGCAGGGCGATACTTACGAGCTGATACAATAAAATTATCCATAGTTGTTGCACAAAAATAGCTATTAAAATGAACTTTTTGCAGAATGTTAAAAAGTCGCAATTTGGTTAAAAACTATTTTGATTTTTGGAGAGAGGAGCCTTTTTGTAGCTCAATTCGGGCTCTTTTTTTAATTTAAGTGTTTGGTAATCAGTATTTTAGCTATTAAATTCGCTCGCAAATTCAGATTTTACAGACTTAGAATGGCTTTTTTGCCAAAAAATCTTGAAAATGGTGTTGCCTATTTTCTTAAAATTCCTATATTTGCATCCCTTTTAAAAAAAGGAATAATAAATTATTAACCAATTAAATTTAAAAACAATGCTAAAACATTATGAAACCGTCTTCATTATGACTCCCGTTTTGTCTGATGATCAGGCAAAGGAGACGGTAAGTAAGTACAAAAAGATGCTTACAGACAATGGATGCAAAATTATTCACGAAGACGCTTGGGGCTTACGTAAATTGCAGTATCCAATTCAAAAGAAAACAACTGGTTTTTACCATTTGATCGAATTCCATGCACCGGCAACTTTTGTTGCTGATTTAGAAGTTGCTTATAAACGTGATGAGCGTTTGTTGCGCTTTTTAACTGTAGCTCTTGACAAACATGCAGCAGCTTACAGCGAAAAACGTAGAAACAAAGCAAAAGCTTAATTAATCTTAACTAATTAATTCAAAATCAACATGGCATCAGATAATTCAGAAATCAGATATCTTACACCTCCAACAGTGGATGTGAAGAAAAAGAAATACTGCCGTTTCAAAAAAAGCGGAATTAAGTATATCGACTATAAAGACGCAAACTTTTTATTGAAGTTTGTAAATGAGCAAGGTAAAATTTTACCTCGCAGATTAACAGGTACATCAGTTAAATATCAACGTAAAGTTTCTAAAGCAGTAAAACGTGCTCGTCACCTTGCATTATTGCCTTATGTAGCTGATATGTTAAAATAATCAGGAGCTAACAAAATGGAAGTAATTTTAAAACAAGACGTTAAGAACCTTGGATACAAGGATGACGTAGTAAGTGTAAAACCTGGTTACGGAAGAAATTTTTTAATTCCGAAAGGTTTAGCGGCTGTTGCAACAGTTTCAACTAAAAAAGTTTTAGCAGAAACAGTTAAACAACGTGCATTTAAAGAACAAAAAATCAAAGCGGCTGCAGAAGCTACTGCTGCTAAATTGAAAGATATGGTTGTTAAAGTTGGTGCTAAAGTAGGGGAGTCTGGAAAGATTTTCGGATCAGTTACTTCAGTTCAATTGGCTGATGCAATCAAAAAATTAGGTTATGATGTTGATAGAAAAAACATTGAAATCGTAGATGCTGACAATCTTAAAACTGTTGGTACTTACACTGCAAATGTTCGTTTCCACAAAGAAGTAACTGGAACACTTTCTTTTGAAGTAGTTCAAGAATAATTTTTTTGAAATCCATAAAAAGGCTTCGCATTTGCGAAGCCTTTTTTATTTAATTTAGGTAGCATGGAAACAATTACCATTAAAGAAGCCCAACAAAAAGTAGACGAGTGGATAAAGACACACGGTGTTCGCTATTTTTCGGAGTTAACGAACATGGCCATTCTAACAGAAGAAGTGGGCGAAGTGGCGCGCATCATTGCTCGAGAGTATGGCGAACAATCATTTAAGAAAAAAGAAAAAGATAAAAATTTATCGGATGAATTAGCCGATGTACTTTTTGTATTGATATGCATTGCAAATCAAACAGGTGTAGATTTAGATAAAGCGTTCAAAAAAAATATTGAAAAGAAAACAAAACGCGATCACAAACGTCACAAAGAGAATAAAAAGTTAAAGAAGTAATGTGAAATTCATTCATGAATGGTGATTAGCATTAACCAATATTCATGAATGAATTTTATTTTTAGAAATTCGGTTTCAATAAATATTTTGAATAGAATTCAGTAATGATTGCAACAGCTTCATCAGCTTCATCTACAATGTGAAACAGTTCTAAATCTTTTTCACTGATATTGTGTTCCTCCAATAACATGGTTTGTTTAACCCATGCTAATAAACCTTCCCAATATTTTTTTCCTACTAATACAATTGGAAAGTGTGCTACTTTATTTGTTTGAATTAATGTTATAGATTCAAATAATTCATCCAATGTTCCAAATCCTCCTGGCATTGCAATAAACCCTTGGGAGTATTTTAAGAAAATTGTTTTACGAACAAAAAAGTAGTCAAAATTGATATTCTTGTCATTGTCAACAAATGGATTGGAGCTTTGCTCAAATGGCAATACAATGTTTAAACCAACCGATTTTCCACCAGCAGCTTTCGCCCCTTTGTTAGCCGCTTCCATGATACCTGGCCCGCCACCAGTAATTACTCCGTAGCCTTCTTTCGTTAGTTTAAATGCAATGTCTTCAGCCAATTTGTAATAAGTATTTTCTGGACTAGTACGTGCTGAACCAAAAATTGAAACGCATGGTCCAATACGACTCATTTTTTCAAAGCCTTCAACAAACTCACTCATGATTTTAAATATTTGCCATGAGTCGGATGCTTTTATATCATTCCAATCCTTGGATGCAAATGCTTTTCTGATTTTATCTTCATCGTTATTTGTCATAAACTACGAATTGTTTTAGTGTAATTTTTTTAGTAATACGAATCTAGCTATTCATTTCCATTTTTAAAAACTTAGCTGTATAGCTTTCTTTATTTTTAATAATTTCTTCTGGTGTTCCCTCACAAAGTACTTGTCCACCTGCATTTCCACCTTCAAGTCCAATGTCAATTATATGATCTGCAACTTTTATAATATCCATATTGTGTTCAATCACCAAGACGGTATTTCCGCTATCCACCAATTTATCTAATACTTCCAATAATATTCGAATGTCTTCGAAATGTAATCCTGTTGTTGGTTCGTCTAAAATATAGAATGTATTACCTGTATCGCGTTTACTTAATTCAGTTGCAAGTTTTACACGTTGTGCTTCACCGCCCGATAAAGTTGTGCTTTGCTGACCTAAGGTTATATAACCCAAACCAACATCTTGTAATGTTCTTATTTTTTGAATGATAGAAGGAATGCTTGCGAAAAATTCAACAGCTACATCAATGGTCATGTTTAATACATCGCTAATTGATTTTCCTTTAAAACGAATTTCTAAGGTTTCTTTGTTGTAGCGTTTACCATTACATGTTTCACAATTTACGTACACATCGGGTAAAAAGTTCATTTCAATGGTTCTTAATCCAGCTCCCTGACATGTTTCGCAACGGCCGCCTTTTACATTGAATGAAAAACGTCCTGCTTTATAACCACGAATTTTAGCTTCTGGAATTTCCGCAAACAAGTTACGTATATCCGAAAATACATTGGTGTAAGTTGCTGGATTACTTCTTGGTGTTCGTCCGATTGGTGATTGATCAATATCAATTACTTTATCAATGTGTTCTAATCCAGTAATGGATTTATACGGCATTGGCTTTTTTTCGGAACGATAAAAATGTTTGCTTAAAATTGGATAAAGCGTTTCGTTAATCAAGGTCGATTTTCCACTACCTGAAACTCCTGTTACACATATTAGTTTTCCAAGTGGTAATGATATGGAAACATTTTTCAAGTTGTTTCCTGTAGCTCCTTTTAGGATTAAATGTTTTCCATTTCCTTTTCTTCGTTGCTCTGGAATTTTTATTCCTTTTACACCATTGATGTAATCAGCAGTAAGTGTATGGAATTTTAATATTTCGGTTGGTGTGCCTTGTGCAATTACTTTTCCTCCGTGTACTCCAGCAGCAGGTCCAATGTCTAATACATGATCGGCTGCAAGAATCATTTCTTTATCATGTTCTACTACTAAAACAGAATTACCAATTTCTTTTAAGTTTTTCAATGCTGTTATTAAACGCACATTATCACGTTGATGCAATCCAATACTTGGTTCATCTAAAATATACAGAACACCAACTAATTGTGATCCAATTTGTGTTGCTAAGCGAATACGTTGTGCTTCTCCACCCGAAAGTGTTCTGGAGCTTCTATTCAAGGATAAATAATCCAAACCAACATCTAATAAAAATTGAATTCTGGTTCTTATTTCTTTTAATACTTCTTTTGCAATGGTATTTTGTTTCGCATCAATGCGAGATTCAATATCCTTGAACCACTCATTTAATTCGGTGATACCCATTTGCGAAATTTCCGCAATGTTCTTGTTGTCGATTTTGAAATTTAAGGATTCTTGACGCAAGCGGGTTCCTTCGCATTTTGGACAAGTTACTTTATTCATAAAACCTTGAATCCATTTTTCAATGGTTGGTGAACTTTGTTCATCATTTTGTTTTACAATAAAGTTGGCGATGCCTTCAAAAGCTATGCTATAGCTTGTTGCAGCACTATCGGTGTATTGTTTGATTTTAAATACTTCATCAGATCCAAATAAAATAGTATTCATTGCATCCTCTGAAATATCTTCAACAGGAGTGTCTAATGTGAAACCATATTTATCACCTATAGCTTCTAATTGTTTGAATATCCATGTTCCTTTATACGGACCAATAGGAGCAATAGCTCCTTTTTTTATCGTAGATTTTTTATTTGGAATAATTTTGTTGATATCGATTTCGGAAATCATTCCCAAACCATTACACTTATGGCAAGCGCCATAGGGGGAGTTGAATGAAAATAAATTCGGTTGTGGTTCATCATATGATATTCCTGAGGTAGGACACATTAAATGACGAGAATAATATTCTACTTTCCCAAATTCATCTTCAAAAGTTCCTTTTTCAAAAGGTTGAACCATGATGATTCCTTTTCCTTGTTTCATTGCCAGTTGCAATGATTCTGAAATGCGTGGACGTGAATCGGCATTTACATCCAATCGATCGATTACGATTTCGATATCGTGCACTTTGTAGCGATCAAGCTGAACACGTTTTGTTAGTTCTACAACTTCACCATCAATCCGGACACGTAAGTATCCCCATTTTTTTATTTGTTCGAAGAGTTCACGATAATGCCCTTTACGGCCTTTTACAACTGGTGCTAGGATCAATACTTTTTTATCGTAAAATTTTTCAAGAATCAATTGAATGATTTGATCATCTGAGTAGCGTACCATTTTTTCGCCCGTTACATAGCTGAATGCTTCAGAAGCACGTGCATATAACAAGCGTAGGAAATCGTATATTTCAGTAATTGTACCCACTGTTGAACGTGGGTTTTTGTTTACTGTTTTTTGTTCGATAGAAATAACGGGGCTTAACCCTGTTATTTTATCCACATCAGGACGTTCCATGTTGCCAAGGAATTGGCGAGCATATGCAGAAAAACTTTCAATGTATCTACGTTGTCCTTCCGCATAGATTGTATCAAATGCTAAGGATGATTTTCCACTACCACTTAATCCCGTAATTACTACCAGTTTATTACGTGGAATGGTAACATCTATATTTTTAAGGTTGTGTACACGAGCTCCTACAACTTCTAAAAACTCACTTTCACTTATTGTTTCTGTTGACATTTTTTGTTTGCTTTTCTTTCCTCAATTTCTGATACCGAAAATTTGTTTTTGTTACATCTATAAAGCCTAACAAAGATACGGAAGTATTGTTGGATGGACAAGGGGTGGAATTCTCTTGAAAATGTTGGACTTAAGGCTGTTTCCTTCAGTTTTTGAATAAAAGTGTAAATGTTTGGGTTTTATTTGATCTGTTTTTGAATGTGTTAAAAAATGATTAGGTTTATGTAAGGAAAATGTAAGTTCAGGCGAAGGGTTCGTTTTTTCCTGTCGTCTATCACTATAACTAACAAGAAATCGAATTCAATGAAAAAAAATCTGTTCTCTTTCATATTTGCTATTGTGGTAAATATGGGAATTTCTCAAACGCTTTACGATATAAATACTATTCAAACCATAGAAATCAACTTTACTCAAACAAATTGGGATTATATGTTAGATACAGCTACTGCTGGTTATGAAAGTGATATTATGGCTAATTGGGTGAAAATTAATGGTGTTCAGTATGATAGTGTTGGTGTGCGTTACAAAGGGAATAGTACTTACAATGCAAATCAAGTTAAAAATCCTTTTCATATTACCTTGGATGCATTTAAAAATCAGGACTATCAAGGTTATACAGATATTAAATTAAGCAATGTTGCAAAAGATCCTTCTTTTGTGCGAGAAGTGATGTCCTACAAAATATTACGTAAATACATGCATGCTCCTTTATCAAACTACGCAAATGTGTCTGTAAATGGATCACTCATTGGTTTGTATGTGAATTCAGAATCGGTTTCTAAATCGTTTGTGAATAATCATTTTTATTCAAATGACAATGCTTTTTTTAAATGCAATCCACCTGCAGGTGCTGGTCCTGGTTCAACAGCTAAGCCCAATTTGGTTAATTTAGGAACTGATAGTACTTCTTACTATGATGCTTATGAGATGAAGTCGGATTATGGTTGGGCAGATTTGATTGCATTGACAGATTCAATAGCTAATAATATTAATAATGTCGAAAAAATATTGGATGTTGATAGAGCTTTATGGATGATTGCGTTTGATAATGTTTTAGTGAATTTAGATAGCTATATAGGAGGATTTGCTCAGAACTATTATTTGTACAAGGATAATAATGGACGCTTTAATTCTGTTGTTTGGGATTTAAATGAATCGTTTGGAACGTTCAGCCAAACCGGCACACTTAATTTAACATCTACAATTTCGAAACAACAAATGACACATTTGTTACATGTTAATGATGCTGCTTGGCCATTGATAAAACAATTATTAGCAGTGCCAAAATATAAACGTATGTATATTGCTCACATGCGTACTCTTTTAAGCGAAAACTTTGCAAATGGTAGTTATTACACCGATGCACAAGTTTTACAAACATTGATTAGTGCGTCCGTATCAGCAGATGTAAATAAGTTTTTTACTTTTTCTCAGTTTACAAGTAACTTAACAACTGATGTAGCATCGGGAATGAGTAGTGCACCTGGATTAACAAATTTGATGAATGCACGAAATACATGGTTGAATACACAAACAGAATTTACGGCATCCTATCCATCCATTAGTAATATTTTGGCATCGAATACAAGCCCTGCAATAAATTCAACGGTTACGATTACTGCTACAGTAACGAATACAAACACTACAGGCGTTTATTTAGGATATCGTTATTCTATTGAAGCTGCATTTAAACGCATTCAGATGTATGATGATGGAGTTCATAATGATGGATCGGCTGGAGATAATGTATATGGCGTAGATGTACCTGTGAATGCATCGTATATGCATTATTACATTTATGCTGAAAATAATAATGCAGGATTATTTTCTCCTGAGCGCGCAGAGTTCGAATATTATTCTTTGTTTGCAACTATTCCTATGATTAATGCAGGTGAGGTTGCTATTAATGAATTATTAGCATCTAATTCTTTTTTTGGAGCGGATCAGGATGGAGAACACGATGATTGGATAGAGTTGTATAACAATACATCTAACTATATAAGTTTAAAAAATGCTTATTTATCAGATGTATCTTTAACTCCTTTAAAATGGATGTTCCCCGACAATGCAACGATAGCTCCGAACAGCTACCTAATTGTTTGGGCGGATAGCGACACTACACAAGCTGGACTGCATGCAAATTTTAAATTGTCAGCAACTGGCGAGCAAGTGGTGTTGTCATACGCAAATGGAACAATAATCGATAATGTAACATTTGGAGTTCAAGCAACTGACGTTTCTTATCAACGTTGTCCGAATGGAATCGGTTCTTTTACAGCAACAACTCCAACGTATAATTCTGTAAATTGTGTTGTAGGAATAGACGAGCAGGAGCAAGCCAATGCTGTTCGTTTATATCCTAATCCATGTGTTACTTCTTTACACATTTTTTCAGACGAACAGTTTAGTTATGTAGAAGTATTTGACATCATTTCGAAACGAATTGCTTTTTATAATGCTAAAACAAATTCTTTAACAATTGATGTAAGCAATTACTCAAATGGAATTTATTTTATTAAAATTGATGGAAAAACTGTTCGAAAAATAATAGTTGAACATTAAGGAATCAATTTTTAAAAAAGAATAAGTTTGCGCTTATTCTTTTTTTATGCTGTCATTTGTTTGCAGCGGTGCTATAATTGTTGTCGAATCTGTTTTTGAAACGGGAAAGGGATTTGTTTCTTTTCAATATCAACAATTGTAGTTCCTTTTCTAGGAAATTCTATGATGTATTTTTTTTCTGAAGTATTGGTAAGGCTATTTGATCTTAACCACGGGTTAAGCGTAGTTAGTGTTTCATAATCAAAGCCTTGTGCAATGGCAAATGCACTTAAATCATGAATTGTAGTATCTACCTTTATTTTTCGAGTGGCAGGTACGCCATATAAATCTCCTTTTTTAATTTGGTAGCCATATACTTTTGGTCGAGATAAAATTTCTTTAATTGCCAACACTTTATAAATGTACCTTGCTGTTTCTGCTGTAAGTAATAGTTTATAATAGCTTTCTGCATTTTGTTTGTCAAGTTGTGTTTGAATACCTCCCATTCCTCTATTATAAGATGCTGCTACCAATGTCCAGTTATTAAACATTTTGTGCGCTTCCTTAAAATATTTACAAGCGGCTTCTGTCGATTTTTCAACATGATAACGTTCGTCAACTTCATTTGTAATTTCTAAACCATAGCCCTGCGCTGTGGAACCTATTAGTTGCCAAAATCCTGTTGCGCCTTGTGGTGAAACGGCATTGGTCAATTGGCTTTCAACAATAGCTAAATATTTAAAATCATCAGGAATTTTATTTCGTTTTAAAATGGGCTCAATGATTGGAAACCATCTGCTAGCACGTTTATGTAAAAATAAAGAATGTGTTTGTTCGTATATGTTTTTTTGTAATTCACGTGCAATTGCTCTTCGAACAGTAGGTTCTTTAATGGGTACTTTTTCACCAGCAAAATTTAAATTTTTTGGAATCGTTACTTTAAAAGAATTATAACTGATGCTAAAATAATCTTCGTAGTTCGAGTCGATTTTTTTAGTGGAATTGTAAAAAGCGATAATCTCAAAAACGCCAGTTAATAGAATAATAGCAGCCAATGCTATAAAGGTTTTTTTATGGCCGAGAATAAATTGGTTAATAAGAAAAATATATTTTTTAAGCATTTTTATTTTTCTTGAGTTTTTGTGTTGGACTATACAAAAACCAGAACAATGCAATAAAATAAACACTAAATAATGTGATGTGTAAGTATCCCCAATCTTTAATAAATTTAATTATTAAGAAATTAAAAAACATGGATACGAAACAAATAGCGATGTACAATATTGCAATTCTTTTTTCTGTAATTCCACTGTAAAATAAAAAATGAGTAGTGTGATCTTTTCCGCCAATGAAAGGAGAGGAGCCTCTTGCTAAACGGTTAATTGTAACTGTAGTAGTATCAATAATAGGGATAGCAAATGTGAGAAGCGTTACGAAAAATTGTTTGGATTGGATCAACTCACCATTAACATCAGGAGTATTCCAAAAATAAATGATTCCCATGGCACCTAAGAATAATCCTAAAAACTGGCTTCCAGTATCACCCATAAATATTTTTGATGGATGCCAGTTAAAATATAAAAAGCCAATTAATGCTCCCAATACTCCTATTAATAAAAGGATATTTAGGTTGTAAAAGTCATGATTGATAAATACAATAGCCAAGGCACTCAGTAGTATTGTAACGGACACACTAGCCGTGATGCCGTCCATATTGTCGAGCATGTTAATTGAATTCATCAGCCCTACAATCCAAAATATAGTCATTCCATAATTTACGCTTGCATCAGTGAAAATTGATATATGAGTACCTGTACTAATTAAAATTAAAGCACAACCAATTTGAATAAATAGTTTTAATAATGGTTTCGTATTATATGCATCGTCAGATAGACCCATTAAAAAAGCAAGTGTAGATGCTGCTAAAATACCTAATAACTTTTTGTTAAATAAGGCCTGATTTTGTTCGAATAGAACGGGATAGATTGCTAGAGAAATTAAAAAAAGAAGAAAAAATGATATACCACCAAGAGCTGGTTTTGCCATTGGACTCCAACGAATAATTGTTTCTTCAGTGTTTCTAATTCCTAAAGAACGAGCAAATTTTAGAAATAAACCATTTACTAAAAATGATAGCAGAACAGCACTTATAAAATAAGAACAATAGACTATGATTAGATATAAATTGCCGTCCATAAAGTTTCGTTTAACCTACCAATTATTTAGACGATAATTGATAGTAATAAGTTGCAAAATTAGAAATTACTTTTGAACGATTTAAATACTGTACCTTCTCTATCTTTGTCTGATAAAACTGGATTAGTTATATTCCAGCTTATTTTTAGGTCACTATCGTTCCACAATATGCAACCTTCAGATGCTTTATTATAGTAATTTGTACATTTATATGAAAAAATAGTGTTGTCCGCTAATGTTAAAAAGCCATGAGCAAATCCTGCTGGAATCCAAAACATTGTTTTATTTGTTTCATTTAATTCAATTGTGAAGTTTTGCCCATAAGTAGGTGAATTCGTTCTAATATCAACTGCAACATCCAATACAGATCCTTTTAAAACTCTCACAAGCTTTCCTTGAGCATAAGGTGGATTTTGAAAGTGCAATCCTCTCAAAACTCCTGCTTGAGACAAGGATTGATTGTCTTGAACAAAGTCAACATCTATATTGTTATTAATAAATACTTGTTTGTTGTAGGATTCATAAAAATAGCCTCTAGCATCTTCAAATACTTTCGGTTGTATAATTAATAATCCTTCAATTGGTGTTTTAATAATTTCCATAAAATAAACTTATTTATTAAAGATCGATTTTTTGCGTTTACTCGATTTTGCACCATCGTCATAATATCCGTAACCGTAACCGTAACCGTATCCATACCCGTATCCATAATTGTAGCCATAACTTTTACGTTCAATGTCTACACCATTTAAAATGACAGATAACTTTTTAATTTTAGCTTCATTAAACAAACGATCAACATTTTGTATGAAATTACGTTTTGAATAATCAGCTCTGAAAATATAGATTGGGTAATCAGCTTTTTGAATCATTGCAATTCCATCACTAACTAAGCCAACAGGAGGATTGTCAATGATTACAATGTCATATAATGCTTTCAGATGCGTCACAATCTCTTCCATTTTTTCACTTATAATCAATTCTGAAGGATTAGGAGGTATTGGTCCAGCGGTTATAAAATCTAAATTCTCTAGTCCACTGTGTTTAATCGCAGCATTAATATTATCTTTTCCAATAAGAAGTGTACTCATCCCAACACTATTGTCTGCATTAAAACCTAAATGGATTTTCGGTTTACGCATATCTAAATCGAGAATGATAACTTTTTTACCTGAAAAGGCGATTATACCAGCAAGATTAATAGCAACAAATGTTTTGCCCTCTCCAGAAATGGTTGAAGTAAGTGCTATTACTTTTGCACCTGGTTCATTTGAAATAAATTGCAAATTACTACGAATAGACCTGAACGCTTCGGCTATTAATGACTTAGGATTTTTATCGACAAGCAATTGTGATACTGGAATGTTTTGGTTTGATTTAGGAACAATTCCTAAAATACTAATTGATGCATGAGTATGCTTCGTAATTTCATTTAATGAGGTAATTTCATTGTGAGCAAAGTACCTCATTAAAATTAAGATTAAACTAAAAAACAATGCAACTAGGGAATAACCAATGAATGTAACTTTTCTGTTTGGAGAAATGGGGCTATTGGGCGTAAATGGTTTTTCTAAAATTAAATTTTGAGAAACAAAACCAGCTTTTGAGATTGAATATTCTGTTTTCTTTTCAAGCAGGAGTGTGTAATACTTTTCATTTATTGAAAATAATCGTTGTAGGCGAGCATATTCAACTTCATTTCAGGTAATTGCTTGAACTTTCCTTCGAACTGTGAGGTTTTGCTTTGTAAATCTTCTTTTTCGGTTGAAATATTGTTTTAATACTTTTAATACTCTCTTTTAATAAACTTTTTTGGATATTGATTTGGTAGTCAATCGCTTTAATTGCTTCACTGCTAGGAGTTACCTCGTAAAGCATTTCCTCTTTCTGAATCAGTAGTTTGTGCAAGCTACTAACAGATGTAGAGATATTGCTCTCTAAATTTGTTCCTGCTAATAGCGCTGCAGGTTGTAGGTGTCAATGTTTTTCGTTTTGGTTATTTCGCGTTCAATCTTACTTAATACGCTTTCTTCTAGTTCTAGTGAAATAATCTGGTCATCCAAATCGTTTAAACGAGAAGCATTTGATGTAGCAATGTCTTTGTTTTCATTTACGTTATTGTCCTTTTTAAAATCTTGGATAGAACTTTCAGATTCTTTTAATCGGTTATACACAACATCAAGCTGGACGTCAATAAAATTGATAATGCTTTTAGAACTTTCGCTTTTTCGTTCTACGTCAAAATTAGTATATTCATCTGTAATAGCATTGATTATGTCGCTTGTTTTTAGTGCGTTAAAGTCTGTATACGATATTAAAATCGTTTTAGCTCCTTCACTTAATAGTTTTACTTCAAGTTTTTGAGAGCAGTCATTTACTACTGCGTCATTACTATTAATCGTAAAATAATAAAGATTTTGTTTTACTTGACTATTTTGCTTTTGTATTTCCGGAAAATTTAACACACTAATTTTAAAATCAAATTCTGGTGTATTTATCCATTTGTTTGACTTAAAAACAAATTTTATTTTATTTTCATTGTTTACGATTTCTATGTATCCATCTATTCCATTGTCGAAATTTATATATATTTTTTTTCCAATTATACTTTCATTTTTAATTTTCACTTCAACAGCATAAGGAGCACTTTTATAAAGTTCGTTTGCTTTAAAGGTTCCTTCATTATAGTAGGATATATCTAATGGCAATTTGCTGATAACTCGTTTCAAAAAAACTTTCGATCTAAGTAATTCGATAGCCTCGGGTAACTCATTTCGGTTTTCATAGATATTTTCTACGTTTAATACCTTATTTGCTTGATTGCTTGTTTGTATCTGAATAATACTGTGCGATTCATATGTTGGGGGAGTGTATCTCAAATAGACATATGAGCCTGCAAAAGCAAGAACAAAAAACAATAGAATCCAAATAATACTTTTTCGAGCAATAAATAAAAACAAACCCAACTCAAACTCGCCACTAAAGTTTGAAATACGTTCTTTGTAACGTTCAAAATTTTCGCTTGTTTTTGAAATATCTTCTTGTAGCATAGCTGTGTTTTAAAAGCGATGTTTATTTTGATAAGCTATTAGCGTAAGTAATTATGATAAGGGAACTGGTTAATAAACTTACGATAGGTGCAATTTCAGCAAGCACTTTGCTTCCTATTTTCTTTCTAGGTTCTACGTAGATAATGTCATTCGCTTGTAAAACAAGATTTGCTTGTTTTATGCCTTCTATTTTTGATAAATCAATTAAATAAACTTCATCTTTATCGTTTATTCTTCTGATTAATTTTACTTTATGAGCTTTTCCATCATCGGATATTCCACCAGCTAGTGCCAATGCTTCTATAAGGCTTGTGTTGTTGTTGAGCAGGGGGATTACTTTTGCATCACCAGCATTTCCTGGAAAAACGATTACACGTTTGTTTTGGACTGACATTAAAACAAATGGTTTTACATAGTAACTAGCATATTTTTCTTCAAGCATTAGCTCCGCTTCACGAACAGTTAATCCCAGTAATTTTGTACGACCTAATATAGGAAGCTTTACATTCCCATCGAATTCAACCAAAAAATCCATTCGGTTATTCATTTGGTAATCACGATTCATTTGATTAAGTGATGTTAAGTCTATTAATTTAAACCCATCATTTGAAAATATTCGAAACTCAATTACATCATTAGCAGAAATGATATAATCTGCATTTTTAGTGGTATCTGGCGCTTTAGAATATTTGTAATCTTTGCCTGTTTTAAGCATTATACTTGAATTTAACCAGCCACAACTGGAAAAAAGTAGAGCTATTCCTGCTAATAAAAGTAGTTTACGCATAGTTTGTTTTAAATAATAACAAACAAAGTTAAAAAAATAACTGAAATGCCCTAAAATTAATATTATAAGTCCTTTTTTAGGAGTTTTTTGTATAGTTTTTCCATATCGGAAACTAATCGGGTAAAATGGAACTTTTCTTTAACATGCATCCAGCCATTTTGCGACATTGTATGGCGCAATGCATCACCTTCGACCAGCTTTAATAGTTGTGTGCTAAATTCTACAACATTATTATTTTCGCAAAGCAAAGCTGTTTGATTGGGTAATACCACGTTTTCGATGCCTCCAACATTGGTGGTAACAATAGGCTTGTTTGCAGCTTGCGCTTCAATTAAGCTCACCGGAGTGCCTTCATTAAAGGAGGTTAAAGCAATGATGTCGCTGCCAGCCAATGCAATATCAATTTCTTTAATCCATGACGTGAATGTTAATAGCTGTTTATGGTTTGATTTTGTCCCATCTACGATAGGAATACCTAATTCAATTGCCTTGGCTTCTATTTCAGTGCGCGACTCCCCATCACCAATAACAAACGCTCTTATTTTTTTTGAAGTTTGTGCAGAAACACTTTTTAATCCTTCAAGAAACAATGCATGGTTTTTAACAGGAACCAAACGACCAATTATTGAAATTGCAATTTCATCATCAGCAAGATTGTATTTTTCTCTGAATTGTTTTCGTTTAAAGTCCTGATTTTCTTGAAATTTACTTAAATCAAATCCTAGAGGAACAATGTACACTTTTTCTGATTTGCAAATTTTGTGAATGTCAACTAATTCGTTTTTTTGTATTTGACTAATTGCAATTATTGCAGTTGATTTTTTTGCTAAATAGCGTTCAATGTTTTTATAAAAAGCCGTTTTTAATTTCCCAAAATAGGAATGAAAAACATGTCCATGAAATGTATGTATGATTATTGGTACACCACAAGACGATGCGGCCAATCTTCCTAACGTTCCAGCTTTTGAGGCATGCGTATGAACAATATCAGGCTTGTATTCTTGAATTATTTTTTTGATTTTTTTATATGCAGTAAAATCGTTTTTCAAATCAATTTCACGCATCATCTCTTCTACTATAATTGGTTTTAATCCAAGGTTATTGACAATAAAATCAGAACTTTCTTCGGTTTCATCTTTCGCTCCTCCAACCAATAGTGTCTCAAAGCCATCGGATAAATATTTGCTCAAATAGGCAACATTATAGGTTGGTCCTCCTAGATTAAATCTGTTAATAATGCGTAATACTTTTATTTTATGTTGTTTCGTTTCCATATAAAAACGTTTTTATTTAAGCTCGTTTTAGCAACAATATTTTTTCCACCAATACTGAAATACAATTAATGCCCACGTTTTCTCTACTGCATCATTTGGATTTGAACTAAAAAGTTGAATTTTTAACTTTTTAATTTCAGTTAAATTAAAAATGTTTTGTTCAAGGATAAATTCATCAGCTAACAATTCGTTTGTAATCATTGATTTTAAATCGGTTTTAAACCATTTTAATAATGGTACTTCAAATCCCTTTTTGCCTCTATTGAAAAGTTCTTGAGGCAAATCATCCTTAAAACTATCTATTAATATTTTTTTACGTTGTTCAGCATCAATTTTGAAATCTGCGGGTAATGAAAATGCAAAGTCAACTAGTTTATGATCCAAGAAAGGAACACGAACTTCCAAACTTTGACTCATACTCATACGGTCAACTTTTACCAACATGTCATTTTCTAAAACGAGCTTCATGTCGGTTAATAATACTGAATTGTAGTCCGAGTTAATTTGCTCTAAAATTTTATTTTTACGCGTTGAATAGTCAGAAAATTCGTTTTCATTTTTCAAAAAATCTGTTGAGAATAACTCCTCTTTTTTGAAGCCCGACCATTTCGCCCATTGCCAGTAACGTTCTTGCGGACTTAATTTCATTCCTTCCGCAAATTTTTGTAACTGACGAATTTTATTTCCTGTTTTAGTATTTCTTGATTTTGGTAATTGATTTAATAAGGGGCGACTTGCTTTTACAAGTTTGGTAGTGAAGCCACCATGTCGGGCTTTCAGTTCTGCCGCATGTTTGTTGTAGCCAGCAAATAATTCATCGGCACCATCGCCTGAAAGTGCAACCGTAACATGTTTGCGTGTTTGCATGCTCAAAATATTCACAGCCAAAGCCGATGAATCAGCAAAAGGCTCATCAATATAATCCAAAACAGTATGAAGGCTAGCATACAAATCATCATTGCTTAATTCAAATACTGTATGATTTGTATTGTGTTTTTTTGCTACTAGTTTTGCAAATGCTGTTTCATCAAATAGTGGCTCATCTTTATAACCAATTGAAAATGTATTTAGTTGTTTTGTGTGTCTTGCTGCAATTGCTGTTATAATAGAAGAGTCAATGCCTCCACTTAAAAATGTTCCGAGTGGAACATCTGCAACCATTCTGTTTTGAACAGATTCTTCTAATAGATTTTTTAATTCGTTTTTTGCTTGACTGTAATCTTTTTGTTGATTGCTAGTGTTTTTAAATGGGATTGAATAATAGGAGTGGATTGAATAGTTTCCTTGAGAATTTATTTTCATATAACAGCCTGCTTCTAATTTTAAAACATTTTTAAAAATAGAGTAGGGTGAAGGTATGTAGTTTAAATGAAAATAGGTTTGTAAGGATGATTTGTCAATTTCCTTTGGAATACCAAAAGCAATGATGGCTTTCATTTCAGATGCAAATGCAAAACGGTTTTCATCTTTGTAATAGTACAATGGTTTAATGCCAAATCGATCACGAGCTAAAAATAAATCCTCTGTTTCTTTATCATAAATGGCAAATGCAAATTCACCATCTAATTGTTCCAAACATTTCTCTTTATAGGCAATAAATAAATTCAATAGTACTTCTGTATCGCTTTGGGATCTGAATTGAAATCCCTTTTGTTCTAATTCTTTGCGCAGGGATTTATAGTTAAATAGTTCTCCGTTAAAGACTATTGTGTATCTATTAGAAGCATCTGTGAAAGGTTGTGCTGCGGCATTGCTGGTGTCAATAATTGAAAGTCTGCGATGACCTAATGCGCAGTTTTTGTCAAAATAAATACCTTCTCCATCTGGTCCGCGCTGTAATACTGCATAGGTAGCCGCACTTATTTTTGATAAGTGTTTTATCCCTTCTTCGTTAAATGCTAAAACTCCTGTTATGCCACACATATGCTATTTCTCTTTAAACACAACCCAATTACATTGTTTGTCGGTTTGGCTTTTCATTCTACCAATAGTAATTAGTTTATTGTCTTGTCGGTACCAACCCTCATCCCAAGCTCCCATATCTGTATAGAGCGCATCCACTGCACCTAGTTCCAATAAATCCTTAGTGAAAGCTGTTAATGTAATGTGTTCATACGATTCAATGATGGCAGTTTTGTTGCCTTTTAATTTTACAATGGCTCTTCGCTGAAAAAGCTTTGTATCCTTGTATTTTGCTCCAACTCCTTTTTCAACAATTTGTATTTGTTGAAACAAAGAACCCTTTTTTGAAACAATTAAATTAATAAGTGAATCATTAAGTAATTTGCCTTTTTGTGTTGGAAAAATTTCACAATTACCATTTATAATTTTAATGGCGCCACCTAAACTATGATTGACTTTATTTTTGTTATATACTTTGCCATTGTCAATGTACAAGCCGTCTACAAAATAGGATTGCAAGTCAGTATAGGCAGCTGGGATGCAAATTAAAATGTTTTTGTCGTTTTTATCTGGGCGTTTTAGCGAAACATCTATCAATAAGTTATTTTTGTAAAAGATGGTGTAGTTGTAGCCAGAAGTCGCTTTTTTATTTTCGATTACTAAAGAAACGCTCGTTGGTTTGTGATTTTTAAAACCATAGTTGATTAATCCTCCTAATGCAATCAGACAAAGAAATAAAATGATAAAAAATATTTTTTTCATTTTCGAGTTGAGTAGCTGTGAAAAACTTTGTTAATATACAAAAATCACTTCATGCAAAGTTAGGGCTTTTATTCGTTTTATTTGTTGTATACAAAATATAAAAAGATGTCGCCATTAATCATAATTATTAGCATTCTCGGTTATTTTTCATTACTGATGATGATTGCTTGGTATACATCTCGCAATGCAAACAATGATTCCTACTTTTTGGGTAATAAGTCATCACCATGGTATGCTGTAGCATTCGGAATGATTGGCGATTCCCTTTCTGGTGTAACGTTTATCTCATTACCAGGCACTGTTAATACAGGCCAGTTTTCATACATGCAAATGGTGTTGGGGTATTTGGTGGGTTATTTTATTATTGCTCGCGTATTATTGCCTTTGTATTACCGACTTAATTTAATATCGATATACAGTTATTTGAATGAACGTTTTGGTTTGTTTTCTCAAAAAACAGGATCATTTTATTTTTTAATATCAAGAATCATTGGTGCGGCCTTGCGTTTGTACTTGGCAGCTGGAGTTATTCAGTTGTTTGTATTTGATAGCTATGGTGTACCATTTGTTGTAACAGTTGCTTTGATAATTGTTTTAATGTTGTTATACACCTATCGTGGTGGAATTAAAACGTTGGTCTGGACAGATACCTTGCAGTCGGGCTTATTATTGCTAGGTGTTATTCTATCCATTACAGCAATCATGAGTAGTTTGGATTTCGGTTTTGTTGATGTTATTCGTGAAGTAAAAAACAGTAAGTATTCGCAAGTGTTTTTCTGGGATTGGAAGGAAAAATCGTATTTCTTTAAACAGTTTTTGAGTGGTGCATTTATTGCAGTTGTTATGACAGGCTTGGATCAAAACATGATGCAGAAAAACTTGAGTTGCCCTGATTTAAAATCGGCTCAAAAAAACATCTATTGGTTCAGCATTGTATTGGTCTTCGTTAACTTATTTTTCCTTTCATTGGGAGCATTGCTCTATATTTTTGCCGAAAAACAAGGCATTCAAATGCCAATAAATCCTGAGACAGGAAAAATTATTACAGATAAAGTATTCCCAACTTTAGCACTTGGACATTTGGGTGTGTTTGCAGCCATAGTTTTTATCATTGGATTAACTGCAGCAACATTCTCAAGTGCTGATTCAGTTTTGACTACATTAACCACTTCTTTTTGTATCGATTTTCTTCACATTGATGAGAAAGAGCATTTTTCTGAAAAGAAAAAAACGAACATCCGACATATGGTACATATAGGTTTTGCCTTTGTATTATTGATTACCATTTTATTGTGCGAAATTGTTCCTAAAACCTCCGTGTTGGATGCAATATTTACAGTAGCTGCATATACCTACGGCCCATTATTAGGATTGTTTGCTTTTGGTTTATTTACGAAGCTTAAAGTGAAAGATGTATGGGTGCCATTGGTCTCCATTTTATCGGTAGTGTTTTCGTATTTATTGAGAGAAAACTCAGAGCAATGGTTTGCTGGGTATAAATTTGGATATGAGCTATTATTAATAAATGGCTTGTTTACATTTATCGGTTTGATGATTATTTCTAAAAGGAAAGCGTAGTTACTTATTGTTGGATTTGAATTTTTTAAGGAATACCTTGAGCATGGATTCTTTTTTCATGATCCCTTTCCAGCCTTCTCGAATCAATATAATTCCAGGAATTGTTATTAGTACAAATGGTGTACTCCAAAGCTTTTGATATGTACCTACTATTGTAACAATTACAATAATAAATCCAACAAACATACCACTTGCAAAAAACAGGTTGTAAACCCAAGGTGATTGATTATAGTAATCTTCATCTGTTTTTTCTTTTGCCATCTTTTTATAGCTTTCCCAATCGTAATGGAAATTGTTGGTATTGCTATAGGTGTCATTTTTTACAGATGAACCGTAATATTGTTTTTTTCTTTCTGCTTCTGCTTTTGTAGCATCTACATAATTTAATTTAACATCGTGTAAATAACGTTTGTGTTCATCAATTAATGTTTCATACGCTTCATTAATGACTAAAAACACTTCGTTTGCTTTTGGTGAGTTATTTACATCGGGATGCACTATTTTGGCCTTATTTCTATAGGCACGCTTGATTTCTTCTGTTGTAGCAGTTCGTGGTATTTCCAATATTTTATAGAAGTCGTACAAATCAGAAAAATTAGTTGAATCAAATTTATGGAATATTTTTATTAAAACGTCTTTAAAGCAAAAAGAGGTTATATGCGTTATTTACTACTTTCAATTTTACTTGTAGTTTCAATAAATATTCAAGTATCTGCTCAAAAATCGTACGATTTAGGAACTGTTACCGTTACTTCCAAAAAGGTAGCCGATACTGTTTTTGGAAGTGCAAAGTTTAGTGTTGCAGATTTTGAGTTTTATGAGGAGGATAAATTAATATTACTAACCTTCGAAAAATCGCTTGAAAAGGCGAAGGTAATGTTGGTTGATAAATCTCAAAAAGTGCTTTCTTCATTTGTTTTACCTGATGAAGCCAATCGATTGTATAAAGATTATTTGGGCAAAATAAATGTAATATGCACCAATCATATCTATCAAGTATCAATTCAAAACAATGTTATTCGTTTAGGTGAATTGCCTGCCGATGAATACATTGCTCATATCATGCCTTGTATTGATACGGTTCAGGAAAATGTCTATTTTTCGAATTATCAACGCGATTATCCCGAATTTACCTATTTCGCATACAATACAGCTGATAGCAGTTATGCACATTAAAAACAGTTACAGATCAAGAACAATTGAAAGGTTATAATATGGAATATTATTTTTCAAAACCGAAAGATCGATTGTATGCTCGAAATTGGCAAATTATTACGGAGTTGATTTTCATAGAGTGGCCGCTACCATGAGTGGCCTTACATCTAGTGTTTACTATTCTCCTTTATACGCGCCATTATTTGTGCTAAAAGATACTGTTTGTGTATTTGATCATTACAACAATGCAATTTTAAAATATAATAAAAGTCATCAGTTGTTGGATTCAATTGCAATTGATTATCACCATCCAAAAAGTTGGAGAGAATGGAAGCATAAAATTATCATTGACAAGGAAACCAATAGTGCATATGCATTGTATCAAAAAAATGGTTTTTACTATTTAAAGCAGGTAAGTTTATATTCTGGGAAAATCATAGCTTCTTACAAGCTTACTAATCAGTATGTTGACCAGATAAAGGTGAAAAATGGTTATGTGTATTATGTTTACCGTCCTTTTGAATCCCTTCAAGAACAGTTTATTTATAAAGAATTGATAAAAAATGATTGATTTGTGGTTTGGTTTTTGTAAATTAGAGTAATTAAAAACCAAAACAAATTGAAATGAAAAAAGCGGTGTTTGTATTAACCCTAACAATTGCAACTGCAATTACAGCCTTTGTTCCTGCAACAAATCCTGAATTAGAGATTGGTAAAGCTATTCCGAGTGCAGATGTAAAAATGATGGATGTGAGCGGTAAGGAGTTTTCACTTGCTGATTCAAAGGTGAAAATGGCTTGTTGGTTATTTTTCTTGCATACATGTCCTTATGTAAAATTGAGTGAAGCACGTATTAAAGATGTTGCTTCGCTAGCTAAGAAAAATAAAATTGGAGTTGTTTTAATTAATTCAAATGAAGCGCAACGTGAAGATGAAGATTCATTTGAAGAAATGAAAAAATATGCAAAAGCGCAAGCGTATGATTTTCGTTATGTAGTAGATAAAAACTCTGTGGTTGCTGATGCATTTGGTGCAACACGCACACCCCATGTTTTTTTGTTTGATAAAAAAGGTTTAGCATATCGTGGTGCTATTGATGATAATATCAAAGATGTGAACGATGCAAAAGAGCATTACTTGAAAAATGCAATTACAGCAGTCGGTACTGGTAGCACTGTAAAAACAAATTCAACCAAATCGGTAGGTTGTTCAATTAAAAGAGTTGAATAACATGAAAGTTATAGTATAAAAAAATCCCCATTACAGTTTTGTAATGGGGATTTTTTATACTTTATTTTTTATTTATCTAAATCTTCAAAATTTACATCCGAAAACGAATTGCTTTCTGGGATATGCTCAGCACGAGGTTCAATTGCTGGAGAATTTGCTTTTATGTGTTCGATTGATTCATTCAAGCCTTCTAAGAATTTTTCAAAATCTTCTTTGTACAAGAATAATTTGTGTTTTTCATAGAAGAACTTTCCATCATCTCCAAAACGCTTTTTGCTTTCTGTGATGGTCAAGTAGTAATCATTTCCTTTTGTACTTTTTACATCAAAGAAATAAGTTCTTTTTCCAGCTCTAACAGATTTTGAGAAAATATCGTCTCTGTCATTTCCATTTTTGTCAAATCCTTCTTCCATCGTCATAATTGAATAATTTATCGTTGTTTTAGTTATACTGTAAGCAAATGTTTACAAAAAAAATTGCTAAAACAAGGCTTGTTAATAACTTTTGAAAGCTTGTTGGTAACCTTAAATCAAGCTAAATACTAGTTTTTCTCTTCCTCTAATAGCTGCATTTTGTACAAATTGAAATAATTGCCTTGTTTTTCTAGCAATTCTTGGTGTTTTCCTTGTTCTATTACACAACCATTTTCAATCACGATAATCGAATCAGCATTTTTTACGGAAGATACTCGATGACTAATAATGATAGTCGTTTTATCCTTCATGATGCTTTTTAAATTATTGAGTATTTCCTCTTCCGTCTCAGTGTCAACTGCCGATAAACAATCATCGAAAATAAGCAATTGTGGTTCTTTAATAATTGCTCTGGCAATAGAAATTCGTTGTTTTTGTCCTCCCGAAAGCGTAATTCCTCTTTCTCCAACAATGGTTTCAAATTTTTCAGGGAATCCTTCAATATTTGATAGGATGGCAGCATCTTTTGCTGCTTTTTCTATTTTCGATTGATTTTTGTTTCCAATACCAAACGAAATATTATTTGCGATGCTATCAGAAAATAAAAACACTTCCTGTGGAACGTAGCCAATGCCGCTTCTTAGTTGCTCAATATTATGTGATTGAATAGCCTTGTTGTCAATTAGAATAGTGCCATCAGAACAATCATAAAGTCGGGTAATTAAGTTTGCAATAGTTGATTTTCCAGAACCTGTTTTGCCAATAATTGCTAACGATTTTCCTTGCTCAATGTAAAAGAAATTTTTTTAATGCTTGAATTCCTGAATCGGAGTAGGTGAATGATACATTTTTGAATTCAATGTTTCCCTTTATTGGTTCCATTGAATTATTGGTGTTTTTAATTAACGATTCTGTATGTAAAAATTCATTGATGCGCGTTTGTGATGCTGCCGCTCTTTGAATTAAAGAGGTAACCCAGCCCAGCGATGCAATTGGCCATGTTAAACGATTCACATAAACGATGAACTCTGCAATGTTTCCATAGGTTAATCCTTTGCCTTCAATAACAAGCATTCCGCCAATATAGATGGTGAAAATGGTACTTAAGCCAATTAATAAAATCATAAATGGCTGAAAAAGCGATTCTGTTTTTATTAGTGCCATTGTTTTGTCTTGATAGGCAATACTTTGTTTCTCAAAATCCTTAACAGAGTTCGCTTCTCTGCCATAAGCTTTTAAAACACGAATACCCGAAAAAGCTTCTTGCGCATGTGTAGTTATATTGGAAAGTTGTTCCTGAACCTTGGTGCTTTTCTTGTTAATTGTATTGCTAACATAATAGATTGAAATGGCTAACACCGGTAATGGGATAAGAACAAAAATGGTCAACTTTAAATCAATATTAATCATTACAAAAATGGTCAATGAAAAAGGTGATTCTGTATTGATTACATACATGATTGCCGGACCAATACATTCGAACTTTACTAACATCTTCGCTGATGCGATTCAAAATATCGCCAGTATTGTTTCGCTAAAGCTTACATCTAGTTTTTGGTAATGCTCATAAATTTCATTTTTAAGGTCGTATTCAATCAAGCGCGACATAACAATGATTGTTTGTCGCATTAAGAATAAAAAGAAACCACTCACAATGGCAAGTCCAATTATGAGCATTCCAAAATAAAGGAGTTTTGCATAAGGCTCACTTACATTCGCTTTAACAGTGGGAATGTCTTTTAAAAAATCGATTGCATCTCTTACATACGTAACTGAGTAGACACCGAAAATGTTGGATAGAATAACAAAAAGAACGCCTAATCCCAAGCGCCATCTGTATTTGAAAAAATATTTATTTATATGTTTTAATGCTTTCACGTCCCTTTAATTGTTGATAAACGATGCAAATTGCTTGTTTATCCTGTAATTCAGCCTTTTTACTAGTTCTGTTAATCTACTTATAATCTTCAATACATTTTGGCTACTCGGAAAATAACTATAATTTTGCGCCACCAAATAGTTAATGGACAAAAGTACGGATTAAAATTTCGCAAATTCACTATTCACGAATCTATAAACAAATAAGTATGATACAAGTTCAGGATATTAAAAATTCTTCATTGATGGAGAATCCTGTGATTGCTCAAATGGCATTAAACAATCACGAACAAGTAGTTTTTTGTAATGATAACGATACTGGATTAAAAGCAATTGTTGCTATTCACAATACCGTTTTAGGACCAAGTTTGGGTGGAACACGTATGTGGGCTTACAACAATGAAATGGAAGCATTGACGGATGTATTGCGTTTGTCACGTGGTATGACCTATAAATCATCCGTAGCTGGTTTAAATTTGGGTGGTGGAAAAGCGGTGATTATTGGCGATTCAAAAACGCAAAAAAATGAAGCCTTGATGCGTAGATTTGGAAAATTTGTAAATAGTTTATCAGGAAAATACATTACAGCAGAAGATGTTGGAGTGAGCACAAAAGACATGGAGTACATTAAAATGGAAACAGATTTTGTAAGCGGTTTGCCAGTAAACATGGGCGGTAGTGGTGATCCTTCACCCGTAACGGCCTATGGTGTTTATTTATCCATGAAAGCATCTGCAAAAGAAAAGTGGGGAAATGATAGTTTGGCTGGTAAAAAGGTTGTTGTTCAGGGTATTGGACACGTGGGCGAGAGTTTAGTGAAGCACTTAGTAAAAGAAGGTGCAAAGGTTTCCATTTTTGATATCAATGAAGAGCGAGTAAAAGCGGTTGCAAAAGAAACAGGCGCTGAAGTAATTACTGACGGAACAAAAATATACGATTTAGACATGGATATTTATGCTCCATGTGCATTAGGCGCAACTGTTAATTCAGATACACTAAGTCGTTTGAAATGTTCAATTATTTGTGGTGCAGCAAACAATCAATTGGTAGATGAAAATGTTTATGGTAAATTGGTTATTGAAAAAGGAATATTGTATGCTCCCGATTTTGTTGTAAATGCAGGTGGTATTATCAATGTGTATTATGAATTAGAAGGCTATAATAGAGAAAGAGCATTGGCGCATGCCGAAAAAATTTATGATACAACTTTAAATATTTTCAAAATTTCAAAAGAGCAAAATATACCTACTTACATGGCTGCAAACCGCATCGCTGAAAAGCGAATCGCTGATATTGCAAAAATAAAAGTTAGCTTTTAGTACGAATGATAGTGAGGTCGACTAATGCTATAGTTAGTTGAATAAAATAAATTTATAACAAATGTTAAACAGAAGGTATTTAAGAATTAAGGTGATGCAAGCCTTGTATGGTTTTTTTCAATCGGAGAATAAGGATTTGGCAAAAACTGAACGAGAAATGTTTAACGGTATTGATAAAATTTATGATCTATACATTTATCAATTAGCATTTTTATTAGAATTAAAGCATGTAGCTTCAGTTATTTCTGAAGATGCAAAATCAAAACATTTGCCGACAGCCGATGAATTGAATCCAAATTTGAAGTTCATTGAAAATAAGTTTTTAATTCAGCTGGAAGAAAATATTCATTTGAAACGTGAGATGAATAATCGTAAGATTAGTTGGAATAATGATTTTGAGTTGGTTAAAAAAGTGTTGAATAACATCAAAGTTTCTGAAGAATACGGAAAGTACATGAATGTTTCTGACGATTCCTACAAAACGCACCGTAATTTTATTCTTGAAATTTTCAGAGAATTTATGGCCGATTTTGAAGTGTTGAATCATTTGTATGAAGAGAAGAATTTACATTGGGGAGATGATATTTATGTTGTAAATCCAACAGTTGTTAAAACTATTGAATCGTTTAAAGAAGATACAACACCTGACCTTCATTTAAGCGTACTTTATAAAGACAGAGAAGAAGATTCTGAATTTGTTAGAGATTTATTGCGCCAAACGGCTATTCGTAACGATGAAACAGAAAAGTTGATTAGTGATAAAACAAAAAATTGGGAAGTAGAACGTATTGCAATGATGGATGTGTTGTTAATGAAAATGGCAATTACTGAAATGCTTCATTTTTCAAGTATTCCAATTAAAGTATCGTTGAATGAATACATCGAAATTTCTAAAATGTACAGTACTCCCAAAAGCAAAATCTTTATCAACGGGATCTTAGATAAGTTGGTGGCTGATTTTAAATCGGGTAATATGTTGAATAAAATGGGACGCGGCTTAATGGAATAATTAACCAGAACATTTAATTATAATAAGATAAATTCAAAAATCAACAAACATGAAAAATCAACTATTATTTTTTGGATTAGCATTATTGGTAGTTTCGTGTGAACCGCCAAAAATAAATCAAACAGAGCCGCAAATTTCTACTGATGTGATTAATGTTCCCGCTACAGCATCTGATAAAAGTGTACCTGCTGGAATGGGTCCACAAATGACATTTGCTGAAGAAAAGCATGATTTTGGGAAAATAATGCAAGGAGAAAAAGTATCCTACTCGTTTACATTTAAAAATACAGGAAATTCAGATTTAATAGTTTCAAATGCATCTGCTAGCTGTGGTTGTACTATTCCGAATTATCCAAAAATTCCTGTTAAACCAGGTGAAGAATCAAAAATAGATGTTGTATTTAACAGTGATGGCAAATCTGGATTGGTTGAAAAAACGGTTACACTTACAACCAATTGTACACCCAGCACAAAATTACTTACCATAAGTACAACAATTATAGTACCCGAAGAAGAATAATAACAATAATAAATAATTTAAAACTCAAACATTATGGCTCAATTAGGACAGTTTATTCCATTAATTTTAATCATTGTCGTATTTTATTTTTTCATGATTCGCCCTCAGTTAAAAAAATCGAAAGAACAAAAAAAGTTTCGTGAAAACATTAAAGTAGGCGATAAAATTGTTACAATTGGTGGTATTCATGGTAAAATTTCTGAAGTGCAGGACACAACATTTATGATTACTGTTGAAGGAGGAGTTAAGTTGAAAATTGAAAAAAATGCAATTTCAATGGATTCATCAACAATGATAGGTGCTGAACAAAAATAAGTTCTTGAAATTTAATAGATAGCGTTGAGTAGAGAGTACTCAACGCTATTTTTTTGTATTTTAGTTGGAACATAAGCGATTCAATACGCTGAAAAATGGAATAGATAACTACTAATGAAAAAAGCGTTGCTAAGTATTTTTAAAAGTGCAGATTCAAACGTGCCTGTGAAGCTGAATAAAAAGCTCATCACATTTTTCATGTGCATTTTATTGGCAATGTTTTTTTGGTTATTGATGAATTTGTCGAAAGATTACAACATTACCATTAGTTTTCCTGCTAAGTATACAAATTTGCTTTAGGACAAAGTTTTAGCCAATACCTTGCCAGAGCATATTGATATGGAAATTACAGCTAGAGGTTTTAATCTTCTTTTTTACAAATTAAAAAACAAAGTAGAGGAAGTGACTATTGATCTGAAAGATGCCAAACCTTTGATTTTAAAAAATCATTATTATTTACTTACGAATAGCAGATTGGATAAAATAAAGGCACAGATTAGCAGTACTATTAGAATTGTAAGGATACTTCCCGACACCATTTTTTTAAATTACAATAAAAAAATATCGAAACGAGTTCCTGTAAAAGCAAATTATTCTTTGGCTTTTGATACCCAGTTTCAATTAGTTGATTCTGTTGCAGTGCTTCCATCAATGGTAGAAATTTCTGGTGCTGCGGATTTAATTGATAAAATTTCGGAACTTGAAACAGAAGCATTAGAGCTAAAAAATATTAATAAGTCGCAAACAATTTATGCTGCAATTTTAAAGAATAAGTCGCTGGAATTGGTAGAAATAAAACCAGCCAAAATTCAACTTAAAATTAATGTTCAAAAATATACCGAAGCGAGTATCGATTTGCCAATAGAAGTAGAGAACTTGCCTGCTGGCTATGCCCTAAAAACATTTCCAGATAAAGTGCAAGTAAAATACAATGTTGCCTTTAAGGATTACGATAAAATTAATGCATCCTTATTTAAAGCAGTAGTAGATTATTCTAAAATAGAAGCAGCTAGCAATCATGCAAAAGTAGTATTGGTTAAATATCCTACTTTAGTAAGAGCAATGAAAATTAATCCCGAAAAGGTTGAGTACATTATAAAAAAATGATAAAAGTAGGCATCACTGGAGGAATAGGTAGTGGCAAAACTACTGTTTGCAAGTTGTTTGAATTGCTAGGGATTGCTGTTTATTATTCGGATGATGAGGCAAAAAAAATACTTGATGGTGATTCCACCGTTAAATCGGAACTGTTGAAGTTATTGGGCCCAACTATTCTGAATGAATTTGAAGAAATTGATCGAAAAAAAACAGCAAGTATTGTTTTTTCAGATACAACGAAGTTAGCTTCACTAAATGCAATAGTACATCCTGCAGTTGCAAGGCATTTTGATGAATGGTGTAAAAATCAATCTTCTCCATACATTTTAAAAGAAGCGGCCATCCTTTTTGAAAGTGGAGCTAACAAACAAGTAGATAAAACCATTTTAGTTACAGCGCCTCTTCAATTAAAGTTGTCGAGAGTAATGGCTCGTGATAAAACAACAGAAACCGAAGTTTTAAAACGAATGGCAAATCAATTGCCCGATGAAGAAAAGATTAAATTGTCGGATTTTTTCATACAGAATAACGAAGAGGATTTGCTTATACCGCAAGTGCTTCTTGTTCATCATCAACTTGTAAAATAATTTTAGGTGATTTCAAAAACTTTAGTATTTTAGTTGAAAATTAATTAAAAGCGATGGAAAATCAAGAAAACATGAATACGGGTAGTGCTACAACAAACACTACACAACAAGCTACATCAATGGCTAATCCTTTTGGACAACAACAATTACCCAATGCAACTGCTATATTAGTTTTAGGAATTATTTCCATAGTAGGCTGTTTTTGTTACGGATTACCAGGTTTGGTTTGTGGAATTATTGCATTAGTTCTTTCTGGTAAGGCAAATGCACTATACAAAGAGAATCCAAGTTTATATACCGAAGCATCATTCAAAAACATGAAAGCAGGAAAGGTTTGTGCAATTATTGGGTTGTCGCTTTCTGCACTAACTGTAATTATTGTAATTATTGAATTAGTAATTTTCGGAGCTATGCTAAATGCAATGCCTTGGGAAATGATGGGACGTCATTAATACTTTAAAAAATAAAACGTAATTTTAAAGAGGACACTTGTCCTCTTTTTTATTTGGTATGCAAGAACTCATTCATTGGTTAGAATCTCATTTATTGTCGTGCCCCTATAAATCGTGGCTTGGATTAAATTGTCCCGGTTGCGGAATGCAGCGTTCATTAATAGCGTTACTGAAAGGAAATTTTGTAGATAGTATAGTCTACTATCCTGCTTTGTTGCCAATAATGATTACATTTATACTTACAGGCATTCATCTTATATTTAAGTTGAAAAATGGAGCCAATTACATCAAATATTCTTTTATAATTTCTATATCCATTGTTACAATCAATTTTATTGTACGATTGATTTTAGGTATTGATTAAGCATAATAAAAAATGAAACTATTTTCTGTAGCGCAAATTCGATCAGCTGATCAATTTACAATTGAGCATGAGCCCATCTCTTCCATTGATCTAATGGAAAGGGCTTCAGTAGCTGTTGTTGAATGGTTGATTACTACATTTGATACCACAACTTCGTTTATCGTTGTATGTGGAACAGGGAACAATGGTGGCGATGGATTGGCCGTAGCTCGATTATTGCTTGAAAAAAAGTACGATGTTACAACTTTCGTTTTAAATCATACAGAGAACCAATCGCTTGATTTTAAAATCAATAATGAACGGTTGAAAGGAATAGCGGATATTGTTAATATATCCGATTTTGATTCTTTTGCCAAACAGTTTGTTGTTCGAAGCAACACGGTTGTGTTGGATGCTATTTTAGGTTCTGGTTTAAATAAGCCAATCGAAAATTGGTTGGTGCAAGTTGTGGAATTGATGAATAATCGCAAAAGCCAGATTGTTTCAATTGATATACCTACCGGTTTGTTTGCTGATAAATTAAATGCTAAAACCGACTCTGTTATCAAGGCCGATTACACACTTAGTTTTCAGTTTCCGAAATTATCGTTTATGTTTCCCGAGAATGCGGATACTGTGGGCGTATTTTCATTATTGGATATTGGCTTGTCGGAACAGTATATTTCTCAAACGCCAACACCTAATTATTTTATTACACGTTCATTTATTCAATCATTTTTAAGAAAGCGTTCTGCTGCAGCGCATAAAGGCTCATTTGGTCATGCACTCCTAATTGCAGGTAGTTATGGTAAAATGGGAGCTGCTGTTTTAGCTTCTAAAGCTTGTTTGAGAACTGGGACAGGATTGGTGACAGCGCACATTCCTAAATGTGGTTATGAAATTATGCAAACATCCATTCCTGAGGTGATGGTTGACGTTGATGCCAAACAGAACTATATTACCGATTCTATAAAGCTCGATAATTACAGTGCTATTGGAATCGGACCAGGAATAGGATTGGAGCAGCAGACTCAAAATTGTTTGAAATTAATCATTCAAAACGCTTCGCAGCCCGTAGTATTCGATGCCGATGCAATTAACTGTTTGGCTGAAAATAAAACATGGTTGGCATTTTTACCACCAAATAGTATTTTAACACCACATCCCAAAGAATTTGAACGTTTGGTTGGCAAGCAAGAGAATAGTGAGCAGCGTTTGATGGAACAACGCATATTTTCTCGAAAAAATCAAGTAATTGTAGTTTTAAAAGGAGCGCATACGTCTATTTCATTTCCGAATGGCGATGTGTTTTTTAATTCAACAGGCAATTCGGGAATGGCTACTGCTGGAAGTGGTGACGTGCTTACAGGTATCATTACCTCATTGCTGGCACAAGGATATTCTTCTCATGAATCAGCTATTTTAGGTGTTTATTTACATGGTTTGGCAGGCGATTTCGCTGCTAAAAAAGTTAGTAAGGAGGCAATGATTGCTTCCGATATTATTGAAAATATCTCCGAATCCTACCTTTTTTTTAATTCCGATTCAAATTTATAGGCCTTATTTTATTGAATTATAGGCTATTTTTAAAACTTTTTTCATTTTGCTAAAAAACTTAGCAATTCGTATTGACATGATATCTACTTTTGTGATGTAAGTGAAAGTAATTAGTTCTTTGATTTTAAACAAAACGATTTTCAACATGTTAATAAAATGGAAAAGAATCATTTTTTATTCCTCACATATTAACCTAGTTTTGAAAGAACATTATGGCAAATCACTCAACAGCATTTAAAATTGGCGACAAAGCTCCAGATTTTAAAGGAAAAGATCAAAATGGAAAATCCATTGCATTAAAAGATTTTAAAGGAAAAAAAATCGTTCTTTATTTTTATCCAAAAGATGATACTCCTGGATGTACAGCGCAAGCATGTAATTTGAGAGATAATTATTCAGTTCTTAAAAAGAAAGGGTATCAAGTGATAGGCGTAAGTGCAGATGACGAAAAAAAACATTTAAAGTTCATTGATAAATACGAATTGCCCTTTCCATTGATTGCTGATGTTGATTTGGAAATAATAAAAAAGTACGATGTGTGGGGTACGAAAAAATTTATGGGTAAAGTATACGATGGAATTATTCGAACCACTTTTATAATTGATGAGAAAGGGAAATTCGAAGATGTTATTACAGAAGTAAAAACAAAAGAACACACAGCACAGATTATAAAGTAAAATAAACACAAGCAATATCTACCTTAGAAACTATAAACTATACATATGATGAGTAAAGACACGAAAGACACAAAGGCAGCTAAAGAAATTAACAAAGAAAAATTGAAAGCGCTACAACTTACAATTGATAAGTTGGAAAAAACTTATGGCAAAGGTGCTATTATGAAAATGGGCGAAGCTGCTGTAGAAAATGTGGAAGTTATTCCAACAGGTTCTCTTGGTTTAGATATTGCATTAGGAATTGGCGGTTTGCCAAAAGGTAGAGTAATTGAAATTTATGGACCAGAATCATCTGGTAAAACAACCCTTACAATTCATGCAATTGCAGAGGTTCAAAAAGCGGGTGGAATAGCTGCTTTTATTGATGCTGAGCATGCATTTGATCGTTCCTACGCAGAGCGTTTAGGAGTTGATACCGAAAATTTATTAATCTCTCAACCAGATAATGGTGAGCAAGCATTAGAAATTGCAGAAAACTTAATTCGTTCGGGTGCAATCGATATTATTGTAATTGACTCCGTAGCGGCATTAACACCAAAAAGTGAGATTGAAGGCGAAATGGGTGATTCAAAAATGGGTTTACAAGCTCGTTTAATGTCGCAAGCATTACGTAAACTTACAGGTACAATTAATAAAACAGGTTGTTGCTGTATCTTCATCAACCAGTTACGTGAAAAAATTGGTGTGATGTTCGGAAATCCTGAAACAACAACGGGTGGTAATGCATTGAAATTTTATGCATCTGTTCGTTTAGATATCCGTAGAATAGGTCAAATTAAAGATGGAGAAAATGTAGTAGGTAACCGCACACGTGTTAAAGTGGTTAAAAACAAAGTTGCTCCTCCATTCCGTCAGGTAGAGTTTGATATCATGTATGGAGAAGGAATTTCTAAAATAGGTGAAATTATTGATTTAGGTGTTGAGCATAACGTTATCAAAAAAAGCGGTTCATGGTTTAGCTATGGCGATACAAAACTTGGTCAAGGACGCGATTCCGTTAAAGCATTGTTTGCTGATAATCCAGAAATGAGCGATGAAATAGAAACAAAAATTAGAGAGATTTTGAGTGGTGTTTCTGCACCAATTGCAGCTCCTGAACTCGCTGCGAAATAATTGTTGTTTTATTATTTTAATGTCATCCCCAACAATGTGCTTTGTGCATTGCTTGTGGATGACATTTTTTTTTACTTTTATACCATGATTAAAAAAATAGCTATTACCGCAATTCTTGTTTCTATTACCCTGTTTTTTAATTCGTGTGGGAACGAAACAACGGTTCAAGATACTACCTCAACAGGCGATTCAACAAAAGTAAATACCCCTGAGGCTTTAGCGAAACTAAATGATGCAATTGCAAAAGATCCTAATAATGCCGAATTGCTCCATCAACGTGCACAGTACTTTTTAGAACAAGTGCAAATTAATGATGGAATTACAGATATGATTGCTGCATTAAATATAGACAGCAGCAAATCTGTTTATTATATGACAATTTCGGATTTATACTTTTTAAAAAATAAAACAGGAAAGTCGAAATTAGCACTGGAACGTGCTATTAGTTTAGATGCTAAGAATGTTGATGCGATGCTTAAGCTTGCTGAGTTGTATTTATATGTGGCGAAGCATGATAAATCCATTGAATATATAAATATGGCTTTGAAGGTGGATATGTATAATTCGAAAGGTTATTTTATGAAAGGGATGAATTATAAGGAATTAAAAGATACCGCAAAAGCAATAAGTAGTATGCAAACAGCTGTGGAGCAAGACCAACAATATTATCAAGCATTTATGCAGTTAGGTCTTTTGTGTGCCGCTCAAAAAAATCCGCTTGCTGTTCAGTATTATAAAAATGCAATTCGTTTAAATCCAAAAAGTACAGAGGCTATTTACGGTCTGGGGAAGTATTATCAAGATATTGAGGATTATGCGAATGCCTTGACAAGCTATAAATCAATTTTGGCTTATGAACAAAATCCTAATGTGCACTACAATATTGGTGCAATTCATTTAGGGAATACACGTAAATATGATTTAGCATTAACGCATTTTTCGGATGCAATAAAGATAGATCCAAAATACACCGATGCTTATTTTGCACGTGGAGTTACTTATGAAAAAATGGGAAACAAAAAAAGTGCTATTGCCGATTATCAAGCTTGTTTAGCTATTTCTCCGGATTATCAATTGGCGATATCCGCTTTACAAAAATTAGGGCGTAAAATAATCTAGTTCTTTTTGTAGTCGTATTCTTTTAGTAATAGATCAATGTCCTTAATAAGTTGATTTATTTCTAATGAGTCAGTGCCATCATAATATCCACGTATTCTTTTTTCTTTGTCGATCAAGGCGAAATTTTGGGTGTGAATAAAGTCATCCGGACCTCCATCACCTTCTCGTGCATCCAATAGATAGCCAGTTCGGGCGATGTCATAAAGTTGTTTTTTTTCTCCTGTAACAAACATCCACTGCTTGCTTGTTGCATTGTGTTTTTGTGCATATGCTTTCAATTGTTCAACAGTGTCAATTTCTGGATCAACAGTATGTGATAAAAACTTAACCTGCTCATTCGTTTTATATGCTTCAGCAACACGTTCCATTTGTGTACTCATTATTGGGCAAATGCTATGGCAAGTGGTAAAAAAGAAATCGGTTACATAAATACAGTTTTCAAACTCTTTTTCGGTAACTGTTTTGCCATCTTGATTCGTAAAGGAAAAAGCTTGTATTGTATGAAAAACTGTATCTGTTTTTCCGCCTTTCGATTCGTAGCTTTTTTCACCAAAAATTGGTAGGTAACGTATAGGCTTTTTGGTGTCATGAAAAAAGAAGGCATAGACAAACACTGCTGTTGCAGCTGCTAGCAAAAATAGATTAAGGAATTTTAGTTTCATTTCAATTCGATTTGTTGAATTTCATTTTTCAAGAATTCATACGTAAGTTTTTTCTCAAAAAAGTGTTTGATGTTTTTTTTGTTATTAATAATCACGGTAGCTGGTAGAGCTCCAGTCCATTCATTTGCAATTTTTGGGATAAAATAATCGGCATTTAACTCGTCTAACAGCAGAACTTCTGATAGAATTTTTTTCCTTTTTAGAAAAGGTACAACTTTCGAATTCATGTCTTCTTTAAAATCCATGGTTACAAGTAGTACTTTTACTTTTTGATTGGTATATGTTTTTGAAATACTATCAAAGTCAGGTAATTCCTTTACGCAAGGAGCGCACCAAGTGGCCCAAAAGTTCACAATATAGGTAGTATCAGAGTTGTTGAAAATTCGTTTTCTAGCTCAGTTACTTTTATAACTGGTATGTTTTGTGAAAAGAGGCTGGATGTGAGTACTACAAGTAATAAAGCCAAAAATGATTTCATGCATGGGTGTTATTTAGAATAACAAAGCTACAAACAAAATACACACCATTTTTGAGTTTATATATGTTTTAAAAAGCAATTTGTTCGATATTTTTTATAATTTTATAAAATATAATTGGATTATGACTTCAGGCTTTGTAGATGAATACAAGATAATTGCTCCAGCAATCAGTACAGCTGGTGTGTATTATTTTACTACTGATTGTGGAGTTAATTATGAAGTTCGATTTGGTAGAAGACAAGACAATATTTTGCATGCAACAATTGTGTTTGGAGTTACCAATGATGAATACGAAGGGGAAGAATATACTTTAACCAATAAAGGGTGAATTGTATCGAGTTATGACCACTATTGTAGTGGTTGTTAAAATGTTTATGAATGAGCATCCTAAAATGGTTGCTTATGAATTTACTGGATTAGCAAAAGAGGGTGAATCAGAGGATAAATTAACATCACGAATAAATTTATACAAACGTTACCTTCCGAGAATTTTTGAAAAGGATTGGAAGTTTGATTACTCAAAAGGTAATACCATAACTGTTACAAGAGCAAAATAAAAAAAGCCCCTTTCGTTTCGAAAGGGGCTTTTTTAGTGTTATTTATTTCGTCTTTTTCTCTTTTTCTTTCTCCAGCATATCCACAATGTTTATGATTTGTTCGCTTTCAATTCGTTTTGCCTTAATGATTTTGTTTTCATCCAACAGATAAATGACGGGTGTACTGTAAATGTCATATATTTTTTTTGTTACAGCTCTTTTGTAGTCATCCGGCTCACAAACATTTATCCAATTCAGCTTGTGCTCCTTAATGAATTGTTTCCATTCTTTGGGCTTGTCCTCCGTTTCAATGGCATACACCTGAACACCTTTTGCTTTTAATTTTGAATTGTATTGTTCAACTAATTTCGGAATTTCCTTTTTGCAATGTCCACATCCATGATCCCAGAATATCATTACCGTGTATTTTGCTTTTACATCATATAGTGGAATGTATTTGCCTGTGCTGTCTTGCATATTCACCATGGGTGCTTTTTTGCCAATTAAAAGTGGTTTTAAAGTATAAGCTCTGTTGGTTATTTTGTAAAGTTGGGTCGAGTCAACCCAAAATGCTTGTTTGGTTACGTAGTATTGTTCTACTAAATGAACAAAAACAGCATCCATTCCCATGATGTTTGAACTTTCGTAGTTATATGTTAACCAATAAACAATGTATTTAAAAACCTCTTGATTTGCTTTTGCCTTCGAAATTAAATAATCGGCTGATGCATTAATTGAGTCCACATAGTCGGGACCTTGAGCCGTTAATTTTTCCATGTACTGTTTTACTTTTGGATGGAAAATAGGAGTACGCAACATTCGATCGTCCGAAAAATCAATATTGTCCCAAAAGTGTGCTTTGTAATAACGGTAAGCAAAAGTGCTGTCTTTTTTCCCATTTGCAAGAATTGGAGCTTCTGGAATTTCTGGATCTTGCATGGCTTTCATTAATTTAGCCACAAAGCTTTTTGGGTGTGTTTTGTATAAGTTGATGCGGTATGTTTTTACATCTTCATCAATTGCAGTAATTTTATCTTGAATAGTTTTTGTTGAATCTTTTGCTTTTACTTTTTTTAGTTCTTCGCGAAGAGGTTCAATTTGTTTTTGTTTGCTTGCCATAAAACTTTGGTATTCGTAGAAAATTTTATTTTCTTCCGAACCTTTTATTTTCATTGTTTTGATGTAGTCGGCTGTATCTGCTTCTAACGTAAAATTTTGTTCAGCATCCATTACAAAATCGAAATAGCGTTTGCTAGGAGGAACAAATAAATAGATTCCTTGATCCCATTTGGTATCGCCTTTAAAAATCACCTCTCCTTTGTCGTTTACTTTTGCTGAATCTTTAATGTATTGCTTTTCGCCATAATAATTCGCCAATAAACAAGTAGCGCCTGGTTTTAGTCCTTTTGCAATAATTTTGATGTTATAACCTTGAGGTTCGCCAGCAAACAGGAGTGATGGTAAAGCAATTAGCAAAAAGGTTTTAATCGTCAACTTTAGCATACTTAATTTCATTTGAATTGGTTAAACTATTTTTTTTGTATTTGTATTTTGTCGCTTGGTTTTGCATCCCTCGAAATGAAGTCCATTTCGGCCGAAACAATGATTTGTTTTTCTACAACTTTCACGCCACAATTCTTTGGATACATGTATATTTTTTTTTGTGTATTGTTGGGCATATCAAACACCATTTCGGTCCCCATGGTAAATGGCCCTTCAAATGTAAAAGGTGTTTCGAAATAGCGTTTTAGGTTGACATCCCATAATTTGGTTATTTTTCCAAAGAACATGATGTTTAGAGGGAAAAGTGCTTCCGTAATTTCTACATAAATAAGGTTGGTGCTGGGCTCATAGCATACTTCCACATTGCCCGTTACTTTTGCCATATAGCTGTGAGATCCAACGGTTACTTTTACATCGGTAATAAAATCGGCATGATTGGGATGTAATTTGATTTGAGGATTAATCAGTGTCCAATCATAGGTTCCTTCAATGAACATAAATGAATAGGAGGAGGTGCCTTTAATCTCTCCAATTGCTTTGAACATTTTATTGAGTACCGATTCTTGAATAACAACCCCTAAATCTTTGTTTTGAGATTTAATTTCTTGAAAAACAATTAGTTGTATTGATAAAAGAAGTGCAAATTTTCGCATGAATAGCTGCATTTTGATATGCAAAAATAGTATTTAAGGCATACCAAGTGCTAATAATTTTAACAAAAAGGTGTTTGGATAAAAACAAATTCTTGTTTATATTTGTTCATTATAAACTATAAACCCAATAAAAAAATACAAATGAAAAAACTTTACACTTTAATTGTAGGCTTATTTGTTGCCAGTGTATCTTTTGCACAAGATACTATCTTGTTCGAAGATTTCGAATTAGTTCGTTTTTACGATACACTATTAATTAACGATGGTAATCCTCCTCCAGGAAACAATACAGATGCAAATTGGTATTCATTCGATGCTGATGGTCTTGCTGATGGTTCACCAGACGGAAATCGTCCTAATGGTTGGTTTGCTATTTCTCCATTTTCAACAGTAGATGAATATGAAACTATTTATGGTGCTCCAGGAACTCCTGATACCAATACAGTAATTGGTTCTAGTTCATGGAATAACAATGGTGAAGGTGCAGCTGGTGCAAACTTGAATTATTTAGTTACACCAAGCGTTACATTAGGAGCACATGATACTTTGTTTTGGAAATCGGCTCCACGCCAACACCACGTTATTGGATGGTTATAAAGTAAAAATTTCTACAACAGATAATAGTGATGGTAGTTTTAAGCTCTCTGACATCAGCTACATTATTTAATGCAGCAGAAAATTCCGCTTTAGGTTCTGATACGACATTTTCTACATTTACATTCTCTGGTGGAACACCAACAGCTTTTGTTCATGGTTTAGATGCTACTTATATTGATATTGCATCGACAACAACACCGATATCGCATGCTGGCCAATTGCGTCCATTCTCTGTGCCATTGGATGCATACGCTGGTCAAACTGTATTTTTTGCTTTCTTACACGATTCTCACGATGATAACTTAATCTCTTTAGATGATGTTATGGTACGTGGTAATCCAACAGTAGGAATCAACGAAAATAAATTAGACTTAGGTTTAAATTTATTCCCAAATCCTGCAACTGACAATGTTCAAGTTAACTATGATTTAGCTGCTGAAACAACAGTTACTATCAATGTTTATGATGTTACTGGTAAATTAGTAAACACTATTAGCAAAGGTAACCAAGCTCAAGGTCGTCATTTTGCATTCATCAATACTTCTGAATTAGCTAAAGGTTTCTACACTGTATCTGTTCAAACAGCTACAGGTTTAAGCACTGCTAAATTGATCGTTAAGTAATTATAAGATTAGTTTAAATAAAAACTCCCGCGATGTATATCGCGGGAGTTTTTGTTTTTATAAATGCTAAGTTTAATCTTCCTTAAACTCCGAAATAAAATGGAATTTAATATCCGGATTTTTTTCTTCAGCCATTTGCAAAGCCCAAGCCGATTCTGCTAAAAATACTGGTCGGCCATCTTTATCAGTTGCCATGTGATGTGCTTTATCAAAAATAAAATCAGCTAATTTCTTTTTATCGGCACAACTTATCCAACATGCTTTGTACAATGAAATACTTTCATACGAACAAGATGCAGAATATTCACTTTTTAAACGGTGCTGAATTACTTCAAACTGTAAAGCTCCAACTGTTCCTAATACTTTACGGTTATCTGTTTTTTTTGTAAACAACTGCGCAACACCTTCATCAGTGAGCTGTTCCAAGCCTTTGTTAAGTTGTTTGGTTTTCATTGGGTCTTTGTTCACTACATATCTGAAAAGCTCAGGAGAGAACTGAGGAATGCCTTTGAAATTCATTTTTTCTCCTTCGGTTAAGGTATCACCAATTTTAAAGTTGGATGAATCGTATAAACCGATAATGTCGCCAGGGTAGGCTTCGTCCACCACATTTTTATCTTGCGCCATGAAAGCCGTTGGATTCGAAAATTTCATTCCTCTGTTTTCACGCACATGAAAATAATTTTTGTTGCGTTCAAATTTCCCAGATACAATTCTTAAAAAGGCAATACGATCGCGGTGTTTCGGATCCAAGTTAGCATGAATTTTAAATACAAATCCACTAAAGTTTTTATCGTCTGGATTTATTTCACGTATATCGGTTGTTCTTCCTCTTGGTGCAGGTGCTATTTCAATAAAGCCATCGAGTAATTCGCGTACACCAAAATTGTTTACAGCACTACCAAAAAATACTGGAGAAACCATTGCTTCTAAATATTCTTCTTTATCAAAAACAGGATAACCTGCTTCTAATAATTCAACATCGTTGCGCAATGTTTTAGCATAATCTTCACCAATTAATTTATCGAGTGTTCCATCGTTCAAATCTTTTATTTCAATGGAATTGTCCAATGTTGCTTTTTCGCCTGGATTAAAAACAGTCAAACTTTTTTCGTAAAGATTGTAAACACCTTTGAATGTTTTACCCATACTTATTGGCCAACTTAAGGGGCGAAGGTCGATGCGTAATTCTTTTTCAATCTCTTCTAATAAATCAAAAGGGTCTTTTCCTTCACGATCCAATTTATTGATGAATACAATAACAGGTGTGTTACGCATACGACAAACTTCTAATAGTTTACGTGTTTGCGGCTCAACCCCTTTTGCACAGTCGATAAGCATGATTACACTATCCACAGCAGTAAGTGTACGATAAGTATCTTCAGCGAAATCCTCGTGACCAGGAGTATCCAATAAGTTTATTTTAACGCCTTTGTATTCAAATCCCATTACGGAAGTAGCAACAGAGATACCACGCTGACGCTCAATTTCCATAAAATCGGAAGTGGTATGCTTCTTAATTTTATTTGATTTTACAGCACCTGCGGTTTGAATAGCACCACCGAATAAAAGTAATTTTTCGGTAAGTGTGGTTTTACCGGCATCGGGATGGGCAATAATACCAAAGGTTTTACGTCTTTGGATTTCTTCTGATAATGTCATCTTATGTAAATAAAAAACCCCTATCCGCATTACGGAAAGGGGTTATGATCGTGTAATAATAAATTATTGTTTTTTCTCAGTGATACGAGCTGCTTTACCAGTTAAGTTACGTAAGTAGTACAAACGAGCTCTACGAACGATACCAACTTTGTTTACTTCAACTTTATCAATGTATGGTGAGTTGATTGGGAATACACGCTCTACACCAACACCATTGCTCATTTTACGAACAGTGAATGATTCTGTAGGACCTGCATTTTTACGTTGAATAACAACACCTTGGTATTGCTGAACACGTTCTTTTTCACCTTCTTTAATTTTATAGTGTACTGTAACAGTATCTCCTGCTTTAAACTTTGGGTGATTCGCTTTTGGAATCAATTGCTCTTCCACAAATTTCATTAAATTGCTCATAACTCTTTGTTTTATAATGTTTTATTCTTATGCTTTTTCTAAAAAGGACTGCAAATATAGAATATTTTTTTAGATTGAAGAAATATCCCTCAAATATTTTTAATGTGATTAGTGATAGGTGTTTAAAATATTAAAAATCAGCCTGTTGTGTATTTGACTTTTTCAACTTTTATGATGTTTACGGGGCAGTGTTTTGCAGCCATTTGGTTGTCTTCCCATTCATCATCACCCACTAAAACCGAAAAGAATCCTTTTTTCTCAATTCCACCTACCAAGGTACATTTTCCATCTTTACGTGAAATGCGCCAACGATGATGTGCAGCTTCCACACATGCATTGCATCCAATGCATTTTGCTCTTTGTTGTGTAATTCGAATCATTAGGCATCTACTAATTTGTACAACTTATCGGAAGGACGAATTTTCTCATTTATCTTTACCGTAAATACAGTTCCCTTTTCAATCTTATCAGTCGATTGATTTTCGACTCTAATTTCATCGATGAAGGATTGAACAATTCCTGTTGTTGGACCAGTAATTAATATTTCATCACCCAATGTTAATGAATGCGATTCCAATTTGAATTCGGCAACACTTGCATTGTCATAATATTTTAAACCTTTGCCAATGTATATTTTTTTCTTGGTTGCTTTGGAGCCATATTCATTGCTCCATTCGCCCATTGTTCTTCCAAGATAATAGCCATCCCAAAAACCACGATTGAACACAGTTGATAATCGTGTTTTCCATGTTTCAAATTTTTCTGGACCATAGGTTCCATCGTAATACGCATCAATGGCTTCGCGGTAACAATTAATAACAGTGTACACGTAATCAGCGCTGCGGCCGCGACCTTCAATTTTTAAAACAGTTACTCCTGCATCAATTACTTTATCAATAAAATCGATGGTACATAAATCTTTTGCCGACATGATGTATTCATTGTCGATTTCCAATTCAACACCATCTTCTTTATCAATTACGATGTAATTTTTTCTGCAATTTTGAATGCATGCACCGCGGTTGGCAGATGCAAAATTGGAATGTAAACTCAAATAGCATTTTCCTGAAACAGCCATGCACAATGCACCATGTGCAAATATTTCGACACGTACCAATTCTCCCGATGGTCCAGTAATGTTTCTTCGTTTTATTTCACGTGTAATTGCAGCTACTTGCTTTAAACTTAATTCACGTGCCATTACCATTACATCGGCATAGTCGGCAAAAAATTCGATGCTATCAATGTTTGAAATATTGGATTGTGTGGAGATGTGAACTTTTACTCCTGTTTTTTTTGCGTAGTTGAAAACTGCATGGTCGGATGCAATAACCGCATCAATGCCATTGTTTTTTGCAGCATCAACAATCGTTTTCATCAAACTGATATCGTGATCATAAACGATGGTGTTGAGTGTGAGGTAACTTTTTAGTCCGTGCTCTTTGCATATTTGTGCAATTTTAGCGAGGTCATCAATTGTGAAATTGTTGCTCGAACGCGCACGCATGTTGAGTTGTTCGATACCAAAATAAACGGAATTTGCTCCGCCTTTTATTGCCGCCATCAATGATTCAAATGATCCGGCAGGAGCCATTAGCTCTACTTTATTTGTTTGCATTTGCAGTATGCATTAATAATTAAGAGGACAAATGTCGCGCAATTAAAAGTCGGGAAAAATGATTTTGGTCAGTATATTATTTACCACAAAGGCGCAAAGACAGAGAGAAGTATTTTATTTGCTGCTGATGTCTGTGCGGATGTTCATTTCGAGCATGTCGAGAAAGCGGGGTACTAAAAGGGAGATTTCTCCTTGCAGTCGAAATGACATTCCTGTATTCGAATTAAATTAATCCAAACTGTTTGCAGTGGTGAACAGCATGTTTGTGCAACAATTTTGTCCATTCTTCGAAATTCAATTCTCCGAAAAAAGGGTTTGTAAGTGTTGCACCTTTATTGTTTTCGAAATAGGAAATAAATTTCTGAATAGTAGATTTTAATTCATCAATAGATGCTTGCATGCTGGAATGATTAGCAGGTGCAGGTGTTTCGGACATTAATGAGTTGGGCGTATTTGGTTTAAATTCTTTATCGCTCATGGCAAATGCTTTGAATACATCTACTTTTTCAACAGGAGAAATAAGTTGTTGATTATTTTTTCCAGTAGCAAAGCTGATGGAGTCACTCATGTGTTCCACCATTTGTTGTGCATTCAATACACCCCAAGCGCCTTTTGTTTCAGAGGTTAATTTAGAAACCAATGTTGGAAATTCGTTTTGTAAGAAGTTTAATTTGTCCATTATTTTTTTCTTAATTCTTTTGGAAAATCTGTTTTAATAATATACACACCATTCATTGGGTTTTCTATTTCATGCGTATCGCGCAGGTAGAAGTAGAGGTGAGTTTCATTTTTTTTATCATCAACAACCTTATCTGTTTTCTTCAATAATTTTTTAGAAACAGCAAATTGCATTTTTGTTCCTTTTTCGGTTTCGCAATCAATAACTGTTACATCATTTATTTCGAAATTGAATTCTGTATTATCAGGGAAGTAACCCGCTAATGTATAGCTAGTATTGTTTTTAATTTTAAATTCTGTGATAGGTTCCGAAACTTTTAATTCATCTTCCCAAAGGTGTTTGATATTGTCTTCCGATTCTTGTCCTTCGTGTAAGTCATCGGCAAAACCTTGACTGAATTCGGAATTTACTTGTATAAAGTGGAGGTGTAGGTTCATGTTGTTTGTTATTTTAATTTTGAATCTTTTGCTGCATACCAAGGATGAATTTCAACTATTAGTCGGCCAGCTTTTACCATTGGATCTTCATTCGCTAATTTTTCAGCTTCTTCTTTTGTAGCCACATTGTATACACATATTCCACGTATTTCGCCATTGTCCATGAAAGGTCCTGCTAAATCCATTTTACCTGAATCAGCCATTTTAGTTAAATGAGCCATGTGTTGTTCTTGTAGTTTTGCTACAGTAGTTGAATCTTGATTTCTATTCGGTCCTTTTTTTAAGAAAACCATGTAATAGGTTTTCATATCATATGTTTTCTCGATTTGATTTTTTTCTTGCGAGAAAGTATTAGCACTTAAGAATAAATAAATAAAAAAAATAAATACTATTCTTTTTTCCATGATGATATTATTGTTTAATAATTTTGTGTGTAATATATTGATCTTCGAATATTGTTTTAATAAAATATACGCCATTTGCAAGATTGAATTCTTCAAGTGATATGTTTTCTGTGTGGCTTCCTATTTTCTTTTTGTAGTATTTTTTTAAATCACAAATTTTTTCACCAGTATAATTATAAAGCTCAATGTTTACATCTGTTTCTTTCGCAATATCATAAGTTAAATTAATATAATTGTTTGCAGGATTTGGATATATGTTGCTATTCCATTTATTTGGATTGTTATTAATGTTTGTTACAGTAGGATTTATATAAATAGTTTTGTTAGCAGAATTAAAAAATATTTCTTCTCCATTTTTATTTATAGCTTTAATAGAATTGAATAGAATATTAAGTTCCTCTAATTGGCTTATATTGGAATTAGTTTTAATTATTAGACTTCCAATTTTTCCATATCCAGTTGTGTCGTTATGATCTGTCCTACATACTGTTCCTTCGTATGCCGTATTCGTATTTTTAAAAAGTGAAACATAGTTGTTGGTGTTTTTTATCCAAGAATTGTTATATGAAATGAAGGATAATGAATCTACAAGGAGTGATTTGTCAGTAATAATATTAAAAGAAAGTCCATATAGATTAGGAACTAAATTAGTGCTGTCTCCTGTCCATAATTCAATTTCAATAAAGTTACCAGCAGTATAGCTGCTTGAGTTGCTTTTTAGAAATAAGTCATAATTTGTAGTTGTGATTGACGCTTCTTGTCTGGGATGCACAAATGAATAGTTTTCATTTATGGCTATTGTATCTAACATATTAATAATTCCATCTCCATTACAATCAACGCTTTTTATGTCGTAATTATTATATTGCAATACACCCCAGTCGCTAGCTGGATAACCAAGCCAATCATTAGAACTTGTAGTTCTTGGGGAGCCTGTGTTATTATAGTACAAGCCTATTTGAAGCATATCTGTATTGTCTACAATTTGGTTGTTGTCTGCATCACCAGGCCAAACCAACATACAGTTTTGAACATAGCTAAGTGGTGCTGTAGAAACCTTAACTTTGTGGAGGGTTCCTTGATACTGAATTGCAAATAAATCACCTTCATCATTTGTTGCTAATGAACTTGTACTTGTGCTATTTTCTGTTATCCATGTTATTCCATTATCAATTGAACTATGGATTCCAGAAGGAGAGGCTATATATATGGTACCACAGCTATTAATTAATATGTCTTTGACATCGTAATTGGAAACATTAATAAATTGGTTGAATGTAAGTCCATTATCAGTGGATTTGTAAACATCGCCCCAATTTGTTTTTACATAAATATCATTATTAAAATTGTTTTCAAAAAAGTATGTAAAATTTGTAGACAATGGTGAACTCCAAGTTGTTCCAGAATCATAGCTTTTTAATAAAACTGTCCCTATAGTTGCATCGGCAATGACAAGCAAAACGTTGTTGTTCGCGTACAAATCGGTATACTCGGACGCTATATTTGTCATAGAAATAGGAAAGGATAAATTATTCCATGTTATCCCGTTGTCTGTTGATTTGTATATTTTTTTTGTTTGATTACTGGTTGCAAAAATAGTATTAGCCTCACCAAAAGTAATGTTATTAATAAGTGAGTCGATGGCAATAGCTATTGTATCGAAACTAAGAGTATTGAACCGTTTCCTGTATACATAACTAGAGTAGTAATCGCCTAAGTATTGTCCTGCAGATAGGACATAAGTATCTCCATTGTATGGATTGAATTTTACCTTATCTGTAGAGTATGCTGGCACTCCTTGTGGGGAAATGTAATAGCTTCTCTTAAATGTATGCCAACTAATACCCTTGTCATCAGATTCATAAAGTAAATGCTGTCCAGTAGCTCCGGAAGTCGAAGATGGGTTATTTGTATAGATTAAATTAGAATTGGGAGCAGCATATACATAGTTAGAAGCCCAATCTGGATTGGTAGTTAATTGGTATACTTCACAATTGGGACTGCAATCTAGTTTGTATATTTTGTCATCATCATTGCAGCTGAAAATAACTTGTCCAGAATTAGGGTCAATTGAAGCAAAATTGCTAGATCTGGTGTAGCTAATGGATTGCCAGATTCCATTTTTATAATATTTTATTTGCTCCAAGGTACCTCCATCGGTAACGACAATAGCATCATTGTGTGTTGTAATATTCAAGCATAGATTACAAGTTGTTTCTGTAGTAGATGTAATATCAGAAAGATTTGTTTTGGATATTATACTGTTTGATGTCAGAAGATAGTATTTGCCATTGACACCATATTTAATCATTTTTTTTACTTGATCAGATTTTGATTGCCATGTAATACCATTATCCAAAGAATACTGATAATTGATACTGTTATCAGATAGTAAAAGGACTCCATCTGCACTTACAGAAAGTGATTGATAAGGCCCTTGTAAAGGGATTGTCATCATATTCCAAGTATATCCGGAGTCAACTGATGTATAAAGAACTTTGTCGTAGTCAGAGGAAATGTTTTCAAATTTTAGCACGTAAATTCGTCCAATCGAATCTGTTTTAATATCAATAATTCTTTTTGTTGCGGGCAAAGTTGTTTGAATCCAAGTAAGTCCATTGTTGTTACTTTTAAATACTCCATCATAAAAGGTTCCGGCATAAATACTTCCATCAGGTGTACTTGCTAATGCGGTGATAGCACCAACTGTATCAGGTAAATATCTATACTCCCATGTTAGACCATTGTCTTCAGAGAACAAAATTTTCCCATAATTTCTTCCTACGAAAATTTCTCCTGTATTTTTGACATTCAAACTAAAGTTTATAGAATCAGGAATGCCAGTTCTTTCAATAAAATTTATTTGTGAAAAGAAAATTTTAGAAATAAGCAAAAAACTTATTGTAATTATTTTTTTCATCGTGTTATTTGTTTTTAGTTTCTTTCCAAGTTTTGTAAATATCTTGTTGTTTAGGTCTGTTGGCTTCAATTTCACGAAGTGGTTCGCAAGGTTTTAATGTTGCTTTGCAATCAGCTGGTAATTGTTGATACAACTTTGTTCCTTGTGTTTTCCAGCTAATCATTTCATCGCTTACCTCTTTTACAATTTTTGCAGGATTACCAACCACAACTTTTCGCTCTGGAATTACGGTATTGGCTGGAACAAAACACAATGCACCTACGATGCAATTGTCGCCTATCACCACATCATCCATCACCACCGCATTCATTCCAACCAATACATTTTTACCGATTGTGCCACCATGAATGATTGCTCCATGTCCGATGTGTGCTGCTTCTTTTAATAAAACAGTTGTACCAGGGAACATGTGAATGGTGCAATTTTCCTGAACATTGCAACCATCTTCAATTATGATTTGTCCCCAGTCGCCACGAATAGCAGCACCTGGACCAATGTATACATCTTTTCCGATAATTACATTTCCTGTAACAGTAGCATTTGGGTGAATGAATGCACTTTCGTGAATGACTGGTTTGTAACCGTTGAATCGTATATCATGGAGGATTAAGGATTAAGGATTTTTGGATTTTAGTGTTCGTATTCCTGCCGAAAATATTGCAACTAATTCATCCGCTTCTTTCATTAAGATCCTTATGTCAGTCTTTTAAATCAACCAAAAAAGTTCACGCTCTTCATCACTTGTTTTTCCTCACGCTCGCTGCAACAGAAGATGAAGATTTCATTTGATAAGTAATACGTTTTTTGGCAACTCATGCACTTTACCTTTTCCTTTTCAATCCTATATATCCTAAATTTTTTCTATAATTACTGCATATCCTTGTCCAACACCGATGCACATGGTAACCAATGCATATTTTTTATTTTGCCTGCCTGCCGGCAAGGCAGGCTCGTGCAATTCAATTGCTGCTGAATTTAAAATACGTGCACCACTCATTCCTAATGGATGACCTAATGCAATGGCACCACCATTTGGATTGATGCGAGGATCGTTATCTGCTAAACCTAAAGCACGCGTACAAGCTAATGATTGAGCTGCAAATGCTTCGTTTAACTCTATAATGTCAATGTCTTTCAATGTTAAGCCTGCACGCTTTAATGCCATGTTACTAGCTTCTACTGGACCAATTCCCATGATGCGAGGTTCAACACCTGCAACACCACTTGAAATAATTTTTGCTAATGGTTTTAGATTGTATTTTTTTACGGCTTCATCCGATGCTAATAAAATAGCAGCAGCACCATCATTTAATCCAGATGCATTTCCAGCAGTTACTGTTCCACCTTCTTTTTTAAATGCACCTTTTAATTTTGCTAATCCTTCCATACTAGTTTCAGGACGGATGAATTCATCTTTGTCAAATAGTTTTGGATCACCTTTGCGTTGAGGAATTTCAACTGCAACAATCTCTTTTGCAAATCGTCCTTTTGCTTGTGCAGCTGTTGCTTTTTGTTGACTCCATACTGCAAATTTATCTTGGTCTTCTCTACTTATTTTATCTCTGTCGGCTAAATTTTCAGCAGTTTCACCCATTCCATCAACACCATAAAGTTCTTTCATTTTAGGATTGATAAATCTCCATCCAAAACTAGAATCGAATAATTGTTGGTCGCGGCCAAATGCACCCGATGCTTTCGACATTACCAATGGACCGCGTGTCATGTTTTCAACACCACCCGAAATCATTAAATCGGTTTCGCCAATCATGATGCTACGAGCTGCAGCCATAGTTGCTGATAAGCCCGATGCACACAAACGATTTACTGTTTCGCCTGGAACTTGATAAGGTAATCCAGCAAGTAATAATGCCATACGAGCAACATTGCGATTGTCTTCTCCCGCTTGGTTAGCACAACCCATAATTACATCACCAATTTCTTTTTGATCAATAGATGGATTGCGTTTCATTAATTCTTTTAATACAATTGCGGCTAAATCATTGGTATGAACAGTTGAAAGTGTTCCACCAAAATTTCCGATTGGAGTTCTAACTCCGTCAATGATGTATGCGTTTTTCATTTTTCTGCGAATTACGAATTGTTACGAATTTACGAATTGTCTATTTTATTTTTCTTCTGGAAACCATTCTTTACTTGTGCGGTATACTGTCCTTTTAAACAATGCTACTTTGTTGTGTTGGTTGATACTTTAATGTGATATACACCAACTTTATTTGACAAACTCATTTCTTCAGCGGTAGCGGTAATAATATCGCCTTCTTTTAGTGATTCAGTGTGAGATATACTTGTCTCAACGGAAACACTCATTCTGCCATGTGAATTGGATGCGAATGCTAATGCACTATCAGCAAGTGAATAGGTGATGCCACCATGAGCAATTGCAAAACCATTTAGCATTTCTTTTCGAATAGTCATTCGTAAAACACATTTACCTTGCTTTACTTCTAATCGCTCAATGCCTAGCCATTGGCTGAACCAATCGCTATCATACATTTTGCTGACAATTTTTTCAGGGAGTGTGTTATCGCTCATTGTTCTTGTTTTAATTGAAAAATTTTTTGCTGTCTTTCGCCATCATTTTCATTAACACACATGGGCGGTAACGATCTTCTCCATACAACTCATACATGATTTCCAATGTATTTAAAATGTTTTGAAGTCCCAATTCATCCGACCATTTTAATAATCCTTTTGGATAGTTAACACCTTTGGTCATTGCTAAATCTAAATCTTCTTTTGTTGCTAATTGCAAATACAAAGAGTCTATAGCTTCGTTAATGAGCATTGCAATCACTCGGTTGAAAATGTATTTTCCTAATTCTTCGTTTTGATTTGGTTGAGGAGGAGTTGTTCCTTCTGCATAATTGTAATAGCCTCTACCTGATTTACGACCAAATAGTTTTGCTTCATACAATCGTTTTTGTGTTAAACTTGGTTTGAAACGAGGCTCGTAAAAGAATTGCTCCCAAACGCTTTCTGTTACTTTGTAATTGATATCGTTTCCAATAAAATCCATTAATTCGAATGGCCCCATTTTGAATCCACCAAAGGTTTTTAATGCCCAATCGATGGTTGCAAAATCAGCCATTCCTTCTTCGTATATACGAATGGATTCACCATAGTAGGAGCGAGCAACACGATTAACAATAAATCCAGGCGTGTCTTTTGTGAGCACGGTTGCTTTTCCCCAGCTATCAATTATTTTTTTTGATTCGATGGTTATTGCATGGTCTGTTGTAATGGCTGGAATTATTTCAACCAATGGCATTAATGGTGCCGGATTGAAAAAATGAATTCCAATTACTCTATTTGATTTTTTGCAAGCAGAAGCAATGGATGCAATGGATAGAGAAGAAGTATTACTTGCTAAAATGCAATCATCAGCAACGATTGTTTCTAATTCAGAAAATACTTTTTGTTTTACATCTATGTTTTCAATGATCGCTTCGATGATAAGTCCGCAATTTTTGAAATCACCCAGATTAGAAGCATATTTTGTTTTTGCTAAAATTGCCTTGGAAGCATCTTCAGTCAATTTTTGCTTTTCAACTAACTTGTTTAGTGTGCTTATTAAGTTGGCTTTTGCTTTATCGAGTGCCGCTTGATTATTATCGTAAATGATTACTTCGTGACCAGCAGTTGCTGCTACTTGTGCTATTCCTGCTCCCATGGCTCCAGAGCCTATGATTCCTATAATGTTGTTGGTTGTTAGTTGTTGGTTGTTGGGCATTCCTTAATTAAGTTTTTGATAATAATTTATAAATCCGTTTAGTAACTTTTTACAAGTTGCAATGTTTTCAATGCTGTTATTTAATAGTTCTTCGTTTATATAGTTTTGGTCAAATGCAATATAAATTTGTGTTTCCAATTCAAACAGTGAGCCTCTACTTATATAAAAGAATTGGATAGAATCCTTTGTGTGATTCCTACCACATCCTTCTGCAATATTTGATGGGATTGAAACTGCGCATCTTCTTATTTGTGAAGTTAATCCGTAAAGCTCATCTTTTGGGAATTCTTTCGTAATCGTATATATCTGATTTACTAGTTTACGACTTTCTTTCCATACATCAAGATCATTATATGTTTTATAGTTCATTTCTAAAATTCTAACAACTAACAACTAATAACCAACAACCAATAGTTAATACCCTTTAAAAACTGGTTTACGTTTTTCTAAAAAAGCATTTACACCTTCATTGTAATCGTAGCTCTGAGCTGCTTTTACTTGTTCATTTCCTTCAGCAATTAATTGGTGTTCCAAATTATTGGTCATGCTTTGGTTCAATAATTTTTTTGTTAAACCAATGCCAATTGTAGGCATATCCGCTAATGTTTTTGCAATTGCTAATGCTTCGGTTTGTAAGTTAGCATCCTCAGCTACTTTGTAAATCATTCCCATTTTTTCGGCATCATGTGCCGAAACTTTATCACCCAACATCATTAATGCAGAGGCTTTTCCGAAACCAATTAAGCGAGGTAAAAAGAATGTTCCACCGCTATCAGGGATAAGGCCAATTTTACTAAATGCTTGAATAAAGGCAACTGAACTTCCTGCAATAACAACATCGCAAGCTAAAGCAATGTTGGCACCAGCGCCAGCAGCAACACCATTCACAGCACAAATAATCGGCTTTTCGATGGTTCTTATTTTTTCGATAATGGGATTGTAGTGTTCACGAACGATGCGTTCAATTCCAGGGCCGCTTGTGTCCATTGCTTCCGATAAATCCTGTCCAGCACAAAACGCTTTTCCTTCTCCCGTTATAAAGATTGCTCTAACAGTTGTATTTACTTTTGCTTTGTCCAATTCTGCTTGTAATTGCAGCGCCATCTCACGATTAAAGCTATTAAATTTATCAGGACGATTTAGTGTAAGTTTTAATACACTGCCATCAATTTCAGATTTTATAAAGGTCATAATATTTGATTTTTTTCGAGAATCAAATATACGGTCAATTGGTTGATAAAGAAAGAGGAATTGTTATTTTTTGAAAGTAATTTCGTAAAATGAACCATTCTCGTTTTTATGAGAAATGGTAGCATTTATTTGTTCGATTAATGAGTCGATAATTTCGAAACCAACAGAATTTGTTTTGATTTTTTTATGGTCGAATCCTGGGCCATTGTCGGCTACAATGAGTTTAACAAATTCACCCTTCTCCACTAATGATAATTTAATAGTACCAGATTTTTTTTTCTTAAATGCGTGCTTAAAAGAGTTCGTTACCAATTCGTTTATAATTAGCGCTAGCGGAATTGCAATCGAAACATTTAAGGTAACATCTTTTATTTCTCGTTCAATTTCAATTTCTTTATTTTTAATATCTATTGAATCAATTAAGTTGTCGAGGATTAAATTTAAATATTTTTTAAAGTTGACTTGAGAGTATGATTTCGATTGGTATAATAATTCGTGAACGGCAGCAATCGACATCAATCGATTTCTTGTTTCTTGAAACAAAAACTTATGATATTCATCTTGTGCTTTTTCAGACTGCATGTTGATCAGGCTTGAAATAATTGCCAAGTTGTTTTTAACTCGATGGTTAACCTCCTGAAGAAGAATTTTTTGTTCTGTTAAAGCTTTTTCTAATTCTAGTTTCGCTTTTTGTTTGGCATCTGTTTCGATTGCTAACGATATCATTTGGGCAATTACTAATCCAAACTTTTGTTCTCGCTCTGTCCAGTTTCGAGCAGTTTTTGTGTTTTCAAAGCATACTAATCCAACCAATTCTCCTCCAATATGAATAGGTATATCCATAAGCGAATGGACATCCAGTGGTTTTAGATAAATATCTAATAACTCAGCAGCTTGCTTGTTTTTGAATGTATCGTTTGTTATGACTATTTCCCGACTAGTTAAAAGTTTGAAATAATTGGGAAGATCTTTTTGGGTTAAGTTTGGCGATAATTCTAAGCTCGGATTTAGTAGATCATAATTTCCAATACATTTTATTTCGGAAAAATTATTTACAAATATCCAAGCATTAACACGTTGTGTTTTGATTGCTGCTGATGCGGTGGAAATTATTTCAAAAATAGCTTCATTAAACTTTCCATCACGTATTTTACGTGATTTAGAAAGGTGTTCTACGATATTGAATAATTCGGGCATTCGTGGGTGTTAATTGTTGTCTTATTGTAAAAATAAGCCATTTAATCGAAAAAGTCAATAGTGGATTTTAGATACATTTAAAATAATCGAAAGGCTCTTTGCAATCCAAGCATTTATACAAAGCTTTACAAGCTGTTGAGCCAAATTGAGAAATCATTTCGGTATTTTGAGAGCCACATTGAGGGCATTTTAAAATTTTAGCTTTTCCAATTAAAACTCCTTTGTCTACACTAGAGTGGAGTGGTGGTGCAATTCCATATTGTCTCAATTTTTCTTTTGCTTCTGGTGTTATCCAGTCGGTAGTCCAAGTAGGTGTGTAAACCAATTTTACGATAATGTTGCCTACATTTTTATCTGCTAATGCTTCTTTAATTTGATCTTCAATTAGTTTCATAGCAGGGCAACCGCTATATGTTGGAGTGATATAGACTTCACAGTTTCCATCTTTTAGTTCAACGCGCTGAAGAATTCCTAAATCTTTAATTGTAATTACAGGAATTTCTGGATCAGGAATTACTGAGAGTAGTTCGTATATTTCTTTCTCGTTTAGCATGTTGTAGTTTGTTTTATATAACAAAAATAAATCCTCCAATGTTTAACGCAAAGGAGGATTTACAAATTCTAATTCGAATAAATTACCATTTTGCATCTGGATACGCACGTTGTAAGTATTGCATTTCCGCTAATATATAACCTAAACTTTCTGTATGAACTCCTTTTCTGCTTCCTGTTTGCATGTATGCATCAGCTGGTATAGTTAATGTTGCTTCTAATAAAACTTCGGTAATGATTTTTTTCCAACGTGTTTTGAGTGTGTTCAAGTCAACTGCAATTCCTTCTTTTATTAAGAGTGCATCTACTTCATTCATCTCAAATAACTCACCTGTGTACATCCAAATGTCATCAAA
>JADJHE010000015.1 GCA_016707685.1 Bacteroidota bacterium
TTCTTTTAATGATTGAATGTTCTGACGTTTTACCAATCTTAACTGTAATGCATCCTCATAATCAGAAATCATTTCAGTCTCAATTTCTTACTCTTGCAATAAACGCTGAACTTTAGCTTTTTGTTTTTAATGTATTTACTCTCAATACAACAGCTGCTTCTATATTCCAAGGCACAAGACTCCTTCTCGCAAACCTCCTCCCCTAACTCTTTTACCATCCAACTCATCCAACCAATCAGGATAAGCTTCTCTGTATTTCTTACTTGCTTTACTGAAATTAGTGCTACTTCTAAAATCGCCACTTTCTCCAAGCCATCAAACTCTTCCCAATCAGGTAAATCGTGTCCATTTAATAACTGATAAATCCCAATTAATTTATAAAAACGATTTGTAGTTGTTTCGCCCAAAATTTCATTCAATAATCGCCACCAACGTACAATGCCATAGGTCGTTTCTGCAATAAAACGCCTATCACGTGAGCCCCATTTGGGATTCTGTTTTAGCACATGCTCCACTGCTTTATCGGCATAAACACCTTCAACAAATATTTGTTGAAGTGTATATGACTTCTTCTTGAACGAGTGATTTGTGAAGTTTCATTTAGTGCAATTAACTAACAACTGTGGCAAAAATACATATGTTATGCATATTACCGATATTGACAGTTAAAAAAAGTGTAATTTTAAGCCTATGAATTTTTCCTCCAAATTGAAAAGCCGTAAATGAGTTCGAAGTAAATTTGCCTGGGTGTAGGCAACGAAGCGAACTGCGCTACGTTTTGTTTTGCATTTGATGAAACAAAATACGGCCGATGTTAATCAGTTTGGAAATGCATTTATTAAATTACGCAACGATTTACGTTATTGCGAAAAATGCCACAATGTATCCGACAAACCGTTATGCGATGTTTGTTCAAATCCTCATCGCGACCAGAGTACTGTATGTATTGTAGAAGATATCCGTGATGGCGATAGCTATTGAAAACACACAACAATATGGAGGCGTATATCACGTTTTAGGTGGGATTATTTCACCCAATGGATGGGTGGACAGAAGAGTGATTTAACTATTGAATCATTGGTAACCAAGCTGCTACCAATTGAAATCAAAGAGGTTATAATGGCATTAAGCACAACAATGGAAGCGACTACCAATTTTAGTATACAAACGCTTAAAAGATTATAGCATTTCAATGGTACAATCGCTCGTGGAATTGCTATTGGTGATGAACTCGAATATGCCGATGAAATAACCTTCAGGTAGATCATCGGTATTAACCGTACTCCTTACGAGAACACTTTACAGATGAAATGAAGTTAAGTGTAATCATAGTTAATTACAATGTTCAACATTTTTTAGAGCAATGCTTACATTCTGTTCGTAAAGCATCTAAAAATGTTTCGCTCGAAATCTTTATTGTCGACAACAACTCTGTTGATGGATAAGTGGAGACCTAGTTAAAGAAAAAGTTTCCCTGAAGTATTATTAATTGAAAATAAAAAAAATACAGGTTTTTCATATGCGAATAACCAAGCTATAAAAGTATCCAAGGGCGAATATGTATTGTTATTGAATCCAGATACTGTAGTTGAAGAAGATACGTTTGAAAAAGTAATTGCCTTTATGGATACTCATTCAAATGCAGGCGGATTGGGAGTGAAAATGTTGGATGGCAAAGGGAACTTTTTACCTAAATCGAAAAGGGCTTACCTACTCCATCAGTTTGCATTTTATAAAATATTCGGACTTTCGAAATTATTTCCAAAATCAAAAACATTTGGAAATACCATTTTAGGCTATTTAGACAAAAGATCAAACGAATGAAGTAGATGTTTTATCAGGCGCTTTTATGCTCATGCGAAAATCGGTTCTCGACAAAGTAGGTTTGCTGGACGAAACCTTTTTTATGTATGGAGAGGACATTGATTTATCCTATCGAATTATTTTGGGTGGCTATAAAAATTATTATTTCCCAGAAACACGCATCATTCACTACAAAGGTGAAAGCACAAAAAAAAGCAGTGTTAATTATGTATTTGTTTTTTACAGGGCAATGGTCATTTTTGCTGAAAAACATTTTTCTCAAAACAATGCGAAACTATTCTCCTTCTGCAATTAATCTAGCGATTTGTTGAAGGCTGTTGCAACAATTACAGCACGCTTTTTAAAATCGATAGCATTGCCGAGTTTTGATTTTGGAATCATTTAGCCGGACTATTTTTAATAAAAAGGGCTATTACGAAAACTACAAATTTATTGATGGAGTTCCTATTCTGCCTCTTATAGCGATTGCTTTTCCTTCTTATATTTTTATTTGGATGTTTACCGTTTACCTCAGTTAGTGGTTACGACAAACCAGTTCGTTATTCGAATACTAAGAGGGTGTATTGGTAGGAACAGGAATTATTTTTATTGGATATGCTTTACTACCAGAGGCTTATCGTTTTTCTCGAGCATTGATTTTATTAGGAATGGGATGGATTGCTATTGCCTATTTAATATCACGTTTAACACTGCATATTATTGGCATTAAAGCATACAATCTTAATCCGGATAAAAGTAAACGAATAGCCATTATCGGAACCTCAGGTGAATATGAACGAGTAAACAACCTGTTAAAACAAACCAGCATCAACAGTAGTTTTATTGGCTTTATTAGTGCCGATAAAAATGGGACAAATCACGCTAATTATGTAGGAACAATTGAACAAATAGAAGAAGTTATTGAAATTTACAAAATCAATGAAGTTATTTTTTGTGTTCTCGCGATATTTCATCCCAAGGAATCATTGATTACATGCATACACTTGTATCTGCTGATGTTGATTTTAAAATTGCACCTCAGAAAGTCTTTCCATCATTGGAAGTAATTCGATTGATACAGCAGAGATTTATACATCATAGATGTTAATTCGATTAGTAAACCTAAAAACAAACGAAACAAACGTTTATTCGATTTTTCATCAAGTTGTTTGCTTATTATTTTATCTCCTATTATCGTTTTGTTTCAACAGAATAAAATTGGTTTTCTAAAAAACATGTTTGCAGTTTTGCTTGGACTAAAATCCTGGGTAGGTTAAGGCGGCGACAAGCACGAACACTTGCCTAAATTAAAACCATCTGTATTATCACCTGCCGATGCATTAAAGAATACGGTAATAACAGAAGATACACGCAATCGACTTCACTTGGTGTATTCAAAAGATTACAAAGTTGAGAATGACCTCACTATTGTTTGGAAAGCGTTTAAAATGCTCGGAAAATAAGGATGCACATTATTTCAACCGATATACTCAAAAGAGAAATTACTTTTTCTAATACTAAAATTTTAATTCTAATAGAACTAAAATTTTTGTTCAATTCTAACTTACAAATAATACTATTGAACTTCAATTCACAAAATGCATTTTATATTTTCCCACATCGCCTTCTTGGCTCATTAGCTTCATTTAGAGCCACTTCCGAATGCAAAAACAATGCGGCATCGGCTGAGTCTTTTACTTTTATTTCAGAACGTTTTATCATTTCAGTTTCAAATTCGGTTAAAATACTTTTTCTCAATCCAACTGTTCTCCATTTTGATAATGCACATCCTTTATAAATTGATCTTGCCAATGACAAAGCATCCAGCAATGCTTGATTTGCACCTTGCCCCTTAAATGGACTCATAGGATGAGCAGCGTCCCCAATAAGTGTTACAGAAGTCACTTTCGCCAACAATTCTGGTTCTAGCAAAGCTCTATCATATACGGGATAACCTGAGACTTGCACTTCTGATGTTGAATTTAAAATCTGTGGAATAGGATCATGCCAAAGAGTTCTACGAGAAGCTTCCTCCTTCAGTGCTTGTGACCCAAGTGCACTCAATTCTTTCGCCTCATTTTCTAACATAGGGAAACTCAACTGCCACATTACAGAGTCGGTATCATATGGCATTATATAAATTCGCTCATTGCCATTTGCTGTTTGGAAAACAGTTTCTGAATCTAACAAAGGATGCTCAAAACCCTTAAGATTTTTTAAAGGACAAATACCAAGAATAACAATACAACCGAGGTAATGCAAAGGGGTTTTATCTTCTCCTATTAATAATTTTCGAACCGTACTTCTAATTCCATCCGCTCCCACCAGAAGATCAGTTTTAACGGTGTTTATCTCCCCATTTACCTGAAAATTTAGTTCAATGCCTTCACCATCTTTTACTACATAATCCATTAACTGGTGTCCCCACTGCACTCTATCATGCCCACCTAATTGATCGAGCAATGAAGATCGTAGTGACTGTCGCGCTATGTGCACATTTCTTCGCTTCTGAGATGTTTTCGCAACTGAGTGCATCCATTTTCTTGTACCCCACTCACCCACAATTTTTCCTTCTGTAGTATGGACTACATGTCGCGTAGAAACAACTCCTTTCTCTAGCAAAAAAACACCAAATCCTTCAATCGCTTTACTTGCTTGTTGCAACGTGAGTCCATAACCTTGTGCACGAACATCAAAACTGCTATCTCGTTCATAAAGGGTAAAGGGTATTCCTCGGTGTAAACATGCAACAGCCAACGCCACACCACCTATACCAGCCCCAATAATTGAAATATGAGGGTAATTTTCACTATCTACGACCGTTTGATTTTTGGAATGAACAAGCCCCGATCCTTTACACTTTAAACATACATACAGACTCGCTCTGGGTTGGATTGGAGGTACTCCTTGCTCTCTGTTTTTTAAATTGATCGAATGCTATCTGATACTGAAGTCTAAAATTTTCTTGAAATTCGTCTCTTACTTTACCTCGTCCCTTGCAGTCCTCACAAATATTCCAATAATCCATTTTATTTGTCACTTTATCGATTCTCTATTAAAAAAATTATGATTTTGATTAATTCTGTGCTAAGCTGACTTTTGAAAATGCAAATTTTTAACACCTAATATAACAGATTAAAAATTCTTCAATTAAAAGCGATGAAATTTATTCAAAACAAATTTAATTAAAAATTACTCGACATAAAACCGTATTACCAATATATAGGAAGCATTTATTATAGTAACCTACTAAGAGTTTTTGACTTCCAATGTACCATCTGCATGTTTTGCAAATCGTGTTTTTTCACGTTCATGTACTTGATCATATTTAGGCCAAGGCCAACCACCAAATTGAGTTGCATGGTAATCTTCGAACGCTTGATTGATTTCTTCTTTTGTATTCATTACAAAAGGACCGTATTGAATTACAGGTTCATTGATAGGTCTACCTTGTAACAAAAGGATACTAGTAGCCTCCACTCCAGCAATTATCTCTACATCAACATCTGCTTTTAGTTCAACTGCATTGTATTTTGGAATTGTTGTGCCTGCAATGGTCATCTGATTCCCTTCATACAAATAAATGGTTCTATTAATTCCAATTGAAGCTTTAGGTAATTTAAAACTTGCACCTGCTTCCATTTTTATATTCCATACCGCAACCTTCGTTTTCAGGATTAGCTGCCCATGAATCTGGTGGTGGAGCTGGAGCAACTGAATCGGCTAGCTTTCCTGCAATTACCTCAACAACTATTTTTTTCTGATTCGAGTCTGTTGATGCATAATTAGGAATTGACTCTTTCCAAAGCATTTTGAAATGAGGCTCTACCATTTTATTTTTTTTAGGAAGGTTTAACCAAATTTGAAAAAGCTCCATGGTATTTTCTTTATCTGTATGAATAAGAGGAAACATTTCCGAATGCTGAACACCTTTACCAGCAGTCATCCACTGCACATCGCCATTTCCATACCTGCCTGCAGCTCTAATGAATCGGCATGATCTACAATTCCTTTACGAACCACCGTTATTGTTTCAAATCCACGATGCGGATGCCCTGGAAAGCCTGGTACTTTTTTACCATGGTACATTCTAAATCCATCTTTTATGATAAAATCATCACCTAAATGGCGACCATTAAAATACGATGGATCGGGTCCCATTTGCTCATTTCCTTTTGGAAAAGCATCTTCGTGATGCACACAAAACAAAAATGGATCGGCAGTTTCCCACTGGAAACCCAAAGGTTTAATTTTCAAAATAGGATTCATAGCAGGTTCTGTTGATTTATATGCATTTTTTAAAGAATCAGAAAAAGAATTTATTGGATAAGCAACGGCAGTTGCTAAAACCAACAATGAACGATTCAGAAAATTTCTTCTTGGTAGCTCTTCACTCATGATTAAATTAATTAGGTAATACTAAAATTACTTTCTCAAATTTATGAAATAGATATTATAAAAGAAACAACTTAAGGAAGGGATTGTTTTGGGGAGTAAAACATAAAACAAAATAAAAAAGCCCTTGAAAATCAAGGGCTTTACTTTTTGTGGTCTTGTAGGGAGTCGAACCCCAAACCTTCTCATCCGTAGTGAGACGCTCTATCCAGTTGAGCTACAAAACCGTTTATTAATTACTTCTCTTCCTATACCAGATTTAAAGTACAATTCTCTTTTTCTTGCTTCTTCCCTTGTTTCATGACTTTCTGAATAAACTAACTCCCAAGGAAGATAAGCTTTCGTACTCTTTGTTTGTCCTGAATTGTGCTCATAAATCCTTCTTTCAATGTCAGATGTCATTCCTTTATAGAATCTACCATCTTTCAAACTTCGTAGGATGTAAACAAAATACATACAGACAAATTTATTAAACAAAAGTGCTTCTTAAAGTTGAGCCCTGCCTGCCGGCAGGCAGGTACAAAACCGTCTTGCTTTAAAAGCGGTGCAAATATAGAAAAAAATGTTAAAACCAAATACGGAATTCGTTTTTTTTCTTTTAAAAATCATCCGATTCTTCATCAATTGTATGCATTAAATAATAATACCTTTGTCGAAACAAATTAAACCCTATGACTATGCCTCCAATTTTTACAATTGTTTTAATTATTTTTTGCGTGTTATTTGTACTTCTATCGGTTGTTACCGTTCAGCAAGGAACCATTGCAGTAATTACTGTTTTCGGAAAATACCGCAGAATTATGGAACCAGGATTAAATTTCAAAATTCCATTTATTGAACGTGTTTACCGCAGAATCTCGATTCAAAACCGTTCTGTTGAGCTTGAATTTCAGGCAATTACAATTGATCAAGCAAATGTGTATTTCAAAGCAATGCTTTTGTACGCTGTAATTGATCAAAAAGAAGAAACCATTAAAAATGTTGCCTTCAAGTTTATTGATGACAAAAATTTAATGCAAGCATTGATTAGAACCATTGAAGGTTCTATCCGTGGTTATGTTGCGAACAAAAAGCAAGCAGAAGTACTTTCTTCTAGAAGAGAAATTGTTGAATATGTAAAAGAACAAATTGACCAAGTGCTTGAAACATGGGGTTATCATTTGTTGGATTTACAATTAAACGACATCACATTTGATGAAGCAATCATTCGTTCGATGGCACAAGTAGTTGCTTCCAGCAACTTAAAAGCGGCTGCTGAAAATGAAGGTCAAGCTTTATTGATTACAAAAACAAAAGCTGCTGAAGCGGAAGGAAATGCAATTAAAATTGCTGCTGAAGCAGAACGTTTGGCTGCACAGTTGCGTGGACAAGGTGTTGCTTTGTTCCGTGAAGAGGTAGCAAAAGGGATGAGTCAAGCTGCTAAAGAAATGCAACAAGCAAACCTTGATACTTCTGTTATTCTATTCAGTATGTGGACAGAAGCAATCAAAAACTTTGCAGAATATGGCAAAGGCAATGTTATTTTCTTAGATGGTTCTAGCGATGGAATGCAACGCACCATGAAAGAAATGATGGCTATGAACACATTAATGGATCCAACAAAAATGCCTCCTATTGCTAAAAAATAATTAATGCATTGGTATAAAAAAAAGGTGAAGCATTTGCTTCACCTTTTTTTTGATTTATCCTATAATTATAATTGTTTACGAGGACGTTTTTCTCTGCTAAAGTTTGACTTTCTATCGCCACCACCTGTTGAGCTACTGCTTTTAGAAAATGATTTTTCACCTGAGAATGATTTCTCACCTGAATATGATTTTTTTCTATCGCCATAACCACCACGATCTCCTCTATCACTTCTTTCGCTTCTATCGCTATTTCCGTAGCTTTTCTTTTCACCGTATCCACCACCACTACTTCTACGATCGCCACCGTATCCGCCACGACTTCCACCACCTGATGAACGTCTTTCGCCACCACCATAACCGCCTCTACCTCTATCGCGTGTTCTTCCTTCTCCACCTTCTTTACTTCCACGAGATTCGATACGAACAGCTCTGTTGTTGTAACGTTGATTTTTGAAAGTACCAGTAATAATTTCTGCTACTTCTGCTTTTACTTCAATGAATGAGAAGCTGCTTTTCACTTCTACATTTGTTACTGAACTAGCATCAACACCCGAAACTTCAACGATAAAGTCTTTCAATGAATTTCTATCCAATTGATCCAATTCACCTACATTGATAAACAACTTAGTAATACCTGGAGTTGAAGAACGTTCACCTCTTGCTGCACCAGCATTTAAGTCTGGAGCATTTTTATAATAATCCAAGAAACGATTAAATTCAGTTGAAACAAAACGTTTGATAATGTCTTCTTTACTTAAGTCTTTCAACTCATCGTATATTTTAGGCATGTATGCTTCAATAGCTGCTTCGTTTACTTCTACATTGTGTATTTTAGAAACAAGACTAAACAATTGTTTTTCGCATGCTTCAAAACCAGTTGGAATAGTACCTTGAATAAATTTCTTTTTGATAATTCGTTCAATCACTCTTATTTTTCCAACCTCTTTCATGTTGATGATACAAATAGAAACACCTTTTTTACCCGCACGAGCCGTACGACCAGAACGATGTGTATAATTTTCTATTTCATCAGGTAAGTTATAATTGATAACGTGTGTTACATCATTCACATCAATTCCACGAGCAGCAACATCTGTTGCAACAAGCATTTGAAGTGAGCGAGAACGGTAACGTTTCATTACCTGATCACGTTGTGCCTGTGATAAATCACCATGCAATGAATCAGCACCATAACCATCTTTAATTAACGATTCAGCAATTTCTTGTGTTTCGATACGTGTACGACAGAATACGATTGCAAAAATATCAGGGTTTGAATCTGCAATACGTTTTAACGCTGCATATTTATCACGAGCTTGAACAACATAATAAATGTGTTCAATGTTATCGTTTCCTTGATTTTTAACACCAGCAGTGATTTCAACTGGGTTTTCCATGTAGTTTTTAGAAATACGTAATACTTCATCTGGCATTGTTGCAGAGAATAACCATGTATTTTTCTCTTCAGGAGTTTGTGATAAAATAGTATCCAAATCTTCTTTGAATCCCATGTTTAACATTTCATCCGCCTCATCCAATACCGCATAACGTACATTGGTTAAGTTTACTCTTCTACGATCAATCATATCATTCAAACGACCTGGAGTTGCAACAACAATTTGTGCTCCTCTTTTAATATCGCGTGATTGATTATCGATACTTGCTCCACCATAAATAGCAACGATGTTTGCACCATCAATAAATTTCGTGTAGCTCTGTAAATCGCGTGTAATTTGCATACACAACTCACGCGTTGGACAGATGATTACAGCTTGTGTTTCACGAGATGTGAAATCCACTAAGTGTGTTAACGGTAAACCAAATGCTGCTGTTTTACCAGTACCTGTTTGTGCTAATGCTACAAGGTCGGTATTACCTTCTAATAATACAGGAATTACTTTTTCCTGGATTGGAGTTGGACTTTCAAAGCCCAATTCTGTTACTGCTTTAACAATAGCATTGTTAAAGCCTAACGCTTCAAATTTGTTCATTAAGTATGAATTAAGTTAATATTACAGTTGTCAACTTACTAGGAAGTATGTGTGAGTTGAATCGGACAACTGATTTATAAGGAGCTCGCCATCATTGTAATTGAGCTATTTTCGGCAATGTATTTCCAGTTGGTAATTCGTCTCAGCAAAATCCCATTTTGACTAAAACCGCTGCAAAGATAATCAATTATTTTATAAATCACTCATTTTTATTAAAATAGCCTTATTGATGCAACCAAAAATCATTCAATTTTGCATTTAATTCTCTTACCACTTCTTCCTTAGAACGCTCTAATACCAATGTTTTGGTCACTTTTATCATAAAAGGAAATGGTGGCTTTAATTGAACGTAATTTTTATCTTTTAGAATGAATGCATCAATGTTTGTTGTTGCACTTTCATCAAATTCTCCAATTAAAAAATCGGCACTGGTAAAAGTAGAATCAATTTCAAATTCCGAATTGTATAAACAACCTGCTGTATTTCCTTCTTTTACTTTTGATGAATTATTAGAATAAAAAAAGTAGACTTTACAAAACGTAAATTGCGATTTGAAAGCAGCAACAATTTCTTTGTTCTTTTTCAATTGCTCTTCTTTTATCTTTTCAGCTTCGGCTATTTTACCTTTTTTAAGATACGCATTGATTAAATTTTCAGATGTTTTTAAACGAACCAATAATGCACCATTCTTTAAGAGTTGAATGTTTTGATTGGCTGTATTCTTTTTAGATTGTGCTATGGACGACAAGCCTATAAAAAGAAATAGAAGAAGTGATATAAATGCAATACGTTTCATTCAAAAAAAAGCAGGCCTATAAGCCGGGTTCTGTCGTGTCCTATCATTTATCTAGCCCTTCCGTCACCAGAAGGATCAAGCAACCTACCCTCCGAAATTGAGCGAGCAGCCCTCACGCTTCGGTTTATTTGGTCTTTCAACTCCCAAGGTTTACCCGCTACCACTGTTGCCAATGTTAGCCGTGAGCTCTTACCTCACGTTTTCACCCTTACCTTTTCGCAAGCGAAAAGGCGGTATAGTTCTCTGCGGCACTTTCTGTCCCTATTGCAAGCAATAAGGCCTTCCTGTTAGGAAGTGGGATGCTCTGTGTTGCCCGGACTTTCCTCTCCTCTTCCAATAAAGGAAAAGCAGCGATAGAACGGCCTGCTGCACAAAGGTAATTAATATTTGATTGGTAGTACTGTTTATTCCGTTGAACACAGAACTGATGGTATAAAAACGGAATGTTGTTGTTTAATGAATAACAACCTCTGTGGCTCCAAACCCATATTTACTATAGCTTCCATCGTAAAAGCGCATATTGGAACTCGTTAACAAAGAACGAACTTCTTGTTTTAATCGTCCATTACCTACTCCATGTATTACTATTAACTTCCTACAATGCTCATTAATAGCGGTATCCAATGCTTGCTGAAAATGACGTAACTGAATTTGAATAATTTGCGCATTGCTCATTCCACTATAATCGTCCATCAATTCCTCTATGTGTAAATCAATCTCCATCTCTTGATTGGAGCTGTTCTTCGTATGTGGTTTTGATACCTTTTTTGATTGAATGTGTTGTTGTTTTTGAATAAACAATTTTGACAAATCAATTGATTTTGCTTCAGGATTATCAAAATATAATTCTTCACCCAATCTTGAAATTGGCATTATTAAAGCTTTTTCCGGGATAAATGTATTTTCTACAAAAACATTTTCTTTGTAAAGTTTTGGTTGCTTTATTTTAATAACCTCCGAAACTGGTGTTTGGTGTTCAAAGTCGGATTGATTATAAAACAAAACATCTACTTTAAGTGTGGAATAATCATCCAATTTTTTCTTCGATATGGTTTCAATTAATTTGGATTCAAATGCTTTTGCTTCGCCCTTCTCAATTAATCGGTATCCACTTGATAACAACGAAGAGACACAATACAATACTTCATAATCGGAATGATTGATGAACCATAAATTGAAATCGGAATAGCTAATATCACGTGTGTTTTCGGGTGAAAGACCAATGTAAATACCTTCTTGTACTTTTTTACGTTCAGCCGATTTTGAAACAATAGGTGCTTGAACAAAAACAGGTTCTTCTTTTTTAATTGCAATAGGAGCTTGTGATTGATCATAAATGGCAACCAATTCAGAAATTGTAAATGGAAGTTCGAAGCCATCTTCAATAGTAACGCCAACAGTTGTTTTATTAACGATTTTAGTAACAATACCATCGCCTTTTTCATTTAAAAATCGAACCTTATCTCCAATATTGAATTTCATGCTACAAAGCTAATGATTTATAATTCAAGTTCGAAAGCTCCTGATTCCGAAACAGCATAAAATGGTTGATTTAGTGCCAAACATTCCTTTTTCCAGACTTTTATTTTAGTTTCAGAATTGGATGAATCAAAAATCAATTGCTTGCAATTAAACATTTTTAATACTTGTTTAAGCTTTAGTTTAGGATTATTACTGATCAATAGATAATCAATATTGATAGGCTTACCAGCTACTTCACTTATCATGCTGTTGTCCGTAAGCACAAGCATTTTTTTATCATAAAATTGAATCCAATTCTTCTCAATTTTTAAAACATCATTATTAAAATTTGTTGAAATAATTTGGTTTTTATTTACACCTAAATCCCACCAATTGTGCTTTACGTGAAATAACAAGCGACTTTCATTTTTAGAAAAAGTAATATCCGTTAACAATACATTACTTTTTGCAGATACAAAGTCGATTGCACTCGTTTTAGGAATATTGTAAACAACTATTTTTTTCTGATGAAATTGATGGTACTGCTCATGCACTTGAGAAACAAGTACTAATATTAATGCAATAAAAGCATACATCAAATGTGTATACTTCCTGTTTGTTAAATAAAACACAAACAAAATGATTAATCCATACAGCAACCATGTTTCAATAATACTGATAGAAATGCCTTGTAATAATGAAAAAGGAAGTTGCTCAATCCATTTTACGGAAGCATTCAACAACCAAACACTCCAACTAAAACCTAATGCCAGATAACTTACTACAACAGATACTTTTGCAAATGCAAACACTGCAATGCCCAAATAAATAATAATGGTAGAAATTGGAATAACGAGCAAATTGGACAATAAAAAGTAATTGGGAAACTGATGGAAATAGAGTAATCCCAAAGGGAAAGTAGCAACCTGAGCAGCAATGGAAACAGCCGTAATAGTCCATATTTGATTGAGCAACCAATTATCAAAACTAAACCATTCGTATATTTTGGGTTGCAAATAAACAATACCTATTACTGCTAAATAGGACAATTGAAAACCCACCTGCATAATAATATAAGGGTCAATGATAAGTAGCAAAAATGCTGAAGCTGCTAATGTATTGTAAATATTGGTGTATCGTTTAAACGATTGTGCAACAATTATGAAACTAAACATTGTAGATGCTCGAAGAACAGATGGTGATAATCCAGTGATGGCGGAATAAAACCAGAGCATCAGAATCAAGACAATTGCTTTTATAATGGGACCGTGCTTTATTTTATCTAAAAAAAACAAACACCAATTAAACACTACATAAATAATGGCAACATGCAAACCGGAAACAGAAAGCACGTGCAAAGCACCTGTGCTCGAATAAGCAGAAATAATGTCTCCATCCAATTTGTCCTCATACCCTAATAACAACGCAGCCCCTACCGAATACTCATCACCCTTTACCTTGTTTTCGGTAAGTACCGTCAATAATTTATCTCTTAAATTTATAGCAGTAGCATACATCCAGCTTCCAGAATTACTCCCTGTAAATTGCCAATGAGAAGATTTTAAATAAACTTGCTGATAGACATTATGGAACGCTAAAAAACGCTTGTAGTTAAACTCTCCAGGATTTTGAACCGAGGGTATTTCTTTGAACTTTGCTTTAAAAAAAAGTTCGTCACCATATTTTAATGACAATGCTTGTTCATCTTTTTGAATATACAACATGCAATGTCCCATCACTTTTTTCCATCCATTCTCTTTTTTAACGGCACACACTTCAACAACAACCTTTAAAGACTTCTTTTTCAACAAATGGTTCAATTAATCGAGCTCTTACAATTGGCGAATCATCAATATGATTTGAAAAATGATGAGAATTGAAGCGTTCAGTTTTAAAAAGAGTTAATTGATAACCCAAACCAAACAAGGTTAAATAAAGGAGCAAACCAAACCACCACGACTTTTTATAAGAAATAGTGAACTTATGAATTAGTACAATAGAAGCAATAATTACAACTAATGCTAGCAATACTAATAATAACCCAGAATTATGAATAGGCAAATAAACAGCTGAAAGAATTCCAGCTAAAAATGGGAGTAGTAAACGAATAAGTGGAGCTTGATTCCAAACATTCATATACTGTGAGCAATAAATGCATACTAAAAAAGGCTAACGGCTAGCCATTTTTTAGAATGTTAATTTTTTATTTTTTTACTTTTTCGGTACCCGTAAATTCAAATCTTTTTTTCTCAACACCTTTTTTAGTAAGTGTTACAACCCCTTCAATATCATAGTTAATCGCTGTTGCTTCCCATTTAAAATCATTTCCTTCTTCAGAATAGGTTGCTTCAAATGTTACCATGTGCATTTCGGTTTCATCTTCGGTATAAGTAGAATCTAGAGTTACCGTGTAAACCATTGGAGGTGCAGATATTTTCTCGTACATCAAATCAGCTTCCACTTTACCTGATTTTATAAACATCATTGTTGGAACGGCTTTCCCTCTTCCAGCTGCTTTTATTTCATAAAAATTAGCGTTGTACTTTTTACCTTCTAAGAATAGATTCTTTGTAGGTTTTGCTTTTTTTTGAGCAAATGCAGCTGATGTAAACATTAAAGCTATTGCAAGAAAAGCTGTTTTAATTTTAATAGTTGTAGTCATTTCCATAGATTTTAAAATTATTCATCCACTAAACAACAATTATGCCTCTATATAAAACACAAATGATATTAGATTTTGTAAAACTATAATTTATCTTTGTTACTTGAAATTTTTAAGACAACTATTTTAATGAATATTTTAAACGCGCTATTTTACTATTTAATTATCATTCCGATATCCTTACTTCCTTTTCCTATTTTATATGGAATTTCTAATTTTCTGTTTTTCATATTTTATTACGTTGCTGGTTATCGAAAAAGGTTGTTCTTGGTAATATCCAACGTTCATTTCCTAACAAAACAGCTAAAGAGCAAGAAGAAATCTGCCGAAAATTCTACAAACATTTTTGTGATTTAATACTCGAAAGCTTAAAAGCATTCACCATATCCGAAAAGGCTGTACTTAAAAGAGTTACCTGCAAAAATCCTGAAGCCATTGACAAATACTTTGAACAAGGAAGAAGTGTTATTATTGCTGGTGGTCATTTTAATAATTGGGAAATTTTTGCAGTTGCTGTAGATAAGCTTATCAAGCATCATGTAGTTGGAATTTACAAACCATTGAGCAATGTATATTTTGATGAGAAAATGCGAAAAACAAGAGGCAAATATGGTTTGGAAATGATTTCAACTAAAAAGATAAAACGCTATTTAGACGACAATACAAATGTACTCACTGCAACTATTTTTGCAATTGATCAATCGCCATCAAACCCTAATAGTGCTTATTGGACAACCTTTTTAAGTCAAGACACGGCTGTTCTTTTTGGCACTGAAAAATATGCAAAAGATTATAATCATGTTGTTGTTTATGGACGCATCAACAAAGAAAAACGTGGACATTATAGCTTTGAATTTTTTGATGTAACAGAAAATCCACAAGAAACCGCTTATGGTGAAATTACGGAGAAAACGACTCGAATGTTGGAAACAGATATATACGAGCACCCCGAATTTTGGCTATGGAGCCACAGAAGATGGAAACACAAACGACCTTCCGACAAATAGAGATTATTTACATAAAAAAACACGTACCTTTAACTAGTATAAAAATATAAATTATGAAAAAATTATTCATTTCTGCTCTTGTTATTTCTTCAGCATTAGTTGCTTGTAAAGGATCAAAAGAGACAGCTTCTACAACCCCTGCAGTTCCTTTGGATTGCACAAGCAAAGTAGTTAGCTATACAAGCGATATTAAAGCAATTATGGAAGCAAATTGTACTCGTTGCCACAATACTAACAATAAAGCGGGCTACAATTTTTGAGTTTGGAATCTGTAAAAAAAGCAGCTCAATCTGGTCATTTGTTAGGCACAATCAAACATCAAAAGGATTCAAAGGCATGCCTTATTTTGCTGCAAAATTGGATCAAGCATCTATCGATAAAATTGAATGCTGGATTAACAATGGAATGGCAGAGTAATTCAACAAGTAAACACAATAAATGATACAAGCAGCTCCTTTAGCCGAACGTATGCGTCCAACCAGTTTGGACAATTACATTGGGCAAAAACATATTGTTGGTGAAGGAGCTATTTTGCGAAATGCAATTGAGTCAAATCTATTGCCTTCTATTATTTTATGGGGACCTCCAGGCGTTGGCAAAACAACACTTGCTAACATTATTGCTCATCAACTCAAAAGACCATTTTATTCATTAAGTGCAATCAATTCTGGCGTAAAGGATATTCGTGATGTGATTGATAAAGCAAAAGACAATGGATTGTTTGGACAAAACAACCCCATTCTTTTTATTGATGAAATTCATCGGTTTAGCAAATCACAACAAGATTCATTACTTGGTGCCGTAGAAAAAGGAACAGTTACCCTCATTGGTGCCACTACCGAGAACCCTTCTTTTGAAGTGATATCAGCACTTTTATCACGTTGCCAGGTTTATATTTTAAAGCATTTAGACAAAGACGATTTGTTGGCGATGCTAGACTTAGCAATAAAAACGGATAGTGTTTTAAAGAACAAAAAAATCACAATTACTGAAAATGAAGCTTTATTGAGGCTTTCGGGAGGCGATGGCAGAAAATTATTGAATGTCTTTGAGCTTGTTGTTAACGCAATTGGTGGTACTGAAATAAACATTACGAATGAAAAGGTAACCAACATTGTTCAGCAAAATATTGCTATTTATGATAAAGCAGGTGAAAATCATTATGATATTATTTCGGCATTTATCAAATCTATCAGAGGAAGCGATCCCAATGCTGCCGTTTATTGGTTAGCTCGAATGATTGAAGGCGGAGAAGATCCATTGTTTATAGCAAGAAGGTTATTGATACTCGCATCTGAAGACATAGGCAATGCGAATCCAACCGCATTGGTAATTGCCAATAATTGTTTTCAGGCAGTTAACGTAATTGGCTTTCCCGAATCAAGAATTATCTTATCACAAGCTGTAATTTACTTAGCATCCTCAGCAAAGAGCAATGCAGCTTATATGGCAATCAATCAGGCACAAGAAGCAGTTTCTCAAACAGGCGACTTGCCAGTTCCACTTCATTTACGAAATGCGCCAACCAAACTAATGAAAGACATTGGCTATGGTGCCGATTATAAATATGCTCATAGCTATCAAAACAATTTTAGCGAACAAGAATACCTTCCTGAGAGTATTAGTGGAATGAAATTTTATGAGCCAGGAAACAATCCGCGTGAAAAAGAATTGAGAGAATTTTTGAAGCAAAAATGGAGTGGAAAATACAACTACTAGTCTTCTTGTAAATCGATACTAGGTTCGAATATCAGCAAACGAACAATTCCAACAACCAAACCACCCATACCCTGCTCTATCAATTGCCAAGTAATATCCAAAATCATATTCTCTAATTTTGAACCTGTACTAAAAGAAACCCCAACAACGGTTGCTATCATAAAAAAAGCGATACCACAACAAGCACCAGCAATCAAGCCTCTTAATACAGGCTTTCTTTTTAAATGTTTGTCAAATACTTTAAAATCCATTGCTTTGGTAACAATGAAACCTATCATCAAATAAACGATGGCTGCAAAAAACAAGAATAGAGCTTTAGGATAGGATAAGCGAGACAAATCGGTTAAAAATATTCCATGCCATACGTATGAAAGCAGAAACATCAATAATGATGAGAGAAGCCAAGAAATAAAAAATCGTTTGGTAAGCATAAACTGCATTAATTTGCGGTACAAAGTTATTACAAGAAATGCAATAGTGTATATAAATCTAGGATTTTATTTTTCGAATAAATTTCTTATCTTTAACACTTGTAAAATCAGTAAAACAAGCTTCACAATGAAAAAGCTTATCCTATCATTTTTTCTTATTGGTCTCCTAATCTCTTCCTGTAGAAAAGATTTAGAAAACCCTTCTTGGGATACACAGTTACTTGCTCCATTGGTAAATGCCTCTTTGGATATTAACAATATCCTACCCGACTCCATTTTACAGGCTAATGCTGATAGTTCGATGAAAATTGTATACAATAGTGACATATACAATCTTTCAATGGATACACTGTTCCAAATTCCAGACACAATTATAAAAAATGGCTATAATATTCCTTTATCAACTACATTAACCCCAGGACAAACGGTTATTAATAATGCAATAACAGAAACAACCTATCAGATTCAAGATGCTCAGCTAAGAACCACCACCATAAAATCGGGCTTTGTTAATTATAAAATAAAAAGTAAAATCCACGAAGTCACGGATTTTGTTTACAGTATTCCATGTGCTAAAAAAAATGGAATCCCTTTTAGTATCAATGTATCTGTTCCCGCTGCAGTTGGAAGCACACCAGGTGTATATAATCAAACGTTTGACTTATCGGGATATGTATTAGACTTAACGGGCATTGCCAACAATAAAATTAACACAATTTACACATCGCTTACAGCGTCAATTAGTCCCTTAGGACAATCGGTAGCACTTGTGCCTAGTGATAGCTTAATTATTGAAAACAAATTCTATGATGTTATTCCCTATTATGCAAAAGGTTATTTCGGTAATAACACCGTAAACATTGGCCCTTCAACAAGTGAATTTAGTTTGTTTAGTAGAATTACCGATGGAACAATTCAGTTAGAAGATGTTAATTTTAGCATTAGTCTTGAAAATCCAATTGGCTTGGATGCACGCATATTCATTAATGGAATTAGCTCCATCAATTCAAGAACAGGGAACACAATTCAATTGTCGAACTCAATAATAGGAAGCCCCATAAATATAAACCGAGCCGCTGAAAGCGGAGGAGTCATCTACCCTACCTATGCAAATTATCCATTAACCGTAAGCAATTCAAACATAAAACCAATGATTGAGAATTTGCCGGATAAATTTGGTTATTCAATGCAAATTATCACTAATCCGCTTGGTAATATCTCTGGCTCTAATGACTTTATTTACATTGACCGTTTGTTAAAAGCAAAACTAAACATGGAAATTCCATTATCGTTAGTTGCCAATAATTTAACACTAACTGACACATTGGACTTTAACATTTCGTCAAACAACGATAATCAAAATATACACAGTGGAACCATTACCTTATTTGCTAACAACGGTTTTCCATTTGATGCAACACTTCAAGTTTACACGTTAAACGAAAACAATGTTATTACCGACTCACTGTTTGGCTATGCAAATACAATTGATGAAGCACCAATCAATAGTAGCTTAAGAGCTACTGGAAAAAAACTTACGAAAATTGCGATTCCTATTTCTGAGCAAAAAATGAATTTGCTTTATACTGCAAAAAAGGTAATCCTTAAGGCAAAATTTAACACATCGGCACAACCACAATACATTAAAATATACAGTGATTACAAATTAGATGTGAAACTTGTAGGAGATTTTAATTATACCGTTCAATTACAATAATAGAATAAGAGATATTTCAGTGAAAAAGAGTTTTCTAATACTATTCATTTCGAGCTTGAGTCAACTTTTATTGGCACAAATTCCGACTATCTATTCAACTACATTTCCCGACTCTTCCAGTATAAGCACTGGAATTATTGGTGAATACGGAATAAATGCAAATGCGTTTACCACTCAATTTTTATCTAAATTTTATTCTGGAGGATATATTGATTCGAACTTAAAAAATCAGGTACTCGACAAAACAAAAAATAAAAATAGAATTGGTGCCGACATCAATTATGGAATATTTGCAGCATTTAAATTGGATTCTTTATTTCATAAAAAGGATTTTAGCGTTTTTATAAGTCTAAGAGACCGACAACATTTTGATGCTTCTTATTCAAAAGATTTTTACAAAGTAGGATTTTATGGCAATGCAGCATACGCTGGGAAAACGGCCGATTTTAATGGCTTTAATTTAAATCTTATTCGTTATCAACAATTACAAATTGGATTATTTTCATCAAAACTCGACAGTGCAGCACGCTGGGGAATTGGCATATCACTTTTAAAAGGAGAACAATACGCTTCTATTTATGCAAAAAAAGCAGAATTGTTTACAAGTGAAGATGGTCAATACATTGATTTTAATACGAATATACAAGCTGCTCAAAGTGATACTTCTAAAAAAGGCATGGCCTCTTTCAATGGTATTGGTGCTAGTATT
>JADJHE010000016.1 GCA_016707685.1 Bacteroidota bacterium
CTTGTAAAGAAAATAAAGAACAATCAAATTCAAGTTATATTTAAGAATGAAGAAGCATCGGAAGATACCATGCTTGTTGATTTAACAAAAAAAATAAACTAATGTTTTTACGTACCGAATCCATCTCCCATAAAAAATTAATTGGTAAGCATGTTCGAACCAATATGATTGAAAATAAAATACCACAACTTTGGGCTTCCTTTATGCCACGCAGAAATGAAATTCAAAACCGAATGGATGATAACTTCATATCCATGCAACTGGTTGATTCACTTGATTATTTCCGCAACTTTAGTCCCAGTACATTTTTCGAGAAATGGGCTTGTGCTGAAGTAAACGATTTAGCGACCATACCCAATGAAATGGAATCATTTTTGCTACCTGCTGGAATGTATGCTGTATTCTTACACAAAGGCACTGCGAGTGATGCTCCTAAAACCTTTGGATATATTTTTGGGACATGGCTTCCACAATCCGAATTTGAATTGGACCATCGTCCGCACTTTGAAGTTATTGGTTCAAAATACAATAACAATAGTCCCGACTCCGAAGAAGAAGTATGGATTCCGATAAAGCCAAAGACGAACTAAAAATCCGACTTACTTAATTACAGACAACTTGAATTGTTTATTCAATTCTGGGAAACTCAACACGTACAATCCTTCTGCAAATCCGGAAACATCAATCTGCGTATTTGAAGTTACACTACCCTTATATACTTCTGCTCCACTCAAATTGTAAATTTTTAAAAGGGTACTTTTTGTCAATCCTTGAATAGTAATACGATCAGTTGTTGGGTTAGGATAAATGTTCCAGTCTGCTGCAACCAGTTCATTAATAGCTGTTGGTAAAAAAGGCAACCAGGTAAGTTTTGCAATGTATGCTTCATACCATTGCTCTGTTCCGGTTGGTGAAACAGTAACGGTATCAAAAATAACCGGTGCTTTATCACCCATAGAACCAACCACATACACTTCACCAATTGCATTCACTGCAAGTCCTCCAGCAAAATCGCTATAGCTTGTACCTGCCTTTTTTAGCCATTGAAGTTGTGCTGTTGAATTAAATTTCATCACCACAGCATCGGTTGATCCAAATGTGTAATAGGTAGAATCATCAACAGTAAAATTATAATACATGGATGCAGCGATGTAAACGTTATCAAAATTATCAATTTTAATATCCGTTGGTCGGTCGTGCAATCCCGAACCCCCAAATGATTTTGTTTGCAAAACGGTTCCTGTAGGAGAATATTGAACCATGTAGGTATCTGAATATCCTAAACTCGTTAATGTATCGGTACCAAAAATGATATCATCTTGATAATAGCCGGTTACCCATAATTTATTAGCAGAATCAAAAGCTAAACTGTATGCGGCATCAGCAGTAACCGTTTGAGTGCTATAGCCACCAGCTTGATCGAACCATTTTAAAACACCTGCAGAATCATAATACGCAACAATGGCATCTCCCCATCCTCTGGCTACTAAAATATTGCCGGATAAATTAAGTGTGTCATCGAAAGAACCAGCAATTGCAAAATTCCCATTTGCGTCCACCGCAATTTCATACGACCAATCGGCATTGTGACCGCCTTCGGCAAATGCCCATAAACAAGTTCCTGCTTGAGAATACTTTGCGATGTAAAAATCTTGTTGATGGGATGCTGTTAAAAATACGCCATTCCCAAAATTAGCATTGGCCTGAAAAGTTCCAGTAACCATAATGTTGTTATTTTGATCCAAGGCCATTGATTGCACATCTGTAAAATAGGTTGCATCAATTAAGGTCGTCCAAATTAACTGCCCATTTACATTAAATTTTGAAATAAAACCACGTTGAAAACCACTTGACGTAAGGTATTGCGGAACGCCAGCAGCTGTTGTTCCCATGTATGCAGTACCAATTACTTTTCCGGATATATAAATATCATTGTTATCAGAGATAACAATATTGGATGCTTCTTGCGGTCCGTTACCACCCAATTGCAAACCCCAAATATAATTTCCACTGCTATCGTATTTTACAAAAAGTGCATCCGAATTTCCTGATGATGGAATGTAAAATGTATCGTTACCAATAATGATGTCCTCATCAAATTTTACCTACGGCATATACAAATCCGGATTGATCAAGTGCCACATCAGCCAAATCGTCAGCTCCAATACTGGTTGCCATTTTTGCCCATACAAAAGTTGGGTATTGTGCCTTTGCAAACTGTGAAACTAATAATACAAGTGCTAATAGAATACCTTTTTTCATTTCAATGTTTATTTAGTAGTTTATACAAATATAAAGAATGTATGGCAATGGAAATTTTCTAAGTTCTAATTATAATCATTCAAAATAGACAAATGAATGCTGCTTTTGTATATTTGTTGGAACATTAAAATCATGGAACAAACAAGTATTATTATTGCAGGCATAGGAGGTGTTGGTGGCTATTTTGGTGGCATGCTTGCAAAGTACTATGAAAATCATTCAGCAATAAAAATTAAGTTCTTGGCTCGTGGAGAACATTTTAAAGCTATTCAGAAAAAGGGATTAAAGGTGATTACAAAAAATACAGAATTCACAGCACATCCTACAGTTGCAAGCAACAACGCCAAGGAATTAGGCATAGCCGATTATATCCTCATTTGTACCAAAAGTTATGATTTAGAAGCTACATTGGAACAATTACGACCTTGCATAAATGACCAAACAATACTACTTCCTTTGTTGAATGGTGTTGATAGCAAAGAACGAATTGAAAAATTATTTCCCAACAATTTGGTTTTAGATGGTTGTGTTTACATTGTTGCCCGTTTAACTGAACCTGGTGTTATTACCAATAGTGGGAACATACAAACACTCTATTTTGGCAACAGTGATTCTGAAAACAAAAGGCTACTTTCACTCGAACAACTTTTAAAGGACGCAAGCATAGAAGCAACATTTACAAAAAATATTCAAAGTATAGTTTGGGAAAAATTCATTTTCATATCTGCAACCGCCACTGCAACATCCTATTTTAATTGTTCTATTGGCGAACTATTGGCTTCACCAGAAAAGCTTCACACCTTGGTAAAACTAATAGAAGAAATAAAAACAGTTGCGAATGCAAAACAAATCAATGTTTCTGATAACATTACGGAGTCGACACTCACACGATTAAAAGCCTTGCCATTTGAAACAACCACTTCCATGCACAGTGATTTTAAAAGCTGTAAATCGCAAAACGAATCCGATTCGCTTACTGCTTATGTAATTAGAGAAGCAGAAAGATTAAACCTGGAAACACCAGTATACAAACAACTATATACCAAACTCAAACAATGATCAACTATTGGAAATCATTATCAGGAAACACTAAATTCTCAATCCTTGGATTTTTTATAGTAGCAGGCTTAGGTTTGCTAAGTATGGGGCTATTGGGTTTGCTACTGTATTATCCTGTTGCATTTTTATTAAGCTCCTACCCTGCTTTTAACGATTGGCATGGCGACTGGGTATGGCCTGTACTCATTGGCGTGGGAATGTTTTGGTCGGTCGGTTTTATCATTGCAGGAATTACCGTTCATTTCTTTAAACGCGTGAATGAATCCATCATCATTCAGCTTCTACTTTATACATTTATTCTTTGGCTATGGGATGCCATTTTATGGCTCATCGTTTTGTCGAATCAAAACTGGGAGTAAAGAACTGTCATTAGCAATTTAAACCTCTGTTGGTGTTATCACCAACAAAGGAATTTGAACAATCAATCTTGCAGGTGATAACACCTGCAATGGCGAAAATCAGAACTGGGAATAATAATTAGATTTTGCCTAAAAATTAATTTCGGAGTTAAGTCTTTGTTGGCGTTATCACCAACAAAGGAATTTGAACAATCAATCTTGCAGGTGATAATACCTGCAATGGCTAAAATCAGAACTGGGAGTAATAATTAGATTTTACCTAAAAACTTAATTTCGGAGTTAAGTCTTTGTTGGTGTTATCACCAACAAGGAATTTGAACAATCAATCTTGCAGGTGATAACACCTGCAATGGCTAAATGAATTAGCATTTATTTAATATTCAGTTTTGCTCTTTCCTCTTTAAAATCGTACTTTTATAGCCTTAAAACTAAACTACCCCACATGAAAAAAAGTACGCTTTTAATTGTCATTACATTTTCTATATTTAGCCTTACTCCTCTCCTAACATTTGCTTGGGGAGCAGAAGGACATCAAATTGTTGCTCAAATTGCAAAGGCAAACATCAAATCAAAAGTATTAAAGAAAGTAACTAGTTATTTGGGTGAAACAACGTTTGAAAAGGCTGCTACTTGGATGGATGATATCAAATCCGATAAATCATTGGATTACATGAAACAATGGCATTATGTAAACATCGAAAAAGATGCTACCTATGTAAAAGCACCCGATGGTGATATCATTACCGAATTGGATGTAGTAATAGCCGAATTAAAAAACTACAAAACCATGAAAGCTGAAGATGTAGCAAAAGACATCAAAATTCTATTTCATTTATGTGGTGATATTACACAACCCATGCATGCAGGTTATGGCTCCGATAAAGGTGGAAATGATGTGAAAGTGAAGTACAACGACAAAGATTTTAATTTACACCGCATTTGGGATACCGACATTATTCGTGCAAATAAAATAACGACTGAGTCGTGTTTAGAAACTGCTAAAAAATTAAAACTGACAAAATCATTAAAGCCTAAAACAATTGATCCAATTGCTTGGATGAATGATAGCAGAGCATTATTGTCAAAAGCTTATGAAGTAAAAGACAATACCATTACTCCCGAATACATGACTGCCAATAAAGAAGTTGTAGAAAAACAATTATTAAAAGGAGGATATCGCTTGGCTAAAATACTCAGTACTATTTTTGGGTAGATTAAAATTGGTTTTGTAGCTTTGATGCAAAACCAATTTTACTTTTTTGAAAAAAAAACATCTTCTATCGCTGCTGACCATCTCTATTTTATGCTTTGGTCTTCAAGTGAATTCGCCCATTCAAGATTTACTCAACAATCCTTTTGACTTGCAAAAATTCAAAAAGAAAAAAGGACAATCCAACAGTGGCGGTGCCCCTAAAAAAACATATTACTACAAGCCCAACGAAAAAGGCTTTATGATGCGTTTTATGCTTTTTCCACCATATGGAGGTTATATGGGAAAAGATACCAGCTTTCTTATAAAATATCCTGAGGCCATTACCCTAATAACTTTCAAACCGAATGGCAAGCACCAAGATATGTTTCTCGACCCTAATGAAACCTTAATCGAAATATTATTGCGATTAAATGACAAAGACCTTCCGGAACTATCATTTGTTGGATTAGATACAACAGTCATCAAAGAAAAATTGGGTTCGGATTTTTTTAGAAAAGATAATTGTTTTATATATGCAAATAAGAAAGCTTCAATCACCTTAAAAATAAATGGAAAAATGATTCAATGGGTTAAATATACCCGATTGAATTTTGAAATGAATTCAACTAATATTCCAACTGATTTATTAAAAGAATAAAATTTATGGCACAAAAACTAACCTTGATTTTCGTACGGATACAGTGTAACTAATTTGGATTCTTATGGTGAACTTCCATTGCGCTTGCGCGAAGAAGGAAAGAATAATGGATTGGATATTAATGTAGAAGAGATTTTTTTAGGACGCTACATTAGTTTTCATGATGAAGTAAAACTGAATGATATATCACGTGCATTTGAAACAGCATTAAAAGAACAACTGCCAAACCTAATTGCAAACAAAGAACGATTTACGTGTATTACACACTCTACGGGCGGTCCTGTAATGCGTAATTGGTGGAATATGTATTACAATGATGCAAAGTCAACATGCCCCATGAGCCATTTGATAATGTTGGCACCTGCAAACTATGGTTCAGCATTGGCACAATTAGGAAAAGGGAAATTAAGTCGCCTAGCGTCTTGGTTCAATGGTGTTGAACCAGGACAAGGAGTATTGGATTGGTTAGAATTAGGAAGCAGTCCTGCTTGGGAATTAAACAAAAAATGGATCATGAGTGATGGCTCACAAATTTCAGAAAAAGGAATTTTTCCATTTGTAATTACAGGACAAAGCATCGATCGAAAACTGTATGACAATTTAAATTCGTATACAGGTGAGTTAGGATCCGATGGTGTGGTACGTGCAGCAACTTGCAATATGAATGCGCGTTATGTACGTTTAAAGCAATATTTGTCTAAATCTGCGGAATTGGTAATTGAGGAATACAAAGAAGCGCCAGGCACCTTATCGAATTGTGAAAGGGAAAGCACATTCGAATGATGATATGGGTGTGATGCGCAGTGTTAAAAAAGACTTGAGCGATACAAAAAGTGCTGAAACAGTAAAAGCCATTTTTGATTGTATTAAGGTAAAAAGCACAAGCGACTATACTTCACTCATAAGCAAGTTTGCAACTGAAACAGCACAAGTTCAAAAAGAGGAATTATTAGAAGTAGAAAAAAGCATTTTCAAAAACAGGTATTTCATACACGACCGTTTTTCACAAATTATTTTTAAGATAAAAGATTCAGAAGGTTTTGCAATAACTGATTTTGATTTAGTTTTAACTGCTGGAGCCAAGAGCGACCCCAATCATTTACCAGAAGGCTTCTTTGCCGATCGTCAGCAAAACAGACTGAATAGAGAAACGGTGACCTACTTTTTTAATTATGATATAATGAATGGTTGTGCAGCTGTTAAAAATGCAAAAGGTGAAGAGATAAGAGCAGCGCAACCAGGTACCACTATGCTGGGATTAGAAATTCGTCCGCGCCCTAATGCCGGTTTTGTAAGGTACATGCCTTGCAAAATAAATGCGAGCAAAGAATTATTAGACAAAGCCTTAGTGCCCAACAGTACAACCTTATTGGAAATTACACTACAACGTGTTGTAAGTAATGAAGTCTATCGCAACGAAAAATTGGTTGACAATACAATGCCAACTAAAAAGCAAGGCGACTTTAGTAAAACAAAACCAGGAGATGGAATTTTAGGAGAATAAATTAAATTACAAAACAATTAAAAACCTTACATCGTAAGGTTTTTTTTATGTTCCGAAACCAAATAAATGGAATATTTTGATTTTTCTACATTGAAAATTGTTCATAGTATTGCTTGAATTTAGTTTGTAGCATTTATGAAATTCATAGAATATCAAGAAAAAATAGAATCATTAATAAAACTCGCCAAACACTCAAATACAGGTACTCCTAAAGAGCTAGCCAAAAGATTAAAAGTTTCCGAACGAACGGTATATCGATTGATTCAGAATTTGAATGATCAAAATATTGAAATAAATTTTTGCAGAAAAGTAAAAAGTTATGTGCTAAAAAATTGAAATTTATTTTCACTGCCAAAATTTGTCAGTGAACTCAAATATGTTTGCACCGATTTTAAAAATTGACTGCAGCAATTTGAAAAAATCATAAAAATCAAGTATTAACTAAAAACTTTTCTGTTTGGTAACAGAGTAACTAAAATGAAAAAAATAATTTTAACGTTGGCTAGTGCCATAATTATTACTGGAATAACTTTAATTTCTTGTAAAAAAAGCTCAGTAGATTCTATTGAAAAGACAATTGATACAAATAAAAGCACATTTAATGGCGAAAATAAAAACATCCATGAAATGCGTATTGAACTAACTTCTTTTAAAATTGATGTTCAAAAACAATTATTTAATACATTAACAGCTAGTCAGAAATCATTAATTTGGCAAGATAAAATAAAGCAAGTTATATCTGAAAATGAATTTTCAAATTATCAAGTTGAATTATTAAAAGAACTAGAAGGGAATATTTCACAGGAAATATATGTTGTAGGAAGCAAAGCAGAAAGCAATTTTAAAGACGTTTTTCATAAAGAATGGATAAAAAAGGCTAAAGGGCAATTTAATTTTGATGATTTAGTAAATATTGTTGCCAACTTAAGTGATTTCAAACACAATAAAGGGCCTATTGCTGGAAGTGGTGATCGCAAAGATGATTGTGAATGCAGCATACAATCAGATTGGTGCATGATGTCTATGACATGTAAAAAAGACATCTGTAATGATAGCGCCCATGGTTGTGGAACAATATGGACCTTTTCATGTAAAGGCATGTGTCGCTGGAACTAAAAATTAATCAAACAATATCTACAAATAATAATTATGAAAATTTTAAAAGTTCTATTTTACTTTTTGCTTGGAGGAGTTATTGGTTTTTCCATTAATTTCACATGGTCTTTACAGCAAAATCTAATAACATTTTCTTTGGCTTTTTTATTGTATTCAATCTCTGGATATTTTGCAAGTAAGAATGAAATAGGTTTATTTAGCCACAAAGTTTTTCTTTTATTTTGGTATATTATTTTACTAGTTTCATACGCTAGCATTGTTAATTATTCTTGGGACCTCCCAATACTAATATCTATTTGTATAATTTCTTTTGTATTATCGTATTACCTTCAAAAAATAAAAAATAGAAAACCTAAATTAATATCTTTTTTTACTTATACTTTATTATTTGTGTTATTGATGTACCTTTTTGTTCCATGGTTTACTTATGAGAAAAAGACAAATATCGAATTTACTAATCAGAAAATAGAATATAGACTTAAAAGTTTTAACAATTATGATTCTATTGTTTCAGATTCAACCTTAAAAGGTAAGGTTGTTTTATTTGACTTTTGGTACAAATCATGCGGAGTTTGTATACGACAGTATCCCAAAATGGAGGCAGTTTATAATCATTTCAAAAACAATAAAAATGTAGCTATCTATTTTGTTAACAATGGAATTGATAGTATTGAAACAATTAACGATTTTGTCAAAAACAAGAATATTCAAATTCCAGTTTTAATAGATAAAAAGAGTTCCTTGGTTAAAAAACTAAAGTTGGATGGATTTCCAGTATTTGTTTTAATTGATAAAAAAGGTATAATAAAAGAGATGCATATGGGATATTCAAGAGATGAAGCAACAGTTTTCGAAGAACAAACGATCAATAAAATAGATCAAATTTTAAATAATTAATAAAAAAATCCCCTTTCAAAAATTGAAAGGGGATTTTTTATTACAATTTTTTCTTTACTTATAACCTTCTGGTTTCAGTTTTATGTCTTTGCTGATTTCAAACTTGAATGAACTTTTATCTAGAATTGTTACCTTCTCCGTAATAGGCGTAAATCCATTTGCTTCCACATTTATTTCATAATTTCCTGGAGCAAGTACCATTACATAACGTCCACTGTTTGGATTAGGCAAATAGTTTCCTACAATCTCTTGTGTCTTTGTATCTGTTACCGTAATAAATACATCTGTAAAATTTAATTTTTGTGTTGAATCAGCAGAAGCAACATTCCCATTCACCACCGAATATTGTGGCTCTACTTCATTGAAGGTAACACGGTAAATATCTAAATCACCCAAACCTCCATCGCGCAATGCCGAAATGTAACCAAATCGTCCGTTGCTGGATACACGGAAATTAAAATTATCCTCAGGTGTATTCAAAGGATAACCCATATTTTTTGGATTAGAAAACTGGTTCGTTTCTACATTCAATTCTGCTTTAAAAATATCGTATCCACCCATTGTGGTATGTCCGTTTGAACTAAAGTACAATACTTTTCCATCTGCAGACACATTCGGAAAATCTTCATCGAAAGGTGTATTGATTTCTTTTCCTAAATTTTGTGCAGGTCCCCAAGTTCCATTTGGTAATTTTTTACTGAAGTATAAATCGGTTCCACCTTGTCCGCCTTCACGTGTACTCGCAAAATAAAGCATACTTCCATCACTACTGATACACGCTGCAATCTCTTCTGCTTTCGATGAGTTAATGTTATCAGCTAACTTCTCTGCTGTTTTAAAACTTCTATTTTTATCAGCCGATGTAATGTATATGTCACCTACTCCTTTTAAGTTGGTATAATACAACAACATGAATTCGCCAGTTGCCGACAAACCAATAACTTCTTGCTCACCATCCTTTTTTGTTATTGGTGGTCCTATGTTTTTTGCTTTGACAAAATTACCATCTGTTACTTTTGCAATATAAATTGCTGAAGGATATGTTCCGTCCTCATTTTGCTGAGTAGCACCTTCATCTTGTCTACGTGAATTAAAGATAATGAATGACTCATCACTTGGAACAAATGGAAAATAATCAGAATAAGGAGAGTTTACATTTGCACCTAAATTTTCAAATTTTACATCAATAGGAAATTTCATCAGCTCTTTTGCATTGATACAAAATTGAATCTGACGATCAACATCTACTAAGTTCTCAGCATTTCCTCTTCCTGTTTGTTTAAAGGTATTGTACGCTTTTATTGCATCATCAAAACGGTATGCATAATGGTAAGCGCGACCTAATAAATACATTGCATTCGGGTCGAACTTTGGCTTGCGTGTTAAAATTTCCAAGTAAGGAATTGCTTTCGACTTATTGATATTTGTATTCAAATAACAAATAGCAATGTTATAATTGTATTTGTCATTCTTTGAATCATTCTCTAATAAATTCAAATAATCATCCAATGCAGCTTCGTAATTACCTTGAATAAATTTTGAATCAGCTTTATAAGGATCAACTTTAGTATCTGCTTCTTGTGCAAACATAAATCCTGAACTTAAAGCTGTCAGAAAAAAAGTAAATAGTAGTTTTTGGTTTTTCATCGCTGTTATTTTATTTTCTAACGCAAAGATAAAACAATTGGTCGATTCTTCGGCCGAAAATTAAACTTAAGTTATTCTCAAAAAATGATTAAACACGAGCAATTATAACCAGCACAAAGGCTACAATTGCAGGCAAGGCTTGCACAAAAAAGATTTTTTTACTGGCAGTCAACGCTCCATAAACACCCGCAACAATTACACAGCCTAAAAAAAACAATGCAACATTTGTTTGCCAGTGTAAATCTGAAATCAAAAACGACCAGATTAATCCAGCTGCTAAAAAGCCGTTGTACAAACCTTGATTGGCCGCTAATGTTTTAGTTGGTTTAAATAGTTCCTCTTTCAACGAGCCTTTAAATACTTTTTTGCCTTTGCTTTCCCATGCAAACATTTCTAGCCAAAGAATATAAATATGTTCAATGGCAACAATTGCAGTAAATACTTGTGCTAATAATTTCATGGTGTTTTTATAAATTAAAAGCCCTTGAAATTTCAAGGGCTTTTTCGTTTTTAATAAATTTCTTTTTTGCAGGACTTTAATGTGTTCATCAATAAGGAGGCGATGGTCATTGGTCCTACACCACCCGGAACAGGTGTAATGTAGGATGCTTTAGCAGCTACTTCATCAAATTTCACATCACCAAATAATTTAAAACCTGATTTTGTTTTGTCGGATGCCATGCGTGTAATTCCTACATCTATCACCACTACTCCATCTTTCACCATATCGGCAGTAACAAACTCCGGCTTGCCCAATGCAACAATTAAGATATCTGCTTTTAAGGTATGTTCTTTTAAATTAGGGGTTCTGCTATGACAAAGTGTTACGGTGCAATTTCCAGGATATGCATTGCGAGCCATTAATATACTCATGGGTGAACCAACAATATGACTTCGTCCAATAACCACACAATGTTTACCAGCCGTTTCAATTTTGTAACGTTCTAGTAATTGAACAATTCCAAAAGGTGTTGCAGGTAAATACGTTGGTAAATTCAAAGCCATACGCCCAACACTTTGCGGATGAAAACCATCTACATCTTTTTTAGGATTGATTGCTTCTATTATTTTTTGATCGTTAATGTGTTTTGGTAAAGGCAATTGAACAATATAACCATCAATATCGGCATCGTTGTTTAACCCTTCTACAATCATTAATAATTCGGCTTCCGTTGTATCTTCAGCCAAACGCACCAAGGTTGATTTAAAACCACAACTTTCGCATGCTTTAACTTTTGCAGCTACGTAGGTTTCACTTGCACCATCATTACCAACAAGTACAGCAGCTAAATGAGGGATTTTTCCTCCACTATTTTTTATAGCAGCAACTTCAAGAGCTATTTCCTCCTGAATTTGAATTGAAACTTTTTTTCCGTCAATTAATGCTGCCATTTTACTTTTTTAATTATTCAATTGGTTAGATTTTTTGCTTACTGTTTACTGTCTATTTTCCAAACTCTCCAATTCTACAACTCAATAATTGTTTTTACATTCTTCCCATTCCTGGCATATTCTTCATCTGGCCCATCATTTTAGCCATCTGCTTTTTATCGCCCATCATGCGCATCATTTTGCGTGTATCTTCAAACTGTTTTATTAATCTGTTTACTTCTTGAATAGTTGTTCCACTTCCTTTTGCAATACGCTCTCTTCTTTTTCCATTCAACAATTCAGGCGTTTCACGTTCAGCAGGTGTCATGGAATAAATGATTGCTTCAATTCCTTTAAATGCATTATCATCAATGTCCACTCCTTTTAATGCTTTTCCAACACCTGGAATCATTCCAACTAAATCTTTGATGTTACCCATCTTTTTGATTTGTTGCAATTGTGCTAAAAAGTCGTTGAAGCTAAATTGATTCTTCGCAATTTTCTTTTGAAGTTTTCTTGCTTCTTCAGCATCGTATTGTTCTTGGGCACGTTCAACAAGTGTTACCACATCACCCATTCCCAAAATACGATCAGCCATACGGTTTGGATGGAACACATCAATTGCATCCATTTTTTCACCAGTACCAACAAATTTAATTGGCTTATTTACTATCGATTTGATTGACAATGCAGCACCACCACGTGTATCACCGTCTAATTTTGTTAATACAACACCATCAAAATCCAAACGATCGTTGAATGCTTTTGCTGTATTAACAGCATCCTGACCAGTCATTGAATCGACAACAAACAAAATTTCATCTGGATTGACTGCTGCTTTTACCGCTGCAATCTCATTCATCATTTGTTCATCAACCGCTAAACGACCAGCAGTATCGATAATTACAACCGAGTTACCATTTTCTTTTGCATGCTTAATCCCTTTTTGAGCAATCGATACAGCATCTTTGTTTTCACGATCCGAAAATACATCTACTCCAATCTGTTCACCCAAAACATGCAATTGGTCAATCGCAGCTGGACGGTAAATATCACAAGCAATCAACAATGGCTTTTTGCCACGTTTTGTTTTTAAATGATTTGCTAATTTTCCAGAAAAAGTAGTTTTACCCGAACCTTGCAAACCGCTCATTAAAATAATGGTTGGATTGCCACCCAACTTAATGTCTTCGGTTGAACCGCCCATTAAATTGGTCAATTCCTCTTGGGTAATTTTCACCATCAACTGCCCAGGAGAAATAGCTGTTAAAACGTTTTGTCCTAATGCTTTTTCTTTAACAGTATCCGTAAATTGCTTCGCAACTTTATAGTTAACATCGGCATCCAACAAGGCTTTTCTAATTTCCTTAATTGTTTCCGAAACGTTTATTTCCGTAATTTTTCCTTGGCCTTTTAAAAGTTTAAAGGCGCGCTCGAGCTTATCACTTAAATTATCAAACATGGTATAAATTATTTTAATTCCCGATTGTTATCAGGGTTGCAAATTTAGCAAAATTAAGGTGATAGAAATAGAAATTCTGCTTCAAATTTTCAATGAATTTAAAATGAAAATTGAAAGCAGAATTGGATGAAAGAAATGGAAATTAAGATTTCACCATTTCTTTAACGCCAAATAGTTCTTTTAGCTTAGAAACAGTATAATCAACTTCTTCTTTGGTATTGTATTTCGAGAATGAAAAACGAACAGATGGACGAGTTACATCGGCACCTATGCCACGTAAAACATGTGAACCTTGGTTACTTCCACTTGTACAAGCGCTTCCACCCGATGCAGCAATGCCTGCTATGTCTAAATTAAACAACAACATTTCAGCATTTTCGGTATGTGGAAAACGAACATTTAAAACGGTGTACAAACAATTGTCCTGGCAGGCACCATTGAACTCAACTTCAGGTATTGCTGCTTTCAATTGCTCAATCATGTAGTTTTTTACTCCTACAATGTGATTTTGGTGTTCCACCATATCACGATTAGCAATCTCTAATGCTTTTCCTAAACCAACAATACCATATAAATTTTCGGTACCACCACGCATGTTACGCTCTTGTGAACCACCATAAATAAATGGACTAATCGATACTTTATTGCTAATGTATAAAAAACCAACACCTTTTGGACCATGAAATTTATGTGCTGCACAAGTAACAAATGAACATTGGCCTTTGCAAATCCATGGTGTAATGCCCCATTGTTTGAACGGTGTCCGAATGAAAAACAGCGTTGTATTTTTCACAGATAGCACCTACTTCTTCCAATGGCAATAAATTTCCAATTTCATTATTTGCATGCATCAAGGAAACAAATGTGCGTTCATTTTCACTTAGCAATTGATCAAGGTGTTTTAAGTCAACATGTCCTGCTGGCGTCAAGTTAACAAAACTCAATTTTATAATGCCTTCATGCTCCAATGCTTCCAGTGTATGCAATACAGCATGGTGCTCAATTTTAGTTGTAATGGCGTGTTTTATACCTAAATCATGGATGCTACAACGAATAGCTTGATTATCGGCTTCGGTACCACCAGAGGTGAAAAATATTTCGGCAGGTGAAACGTTTAAAAATTTAGCAACCGCCTTACGAGCACCTTCAATAGCTGCACGTGTTTTACGTCCGAATGAGTGAATTGATGATGGATTCCCAAAATGCTCGGTCATATACGGTAACATTGCATCTAATACCTCTTTATCTAAAGGTGTTGTAGCAGCATTGTCTAAGTAAACTTTCATATGTAGATATTTATGTTTTTTTTATTGTCATATGGTATACGCCATGTATCTTCATTCGTGTTTTTGCGCTTGGGCACATGGCTATTTCATAGTTTCAAAAATTAAAAAATTATTATGGAGCTAAATTATTAATTATCTCCTATTTACTAAGCAGTAATTTGTTGCATTTTTATCAATTCACGAATATCTGCCATGATCTTTTTAGCTAAATTATCGGCTGTTGTTTCGCTTTCACTTTCTGAATAAATGCGAATAATTGGTTCTGTATTCGATTTACGTAAATGCACCCATTCTTTATCAAACTCAATCTTAACACCATCAACGGTGTTTATTGGTTGCTTCTCATACTTTAGTTTAATATCTTCTAAAATACGATCCACATTGATTTCGGGAGTTAGCTCAATTTTATTTTTGAAATGTGGTAGTTCGGATACGTTGAACGAAGCATAGAACAGGTTTTGCCATATTTCGCTAAGTGCGAAAGGAAAATTGCAATTCCAACCAATGCATCTCTACCGTAATGCAATTCAGGCAAAATAACACCACCATTGCCTTCTCCACCTATAATTGCATTTGTCTCTTTCATCATGTTCACTACATTCACTTCACCAACAGCAGATGCTTTGTATTCGCCACCGTGCTTTTCGGTTACATCGCGTAATGCACGTGTTGATGATAAATTAGAAACCGTATTTCCTTTTTTGCCTGCCGCTTTTTCAGCAGGAGTGCGCTTATTCAATACGTATTCAGCAACCGCCACCAAGGTGTATTCTTCACCAAACATCTCACCATCTTCGCATACCAATGCCAAACGATCCACATCCGGATCAACCACAATACCAACATGTGCCTTTTCTTTTACAACTGCTTTTGAAATATCTCTAAGGTTTTCTGGTAAGGGCTCTGGATTGTGCGGAAATTCACCTGTTGGGTCGCAATACAACTTCACTACATCCTCAACACCCAGTGCCTCCAATAATTGAGGTAAAACAATTCCACCTGTAGAATTCACACAATCAATCACTACCTTAAACTTAGCAGCTTTAATTGCAGGGACATCTACCAATGAAAGCGCTAAAATTTTATCAATGTGCTTTTTAAAATACGTATCGTCTTTTGTTATTTTACCCAATGAATTGACATCAGCAAAAACATAACTTTCATTCTCCGCAATCGCCAATACATCTGCTCCATCCTTTTCACTAATAAATTCTCCTTTTGCATTTAATAATTTAAGTGCATTCCATTGTTTTGGATTATGACTAGCCGTTAAAATAATTCCACCGTGTGCTTTTTCATCAGGAACAGCAATTTCAACTGTAGGAGTTGTTGATAATCCTATATCAACTATATCTACACCTAAACCTTGTAATGTCCCCAATACCAAATTGTTAACCATTTCACCTGAAATGCGAGCATCTCTCCCAACAACAATTTTTATGCGCTCACTTTTTGAATTATTTTTAATCCATGTTGCATACGCTGAAGTAAATTTTACCACATCCAACGGACTTAATCCTTCGCCAGGTTTACCGCCAATTGTCCCCCTTATCCCCGAAATTGATTTAATTAGTGTCATCTTTTTATGGTTCTACGTTTGTTTTTTCCAATTAAGGCGACAAAGATAAGTTTTTGGGACATGGTATAAAAATTTAAGTTCTTAACATTATAAAGAGTTGCTTGTTAAAAAAGATTATGGTGCTAAATAGGTACTTTTTTAGTAATTTCGCATGAATATCAGAAAGCTGGTAAAATTAACAATCAAAAAGCAAGAGAGATGAGCGAAGATTTTGAAGAAAATGAACACAAGGGCGCTAAGTATTTGATTCAGTTGGTTGACCGATACGAGCAAATGGTGGCTGATCAAAACCAGTATTTTTTTGATGCTGAAGAATTAGAAGATATTGTTGAATACTATATAGAAAAGAATAATACCAAAAAGTCCTTGCAAGCCATTGAGTTTGCAATAGGGCAATATCCTTTTTCTACTATCTTCTTTTTGCGCAAAGCACAAATTTATGCGGCTACCAATCAAAGCCAAAAAGCGTTAGAAATACTATCATTTGTAGAAAGCATGGAGCCTTCCAATACGGAATTATTCATGACCAAAGGAAGTATTTATAGTCAAATGGGACTTACGGAACAAGCTATTGAAAACTATAAAAAAGCTGCCGAAAATGCCGAAGACATTGATGAGGTATACTTAGCAATGGCTTTTGAATTTGAAAACACAGGGAAATTTGATGATGCTATTTATTATCTAAAAAAAGCAATCAAAGAAAATCCTGAAAATGAAGCTGCTTTATACGAACTCGCTTTTTGTTACGAATTAAACGGACAATCAGAAGAGAGTGTAAAATACTATACCGAATTTGTTGACAAACACCCTTACACAGCTACCGCTTGGTTTAACCTTGGAGTGGCATATAATCGACTAGGAATGTTTGAAAAAGCAATTGATGCCTACGATTATGCAATTGCCATTGTTGATGAATTTGCATCGGCTTATTTTAACAAAGCAAATTCATTAGCAAATTTGGGTAAACTAGACGAAGCAATTGATGTGTACAAAGAAACACTTAAGTTCGAAGAGCCTGATGCTGTTACCTTTTACTACATTGGTGAATGTTACGAAAAGAAAGAAGATTATGACCATGCATTGGTGTATTACAATAAATCCATTAAAGTAAACCCTCAAATTGCCGATGCTTGGCTAGGAATAGCAATTGTATTAGATGCACAAAACAAAACATCGGAAGCTTTGCATTATGCTAAAAAAGCATTGGAATTAGAACCGCACAATGCTGATTTTTGGTATATTTTAGGCGAATTGCAACAAAAAATGCAGTTCTTCGAAGATGCAGAAAATTCATTCAAAAAAGTAATTGACATACAACCAGAGGATACAGATATATGGTTGGACTACGCCAATTTATTATTTGAACAAGAAGATAAAAATGGGTCTTTGGAAATATTAGCAGAAGGAATAAAACATCATCCTCAATATGCTCCTTTGCAATACCGTATTGCCGCTTGCTTGATGAGCATCGGTCAAAAGCAAGAAGCATTGGGCTTTTTACAAAATGCATTAGCACTGGATTATGAAAAACACAATGAACTGTTCGACTATAGTCCAGACTTAAAAGAAAACACTACGATAACAGATTTAATAGACGCTTACAAAAAATAACTTATGAATAACTACGAATTACCTTTTATACCCGAACGCCCTGCACAACCTCGTAACAGTGGATTAACAATGATGATGGACAAAGGCTTAAGTCTTCGTCAGGCTGAAGATTTTTTATCTGTTAGCGGAAACTATACCGATTTAATAAAACTTGGATTTGGAACATCGTTCTTAACACCGAATTTGGAGCAAAAGATAAAACTCTACCACGAAGCTGGAATGAAAGTATATTTAGGTGGAACCTTGTTCGAAGCATTCATTATCCGAAATATGTTTGATGATTATAGAAAATTATTGGACAAATTAAAATTGGAATGTGCTGAAGTATCAGATGGTTCAATTGAAATGCCACATGATAAAAAATGTGAATACATCAATATTTTATCAAAAGACAGAACTGTTTTATCTGAAGTAGGTTCAAAAGAAGCTGGTATCATTATTCATCCTGCTATGTGGACATCGATGATGAATGCTGAATTGCAAGCTGGTTCATGGAAAGTAATTGCCGAAGCACGTGAAAGTGGAAATGTAGGTATCTACCGTTCGAACGGAAATGCACACACATTGCTTATCAATAAAATTTTATCAAAAGTTAAGAAAGAAGATATTTTGTGGGAAGCACCTCAAAAAGCACAACAAGTGTGGTTCTTAAAATTATTGGGACATAATGCCAACCTAGGTAACATTGCCTACGATGATGTTATTCCTTTAGAAACATTACGTGTTGGATTAAGAGGTGATACATTCTTTAGTCACCTTCCTGATAAATTAAAACAGAAGAAAGAAGCATAGTAAAAACAGTACAATAAAATAAGACATGAAAGAAATAACAGTAGCCGAATTAAAAGCATTAAAAGACACAAAAGCTGATTACCAATTAGTAGATGTTCGTGAAGAACATGAATTAGAAATTTGTGAAATTGGTGGTTTGCATATACCAATGGGCGATGTAATGGATAATTTGGATAAAATTTCGAAAGACAAACAAGTGGTAATTCACTGCCGTAGCGGTGCTCGTTCCGGTGCAATTTGCCAAGCATTAGAGGCTCAAGGTTATAATAACGTATACAATTTAAAAGGTGGAATCATTGCTTGGCAACTGAAATTGACCCTTCTCTTACTAAATACTAAGCATTAGATTTATGATCGAATTATTCAAGCATATATTACATCTTGATTTTGAATGGCTTTTCAGTAACTACAATACAGCTGTTTACTTTATTTTGTTTCTTGTTATTTTTATAGAAACAGGACTAGTGATCATGCCTTTTCTTCCTGGCGATTCGCTTCTTTTTACTGCAGGCTTGTTTGCACGTTTAGGTTATTTAAATTTAGGCTATTTGCTTATTCTATTATTCATTGCAGCTGTTCTTGGCGACAATGTAAACTACTGGATAGGACGAAAGATTGGACTTAAAATGTTCCATATCAAATTCAGAGGAAAAAACTTAGTAAAGCAAGAGTATTTAGATAAGACACATGCATTCTTCGAAAAGCACGGACCTAAAACAATCATTATGGCTCGCTTTGTTCCCATTGTAAGAACATTTGCACCATTTGTTGCTGGTGTTGCTGAAATGAATTACCGCAAATTTTTATCCTTTGATGTATTAGGCGGAATCATCTGATTGGCTCATTAACATTGGCTGGTTACTTTTTAGGCGAAATTCCTTGATAAGGCCAACATCGAAAAAGTAGCATTGGCAATCATTTTCATTTCTGTTTTACCTATTCTCATTGAATTTGCGAAAGCAAAATTTTCGAAGGAGAAATAAGTATGAAACAATTTGGATTAATTGGCTTCCCACTCACCCACTCCTTTTCTAAAAACTATTTCTCAGAAAAATTCGAGAAAGAAAATATAGAAAATTGTGCCTATGAATTGTTTCCTATTGAACGTATTGAATTAATCAACGATTTAATCAAACAACGCCCAAACCTTGTTGGCCTAAACGTTACCATTCCCTACAAAGAATCGGTTATTCCTTTTTTGCATGAACTAGATGCGACAACAAAAGCAATTGGTGCTGTTAACTGCATTAAAATTGAAAACGGAAAACTGATTGGCTACAATACCGATGCCTTTGGATTCAAACAAAGCATCAAACCATTCTTAGAAACACATCACGAACGTGCTTTAATTTTAGGAACCGGTGGCGCAAGTAAAGCGGTTTATCATGTACTCAACGAAATTGGTATCGACTGCTTTTTTGTGAGTAGAGATAAATCAACATTAAAAACAACGAAAGCTTTTAATTACAATGAGCTGAATGAACATGTTTTCAATGCATTCAAACTCATTGTGAATACAAGCCCTGTAGGAACATATCCGAACGTTTCGGATGCACCCGAAATCCCTTACGAATTGCTTACACCCAATCATCTTTTATACGATTTGGTTTACAATCCCATTGAAACCGAATTTTTAAAAAGAGGCAAACAACAAGGTGCAACAGTCATAAATGGCTTAAGTATGCTTCATCAGCAAGCAGAAGAAGCTTGGCGAATCTGGAACAAATAAACAATTTTCCATCTGTTTTTTTATTGTAAAGGGGCTCGATTTTTTCAATAAAAATCATTCCTTTTTTAGTACATTTGAGACGCTCGAATAATTCTAAAAAAATATCATAAATACTATAATTTACCAATTATGAAATTACAAAACTACGCGCTAGGAAAATGGACTGCTGGTTCAGAAGATGGACAAACATTGTACAATGCAATTAACGGTGATGCAATTGCTACTGCAAGTAGCAAAGGGTTAGATTTTGCAGAAATGATGACTTATGCTCGTAAAGTGGGCGGACCTGCATTGCGTAAAATGACTTTCCAAGAACGTGGTAGAATGTTGAAAGCATTGGCCATGCATTTACAAGAAAAAAAAGAAACATTTTATAAAGTAAGTTGGGCAACGGGTGCTACTCGCTCCGATAGCTGGGTGGATATTGAAGGTGGAATTGGAAATTTATTTACCTATGCAAGTTTACGAAGACAGTTTCCTGATGAAACATTTTGTTACGATGGCGAAGCTGCAAAACTAAGTAAAGGAGGTACATTCATCGGTCATCACATTTGTGTTCCGAAAGAAGGTGTTGCTATTCATATCAATGCATTTAACTTCCCTGTTTGGGGAATGTTGGAAAAAATAGCGGTGAACTTGTTAGCAGGTGTACCTGCAATTGTAAAACCTGCAACAGTTACATCCTTCTTAACAGAAGCTGTAGTGAAAGAAATTGCAGCATCAGGAATCCTTCCAGAAGGCTCCTTGCAATTAATTTGTGGAAGTGCCAATGGAATTTTAGATCATGTAGAAAGTCAGGATGTCGTAACATTCACTGGTTCGGCAAGTACAGGGATGATGCTTAAAGCACATCCTCGATTAATTCAAGAAGCGGTTCCATTTAACATGGAAGCCGATTCATTAAATTGTTGTGTATTAGGACCAGATGCAACTCCAGGTACTGCTGAATTTGATATTTTCATTAAAGAAGTTCAACGCGAAATGACTACCAAAGCGGGACAAAAATGTACTGCAGTTCGTAGAATAATTGTTCCAGAAAATTTGATGGAAGATGTTCAAATTGCATTGGGTAAACGTTTGGCAACAACTACTATTGGTGATCCGAATGTAGAAGGTGTTCGCATGGGTTCTTTGGCAGGGAAAGCACAATTAAAAGAAGTTGCAGATAAAGTTATGCAATTGGCAAAGTCCCAAAAAATTGTATTTGGTGATTTAGAAAAATTTGAAGTAATGGGCGCTGATAAAAACAAAGGTTCGTTCATGTCGCCAATCTTATTTTTAAATACCGATCCTTTCAAAAACCAGGATTGTCACAACATTGAAGCATTTGGTCCGGTAAGTACAATCATGCCTTACAAAACTATTGGCGATGCAATTGAATTAGCAAAAATGGGGAAAGGTTCATTAGTATGCTCAATCGTTACTGCCGATGATAAAATAGCAAGAGACTTTGTAATTGGTGCTGCTTGTATGCATGGCCGTATTTTAGTATTGAATGCAGATTGTGCAAAAGAAAGTACTGGTCATGGCTCACCAATGCCATTGCTAACACATGGTGGTCCGGGACGCGCTGGCGGTGGAGAAGAAATGGGTGGAAAACGTGGTGTGTACCATTACTTACAACGCACGGCTATTCAAGGTTCGCCAACTACAATCAGTAAAATTATGGGGCAATATCAATATGGTGGAAACTATATTGAGAAAGATATTCATCCATTCAAACGCTATTTCGAAGAATTAGAAATTGGTGAAACATTGATCACAGCAAAACATACAGTTCACGAAGCCGACATTGTAAACTTTGCCAATGTAAGTGGTGATAATTTTTATGCTCACATGGATTCAACTTCGCTTGAAGGAACCATCTTTACTGGCCGTGTAGCACACGGATACTTTATCCTAAGCAAAGCAGCAGGCTTGTTTGTAGATGCTAAAAAAGGTCCTGTATTGTTAAACTACGGTTTAGATGAATGTCGTTTTGTAAAACCAGTTTACCCTGGAAGCACTATTGGTGTTCGTTTTACATGCAAAGAAAAAATTGATCAAGAAAAAAAAACACCAGAAGATATCGCCAAAGGTATTGTAAAATGGTTGGTTGATGTATACGATGAAACAGGAGAAACAGTAGCTATTGCAACCATTTTAACAATGGTAAAAAAACGAAATCAAGAATAATTCACATAATTTAAAAAGTAATCTCATGTAAATTGAGATTGCTTTTTTATTCTAATCTTATTGGCATTGAGAAAAATTTACGCATTTCTAATTACAATTTTTTTAATTAATCAGTTGCAAGCACAACCTGCTTCTGATTGTATTAAGCTATTAACATTAGCTCAAGATATTTACGCATCCAACCCCGATTCATCCTACAGCATTAGTTTAGAAGTTGAAAAGATTGCATTGCTCAACAATGATAAAAAGAGTTTAGCCAAAGCTAGAGCTTATATTGGGAGGTATTTCTTATTAAAATCTGAATTAGAAGACTCTAATAAAAAATTAATCGAAGCGGAATCTATTTATAGGGAAAGTAATGACACCAAAGGATTAGCCTATGTCCTAAAATTAAAATCTATTTTATTGGATCGTATAGGCAATCCCAATGAATCAACACTCATACTAGAAGAAGCAATTGATTTGTATCGAACAGCAACCGATACAGCAGGAATTACGGCATCACTTCTTAATATTTCAATTGATTATATTGACACGAAAGAGTTCTCTAAAGCCGAAAATGCCTTAGCAGAAGTAGAAAAACTGAATCCTTCCATCGACAACACTTTTTACTTACATCAAAACAAAGGAACTTTAATGTTAGAAAAGGCTGAATTCGAAGCGGCAATAAAAGAACTTACAATTGCTCATGAAATAGCCATTTCCAATAAAATGATTGATTCAGAGGCAACTATTTTAAAAATCATTGGTAAAGCATATTGCTTGGATAAAAATTTTGCAAAAGCAGAAGAGTTTCTATTAAAAAGCAAAACGATTGCGGAACAAAATGCATTGGACCATGAATTAATTGAAACCTATGATGAGTTGATTAAATTTTATGAAGTGCAAGGGAAGTATCAAGAATCATTTAAAACGCTACAACTTCAAAACGAACTCAAAAGTAAAATTTTGAATATTGAAAAAATAAATAGAATTACTGCATTAGAGAAAAAATTGGCTTTGAGTCAAAAAGAAAGAGAAGTTCAAGAGGCTAAATCCAATACACAAATTTTTTTTATGTGCTTGTAGGAATTGCTTGCTCTACTTTTCGCAACTTATATGTTCTTAAAAACAAGAAGTTTAAAAAATAAAATTGCCAATCAGCACCACAAATTAGAAGAGAAAACATCATCATTGAAGAAAAAAATAAAGATATCACAGATAGTATTCACTATGCCAAACGTATTCAAGAAGCAATTCTCCCTTCTGATGATGTTATAAAACAAGTGCTTCCAAATTCCTTTATTTTATACAAGCCAAAAGATATTGTGAGTGGTGACTTTTATTGGATGGAACGTTTTGGCAAACAAACAATTGTAGCAGCAGTTGACTGTACAGGGCATGGCGTACCAGGTGCATTTATGAGTATTGTTGGAGCCAATTTATTAAATGAAGCGGTAAATGAACATGCGATTACTCAACCTGCTGCCATTTTGAACAGTATTCGAAAAAGCTTGATAAAGAAATTACGTAAAAAAAATGATGATTCAAGTATTAAAGATGGAATGGATGCTGCACTCGTAACAATTAATCAAGAAGAGATGATTATGGAGTTTGCTGGAGCATACAATCCGCTTTGGCTTATTCGAAACAATGAGTTAATAGAATACAAGGCAGACAAAACACCTATTGGCATTAACTTATACGAAGAAGACAAACCTTATACTACTACTAAAATTGATCTGCAAAAAGGAGATTTACTTTATATTTTTACAGATGGTTATGCCGACCAGTTTGGTGGCGCGCATGGTAAAAAGTTTAAATACAAAAACTTAAAAGAACTTTGCTTAAAGATTGCGACACTACCACTTAACAAACAAGCTGAAACACTCGAAAAGGAATTCTTAGATTGGAAAGGTGAATTGGAACAAGTTGATGATGTATTGATAATTGGAATAAAAATATTATAAATATTGGCTTCCTAATAATTAATAATGATAATTTTAACTAATGAAACTAAAACTACTACTCTACTTTTTTCTTTTCTTTCTTTTGAGTTCTTCTTTCGCTCAAAATACTGATTCATTGTGGAGTGTTTTTAGAAACATCAAGAACCCTGACAGTATTCGTTTTGAAGCATTCAATGATATTGCTTGGAATTGTTTGTTTAGTAATCCCGACTCTGCATATATCTTAGGGCATCAAGAGTTAGAAATGGCTAGAGAAAAAAGGCTGCCTGCCTGGGAAGCAAAAGCACTCAATACAATAGGCGCATCTTACCAAGTAAAAGGAAACTTTGCCAAAGCAATCGACTTTTATCAACAGAGTTTAAAAATCAGAGAGAAACTGAATGATACAAAAGGTATTTCTGCATCCGTTGCAAACATTGGTAGTATCTACATCAATATCGGTGAATTTGAAAAAGCATTAACCTATCAATTGCGTAGCTTAAAAATATTTGAGCTCATGAATAACAAGCAAGGTATGGCTAGTGCTTACAACAACATTGGCTTAATTTATAATAATCTAGATAGCTACGATAAGTCGATTGAATTTACAACGAAAGGATTGCAAATATTTGAGGAACTTGGAGATAAACAAGGAGTTGCCGCTTCTATGAGTAATTTAGGAAACACCTATTCTTCCATAGCCGATTACGACAAAGCACTTGAGTTTCAACTTGTAAGTTTAAAATTTGCTCAGGAAAGTGGCGATAAACAAGTAGAATCGGTTACCTTATCAATTATTGCTCGTACATATCACAAAAAGAAAATGTACGACAAAGCATTAGAATATGCTCAAAAAGCAAAACAAGTGGCTATTAGTGCCGAAGATATTTCATCTGAGAAAGAAGCTGTTTTTACTTTATACGATGTTTATAAATCGAAAAACAATACTCAAAAAGCACTTGAAAGCTACGAACGCTATATCGTTTTAAAAGACAGTATCTTCAAACAAGAAAATCAGCGAGAAATTGCTCAAAAGGAATTAGAATACGAATACGAGAAAAAAGCCGCTGCCGACAGCGTTCTTAACGAAGAGGAAAAACGAGTGAAAGATGCCTTAATCTTTGCAAAAAATGCACAAATTGAACAAGATAAAACTCAAAAATGGGCATTGGGTATCGGGGTGTTCTTGCTTGTCATATTTGGATTCTTAATGTACAATCGATTCCGAATTACCAATAAGCAGAAGAATATAATTGAGGAAAAACAAAAAGAAATCTCTGCTTCCATCAATTATGCAAAGCGTATTCAATATGCGTTATTGGCTCATGACGATCTACTTAAACAAAATTTACCAGAACACTTTGTGTTGTTTAAGCCAAAAGACATTGTGAGTGGCGATTTTTATTGGGCTACTCAAAAAGATGATAAATTTTATTTAGCAGTATGTGATAGTACTGGACACGGGGTGCCAGGTGCCTTTATGAGTTTGTTGAACATTAGTTTTTTGAATGAAGCGATCAATGAAAAAAATATTCTTGAGCCAAATTTAATCCTTGAACATGTTCGCGAACGATTGATTAAAAACATATCTCAGGAAGGTGCTCAAGATGGAATGGATGGAGCAATTATCTGTTTTGATAAAACCACTAAAAATAACCTACGCTGCTGCTCATAACAATCCAGTAATAATCAAGAATAACGAATTGATTCAATTACCTGCAGATAAAATGCCAATCGGTAAAGGAGAAAAATTAGACAAATTTAGTCTGCACACAATTGAAGCATCCAATAACGATATGATTTACTTTTTTACGGATGGTTATGTTGATCAATTTGGTGGTGAACATGGTAAAAAATTCAAATACAAACAATTACAAGAATTACTCATTTCGATTAATAGCCAACCTCTTGATAATCAAAAACAAACACTTTACAGTTCCTTTGTACAGTGGCAAGGAAATTTAGAACAAATTGATGATGTTTGCATCATCGGTATCCGACTATAATTTTGTAATTTTGTTGCAGGATTAGAATTCAATTATTCATTTTTAAACTACAATTTACTATGAAAAAATTGCGTTGGCACTTATTATTGCCGCAGGAACCATGAGCTCATTGGTTGCTCAGGAGTATAAAAAAGTGTTTTTTAAAACACAAACAGTAGAAACAAACGATGTAAAAGTAACCATTGATGCAGCTGTAGCAACTGCTCGCGAAACAAAATTCAAAATAAAAATTATTAATAAAACAAACGATTATCTTATTTACAAACCAAGTGAAAGTGTTTTTAAAATTGGAGGTAAAACATATAACCCAGTAGAAAAATGGGTGATCATTCGTCCGAACGATGATGGATCTAGTGTTTTAAATATTCCAGGTACCGAATTTTTAGTAGCTGCCGATTATGATTTTGTATTGGAAGGGTTATACCGTGTAAATATAAATAGTGGTGGTGTTAGTTCACCTGATTTCAAACTCCCAGCTTCTGTAAATGATTTTAAGGCTGGAAATTTTGCTGTAAATGTAGTGAAAGTAAAAAAGGTTACAGCTCGAACGGATGCTACCTTTAAAGCTACGTACAATGGCGATAAAATCGGTATTTTTGAACCAAACAAAATTGCAATGAAAATGCCTGATGGCAAAGAATATGCAAACTATCATTCGGATAGAAAACCAATTGTTTTCGAAAAAGGAAAAGCAGATGATTTTACAGTAGCTTGGAAAGATATTCCTACAACTTCTGGTGATATGCAAAAAGACGAAATGACTGTTTTGTGGAGAGATGCCTTCAAAGAAGTAACACCCGACAAAATGAAATCACAAAATTTAACCGTGATTTTTGATAAAGAAACGTCTGATTTAAAAGGAAAATAAATAAACACATTGATATCTTAAAAACGCTTTGCTGATTGCAAAGCGTTTTTTTATTATTTTTATGCATTATGAAAAAAATACTAGTCGTTTATTATACTCAAACAGGTCAATTAAAAAGTGCTATTGATGCAACTTTAAAACCGTTTGAAAATAACAATGACTATCAAATTACTTATCAGGAAATAAAAACAAAAACACCTTACCCCTACCCATGGAGTTACATGGAGTTTTTTGATATTTTCCCAGAAACTGTTCAAGGTGTACCTTGCGAATTAGAACCTTTTTCATTCAATCCCAATGAACACTACGATTTAGTTGTTATTGGCTACCAACCTTGGTTTTTAAGCATTTGCGTTCCCATCAACTCGTTCTTACAAACCAAAGAAGCAGAACAAGTACTAAAAAATAAAAATGTAGCCACACTTATTGCTTGTAGAAATATGTGGTTGGGCGGACAAGAAAAAATGAAAGCACATTTAAAACGTTTGCAAGCGAATTTGGTGGGCAATATCACTTTTGTTGATAAATCAGCCAACTTAGTTAGTCTTGTCACTGTTTTAGCATTTGTATTAAAAGGCGTAAAAGAAAAATTCTTAGGTATATTCCCGAAATACGGTGTTTCGAATAAAGATTTACATGATGCACCAAAATTTGGTGAAGTAATCAAACAACACCTTGCTACAAATGATTTTACGAATCAACAAATAGAACTCCATAAATTAGGTGCTATCAATATTCGAGGAAACTTATTACTAATGGAAGGAAGAGGTCGTGCCCTATTCCCACATTACGCAAAATTCATCACCAAAAAAGGTCCGCAAGGTAGCAAAGAACGTAAATCACGTGTACGAACCTTTGGAATAGTTCTACCAACGGGCATTTTACTGCTTTCACCTATAATTACCATCCTTTCCAGATTGGCTCCACTCCTTATGAAAAGTAAGTTCAAAAAAGAGGTCGATTATTACTCACAGAACTCTCTTAGATAAAGACTTTTGGCTAATTAGTAAGATTTCTGAAAATAATCGTTTTTCCTCCCTTTAAAATTGATTTATTCTATTAATTTTGTACTTTAACATTTGCTTCGGCATAAATACAAGAAAAAACGCTTTTTAGAGTCTATGGATAAATCAGTTTACATTAATAGAATTGCCAAATTTTTGCCCGGAGCACCAGTCAGCAATGACGAAATGGAAGAATATTTAGGTTTTGTTGGTGGCAAAAAATCTCGTTCGAAATCAATCGTTCTTAGAAATAACAAAATTACAACCCGTTATTATTCAAGAGACAAACAAGGAAATAGCACACATACCAATGCCGAACTAACTGCCGAAGCAATTAAAGGCTTGTGCACCAATGGATTCAAATTGGATGATATTGAATTATTAACTAGCGGTACTACTTCTCCCGACCAAATATTACCTGCTCATGGTGTAATGGTTCATGGCTTGTTAAAATCAAAACCAATTGAAACTATTACTTTTTCAGGCTCATGCTGCTCAGGTATGAATGCCTTGAAATATGCATACATGTCTATCCTTACCGGAAACTCAAACAATGCTGTAACGACTGGCTCAGAGAAATTATCGACTTGGATGAGTGCACAAACATTTGAGGAGGAGGCAAACAAGTTAAACGAATTAGAAGAAAATCCTATTCTTGCTTTTGAAAAAGATTTTTTACGCTGGATGTTATCTGATGGTGCTGCGGCTACATTGCTTTCCAACAAACCTAATCCAGATGGATTATCATTAAAAATTGAATGGATTGAAATCTGCTCTTTTGCAAGTGAAGTTGAAGCATGTATGTATGTTGGTGGCGAAAAAGATGCTGAAGGAAACTTACATGGCTGGAGCGAATTCAAACCAAAAGAATGGTTGGAGAAATCCATTTTTGCGATGAAGCAAGATACTCGCCTACTCGACTTACACATTGCTCAATTAGGTACAAAAAAATACGTTGAACTTTTCAAAAAACACAATGTTGATCCGAAGAGTATCGACTGGTTTTTACCACATATTTCATCGGAATATTTCCGCTCTAAAGTGGATGATGAAATGAAAAAATACGGTGTTGAATTACCACAAGAAAAATGGTTTGTGAACTTAACAAAAGTTGGAAACATTGGCGCTGCCTCTATTTTCCTTGCTATTGAAGAGTTAATGAATTCAGGTAAATTACAAAAAGGACAAAAAATTGCATTAACCGTTCCAGAAAGCGCTCGCTTCTCCTACGCAAATGCATTGTTAACTGTTGTTTAGTTTATGCAAACACTAGAAAAACCAATCATCGAAGGTGCTGCAGTTTCTGCACTCATCCCACAAAAACCACCCATCGAAATGGTGGACAAACTTTGGTTTAATGATGATACCACCACCATCTCTGGATTTTCCGTAAAAGCGGATAATATATTTTGCATGGATGGTGTTTTACGTGAACTAGGCATTGTTGAGAACATTGCTCAAACCGCTGCTTTACGTGTTGGCTACATGGTTTCCTTGATGGAACAAAATGGCGAAAAAGTAAATCCTCCTATTGGCTACATTGGTGCAATCAAACGATTAAACATTCATCAATTACCACCTGTTGGTTCCGAATTAAAAACAGAAGTAGTCATTCAACAAATTATTTTTGATGTAACTCTGATAACTGGAAAAACAACCTTAAACGGTGAACCTGTTGCTGATTGCGAAATGAAAATTTTCCTTAAAAAGGATTAACCCATCAATGAACTCAAACGCTGCAATTGAAGTTTCGAATCTAATCAAGATTTATAAAAATGCAGCTTCTCCTGCCGTAAACGATATTTCTCTTACAATTAACAAAGGTGCTATTTATGGTTTGCTTGGCCCTAATGGTGCAGGTAAAACAACCACCATCAGCATGTTGTGTGGTTTACTAAAACCAAGTAGCGGTTCTGGTTATGTACAAGGTTTTAATCTGAATAATCAATTAGAAGAAATAAAAAAAAGTATTGGTGTGGTTCCTCAAGAAATTGCCCTCTACCCTACTTTAACAGCTTACGAAAACCTCCAATACATTGGAAACATGTATGGTTTAAAAGGTGCTGACTTAAAACAAAAAATAGCCGAACATCTAAAAATTGTTGGATTAGATAACGTAAGTAACAAACGAATCGAAACATTTTCGGGTGGTATGAAACGCAGAATCAATTTGATTGCGGGCATATTACACACACCTAAAATTTTGTTTTTAGATGAGCCTACGGTTGGTGTGGATGTTCAATCAAGAAACATGATTACAGAGCATTTGCATGTGCTAAACAAACAAGGAATGACCATTGTGTACACTTCTCACTTGATGGAAGAAGCTGAAAATTTATGTTCCGATATTGCCATCATCGATACCGGAAAAATAATAACACAAGGCAAACCAAAAGAATTAATACAACAACATAATTGTTCTAATTTGGAACAATTGTTTTTACAGTTAACAGGTAAAAAACTAAGAGATTAAAGTGCTACGTTTACTATCCACCATACGAAAAGAATTATTGATTCTTCTGCGCGACAGAGGTGGATTGGCGATTATGTTCCTGATGCCCATGGCCATGATTACCATTATGGCATTGATACAAGATGCTCCTTTTAAAGATTACCAAGAAATGAAAATCCCATTGTTGCTTGTCAACAATGACACAGGCTCATTGGGTAAATCAATTGAAAAAGGATTAATCGATTCTAAAATATTTGAAATAAATAAAGAAAGCATAGCTGATGATGTTGTTAAACAAAAAGTAAAAGCGGGCGACTTTGAAATTGGAATCATTATTCCTAAAAATGCTACCACTCAACTCAATAAAAATGTAGATTTGTTTGTCACTAAAAAATTAGCAGCAGCTGGATTGGGTGATTCTGCTCTTTCGGAAACGGCAACGACTGAAGCCCTTAACCTAAGTATTCTCTTTGCTCCCGACACAAAAAAATCATTCAAAATAAGTATTCTCAACTCACTCAAACAATCCACTTCTAAAATTGAAACACAAACTTTGCTTGCATTTTTTAGCAAGGAACTCAACAAAGATTCGGAACAAATCAATAAAGACGAGCCATTGGCGGAGTTTGTTAATTTCAATGAAGTCACAACCATCGAAACACCTGCAGAAGCATTGCAATTAAATTCAGTTCAGCACAATGTACCAGCATGGACTATTTTTGGAATATTTTTTATTGTGATTTCCATGGCTGGAAGCATTATCAAAGAACGCGATGATGGAAGTTTTTTACGTATCCGCACCATGCCTGGATCATTTATGACAGTTCTTGCAGGGAAAATAACAGCTTATTTATTCATCACCATAATCCAAGCTTTACTTATGTTATTGGTTGGAATGTATTTGCTTCCTCTGCTTGGATTACCAAAATTAATCATTGGCAATAGCCTACTTGGCATTGCCATCATTATTATTTGCACTGGATTAGCTGCCACAGGATTTGGCGTAATGGTTGGAACTATTTTTAAAACACATCAGCAATCCTCCACCTTTGGTGCCGTGAGTGTAGTAATTCTTGCCGCATTGGGTGGTATCTGGGTTCCCGTTTATGTGATGCCCGAATCGGTGCGAATATTATCTGAATTTTCACCTTTATATTGGAGCTTAAGCGGTTTTCATAAATTGTTCCTTAACCAAGGAACAGTAATCAGTATTTTACCTTATGCGGGAAACTCTATTTTTTTTGCTGCTAGACTTCTTCCTTTTTATCAAAAGTACTCTTATCTTCCTCTTTTTATACTAAGAAGGATTAAACTCACTTATTTAAAAAAACTGAAGCTTCAAATAAAATGAACTTTGGGCAAAGTTTTCTATTATTTTGTGTGTTAGTATTTGCGCGGCTTAAAATGGGAAACGACAAAGCTTTTGTTATTTTGGCAATCTTCATGGATTTAGAATTTAATAAGAACGAAGACAAAATGAATTTGTTGATTTCTGCGATGGAGCAAAAATTAGCAAAAATATATTTAGGAGGCGGCAAAGCGCGTATCGATAAACAACACGAACAAGGTAAACTTTCGGCTCGCGAACGCATCGAATTCCTAATTGATAAAGATTCCAAAACAATTGAAATTGGCGCTTTTGTTGGTGATGACATGTACAAAGAACATGGTGGTTGTCCTGCAGGTGGTGTAGTTGTTGTTATTGGCTACGTGAGTGGCAAACAATGCATCATTGTAGCAAACGATGCTACAGTAAAAGCTGGTGCATGGTTTCCAATCACTGGAAAGAAGAATTTACGTGCGCAAGAAATTGCAATGGAAAACCGCTTACCAATTATCTACCTAGTAGATAGCGCTGGTGTTTACCTTCCTTTACAAGATGAAATTTTTCCTGATAAAGAAAACTTCGGACGTATTTTCCGTAACAATGCCATCATGAGTAGCATGGGCATTCTGCAAATTTCGGCAGTAATGGGAAGCTGTGTTGCTGGTGGTGCTTACCTGCCTATCATGAGCGATGAAGCCATGATTGTTGACAAAACAGGAAGTATCTTCTTGGCTGGTTCTTATTTAGTAAAAGCTGCTATTGGCGAAAATATTGATAACGAAACATTGGGTGGTGCAACTACTCATTGCGAAATATCGGGTGTTACCGACTATAAATGCAAAGATGACAAGGATTGTTTAACACGCATCCGTAACATCATGAGCAAAGTTGGTGATTTCGATAAAGCTGGTTTTAACCGCGAAAAGGCAGTTGAGCCTAAGAAAGATCCTAAAGAAATGGTTGGGATTATTCCTGATACCCGCGACAAGCAATACGATATGCAAGAAATTATTGCGCGCTTGGTGGATAATTCAGATTTTGAAGAATACAAAGAAGGTTACGGACAAAGTATTGTATGCGGTTTAGCACGTATTGATGGATGGGCTGTTGGAATTGTTGCTAATCAACGTAAAGTAGTGAAAACGAAAAAAGGTGAAATGCAATTTGGCGGCGTTATTTATAGTGATAGCGCAGATAAAGCAGCTCGCTTTATTATGAATTGTAATCAAAAGAAAATTCCATTAGTATTTTTACAAGATGTAACTGGCTTTATGGTTGGATCTAAATCGGAACATGGTGGAATCATTAAAGATGGCGCTAAGTTGGTAAATGCAATGGCCAATTCGGTAGTTCCAAAATTTACGGTGGTTATCGGAAATAGCTACGGAGCAGGAAACTATGCAATGTGTGGAAAAGCATACGACCCTCGTTTAATTATTGGATGGCCAACCGCACAAATGGCGGTAATGGGTGGCGCACAAGCAGCAAAAGTGTTGGTTCAAATAGAAGTGGCTTCTTTAAAAGCAAAAGGCGAAGAAATTACTCCTGAAAAAGAAGCGGAATTGTATAACAAAACAAAAGACCGTTACGACAGTCAGACAACACCTTACTATGCTGCAGCACGTTTATGGATGGATGCAATCATCAATCCGTTAGATACGCGCAAATGGATATCCATGGGAATAGAAGCTGCTAACCATGCTCCTATCACAAAAGCATACAATGTTGGAATTATCCAAACCTAAATTTTAGGTTTAATTATTAAATTAAAAATCTTATTTTTGCTCAATATTATTTAAACTATGACAAACAAAATTATAACACCTCGATTTTTATTTTTAACTGCAGTGATTTTAGTGGCTGCTATCACACGTGTATTCCCTCACATTCCAAACTTTACACCCATTGCTGCAATGGCATTGTTTGGTGGTGTTTATTACAGCAACAAAGCCATGGCATTCGTTATGCCATTAGTAGCAATGTTCATTAGTGATCTTTTATTAGAATTAACAACTGGTTGGGGATTCCACAACACAATGGTGTATGTATACGTTGGATTTATTCTAACAACCATGATTGGTTTTATGGTAAAACGTAATGTTACCATCACTTCAGTAGCTACAGGTTCAATTGTATCTTCTGTTGTATTTTTTATCATTACCAACTTTGGTGTATGGGCTGCAAGTGGATTTGTTGGAGGTGCTGCAGGATTAAGCACTACTTATGCTTTAGGTATTCCTTTCTTTGGTCCTACTTTAGCTGGCGACCTTTTCTTTAATGCCATTTTATTTGGTGCATTTTATTTAGTACAGCTTAAAAAACCAGCTTTGATTAAAGCATAATTAAAAATAGAATTAAAAAAAAGCCTCGAACATTTGTTCGAGGCTTTTTTTTATAACCTTATCCCCATTACCAATACATCATCCACTTGCGGTTCATCCTGTCTCCAGTTCAAATGCGCATATTGCAAAAAGGATTCTTGCTCTTCCATCTCCATCGATTGTGCCGATAATAAAAGTTCTTTGAACCGCTTACGGTTAAACTTCTTTTTCAACTCACCACCAAATTGATCGCAATAGCCATCTGTAAAAAAGTAATAACTATCTCCTTGTTTCAACTCAATTGTTGTGGTTGTAAATTCTTTTTCAGTATCTCCATAAAAACCAATTGGAAACCGACTGCCTTCAAATTCAATAAAGTCATTGTCGCGCACCAATAACATCGGACGAAATGCTCCTGCATACGATAACGTATTCTCCACAAAATCGAACACGCCCAAGGCTACATCCATTCCATCGTTGGTAACAGAGCCATCCCCTTTTTTATTCAGGGCAACAAACAGCTCTTCATCCAAGGCATACAATATTTCCGAAGGTTCTTCTATTCCTTTTTTTACAATCACTTCTTTTAAGATTCCATTCGCAATGATACTCATCAATGCTCCCGGAACACCATGTCCGGTACAATCAACTGCTGCAACAAATGCTTTGTTGTTGCGCTGGTAAAAGAAATAATAATCGCCACTCACCACATCCTTGGGCTGAAACAATACAAACGCATCTTTAAATGCTGCTTTTATTTTTTGAACATCGGGCAAAATAGCTTCTTGTATTCGGCTTGCATACTGAATACTGTCCAACATATCTTTATTATGCTGAACCAATTCTTTGTTCTTTTCAAGCAATTGCTGCTCTGCCTTCTTTCTATCCGTAATATCGTGCCCTATTCCAACCAAACTATTTTCTGGACCTTTCGATGTATTCCACAATATCCAACGGTCGCCACCAGTAGCCGTTTTTAATAAACGTTCGTAAGGAACTGTCGCTAACAAGGTATCTTGTTTTAGCTGTTGCAATGCCAATGCTTTTATATCAGCACGCTCGTATTCATCGTCACGCGTTAAATTCCACCATCCATCACCTATCAATTGTTCGGGCTCAAATCCAAGAATACGTTTTGCCGAAGGACTAACATATTCTACTGCTCCGTATTTATTAACAACAACGATTAAGCTGTTTAACTTTTCAAGTATTGCATCTGTAACGAGTGACATAACAAAAATAATTTGTGGTTTTGCAACCGTAAATAAAATTCAAAAAAGGGATTGTGTGTTTGCCTAATTAGGCTTTGAGTAAGCTATTATCTACAAATAATTGTAGTGCGAATGACGCGAATAATAGGCATAAATCGGCTCATACCGTTCCAATAACGGAAGGTGGTATTTGATGAATGATTGATATGTAATTGTTGAGCCATTAATTATTTTGCTGCGACAAATGTATTGTTATTTTTTAAATTCCAAGAATTATTTTTTTAAAATACATTTCTATTGAAAAATAAAAAGCCCCAATCACATACATGATGGGGCTTAAAAAGCACACAGGCTTTTTATCGCCTCTTAGCATTAAAGCCAAAAGAAGCGCCCATTCGAATGCCATCCTTACTTGGCACAACATATACATTAACTGGTATGTTTAATTTCCCTGATTTAAATGTTTTACCAGCAGCAATAATAAATCCTGCTTGCAATTCGTAGGCTCCTCTACTGTCCATTCGTTTTTCTATTCGGTAAGGATTCACCATTGTTGAATCATGGTTAGTAGTCCAATCGCTTTCCAAATGCCAGTTATTGCTTTCATCAAAATAGCCATTTGCTTTGTTTACTAATCCGAACGTTGGACCAAATGCAATTTCCCAACCGTGTTTGTTATTTCTAAAACCATTCATAATCGTAATACTCGGAATAAATACATTCTGATTAAATCCAGAAACGGTAGGCAAAAATTCAAACAAGGCTTGGTAATTTCCTTCGTTCAAGTATTGTACTTCGAACTGATAACCAAATTGAAACATCATTGGAAACGATCCATAACCACCTTCGGAACGAGGCTTTTGCAATACAGCAGCAGCTTCTCCAGTGAAGTAAGCAAATCCACTTCTTGGTCCGGATAAATTCACACTCGTTTGATTGGGATTATTGGTTGAACTCTCGAAATTATTTTTCTTGGTAACATAAGCTAACAAAGGTTCTTCAACTGGTTTGCCAAACATTTGATGGATGGAAATTTTCACCATCGACTGTAACTCTTTGCCCAAATTCAAATATTCATTCACTTGTGTTTTTTCGATGGTAGCCGTCTTCACATCTATCAATCGAAAGGTAGCAACAACGGTTTCGCCAATTAACTCTACACTTCCAGTAAACATTTTATCGGAGTTAATAACAGTACCTACTTCAACTAAACATATTTTACCATAACAATTTGAAATGTTCAATTTGTTTTTTTCCACCACATACGATACATCGTAACGATCCATTACTTCAAACGTATCTAACTTCTCTAATTCTATTCGAACCATGTTGCCCATTTGAGTAGGATCAATCCCCAAGCCTTTGCTATCAATATTTAAAACAGTAACACTTGGCTTATTGGTGCTTTTTGCCAATGCTTTGTCTTGTCCATTACTGAATGTTGCTATTAAAACAAATAGGCCTAAGAGCGACCAACGTTTTACATTTAGCATACCTGCATATAAATGGAATGTTTTTTCGCAATACTTTTCCAATACATTCAAATTCAAAAACAGCAATAAATTATCTGTTGAAATTTTTTCAGGTGATTTGTTCTTTAAACCGGCTGAAGTTTTTGTTGATTTTTTCATGATTCGTATTTTTAATATTATTTTTTTAGTTTTTAATTATTAACCAATTGCATTGATGTTCCACAATACCAAGAGTATGACAAGAAAAAAAATGCTAATCGATTCTATTGTTTTTAATTCTTTTCTCATGTGAATAGAAATTATATGGTTTGCCATTCTAAAAGATTAGTTACAAATTGTCTGAAATCAATTTTACCTAGACTGGTAATTGCGATTGAAATAATCAGAGCTACCAAGCATAAAGCCTAAAACACTTGTTATTTTCGAACTCGATGGTACTGTTAGTTCTGTTTTCATGTTTTTTTTTTAGATGGTTGGTTCAAAAATTGAAAGGGGATATTTTTTTAAAAAATTACCCTTTCTATTTTTAAAAAACACGTGTTCTTGTAATTGCTTTTTAAGGAATCCTACTTTTTCAATCGAAGTAGATTGAGCATTTAATTTTGTGGATAAAATCACTATTAATAATCCTAGTTGAATAAATCGAGCTGCTTTCATGGTTTGTTTAATTTTCTGAAGCAAAACTACTACCTGTTCCTGAGGCATTAAAACGGCATTCCGCTACAAGTCAATAAATTCAATCACTTTACGCAAAAACGACATTCAAATTGAATTGCCCACTCCCGAAATTTGCATTTTTTGCAAATACTTTTTGTACCTTTAGGAATAATTGCAAATAATAAGGATTGGGATTAGTAATTTATACCAAAGAATTATGGCAAAAAAAACAACAGAATCGGCTCAATTGGTGCTTATGCAGCGCTTAAAAGAGGCATTACCATCTAACATTTCGTTAGTTGACGAACTAGCTGATTTACTTCAGGTTAGCAACGATAGCGCTTACCGCAGGATGAGGGGAGAAACACAATTAAGCATCGAGGAAATAGCTGCTATTTGTAAGCATTTCAAACTATCGTTTGATGCTTTTATTAATAGCAATGATAATAGCTTAGTAAGCTTTAAATACAACCGTATGGATGCCGATTCGGATGCATTCAAGGCTTATTTCAAAAGTATAAAATTGGATTTAGAGAAGATTGTGACTTTTGAAGAAAAAGACATCATATTTGCTGCTGAAGACATTCCAATCTTTCATCATTTCGCACACCCTGAACTCACTGCCTTCAAAATGTTTTATTGGAACAAGTCCATTTTAAATGCAAAGGATTTTGAGGATAAAAAATTCGATAGCAAATTGGTGGATGCTGAACTTATAGAAATAGCATCTTCAATACTTGAACATTATGCAGCAGTTCCTTCCATCGAAATATGGAGCGATGATACAGCCAACAGTACCATCAAACAAATTGAATTTTATTGGGAAGCGGGTATCTTTAAATCAAAGGAAGATGCTTTACTCATTTGTGACCAAGTATCACAAATGCTTGAGCGTATCAAACGACAAGCGGAATTGAATACCAAAATGGGATTAGATAACAAACCAACTTCTAGTACTTCCAACTACGCATTATACCATAGTGATGTAATGATTGGCAATAATTGTGTATTGGTTTCTACAGGACCGGTGAAAGCTACTTACCTCTCCTACCATACATTCAATACCATATTGACCATGAATGCGAACTTTTGTCAAGAAACAGATACTTGGTTAAAAAATTTAATTCGAAAATCGAACTTAATTAGTGGTGTTGCTGAAAAGCAACGTTATCGCTACTTCAAAAAAATTGAAGAAACGATGAATAAGCTACGCACCAAAATAGAAAATGATTAAAAAAAATCCCCTTCGATAAACGAAGGGGATTTTAAATTTAGAACATCACCAACAAGCCTTTTGCAATGGCTGTTGCTCTTATAGCATCGTGTACTTTTTCTTGACTAGCACCATGCTGAATTACACTAGCTTCGTGCGACTTCACACACATCTCGCATCCATTTATGGCCGAAACGCATAAACTTAACAATTCAAATAACTCTTTGCCCAACAATGGATTGAGCATAATCGACATTTTGATGCCAGGATTGGCTAAATTGTAATATTCCTTTTCGATAAAATGGCGAAAGCGATAATATACATTGTTAATATTTAAGAGTGATACCATCGAAATGACTTCCGCAATTTCCGCATCGGTAACACCAATCGTTTTTGCTTTTCGGCTATTTTAGCTGTAAGCAATTCATTGTTTTGATTTACAGCCACCGAAAGAAAAATCAACAACGCTTCTTTTTCGGATAAGTGCTGAAATTTTAAAGCATTCAAGGTGTTGATCTTTAAATCACGAATGTATTTGAAATCAATCGCTGCAATTGTATCCAGTTTGCTAAAGGATTCATTCGCATCTATACCAAAAGCGCCTAATAAATCTTGTCGGGTTTCATTATCTAATACTGTCATAGCGCTTTATAATTTAATGGTTTCTTGCCCTTTTTCCCAGTTGCAAGGACATAATTCATCGGTTTGCAAAGCATCCAACACTCGCAATACTTCATCCACATTGCGTCCTACATTCATATCATTCACACTTACCCAACGGATAATTCCTTGTGGATCCACAATGTAAGTTACACGATAAGCTGTCTTGTCATCTGCACTTAAAATGCCTAAGTCCTCTGCTAAGGATTTTGACGTATCTGCAAACATTGGAAAACGAAGTCCGCGTAAATCATCATGATTGTTTCTCCAAGCCAAATGCACAAACTCAGTATCGGTTGAGGCGCCAATCAATTGGGTGTCACGATCTTTAAAATCATTAAAATGTTTGTTGAATTCCGCAATTTCGGTTGGACAAACAAATGTGAAGTCTTTGGGCCACCAAAACATTACGGTCCATTTTTCATTGTTAAACAATGTTTCGGATGTTAGTTCAGAAAATTCTTTTCCTTTTTCTAAACTCATTACTGCTGTTTTTTTGAAGGCAGGAAATGTACTGCCTACTGATACGATTTTATTCATTTTTTTTTTAGTTTTTGGGTTATACAATGGTTTATAAATTACTATCCTAAAAAGCTGGAATACATCCAAGCCATTTTTTCATGTTCTTTTAAATAATCACTCATCAAGGAGTTGGTTACCTCGTCACCCGCTTTAGAAGCAGCTTTCAAAATCTTTTTCTCTTCTTTGATAAGTACTTTTAAGCTGTCTAAAACATTTTTGACAGTATCTTTTGCCGAACTCAATTTGGATGTTTCCTTGATTTCAGCTAATTTGACATAGTCCGAAAAACGGTGATGGGGCGTTTCTGATAATGTCAAGATACGTTCGGCAACTTCATCTACCTTTAGCAAGGTATCATTATAGAGTTCTTCGAATTTGAGGTGCAACTCAAAAAACTTTTCACCTTTGATGTTCCAGTGAAAACCTCTTACATTGGCATAAAACACTTGTAGGTTAGCTAATAACAGATTAAGTTCTTTACTTAATTCTTTGTTGATTTTTGTAGTTTCCATTATATCTATTTTTAAGTATTTAATTGTTTCTTTATTTCTACGACACAAAATTCCGTCTAATTCTGGTATCAATCAAATTGATATTTATTATATTTGTATAGATTTTATCTATATAATAAAAAATGACCATTACACAACTTCAATACATCATCGCTGTAAACAAGTACAAACACTTTGTTACAGCAGCCGAAAAGTGTTTTGTAACACAACCTACATTGAGCATGCAAATTCAAAAATTAGAAGAGGAATTTGGGGTGATTATATTTGACAGAATCAAACAGCCCATTGCAGTTACGGATGAAGGGAAACGAATAATCGAACAAGCGCATAAAATAATACATGAAACCGAGGTGTTAAAAGAATTACTACGCAGTCAAAAAGACACATTGGAAGGCGAACTAACGATTGGTATTATTCCTACACTCGCTCCCTACTTACTGCCTTTTTTTATTAATAACTTCATCAAAAAATATCCACTCATAACGCTTCGCATAGAAGAAATAACCACAGGCAGCATCATCGAAAAATTAAAAAACGATGAATTGGATGCAGGCATCTTAGCTACACCATTAGGTCAAACCACATTGAATGAAGATCCGCTCTTTTACGAACCATTTGTGGCCTATCTTGGAAAAAACAGTCCTTTAAAAAGCTTCAAAGCTTTATCGAGTGATAATTTAAAAAATGTGAATGTATATTTAATGCAGGAAGGGCATTGCATGCGGAATCAAACAGCCATGTTGTGCAAAGACCAAATGAATACCAGCAATTTTATTTATGAATCAGGCAGCATTGAAACGCTTAAAAAGATGGTGGATCTGAATGGAGGAATGACTTTTTTACCTGAATTAAGTATTTATGATTTACCAAAAGGAAAGATTAACAGTGTCCGTTATTTTAAATCGCCCGAACCTGTTCGTGAAATTAGTATTGTTACACATCGAAGCTTTACCAAAAAACGCTTACTCAATGTCCTAAAAAAAATGATACTTGAAAGTATTCCTCCCAAGTATCAATCTTCAAAAAATAAAAAAATATTTCCTGTTTTGAAATAAGCCTATTCAACAGGGTATCCTTTTTGAACCCAATCTTCTTTTATCCCAGTAGGTATATCTAACACTTTCGCTTTTTTATACCCTGAATCGTTCAAATATTTAATGGCTGGACGAATGTTTGGACAGTTTTGAGAACTGCAACATCCACAATAAACAACTACTTCTTTGTCTTTTCCAACCTTTGCAACTTCGTTCTTAAACTTTACAAAATACTCTTCTGTACTTACAGCACCTACTTTTACAGCACCTTTTATCTGATCAACCGGCCCAACATTAAATACGACAGGCTTCACAGCTTTAGGATCTGATAATTTTTTTGCTAAATCAGCAGTTGAAATTGATTGTTCTTTTTTGATGGGTTCTTGCTGAATAAATGCAAACATTACTACAAGAGCTGGAAGGAAGAATAAAATAGTTTTTTTCATAATACGTTATTATTAATTGTTTGGTTTTTATGACTGCAAATACTGTTCCAATATTACTTATTTTATAATACTTTTACACAATGAAAGCACTAAAATTCATTTTCCTACTGCTGCTCATCCACCTCATTGCTTCCACCATCTGTTTTGGACAATCCATAAACAGTTATAAAAACAAACAACGACATGGAAAATGGATTATCTATTATTCCGATTCCACCAAACAAATTGATAATTCAGGAAGGTATAGAAAAGGTGTTCCAAAAGGAATTTGGCGCTATTATGATGCCAATGGGAAAATCATTCGAAAAGAAAAATTCCGTTTTAATAAAATATATACAACACACTACCATTCCAATGGTAAAATCAAAAAACAAGGAAAAGCGCGAATAACGGTTACTGATACCCTCTCCCACTTCTTTTATTATGGATATTGGAATGTATACGATAGCACTGGGGTTCTAATTAAAAAGCAATTATATAAGGATGGAATAAAAATTAGCGAAACCAATATTGGACAATCAATGGGTAGTACCAATGATTCATTAATAGAAGTTGTTCGATCATTGAACAAACGATTTTATATTTATTCTGATTCGCTGCAACAAGCAGAAAGGAAAAGCGGGAAAAATTCCCCTACATACACACGATACGTTTCCTTAAACAACTTAAATGCCTTAAAAATTTTTAGTGATATAGATGTTATCATTGCTAAGTTTGGATACCCTGGTAAAACGTTGGTAGCAGAAGAATACGCCATTGTATTTTCGATAATTAGTGCTGGTAATCTGGCAATAAAAGAAAAGTATTACGATTTAATTATTAATGCTGCCAATGCCAATGAGCTAGAATGGAAGGATGTAGCCTTTTTTGTAGACAAGGTAAAGGTTGCTAAAAAGCAGCCACAAATTTATGGTACACAATATAAAATGGATGAAATAAATTACAAAATTGAATATTATCCTATTGAAGATAAACAAGGTTTAAACGAACGTAGAAAAAAAACAGGTTTAGAAGAACTAGACCTATCTAATATAAAAGACAACGCAACGTATTGATGAAAAGGTTAATTATTATTCTATTAATTTTGGTTTCAAAGCAAATCAATTCTCAAATAACTCTTGAAAAAAAAGACTACACCTCTGATTTCGACATATTAATAGAAAGTTTAATAGAACTTCATCCAAAGCTATATTCTTGTATTACGAAAGAGGAGTTTGATTTTGAAGTAAAAACCATTAGAAAACGATTAGAAGCAATTTCTTCCAAATCAACAGCAATTTATTTAATTCAAGAATTAATTTATAAATTAGGAAATAGTCATGCTATCAATACTTCTATCTACCAAGAACCTGAGTTAAAATTTATACTTCCATTTAGTGTTTTTATTATAGAAAAACGGTTGTACATAAAGAACTGTCCAACCGATAAATCATTAAATGGACTAGAGCTATTAAAAATAAATAATACACCGAGCGAATTACTAATTGACAGCTTGAAGATTTTTTTTCCAACAGATGGCAACACAAACGTAATTAATTATAACCTACAACCATTATTTAATGGTTTATATGGAAAATTTTGTCAAGAAAAGGAAATAAATAGCATCAGTACCAAAGATGGTGATATACTAATAAAATCAGCAATAAGTGGTGATAGAGTATACGATGAAATGATTTTTGAAAACGCAAAAGCTTATTTTGGAGAAAACAGGTTTCTAAAAAAAGAAATTAATGAGGATTATAGATATGGTTATTTTCAATTTGTAGGATTTGTATCTGAATACAAAGGCTTCAAAATTGAAAAAGACTTTTATCAATTTATCAAAGAAGCGAATGACAAAAAGTTAAAAGCTATTATTATTGATTTGAGGATAAACAATGGAGGAGATCCATATTTATGTGGTAAAATGACTTCCTATTTGGCCGACCACCCTTTTAAAATAGTTGAAAAATCATATATAACTAAAACTTATAAACCTAGTCATATTGACAAAATGGGTAATAAATCTATTTTTCGTTTAAGAAAATTAAAGTCAAAGAAAGGAGATGAGCTAAGCGAAATCGTCCGTTTCGAAAAAGCGTTGAAAATCACTAAACCTAATAAAGATCGTTTTAAAGGTAAAATATATATTTTAACTGGTACTATAACACAATCGTCTTCCACAATGATGTGTAAATATTTAATGGATCAAGAAAATGTGATATTTGTTGGAAGTCATCAGATGGGTGCTGTAAACTATTTTTGGGGTAATTCACACTGTCAACTTAACCTACCTCAACTAAATACAACGTTTTCGTTTGGGCTCGAATTAATTGAACTAAAAGAGAATAGCAGCAAAACAGAGAAACCAATTGGTTTAACTCCTGATTATCTGATACAATACTCTATTGAAGACCGAATGCTTGGAATCGACAAAGAAATGGACTTTATTAAAAAAGAACTTAAAAAGTAACTTTATTTCCCAACCACTTTAAATTCCGTTCTTCTATTCATCGCTCTATTCTCGTCTGAATCATTTTTAACTTTTGGTTTGGTATCGCCATAACCTTTATAGGTTAAACGTTTTGAATCTATTCCATTGGTTACCAAATAATCGTATACCGCTTTCGCACGATTTTGTGATAAGGTTAAGTTCATTTTTTTATCACCCACATTATCGGTATGCCCGCTTAACTCACCTTTCATGGTTTTGTTTACAGTTAAAAAGGCAACCAACTTATCCAACTCTACTTTCGATTCGGGCTTTAAATCAAACTTTGCTGTTTCAAAGAATACATTTTTTAATTCAATGACCGAACCTGTATCAATTGGTTGCATAGGCACATCCATTAAATATGGTTTTGATTTATCAGCCAATTCTTTTAACGCAAAGTTTTCGGAATAAAATAAATATCCTGGATGAGAAACATTCAATGCATAGTTTTTATCGATTGGTAAACACACTAAAAATTCGCCATTACCAGGATTCGCATCAGATTCAATAACCGATTTTCCTGTTTCTAAATCAATCAATTCAAAATGGGCCCCTAATGGTGCTTTCGTACGTGCATCGTAAACTTTTCCTTTAAAATAAGTTATTACTCCAGGACGAGCTGCTGCAGGCAATTCAAAATGATAAATATCCAAACCACCTAAACCGCCAGCTCTGTTACTTGCAAAATAAGCAAGGTTACCAGTTGAGGATACAAGAACGCTATTCTCATCGCCATAGGTATTAATTGGATAACCCAAATTAACAGGCTCACTCCACTCTCCTTTATCATTCATTCGTGCTACATATAAATCAAGCCCTCCCATTCCAACATGTCCGTTTGATCCAAAATAAAGTGTCTTACCATCGGGATGAATAAACACCGACTCTTCTTTACCTGGTGTATTAATTTTAGGGCCTAAATTTTTAGGGGCACCCCAGCTTCCATTTACACTTAATCGAGAAACATAAATATCTGTTTCTCCAATTCCACCCACTCGTCCGCTTATAAAATACAAGGTCTTTCCATCAGCCGAAAAAGAAGGTTGTGATTCGAACATACTTGTATTGATTGCTCCACCTACGTTATAAGGCTTGCCCCAATTCTCCCCTACTTTTTGCGCATAAAATAAATCACAGCTACCATAACCTTTTCGGTTTGGACCATAGGATCCATCAACTTCCTGGCAAGCAGCAAAAAACAACAATTGTCCATCGGCCGATAAATTTGGTGCGCCTTCATTGCCAGCAGTATTGATACCACTACCAATTAACGTTGCTTTTTGCCAAACACCATTTACCTTTTTACTAATTAAAAAATCCTCTTGTAAGTTAATTGTTTCCGTCCTATTATTTCTTGTAAACAAAAATGTCTGATCATCAGCTGTAATGGCTGGAAAGTATTCATCTAAATTTGAATTGATTCCATCTCCAATATTTTTAGGATCAAATGGAACTGGATTTTTCATTGCTTCAATGGAAAAATTACAATTCGCTAAATTTTTCTCAGCTCTTTCTTTCCAATCTGGATTGATGGTGGTATACTTTAAAAATGCTTCGTAGTCTTTTTTAGCATCTGCATATTTACCAATGGAAATTTCCAAATTTGCCAAATTAAAAAATGTACGCTTGTCAAATTTTGGATTAATTTCTAAGGTTTTAATATACTCATCTATAGCAAGTTGAGTCTCTTTATTTTCAGCATATATTTGAGCCAGCAACAAATGAGGCTCAATAAAATTTGGATCTTTTTCGATGGCATTTTTTTAATTCTTTCTTAGCCTTTTCATCATTACGCTGATTAAAATAAGTAAGTGCATTTTCAAATGCAGCAATTGCTTTTTTTATTGGTGCTTGTATATTCACCTGGAGGTAATTGGGCTTTGCATGAAAGCAACATCACTACCGAAAGAAACATTAAAAGGCTTTTTTCATATTCTCTTGAATTCAATTATCATTCCATTACGGAATATTCATGTATTTATGTGTTTGTAAAGAGGCGTGCCATTTCGGATTTGCCATAATGTAATCCACTATTAAGGGCATCATTTCCTTTGCTTTACTCCATTCGGGCTGTAAAAACAGAATACAGTCTTTTGAAACATATGCTGCATTCTTTTCCGCCCAATCAAAATCACTTTTATTATGAATAATAATCTTAAGCTCACTTGCCTTTGAAAAGTTTTCGGGCAAAGGCGGACTTGTTTTTTTAGGTGAAAGACATACCCAATCCCAAGTACCCGTTAATGGATAAGCGCCAGATGTTTCAATGAAAGTATCGATGCCTTTGCTTTTAAACTGGTCTGTAATGTAATTTAAATTGTATATGCTCGGCTCACCACCAGTAACAACTACTGCTTTTGCAGGAAACTTGCTTGCATTTTCTACTATTACATCCACATCTGTTGCAGGATGCAATTCGGCATTCCAACTTTCTTTTACATCACACCAATGGCAGCCTACATCGCAACCACCGATTCGAATGAAATAAGCAGCTTTTCCAGAATGGTATCCTTCGCCTTGAATCGTGTAAAATTCTTCCATCAATGGAAGCATTTTCCCTTGATCTAATAATAATTGTTCTTGTTCTGTTTTCAAAATTATCCTAAAGCTCTAAATGAGCTCATTTTTAAAGTTCTAAAATAAGCAATTCAAAATCAAAAGGCTTTAACTCTTCCTTAATGATGGAGATAAATTGCTTTCCATGTTTTATGTAAAAAGGGGCAAAATTCTCATAGCGCTCCTGAAGTGTATCTTCAGGGAAAAATTTTGCTTTTATTTTTTTTATTTGATTGATACTCGTTTCTTGCTTTTGCTTTTCGGCACGAACAATCTTCGATTCTATATTTTTAATGCTGTTCAATGCCTTTTGCATTTCGGCTTCTACTGTTCCTTTTAATGTTGCATCAATACTCACCGCTTTTGTCATCACATCATCAAAAGTTGATGAAATACCAGCTTGCTCCGCTGTTAAATCCAAATTTCCACTCGCATTTTTAGTTACAAAGCTTTTATTCAATACATCAACATCTTGAAAAAGTCATTTACTGTCAAAACCTAATTTACCAATTTGCTGATTCGTTTTTCATCGTTCAACAAAGCAAAATTACGAGACATTAAGATTGGAAAAACAATGTTATGATGATTAAACATTGCCTTGTACTCCAACCAATAAGCCAATTCTCCAGGTCCACCTATATAGGCAACATTAGGCAAAATGCATTGCTGATACAAAGGACGTAAAACCACATTTGGGCTAAATCGATCGGGATGCAATTCAATTTCAGTTACAATTGATTCTTTTGTAAACGTGATATCCGTATTCAATACACTAAACACATTTCCATCGTTTTCAATACGTTCACGAATACCATCTTTAATGTAAAAACAATTGATTTCGCGCGGTTTACCTGTGCGTTAAAACCTAATTTTGACAATTCATCGATACTTTGCTGAACGATTGCATGGTTTGTATTGTCTAAAACATCGTCTTTAATAAACAATGCAAATTCTCTTTTTAATTCTTTAGCATCTGGATCCAATACTAACAATCCATATTCTTTAAATAACTGATGTACCATAAAACGAGTTGCTCCAGCTAAATCATGATGCTTCAAATAAGCTTGTTGAAACAATTCAATTAACTCATTTGCATTGGCAGAATCACCTAGAATCAGTTTTAATTCATCAATAACTGTATCCATCGAATAACTTTCTAATCGACCTACAGCGCCTTTTGCATGTTCATTGTTCCAGGTTACTGTTTTGCCAAAAAGGTGAATGGATTGAATTTCGGCAAAATCATGATCTTCGGATGCCATCCAATAAATGGGTACAAAGTCATTCTCAGGATACTTCTTTTTTAGTTCTTCGGCTAAATTAATCGTTGAAAGTATTTTATAAATAAAATACATCGGTCCAGTAAATAAACACAGCTGATGACCTGTACAAACTGTAAACGTCTTTTTATCTAATAAAAGTTCGATGTTTTTTAATTGCAGAGTAGTATCTGTAATATTTACATATTGCTCTTTTAAAACACCAACAAGCGCTTCTCTATTGAGACCTTCATTACTTTTATCGGCAATTATTTGCTTAAATGATTCTAGTTTAGGGGAATAAGAATAAAATGGCTTTAATTGTTCTGTGCCATTTACATAATCAATAAATAACTTCGAAAACTGTTTCGAATCCTTGAATGAAATGCTCTCTTTTTTTAATGTCATAATTCTTACAAAGTTAATGAATTTGTTCTGCTTCTACTTACATTTGCAATAATAATAGCGAGCTAATAAACATTAAAAAAGTATGGAAAGTATCTACAATAATAATCCTTGGACAACATTAAAATCTGAAAAAGTATACGATTCGCCATGGATTGGACTTACCAAACATGATGTATTGAACCCAAGTGGAAATCCTGGAACCTATTCAGTTGTTCATTTTAAAAATTTAGCAATTGGCGTTTTGCCATTGGACAAAGATTACAATACATGGATTGTTGGTCAGTACCGTTATCCTATCGAACAATATTCATGGGAAATACCAGAGGGCGGTGGAAAAAGAGATGTTCCTCCCATTGATTCTGCAAAGCGAGAATTGCTGGAAGAAACAGGAATTACAGCTCAGAAATGGACAAAAATTCAAGAGATGTATTTAAGTAATTCGGCAAGTGATGAATTTTGTATTTTATACATTGCTCAAGACTTGACATTTGGAGAATCGGAACCAGAAGACGATGAACAATTAGAAGTACGAAAAATTCATTTTGATGAATTATACAAAATGGTTGAGAATGGTGAAATTACAGATAGTTTAACGGTAACAATTGTTTTAAAAGCAAAAATATTGATGTTGGAAGGAAAAATTTAAGCAGGTTCTAATTCGAACACTTCTTTGTATTGAAATGGAATTTTAATCATGTGTTCAAAATCTTGCCCCGCTTCTTTAATATCATCGTCATCAAACACCAAGTAACTAAAACAGTATTTCCTTTATCGTAAATTTCTTTTAAACGATAAAAAACAAACAACAACATTTTAGCGGAGGAAACATTAAAGTATTTAAGGTTAAATACAAATATGGTTACTTTATTAGGATTAGTTGCATACTCGTCTAGGAACTCCAATACGGGCTGGTAAAAATCGCGAGCATCTTGAGATAATGAAATTCCTCTAATTTCAAACACACCATTTTCTTTATCCAGAATAATATCGGGATACACATCGGAGCGATTTATTTTAATAAGTTTAGCCATAGAGCACTACTAAAATAGAACCTTTATTTGAATAATGGAATTATTATTGAATTACTTCACCATAAAGATCATAATCTTCGGCTGAAGTGATTTTAATTGTGGCAAAGTCGCCCACACGCACAAAGTTCGAATCTGCTTTTACCAGCACCTCATTATCTACTTCTGGGGAATCAAATTCGGTACGACCAATAAAGTAATCGCCTTCTTTTTTATCGAATAAAACTTTATAGGTTTTACCAATTTTATTTTGGTTCAATTCCATGGAGATGCCTTGTTGCAATGCCATTACTGCTTCGCAACGTGCTTGCTTTGTTTTGGCAGAAACATCATCTTTTAAAAGGTATGCATGTGTATTTTCTTCATGTGAATAACCAAAAATGCCTAAGCGTTCGAAGCGAGTTTGCTCCACCCACTCCAACATTTCTTCATGGTCCTTTTTTGTTTCACCTGGATAACCAGCAATCAAAGTCGTACGAAGCGCAATGCCTGGTACTTTATCACGAATTTGATTTACTAGATCAATTGTTTTTTGCTTGGTTGTTCCTCTGCGCATACTTTTCAGCATGTTATCTGAAATGTGTTGCAAAGGCATATCTAGGTAGTTGCAAATATTTTTACGTTCGTTCATTACATCCAATACTTCCATTGGGAAACCTGCTGGGAATGCATAATGCAAACGAATCCATTCAATACCTTCTACATCTGATAAATTGCGAAGTAATTCGGCAAGATTTCTCTTTTTGTATAAATCCAATCCGTAATACGTCAAATCTTGTGCAATCAGCATCAACTCTTTGGTGCCATTTTTTGCAAGATGCTTTGCTTCTTTCACCAATTCTTCAATTGGTTTGGAAACATGTGCTCCACGCATCAATGGAATTGCGCAGAATGAGCAAGGACGATCACAACCTTCTGCAATTTTAAAATAGGAATAATGATGAGGTGTTGTCAACAAACGTTCACCCACCAATTCGTGTTTATAATCAGCTTTTAATGTTTTTAATAAACGAGGTAATTCACGCGTTCCAAAATAACCATCAACATTTGGAATTTCTTTTTCTAAATCGGGTTTGTAGCGCTCGCTTAAACAACCTGTAACATATACTTTATCAACCAATCCTGCTTCTTTTGCTTCTGAATAGCGAAGAATGGTATCAATACTTTCTTGCTTTGCATTATCAATAAAGCCACAGGTGTTGATGATTACGATGCTCGAATCATCAGCAGTACTTTCATGTTCAACTTGAAAATTGTTTGCTTTCAATTGCCCCATCAACACTTCGCTATCAACGATATTTTTTGAGCAACCCAATGTAACTACATTGACTTTATTTTTTTTTAGGGTTTTGTTTTCATTATTATAGGATTAATAGGATTAAAGGATTTCACCATATGTCCCATTTTACTAAACAGAAATTCGTTTTATATCACAACTTTTATTGCCAAAGTTTATTAATAATCCTGTTTTCACTTTTGATGCTTTCAGATAAGCTATTACTTGGTTTCTAAACAAGATAGGCATTATTCCTGTTACTGCTTTCACTTCAACTATCACACTATCCTCAACCAGTAAATCACATTTAAAAACACCAACACGTTTATTCATAAAATGAAGCTCGAAACGTCTCTCACTATCATATTTTAAACCAATATCGTTAAGAGCTATAATTAAAGCATTATGATAATTTATTTCTCTGAATCCAGGCCCAAGAGTTGAATGAACTTTAAATGCACAAGAAATGATTTTTTGTTAATGTGTCTTTAATTATTTCACTCATAGATTAAAATCAGTGTAATCTTAAAATCTTCTTAATCAACTCTATTGTTTAAATAAGCTATCAACGAATTCGTGTTTATTGAACACTTGCAAATCTTCGGCTTTTTCGCCCACTCCAATGTATTTTACAGGAATTTTGAAGGTGTCAGAAATTCCAATTACAACTCCACCTTTTGCTGTACCATCTAATTTGGTTAATGCCAATGCATTCACATCGGTAGCAGCAGTAAACTGTTTGCATTGCTCTATTGCATTTTGTCCTGTAGAAGCATCCAACACCAATAAAATTTCGTGAGGAGCATCAGGAACAACTTTGCGCATTACATTTTTAATTTTAGTAAGCTCGTTCATTAAGTTTACTTTGTTATGTAAACGACCAGCGGTATCAACAATTACAACATCTGCATTTTTTGCAACAGCCGAACTTAAAGCATCAAAGGCAACCGAAGCTGGATCAGCATTCATGCCTTGTGATACCAAACTAGCTCCTGTGCGGTCGCTCCAAATTTTAATTTGATCAACAGCTGCTGCTCTAAATGTATCAGCAGCTCCAATAACAACTGATTTGTTGGCTAATTTGTATTGATGAGAAAGTTTACCGATAGTAGTTGTTTTACCAACTCCATTTACTCCAACAACCATAATTACGTAGGGCTTTTTATCAGTAGGAACAGAGAAATCGGCTTTATCTTCCATTCCATTTGAAACAAGCATTTCGGCTATTTCTTCACGAAGGATATCATTTAGTTTGGATGTTTCGATTTTGCGTTCTTTGGCAACACGCGCTTTAATGCGATCAATAATTTTCATGGATGTATCCACACCTACATCGGAAGTTAAAAGTATTTCTTCCAAATTTTCTAATACTTCGTCATCCACAGTAGCTTTCCCCATGATGGCATTTGCCAGCTTGCTGAAAAAGCTTTGTTTGGTAACAAAAAGTCCTTTGTTTAAACTTTCTTTTTTTTCCTTACTAAAAAAACTAAAAATACCCATTCATCAGATGTTACATATTGAAACAATAAAAGCTTCCCCTGTAATTGAGGAAGCCTTTACAAATCGATTAAGATTCTAAAATTATTTAGAAGCTAAAAAATCTTTGATGTGATCGTTGTGAACGATTTCTTCTTTAAATGCGTAAGCACCAGTTTTTGGTGATTTTACCATTTTAATCACTTTTGTAAAGTCTTTTCCTTTACCAGATTTAAGTGTCGCAACTACTTTCTTTGCCATTTCGTTATGAGTTTAGAGTTTGTAAAATGATGCTGGGAACAGTCCCAAACACTCAAAAACAAATCAGTTATTATTTAATTTCTTTGTGAACAGTTACTTTTTTCAAGATAGAGTTGTATTTTTTTAACTCTAATCTCTCAGTAGTGTTTTTCTTGTTTTTCGTAGTGATGTAACGAGAAGTTCCTGGCATACCGCTAGTTTTGTGTTCGGTACACTCCATAATCACTTGAATTCTGTTGCCTTTCTTTGCCATTGTTCTTTATTTTCAAAATTGGGATGCAAATGTAATTATTTTTAATTCAAATTCACAACTTTTATAAAAAATCGTTATTTAATTTTATTCAAGGCGCTATCTTCCTTCATTAAGCCTCTATTTCGGCAACTGTTTTTACCAATCTACCCGATAAAACTTCCGGCTCAGCGGTTGTAATCAATATATCGTCCTCAATACGGACGCCAATATTCCACCATTTAGGATCGCAATCCGAACCCGCAGGAATATAAATACCCGGTTCAACTGTAATAACATTGCCAGGAAACAATTTTCCATAATTTCCAGCATCGTGCACATCCAATCCAAGGTAATGTGAGGTTCCATGAAAGAAATACTTCATAAAATCGTTTGAATTTTTGATGATGCCCAAATCTAGTAATCGCTTTTGAATTACCTGCACAGCTGCTTTGTGGGTTGCTCTAAACTCCACTCCTGCTTTACACGCTTTAATTCCTGCTTCCTGAGCTTCTAAAACAATATTGTAAATGGCCTTTTCTTCCCCCGAAAACTTGCCGTCCACGGGAATTGTTCGAGTTACATCAGCAGTATAACCATGATATTCAGCTCCAGCATCCACAACCAATAAATCGCCACCATCTAGCTTTTTACGATTGGTTTCGTAATGCAAAATGCAGGAGTTTTCGCCTCCACCAACAATTGAATTGTATCCTTCGTATTCAGCGCCTTGGCGTTTAAACATAAATTCAACCACTGCTTGGGCTTCAAATTCGGCCGAATTGGGCTCCAAGGCACGAATCATTTCGGCATGAGCCAAACAGGTAATGTCAATAGCTTTGCGCATCAATACAATTTCTTCAGGCTGCTTTACCTCTCTCAAAGTCGACATCCAGCCTTCAAGGTTAAAATTATCTACGTTTTTACGCTTGTAATCGGTTTTAGCGCGAAAACTTTTAATAAGACTATACAAATCACCTTTGTCTTCCTTATCATCTCTTACATCATCGAATAGCTCTAAATGAAATATTCGATAAAATTTATCAAAATCAATTTTAAAATCGACAAATTGCTTATTGATTAGAATTGTAGTAAAACCCAATTGCGATTTAACACCCTCTTTGCCTAAAATTCGGCCTGTCCATGCTTCCTGACTTGGATTTTTATCCTGAACAAAAAATCAATTCATTCGTTACAATTGTATCGTAAAATGTTTGTGGTTCTTTAAAAATAAACAGAACAGCATTGGGCTCCAATAAACCTGTTAAGTAATAAAAATTAGGATCTTGGTGGTACAGATACTTGGTATCATTAGCGCGCTGACGCTCGGGATTGGTGAAAAATACCGTACAAGAACTATCAGGCATTAACTTACGCAAAGCCTCTCTTCTTCCTTTGTGGAAGTCTTTCGACAATAGATCGGTATCATAGCTTTGTGAAAAAACCAATGAACCTATTAAAAAAGTAAGAAGTGTGAATGTATGTCGCATTTTGTAAAATAAAAAAACGTTACCACTAATGTAGCAACGTTTTTATATAAATAATTTAATAAAAGATTATTTCTTCAAGAATCCTTTAGAACGTGCTTCTTTCAAAACAGCAGAAATACCGTTTTTGTTGATAGTACGCAATGCAGAAGTAGAAATACGCATTGTAATCCATTTGTCTTCTTCAGGGATATAGAATTTTTTAACTTTTAAGTTCACATTGAACTTACGTTTCGTTTTAGTGTTAGAGTGAGATACATTGTTACCCACAATCGCTTTTTTTCCGGTGATTTCGCAAACTCTTGACATCGTATTTTGTATTAAAAATGTTCTTTTTTTATATTTTGGGAGTGCAAATAACGTAAAAATTATTTAATCTGACAAAATATTCTCTAAAAAAATCTAAAACTGTAAATAAATTGGCATTACCTGATCGGCTTGCTTTACCTGAATCACAATCCAAATAAACACCAAAATAACAGCGATACGCCCTACAATAGTGATTTTTGAGAGTATATTCTCCGAGAATAATTCGTAAGATTTAGGCACAAAATGAATGATATAACCTAACAACATTACCCCAAATACAGTTCCGTAAGCCTGAAGCATTGCTTGCCATGCCGAACCATTAAAGTTGGTGAATATTTGGGAAATGATAATTCCTGCATCCTCAAATGAAGAGGCTTTGAAGAAAATCCAGCAAAAGCAAACAAAATGAAAGGTGATGATAACTCCGAGCACTTTTGTAACCCTTGGAACAGGAAAATTCAATTTTGGAACTTTCTGTACAATTCCCATTCGCATTTTATCCAGCGCTAATGCCAAACCATGCATTCCACCCCATACCACAAAATTGAACGATGCTCCATGCCATAAACCGCCCAATAACATTGTAATCATTAAGTTGATATACTGACGGAATTTACCAACTCGGTTTCCTCCCAAAGAAATATAGAGGTAATCTTTTAACCAAGAGGAGAGCGACATGTGCCATCTGCGCCAAAATTCAGTTATGCTGGATGATTGATAAGGCGAATCAAAATTTTCATTGATACTAAAGCCCATCCAACGTGCCATACCAATTGCCATGTCGGAATACCCCGAAAAATCGCAATATATAACCATGGCATAACCATAAACACCCATCAAACATTCTATACCTGAATGACGCGAGGGGTCATCAAAAATATATTGTACATAATTCACATAGATATAATCTGAAATAACCACCTTTTTGAACAATCCTCCCAATATCAAATACAAACCTCTGGATATATCGGTATTGGTAATAAAGATGTCTTTTCGGATTTGAGGGATAAAATCGGCAGCACGCACAATTGGTCCCATTACCAGTTTTGGGAAAAAGGATAAAAAGAAACAATAATCTAAAAAGCTGGTTACGGGTTTAAACTTACCACGATACACATCAATGGTGTAACTCAGATTTTCGAATGTATAAAAGGAAATACCAATTGGTAAGATTAAATTGAGTGGCTTTACCTCTCCTATCTTTAGGTCATTGATGATTTCAATAAAAAAGTTTGTATACTTAAAATAGAACAACAAGCCTAAATTGATGATGATGCTAAAAATCAAAATCAGGTTCTTTTTCCTTTTGCTATCTGCCCGGTATAACCAATTGGATAAGTTAAAATCAATAACTGCCGACAATAAAATGAATAAGAAATAAAAGCCGCATGCTTTGTAAAAAAAGTAAAGCGAAAAAATGGTAAAATAAACTACACGCGCTAATTTTCGTTTGTATAAGAATTGATAGCCCAATAAGAATACACAAAAGAAAAACAGAAAGAAGCCACTGTTGAATAACAATGGATCCTTTGCATTGTAGGTTAATTGGTTTATTAATTTATCGAAATCGATATTTAACATCTACTTTTTACTTTTTTTATAGTTTTCGTATCCGCTTAAAAATGCATTGTAAAACAAATCGCCTTGTATTTGATACCCTCTACCTGTAAAATGCACACGGTCTTTTGCTGTTAATTTTGCAACATACCATTTCCCCATTGAGCCATAACCTCCCATCACATCGTACAAATTCCAATAGGGCATATTGTGCTCTAAACAATACTTTATAATTGTTTCCTTCGCAATTTTAACATCAGGGTTTTTAACCCTTCCTTTTCTTCCTCTTTTGTAAGAATCGGCAGGAGTGGTTAATAATACCGTTGCATCAGGGTTTATCTTTTTTAAATTCGTAACAAGTGTATCTATATTTCTATAAAATAGTTCTTTATCGAAATTACCATAAAATGCTTCATTCGTACCCATTGAAACGATTACCAAATCAGAATTCAAATACGCCAATTGCTCCGTAAAATATTTCGACATGTTGTAATGCTTAAACTCTGCACCGTTTACTCCAATCATGTTGTATAACACTCCCGATGAATCATTCTCCAACAACATTCCATAAATACGAGTTGATTTCTGGGTTGCAGTATCCACCACTTTACTACGTAATATTATTTGTTTCATAGGCTTTTCGAATTGAGCTACTGAAACAAATGGATTTGATTTTTTATTGGAATAAGTAAATTTTTCCAACTCACAATTCAAATCATCACATACAGAAATGTCATAATTATTTTTTCCTTTTTCATGAAACAATGTAAACTTAGTAAAGCTGTATCCCAATCCAGGTTGATCTTTTACCATAAGATTAATTTCAGATAAGGAATCGGTACTCTCTATTGTAAATCCACTTAAACCAATTGGTAAGGGTTTATTATAAAACACATTTCGTTTTGCATCCCAAACTGTATTGGTGGTTGTTTTATAAGAAGAAGGTTCATTGCTTTTAGCCACACGGTAAGGAAAAATTAATCCGCGACCCGCATTTCCAAACTTACGTTGTAATTTCTGACGCATACTTCCCGAAAAATGATCAGCCTGAATGTGTGAATCGCCCATGTGAACAATGTTCACTCTTCCTTTTTTCTTTTGCTCAAGTGCATACAATTTTTCATAAACACTTACTAATGAAGTACTGTCGTTTTCAATTTTGTTTATCGACTTATTTATAAATAAATACTGCTTGTATATCGTAGAATCAATAGTTTGCGCATTCCCTTTTATTCCTAAAAGCAAACTGCAAAAAATCAATAGTCCAAACTTTATAATTTTAATCATCAATTTAGTTCTTTAGTTGAGCTTTGTTATAATCCTTGTACTCGCTCATTAATTTATCGTACAACAACTTCCCTGCTTTGCGTGCTCCTTTAAAATTGAAATGCGTATAATCTCTATTTGCAAAAGCGGTATCGCCTTCCACCCATTTTACCATCGAACCATAGCCACCCATTGCATCGTACAAACTCCAAAAGGCAATTTTATTGTCTTTCGCCATTCGTTTCTGAACTTCCACTAAAATAGGAACACTTGGATCGGTTTGGTATTCACCATCTTTTCGATAGCTTTTATCACCTACACTCACTAATAAAATGCTTGTGTTCGGAAAACTTGCTTTGATGTGTTTTATTACATTATTCATTCCACGTTCATACCAAGAGAAATCGGTAACATTTGGACTTACTGCATTTAAACCATATTCCAAAATGATTAAATCATAACCCAAACAATTATTTGTTCCTGAGTACACCGCTTGTGTTACTTTCGAAATTGGCAATCCAGAGTTTCCTCTGAATGAAAAATTATCAACAAACACACCACTATCACTTTCCATACTAAATCCAAAAATGTCCATGGATGTTTTGCATTGAAATTTCGCATGAATTGATTGCATTGGATTTGCACTTTTAATTGAAATTTGATTGACAACATTGGCCCCATTTAAAAAATAGCGTCTACCATTGATAACAACATAATTCCCTTCATTTCCTTTTCCGTAAATTAATTTTGCCTCGTAAAACTTATCGATGTGTTTTTTATTTGCAGCAATGTATTTTACCCAACTTCCACTTGTTACATCGGTTGTATCTACTTGTCCCATGGTGCCAGGAACAAACGAATATCCTGATATACCCAAGGTGTGATTTGCTGGTGCATTTTCAAGAAGATTATAAGTCGTCCAATCGCCAAACGAATGAATCACACTGGTTCTAAAGCCCGAAACAATCGATGTGATTGGAACAAATCCTACTCCGTAGCCACCATAATTTTCCTGCATGTTACTTCTTAAATCCTGAGAAATCAAATCGCCTTCAATCATCGAATCGCCAAAATAAGCAATGCGTGTTTTGTGCTTTTCTTTTGAAGTTTTATTCAATGCATTAAAAAAATGGGCTAATGCGGAAGTGGAGTCATTTTCAAAATCTAAAATATTTGCTGGATCTACTTTTCGTAATGCAACTGCTGTACTATCTTTTGCAATGATGGAGTCGTTTACAATAAAATCAGGCAACGGTGCTTTTTTAAGTGCAGCTTTAGAAAGGATGTCAGCAATGGGTTCTATCTTCTTAGTTTCAAAACCAAACAAATTCCATTTAGTATTAAATAAGGAGAGTACAATCAATATAACGGTCACACTAAGTACCATTATAAAAGGTTGTGCATGCTTATTGTTGGAATTCATTGGAGCTTTTAAAATTGGCGATAAAGATAGTGTTTTGGAGTAATGCTAAAACAATTTGACAAAAAAAAGAAAGCCTATTTTTCAAGCTTTTCAAACTTGTTATAAAGACGAATTCCAAGTATTAAAGAAAGAGCTACAATCGGAACAAAACCCCAAACTAAAATGCCAAAAACAGGTTTAGCAATATAGTCAAACACTCCATCTACATCATCAATTCCTTCCGTAAAATAGCCAAGCATCGATGCTATGAACGTTCCTATTTCAAGAGAAAAAATTGTTATTAAAAACCCCATCAAATAAGGTGAAACTTTATTAGAGTACAATAGTTTTGCTGCAGGGATTGATAAGAAATAAATGGCCAAAAACAAACCCATTACTCCTAAAAGCAAGTTTGGTAAAAGACTATTGAACATATCGAGTAAACCGCCAAATCCAAACATTATCGTAATCATCAATAAAATAGTCAAAATTCCAAAAGCAGCAATTCGTAACGATTCTTTTCTGGTGATGTAAAGTGCCTCTTTCATGATTATTTATTGCAACATTTTACGAATCTTCTCCGCTATCTCATCAGTATAATAAATAGGTCCGCAAATATGGCATTTATTAATTTCATAAAACTCTTTTGTGGGAGTAGTTGCTTTTTTGAAAATGCGTTTTCCCATGTATTCAGGAATTACTTCATCCTCCGTGCTATGAACTACTAACAATGGCTTTTTATAGCTTTTAATTGATTTTTTTGCAGAATAACCATCCTTCATAAATACACGAGCAATTCCACCTATCAACATCATTCTACGAACCATGTATGCACCAACATCATGATGCGATGAGAAAGCGCCTTCAATTACCAATGCATCAATATCTGCTTGTCTATCGTTTGCCACTACAGCCGATAAATGACCTCCCAGCGATTGTCCATAAATAACAAGCTTGGTGTTTTTTACTTCTTCTCTGCTTTTAATATAATCAAGAGCTGAGTTAGCATCAATACGCACATTTTTACGAGTTGCTTTTCCTTCCGAAAAACCAAAGCCACTGTAATCGAACATAAAAATTTGAAATCCTTTTTTTGCTAATGGAGCAATTGCCTGAACTTGGTAGAGCATGTTTGCAGCATTTCCATGAAAGTGTAAAAGTGTAACATCGGCTTTTACATTTTTTGGTTTGATGAGCCAACCATTTAACTTGTTTCCATTTTTACTTGTAAACACAATACTCTCAATGGTATAGTCGGTTTCAAGTGGAATACGATTTTTTGTAATCAGTGGCTGGTGCTCATCACCAGTAAAATAGGTAATAATGGTATCGCCTTGCTTGGTGCGCATTTCAATCTGTTTGGTTTCATTCGTAATTTTATACGGAACCAAAAACATTTTATTGAAGCTGCAAGAGCTAAGAATAAAGAGTAAAAGAAAAAGCTGTATGTATTTAAACATGTATTAAATTATATATAAGCATTAATGTCTAAATATCATTTTTATCAAGAAATTTCATTAACTAATTCAACCTAAACTCTAAATTATTTTCACGTAGCATTTCCAAAAATTCGTTTGTAGGACTAATTTTTACACGTTTAGAAGGCAAGTCGATAGCCACATTCTCATCCGTATCAATTATTTTAAAGCGTAATGAACAATTACGAGGTTGAATTTTTTCATTCTCTGTAATAATGTCATTAAACTTCGATATAAATTCATCCGACAATTGTTTTAGAGGAACATTGATGGTAATATTTCTTGCCATTTTATCTCTTAACTCCGACAATAATTGAATGCTTGATACTTTGAATTCCCAATTACCAGAATTACGGAATCGTTCCGAAATTTTTCCTTTAATAAATAAAAATAAGCCATGAACCATGTATTGCTTAAACTTCACATAATCTTCACCAAAGAAGGCTAAATCTATGGATTCCTGATAATCTTCGATGCTAATTTTCCCCCAAGGATTTCCGGTTTTAGTTATACCATTGTGAACCATTGTTACAATTCCTCCAAACACCAATTCTTTATTTTTATACTCTTCAATTTTCTTTACATCACCCACTGAATGATAGCAGAAATTATCAATTTCTAATTTGTAGGTATCTAATGGATGTCCTGAAATAAAGAATCCTACTACATCTTTCTCGTATTTTAATTGCTCTAAATTACTCCATGGCTCGCATGCAGGAACCGTTGGCTCAGGCATTTCAACTTCACTCTCTTCACCAAACAAGGAAACTTGAGAGGAGTTCACTCCATCCTGATGTCCGTTACCATAACGAATTGCTTTTTCAAGAAAATTGATATTATCGTTTCCATCCAAATTAAAATACGTTGCTCTTGGAATACCAAATGAATCAAATCCACCAGCATAAGCTAAACTTTCAAATGTTTTTTTGTTAGCAGCGCGTAAATTGATTCTTCGAACTAAATCAAAGATACTTTTGTATGGTCCATTTGCTTCACGTTCTTCAACAATTGAAATAACAGCCGCCTCTCCTACTCCTTTTACAGCACCCATTCCAAAACGTATTTGTCCAGCTTTGTTTACACTAAACTGATATGAACTTTCATTTACATCGGGGCCGAGTACTGAAACCCCCATACGTTTACACTCATCCATAAAGAAGGTAATTTTATCGATGTTGCTCAAGTTATGTGTAAGCACCGATGCCATGTATTCACCCGGATAATGTGCTTTTAAATAAGCTGTTTGAAATGCAACAAATGCATAACACGTTGAATGCGATTTATTAAATGCATATTGAGCAAATTTTTCCCAGTCGGTCCAAATTTTCTCTAGTTTATCGCTAGCCAAGCCTTTTGCGGTTGCACCATCCATAAACTTACTCTTCATTTTATCAAGTGTAGCCTTATCTTTCTTACCCATTGCTTTACGCAACACATCGGCATCGCCTTTACTAAAGCCTGCCAATTTTTGCGATAACAACATCACCTGCTCTTGATAAACCGTAATACCATACGTATCAGAAAGATACTCTTCCATCTCCGCTAAATCGTAAACAACAGGCTCTAAACCATGCTTACGCTTGATAAAGTTCGGAATGTATTCAATCGGACCTGGACGATACAATGCGTTCATGGCAATTAAATCAGCAAACTTATCTGGTTTTAATTCCTTCAAATATTTTTGCATACCAGCACTTTCAAATTGGAAAGTACCGTTGGTATCACCACGTTGATAAAGTTCAAATGTCTTTAAATCATCTAATGGAACATCATCAATAACAATGTCAACACCATGATTTTGCTTAATCATTCGTAGCGCATCGCGCAAAATGGTTAAGGTTTTTAGACCCAAGAAGTCCATCTTGATTACACCAGCATCTTCAATTACTTTTCCATCGTATTGTGTAATCAACAATTCCGATTCTTTAGAAGTTGAAACAGGAATTAAATCGGTTAAATCCATCGGTGCAATGATAATACCTGCAGCATGGATACCGGTACCACGAACAGAGCCTTGAAGAATCAATGCTTCTTTCAACACTTTCGCTTGTAAATCATTTCCATTCATTATTTCACGCAGACGCTTTACATTCTCCATGTCTTCGCCTGTCAACCCTTCTTTTTCCTCTAAACTTTTTTCTCCAGTAAGTGGAGCTGTAAGAACACGTTCAAGTTCAATTCCAGGTTTATCAGGAACTAATTTTGCCAATGCATTGGAATCAGGTAATGCTAAATCCAATACACGAGCAACATCCTTTATACTCATTTTAGCTGCCATTGTACCATAGGTAACAATTTGAGCAACTTGATTTTTCCCGTATTTATCTACCACGTAATCAATTACTTTTTGGCGACCTTCATCATCAAAATCGGTATCAATATCGGGCATTGACTTACGATCGGGATTTAAGAAACGCTCAAATAGTAAATTGTATTTAATAGGATCAATATTGGTAATTCCAATACAATAAGCTACTGCAGAACCAGCTGCCGAACCACGACCAGGACCAACGAATACGCCAATATCACGACCAGCACGAATAAAATCTGCAACAATCAAGAAATAACCAGCAAATCCCATTGTTTTAATCGTAAACAATTCAAAGTTTAATCGTTCTTCAATTTCGGGCGACAATTCGCGATAACGCTCTTTCGCACCAGTATAGGTTAAATGGTGTAAATAATCATCTTGGGTAGCAAAACCTTCCGGAATTTGGTAATTCGGAAGCATGATGTCTTGCTTTAATTTTAAAGGTGAAATTTTATCTACAATTTCATTTGTATTATCAATTGCTTGCGGAATATCGCTGAACAATTGCGACATTTCCTGAGTAGTTTTGAAATAGAATTGATCGTTATAAAAAGCAAAACGTTTGCCTTTCATGGAAACTTCATCATCAAACTCTTTTAAGGTTGGTGTACTTTGCTTTTCACCTGTATTGATACAAAGTAAAATATCATGAGCATTCGCATCCTCTTGATCAACATAATGTGAATCATTCGAAGCAATAATTTTCACATTGTGTTTTTGAGCGAATTTCAACAACACTTCATTCACGGTATTTTGTTCAGGAATATTGTGACGTTGCAATTCTACATAATAATCTTCACCAAAAATATCTAACCACCATTTGAATTCTTTCTCACCTTCATCTTCTCCTTTTTTAAGGATAGTACGAGGAACGGAAGCACCCAAACAACATGTTGTAGCTATTAAACCTTTATGATATTTAAGGATCAACTCTTTATCAATACGAGGATATTTACCATAAAGGCCTTCCATGTATCCCAATGAACAAAGCTTAACCAAGTTTTTATAGCCTTCAGCATCTTTTGCTAATAATAACTGATGGTAACGAACATCTTTATCTTCCTTTGTAAATTGACGTTTGTGGCGATTTTCTACCACATAAAATTCGCAACCCACAATTGGTTTTACTTTATTGGGATTTTCGGGTGTATTGTGTTTTCCTGCTTCGGCAACAAATTTAAAAACACCAAACATGTTACCATGGTCGGTGATTGCCAATGCAGGCATATTATCGTTCACTGCTTTTTTGTACAAGGATGCTACATCTGCTGCACCGTCAAGCAATGAAAATTGTGTGTGTACGTGTAAATGGGAAAATTTCATTCTGAATAAATTAATGGACCGTAAATTTAATCATTAAACCGCCTAATTCTAGTGGCTGTTAATAAGATTTGAAAAATGTAAATAAATAAAAAAGCGCCTTCTGAATTTTCAGAAGGCGCTTTTTAAATTTTATAGATACTAATTAAAATAAACCATTGATTTCGGCATCAATTTTATTAATAATAAAGCCTAAATCTTCCGCTTTTTCAGGGAAATTATTATTATCCACATCAATAATCAATAAACGAGCATTTTTATGTTCTTGTTCATAGGAAGTAATAAATGCTTCGTAACGTTCATTTAAGCGTTTTAAATAATCCAAACGAATTGCATTTTCATAATCACGACCACGTTTTTGAATTTGATTCACCAATGTAGGAACCGATGCTCTCAAATAAATCAATAAATCGGGTGGAGAAATAAATGACTCCATCAATTTAAATAATGAAAAATAATTTTCAAAATCACGAGTCGTCATTAAACCCATTGAATGCAAATTGGGAGCAAAAATATAAGCATCTTCATAGATTGTTCTATCTTGAATAACCGTTTTTCCGCTATTTTTAATTTGTTGTACTTGACTAAAACGACTGTTTAAGAAATATACTTGCAAGTTAAATGACCAACGTTGCATATCCTCATAAAAATCATTTAAGTATGGATTATCGTCAGCATCCTCGAAGTGAGCTTGCCATTTATAATGTTTTGCTAAAAGAGTAGTGAGTGTGGTTTTACCAGAACCAATGTTTCCTGCTATTGCTACGTGCATAATTTTGAAATAATTTAATTTTTAAAACCGAAAACGAAAATACAAAAACTTAAATGCCCTGCAAGGAAAAAACGTGAAATTGTGAATAAGTTTTTCCCACTTCCTAAAAAGCTATTAAATAGCTATATTTACACATTAATCTAGAATTAGTATGTCATTAGCACTCGATAGAAAAACGGCTCCTGCTTTTAAAGCGGTAGAAAAAATTGAAATTATCCATGCAAACGAAAAGCGTTTGTCGAACAATATCCCTGTATACTCTGTAAATGCGGGGACGCAAGAGCTCATTAAAATAGAATTTATTTTTTCGGCTGGTATGTATCACCAGCAAATGCCATTGCAAGCTGCTACTACGAATACTATGCTTGAAGAAGGCACTAGCAAAATGAATGCTGCTCAAATTGCCGATGCTATTGATTATTATGGTGCTTTCTTTGAAACTGCTGTAACGCAGGACAATGCAACACTATCGTTATATACACTCAATAAGCACTTAAAATCAACCATTCACATAGTTGAGGAGATAATAAAAGAGGCTACTTTTCCTCAAATAGAACTGGATATTCATTTGCAAAACAAAAAGCAAAAATTTCATGTAAACAATCAAAAGGTAGCAAACGTTGCTCGCAAACGTTTTACAGAATTACTTTTGGTGAAAAGCATCCTTATGGAATTAATGTAAAAGAAAGCGATTTTGATGCAATCAAAAAAAAACACTTAATAGACTTTTACAATAAAGCCTATACTTCCGATAATTGTAAAATTATTTTAGCAGGTAAAATTCAGGATGATGTGTATGAATTATTAGAAAAGCATTTTGGAAAAAATGACTGGAGTTCAAACAATCAACACATCATTAATGACACTACAATTCATACTATTAAAGAACGTGAACAAATCATTCTTAAAAATGATGCACTTCAATCGGCTATTCGAATTGGGAAAATCATGTTTAATAAAAAGCATGAAGATTACCAAGCGATGCAAATTTTAAATACCATTTATGGTGGCTATTTTGGCTCCCGATTAATGTCGAACATTCGTGAAGACAAAGGCTATACCTATGGAATTGGCTCAGGAATGGTTTCCTTACAAAATTCAGGTTATTTCTTTATTTCAACGGAGGTTGGTGTTGATGTATGTCAGAATGCTATCAATGAAATTTATTTTGAAATGAATCGTTTAAAGGAAGAGTTGGTAAGTGAAGACGAATTACAATTGGTGAAAAATTATTTGCTAGGTAATTTTTTAAGAAGTGTTGATGGACCATTTGCAATGGCAGATCGCTTTATAGGAATTATGGAATATGGATTAGGTTACGATTATTTTGACAAATACATTGCAACGATTAAAAACATATCGGCATCTCAACTGAGAGATTTAGCTAATAAATATTTCGACAAAGAGAGCATGATTGAATTAGTAGTAGGTAAAAAATAATTACCAATTGAATTCATTTTTTATAGATGTTTAAACGCTTAATATTTCTTTTTTTTTATTCATGGCATTGTTTCAGAACATTGCTACTGCATCCCATTTGATGGGCGGAGAAATTACATGGGTTTGCAATGGCTCTGGTCAGTATGTTTTCACCATGAAGCTGTACCGTGATTGTAATGGAGCAACTGCCTCCCCTAACCTTTCCATCAATGTTTTTAATCATCCAACCATTAATACAATTGCAATTAATCTAATTTCGTCAAAAGATATTTCACCCAAATGCAATGGTGCTGGTCCAACAATTTCTTGTGCTGCTGCTGAATCTCAACCAGGCTGGCCAAACAATCCTGCTCCAATAATGGGAGCCGTAATGGAATATGTTTATCAATCAGCACCCATCAATTTACCAGGTATACCTCCATCGGCAGGCTGGATTTTTGCTTACAAAGATTGCTGCAGAAATAATTCATTAAGTAACATTCAAACTCCAAGTGCATTTGGAATGACCGTTCGTTCGGTGATGTATGCCTACAATGGACAAAATGCAAGTCCATGCTTTGATTCTTCTCCTAACTTTTTAGAAAGTCCGAGCACTGTTATATGTATGGGCTATCCATTCACCTACAACCACAATGCATTTGATCCCGATTTAGATTCACTATCCTATTCATGGGCACAACCACTGGATGATTTTGTATCTACAACCACTTTTAATCCACCTGTTGATCCTGGAGTAGTTCCTTTTTCGACTGGTTATAGCTTTACAAGTCCTTTACCAGGTTCGGCACAAAATGCAGCAAACATTCCTGCAACTGTAAATCCTCAAACAGGTGAAATTTCATTTACCTCTTTTACACAAGGGAACTTTGTAACGGTTATAAAAGTTCAAGCATGGAAATGCGGACAACTTGTAGCAGAAATATATAGAGAGATTCAAGTTGTTTTATTGCCTTGTGCTTCCAATGTACCGCCCACTGTAACTTATACTACTTATCAAGATACTGTTACTGCTGGCGATGTTGTAAATTTCACACTCAATGCAACAGATAATGGATTGTTAGCTGACGGAATAACCCCACAAACAATTAGTATAACAGCATCGGGGAATCAGTTTGGCACCAATTATACAAACGCTGCAGGTGGTTGTTCTAATCCGCCTTGTGCTACATTAAATGTAACTCCTCCTATTTCATCTTCACCCAATGCAAGCACTATTTTTAATTGGCAAACAAGCTGTAATCATATTTCAACTGAAAATAATTGCAATGCAGCATCCAATACTTATAATTTTGTTTTTAAAGTACAAGACGATTTTTGTCCAGCACCTGCAGAAAATATTACAACTGTATCTATAACAGTTTTAGCATTGCCAGTTATTCAATCGCCACAACCACGTTGTGTTGCTGTTCAACCAAATGGAGACATTACATTAACTTGGTCGACTCCTGCTGATCCAAATGGAGGATTTAACAGTTATCATATTTATACAGCAAATGCACTTGCTGGTCCATATACTTTATTGGATAGTATTTTTACCTATGGGCAAACTAGCTACACACATATTGGTGCAAATGGAAATACGGCCTCACGATACTATTATATTCAGTCGCGTTCTGGTTGCAATGTATACTCACAAGCACTCGATACAGTTAGATCAATACTATTGAATGTTATTAATCCTGCAAATGGAACTGCAACATTAACATGGAATGCAATTGCCACACCTAATCTTAATTCATCAACTGGTGTTTATACCATCTTTCAAGAATTCCCAACTGGTGTTTGGACGGCTACAGGTAACACAACAAATTTAAATTTTCTGGACACCATATTTGTTTGCAATGCAACCATTAATTACCGAGTAGAAATTCAAGATACTACAGGATGCACTTCAGTATCATCAATTGCAGGCGGACTTTTTCAAAACATTATTGTACCATCAATTCCTGTATTCGACACGTTAAGTGTTGATGATGCAAATAATGCAATAATGAATTGGAATGTTAATCCATCACCCGATGTTGAAGCATATGTTGTTTATCAATTCAACGGAACAGCATGGATTCCAATTGATACGGTTTATGGCATAAATAATACATCGTACACGTATGCAGGCTCAATGCCGATTTAAGTTCTGAAGAGTACCGGTTAGCAGCTTATGATACTTGCGGAAACATTAGTCCATTAGGTGGCATACTAAGTACAATATTCTTAAATGCAAGTCCAGATATTTGTACAAGAAGTGCAGTATTAAATTGGACTGCTTATTCAAGTTCATTAGGAACAGGTTTGAGTGGATACAAAATCTATCAATCTACCACCAGTTTAATTGGTCCTTATTCTTTATTAGCAACAGTTAGTGCTACCACACTAACTTATACAGCAGCAGCATTAGCACCTAGCACAACTTATTATTTTAAAGTAGAAGCTGTTGATGCAACACAAACAAGAACTGTTTCATCGAATCGTATTTCTTTTTATTCAGCAACACCTATTCCACCTGCATTTATTTATTTGCGCAAAGCAAGTGTTATAAATGACAGTAAAGTGCAATTGACTTGCCATATTGATGTTTCAGCAATAGGCTTAGGGTATAAAATTTTTCGTTCTGTGGACAATGTAAATTTTACACAAATAGGAACAGCACCATCAAGTCCAACATCACCAATTGTATACAATGATCCAACTGCTTTAATAGATTCAAAAAGTTATTATTATAAACTTGTAAACATTGATAGTTGTGGCTACGATGGCATTGAAACAAATATTGGAAAAACAATATTAACGCGTGCTTTGAGTGACAGTCAGACAATGACCAACACTGTTTATTGGACCGATTATGAAACATGGCAAGGGAATGTATTATCGTATAATATTTACAGAGGAATTGATGGAGTACTCGATCCAACACCAATAGCAAATGTTCCTTTTACTGGTTCGAATGCCAATAGTTATGTGGATGATGTAAGTACGTTCTTGGATGGACAAGGTGTTTTTAATTATTATGTACAAGCATTGGAAGGAATGGGAAATACTTATGGATTTACGGATAGTGCATTTTCGAATGTGGCAGATGCATTTCAAGATCCTATCTTTTTTGTTCCGAATGCATTCAAACCTTCTGGAGTAAACACTGTATTTATTCCGGTATCCACCTTTTTTGATTTAACGGATTATGAATTTATGGTTTTTAACCGTTGGGGACTAAAAGTATTCAGCACAACAAATGTCAATGAAGGCTGGGATGGTACCAATGGTGGAGTAAAACAAGAATTAGGTATTTATGTTTATTTACTTCGCTACAAAAATTCAAAAGGCGAATACTTTGAACACAAAGGAACAGTCACACTCATTAGATAAAACTATTAATTCAAAAAACATGAAAAAAAACTACTCAACTTTATTATCGCTACTGTATTCATTGGACTAAAAGCAATTGCACAATGCACACCTGGATGCACAACAACAATAAGTGGATCCGACATTGCTAATCATACAATTATTTCGGGACAAAAAGTTTGTATCACTTCTACTGGGAGCGTTTCTGGTTTAATTACAATCACAACAGGTGGAGTCCTATGCAATGAAGGTGCAGTTAACTCACCAAACTTATGGGTTGCTGGTGGTTCATTTAATAACTATGGAAGCATCAATACCAATCAATTAATGGTATCACAAACAGGTGACTTTTTGAATGAAGGAACTGCATCCATAGATAGCTTATTGGTAAAGGATGCATCCTCTACATTTATAAATAACGGTACATTAACCAACCAGCGATTTACAACTGCTGCTAGTGCAACAACAACAAATAATGGAACTATTACATCCGACTTTTTATATGACTCGGTTGGTGTGTTCAATAACAATGGAAATGTAACAGTCAATTTCGACATTGGAGTAGCTTATAATAGCACTTTTATAAATGGAACAAACGCTTATACTAGAATAAATCGTGATTTTTACAACTCAACAGGTGCAACCTTTAACGTAGGAAATTGCATGATAACAGTTGGTAGAGATTGGTATAATTCTGCAATAATTGCTGGACCAGCAGGACCAAGTTGCGGAGGATTTAACATAGCAGGATTATCGTTAAACTCAGGAACCGTAGGTTCTATTGCATCAAATATTGACTTATGTGATGCTGGTCATCCAGTTACTAATATTGATGGTAACTCTGGAACAATAGCAAGTACAACAACTTATTGTACTTGCTCCAACAATTGTGTTATGGTAGGAATTACAGAACAAATTCCTTCAAGTGATGTAATTATTTCAAACATCTATCCTAATCCAGCAGAAACATCCATTACTTTTATTAAACAATCAAGTGTCTGAAACATTAACTAATCCAAATCTTTGACATGATGGGAAGACTTGTCTCTACTAATAATTACAAATCAACTATTGGTGAAAATAAAATAGAATTGAATGTCTCCAATTTAGTTGAATGGCACCTATATTCTAAGTATTATTGACTCAGAACAGCTTCAAACCAAACGACTATTTAATATAACGAAATAATAGAAAAAGCCTCGCAAACTGTGAGGCTTTTTTACAACTATTAACATCCGATAAAGCTATTTATTTGCTAAATTCGTAAGCAAATAACCAAGTATGAAAATTCTAATTAAAAATATAAAATCCTTAGTTCAAGTTGAAGAAACTCCTTCTTTAAAAATTGAGGGAAAGGCGATGAAAAATCTGGCTTGCATTGAAGATGCGTGGCTGGCAATAGAAGATGATAAAATTGTTGGATTTGGTAAAATGGATGATTGGGAAGGAATTACAGATTGGAGTAATTTAACCATTATTGATGCAAGTGATAAAATTGTAATGCCGAGCTATTGCGATAGCCATACACATATTGTTTATTCAGGAAGTCGTGAAGGAGAGTTTGTAGATCGTATCAATGGATTGTCGTATGAACAAATATTTGAACGTGGAGGTGGGATTTTAAACTCTGCAAAAAAATTAGCAGATGCAAGTGAAGAAGAATTAGTAGAAAGTGCATTAAAGCGATTGAATGAAATAATGTGGCAAGGAACTGGTGCTGTTGAAATAAAAAGTGGCTATGGCTTGAGTGTAGATGCTGAATTAAAAATGCTTCGTGTAATTAAAAAATTAAAAGACCTTTCCCCACTTACTATAAAAGCAACCTTCTTGGGAGCACATGCAGTACCAGCAAACTTAAAAGGTGATAAACGAAAATACATAGACATCATTATCAATGAAATGATGCCAAAAATTGCAGCCGCAAAACTAGCCGATTATTGTGATGTATTTTGCGAACAAAATTATTTTACCAAAGAAGAAACCATTGAAATATTAACAGCAGGTAAAAAACATGGAATGATTCCTAAAGTTCATGCTGAACAATTGAGTAATTTTGGCGGTGTATTGGCAGGTGTTGAAGTAGAAGCTATTAGTGTTGATCACTTAGAATTTGTTGGCGATAAAGAAATAGCAGCATTAAAAGGATCGGTTACAATGCCGACTATATTGCCTGGTGCAGCCTTCTTTTTAAGTTTACCCTTACCACCAGCTCGCAAAATGATAGATGCAGGATTACCTGTTGCGGTTGCAAGTGATTACAATCCAGGTAGCAGTCCAAGTGGAAACATGAACTTTATGCTTTCATTGTGTTGTGTACAATATAAAATGACTCCGGAAGAAGCAATTAATGCAGCAACCATCAATTCGGCTTATGCAATGAATTTGAGTCAAACACATGGAAGTATTGCTATTGGTAAACAAGCGAATGTATTTATTACTAAGGAGATTCCAAGCTATTCATATATCCCCTACTCTTTTGGTAGTAATTTAATTGAAACAATTATTTTGAATGGAAAAGTAATAACTGAATAATATGTTTCTAAAAGTATACGATAAATCCATCCTACAAAAACTTACACGAAAACGTTCGGGTGAAATAAAACTTGGCGAATGTGTTCAAACGGCTGATTCCAATAACATAGAAGAAGCATTAATAAATTCAACAGCTAAATTTGTTTTATTGGGTTTGCCCGAAGATATTGGTGTAAGAGCAAATTATGGTCGTGGTGGTGCAAATACCGCATGGCAACCAGCCCTATCCAATATTTTAAATATTCAGAGTACCGACTTTTTAAAAGGCGATGAATTACTAGTGCTCGGGCATATTGAATTCGATGATTTGATGAAACAGGCAGAAAATGCTGATGTTCAAAAGCTGAGAGAATTAGTAACAATTATAGATACTCGCGTTGCTGAAACAATTCAACTCATAGTTAAAACGGGCAAAAAACCTATTATAATTGGTGGCGGTCATAACAATGCATACGGAAATATAAAAGGAGCAGCACTCGGTTTAGTGGACGCAGGCATTTTAAAACAAGCAAAAATAAACTGCATTAATTCCGATGCATACAGATTTTAGAGCATTGGAAGGAAGGCACAGTGGAAATGGATTTAGTTATGCATATAGCGAAGGATATCTAAAAAATTATGCAATAATTGGATTGCACGAAAACTATAACTCACAAACTGTTTTAGATGAGCTAAAAAAACATCCGAATAATATTCAGTTTAGTTTTTTTGAAGACATTTTTATTCGTGAAGAAATGGATTTCAAACATGCCGTAATGCAAGCAATTACATTTACTGATGATACCTATTGCGGTATTGAACTAGACATGGATACCGTACAAAATATACCATCGAGTGCCAAAAACATCGAGTGGAATAAGTGCTAACCAAGCGCGACAATATGTTACTTGGTGTGCAAAAAACACAAATGCTGCCTATTTGCACATTGCCGAAGCTGCACCTGTTTTATCACACATCAAAACAGATAACAAAACCGGAAAATTAATTGCATATTTGGTAACCGATTTTATTAAAAATTGTAAATAAGATTTAATCCTATGAATAAAATTCTTTTAATCATCAAGCGCGAATACTTATCGAGAGTTAAGAAAAAGTCATTTATCATTATGACCATCTTAGGCCCTATTCTAATAGCAGCAATTATGATTGTTCCTATTTGGCTTTCGATGCAAAAGTCTGAAAAGCAAAAGGTGCAAGTAATTGATGATAGCTTTTTGTTTCGCGACTTAATCCCGGAAAAAGATTTCATTCATTTCGATTATCCTCCCATTAAGTTTGAAGATGCCGAAAAAGGATTTTACGATACTAATTACGATGCAATTTTATACATTCCCTCACAATATTCTTTCTGGGGGCAATACAATCAAAATTCTTTACAAAAAACAATTAAGTGTAGGTGTTGAACAATACATTGTTTCAACTATTAGTAAAATGATGTATGATGTAATTCTTGCAAAGAATAAAGTTAGACTTAAACATTATTCGTGATGCAAATTAATTCACGTTTTAAGCTAATTACAACAAAAGTAGAAGAAGATGGAAATACCAAAAAAACGAATACGGGATTATACATGGCCATTGGCTTGGGTGCTGGAATTTTAATTTACATGTTTATTTTCCTTTATGGAGTGCAAGTTATGCGTGGTGTAATGGAAGAAAAGACCAACCGTATTGTAGAAGTCATTCTTTCATCTGTTAAACCATTCCAATTAATGATGGGAAAAATTGTAGGGGTTGCATTGGTTGGACTTACACAATTTTTATTGTGGGTTATCCTTACTACAACATTATATAGTGTTGCAACAGTTACACTCTTAAAAGATATTGATATAAAGCAAGTTCAACAAAAAGAGCAAACGTTTACTGTTGGTGCTAATTTGGATTATATGAACATGAAAAAAATTGAAAAACCAAACATTGTGACTGAAATCTGGAATGACTTTAAATCAGTGGATATGAAAACAATTGTATTGTGTTTCTTATTCTATTTCTTGGGAGGTTATTTGATGTACAGCGCCATGTTTGCTGCTGTTGGTGCTGCTGTTGATAATGAAGCCGATACACAACAGTTTATGATGCCAATTACCATTCCGCTGATATTATCGTTTGTTGTTGCTCAAACAATTATCCAAAATCCTGAAAGCACAATGGCTTTTTGGTTTTCAATAATACCACTTACCTCTCCTATTGTAATGATGGTGCGATTACCTTTTGGTGTACCTGCTTGGGAATTAGCATTATCAATGACATTGCTCGTTGTTGGATTTGTTTTTACAACCTGGTTAGCAGGAAGAATTTACCGCACAGGAATTTTAATGTATGGCAAAAAAGTTACCTGGAAAGAATTGGGTAAATGGCTATTTTATAAAGGATAAATTCTATGCGAATAGCTATCATTGACCTTGGAACCAACACGTTCAATATATTAATTGTTGAAACGGATGCTTCTGATACTGCAAACAAATTTTCCAAACCAAAATTGCTGTAAAATTAGGCGAAGGAGGAATAACGAAAAGCTTCATTGCTCCTATTCCATTTCAAAGAGGAATAGATGCCTTGGTTCAATATAAACTTGTATTAGATGATTACGGTGTGGAAAAGGTTTTTGCATTTGCGACATCAGCTATAAGAAGTGCGAGTAATGGTAATGAATTTGTTGCCATCGCAAAACTGAAAGCAAATATTGACATTCAAGTTATTTCGGGAGATAAAGAAGCAGAGCTAATTTATTATGGTGTTCGTTCGGCTGTAAAAATGACTAACGAAACATCACTTATCATTGATATCGGTGGTGGTAGTACCGAATTTATTATTGCAAACAAAGATCAAGTATTCTGGAAGCAAAGCTTTTTATTAGGAGCTGCGCGATTGCTTGAACGTTTTAATCCATCCGATCCTATTACTGATCAAGAGATTGAAGATGTTAAAGCATATTTAAAACAAGAACTACAACCGTTGTTTGAAGCAATAAAAAAACATCCCATTACCGAATTAATTGGCTCTTCAGGATCATTTGATTCCTTAGCGGAAATGATTGCTCACAGATTTTATACTCCTTCCATTTTAGAAAATAAAACAGAATACGAATTCAAAATTGATGATTGCTCTGCTATTTATGACATTATCATTAAATCTACAAAAGCAGAACGAACAGCAATGAAAGGCTTGGTACAAATGCGTGTGGACATGATGGTAATATCAAGCATTCTTGTGCATTTTGTAGTAGCCGAATTTGAAATTGAAAAAATGCGACTATCTACCTATTCTCTAAAAGAAGGTGTATTGCATGATGTGATGAAATAAATTTTATTTGTAATCCTCAATACTAATTTGCTTATCGCAAAAAGGATATTCATATTCTTGCTGGTTAGAAGCAACAATAATTAAGCGATTTTTTAGAATAATCATTTACCAATTGTTGATACCAATCAATGGCTTTTTATCAAGATTAGACGTTGGCTCATCTAATAAAAGTAAAGGCGTATCACTCAAAACAGCTAATGCCAGGCGAACACGCTGTTTCATTCCAGAGGAATAGTATTTCAATTGTTTGTCTTTCGATTTTTCAAGCTGAGTAATTTGAACAATATCTTTTATTGTTAACCCTTTATAGAATGGCTTAAACTGCGCATGAAATTCAATAGATTCAATTAATGTAAACTCTTCTAATAACTCTAAATAAGGAGCTGCGTAGCTTAATTTCTTGTAGATCGCATCAACATGAATTGCTTTTTGTTCTTGTAGATAGGTGATTTCGCCTTCCGATTGCATTAAACTTCCAGCTATAACTTGTAGTAAGGTTGATTTTCCTGAACCATTAGAACCCAATAAAACATAATTGTGAGCATCCGTAAATTCAAAATTTACCTTACGAAAAATCCACTCGTAATTGTAACGCTTACCGATGTTATCAAGTTGTATGTTCATTGAGGCTATGAAATTCCACGCATAATTCCATCCTTTGAGTTGCGGATGAAATTAAGAATTTGATCTTTTTCAACTGAAGCAGGTGCTTCCTGTTCAATGATTGCCAATGCATTGGTTACATTGTGCCCTTTAACATATAAGGTTCTATAAATGTCTTCTATTTGCGAAATGGACTCATTACTAAATCCTCTTCTTCTTAAACCAACAGAATTAACTCCAACATATTGTAATGGCTCACGAGCAGCTTTGGTAAATGGAGGAACATTTTTACGCACTCCTGCTAAACCTGAAACAAATGCATGTGCACCAATTCGAACAAACTGCCCTACTCCTGTACCTCCTTCAATAATTACATAATCTTCGATATCAACGTGTCCTGCAAGATTAACACTGTTTGCAATAATAACATTATCACCTACAATGCAATCGTGCGCAATATGTGCATACGCCATAATCAAACAGTTACTACCTACAAACCGTTTTCATTTTATCAGCTGTACCTCTGTTTACGGTTACACATTCACGAATGATAGTATTATCACCAATCTGAACGATTGATTCTTCTCCTTTGAATTTTAAATCTTGAGGTATAGCAGCAATTACAGCTCCTGGAAATATTTTACAATTTTTACCGATTCTTGCTTTCGGAAAAATAGTAACATTTGGACCAATCCAAGTTCCATCACCAATTTCAACATCTTCGTAAATAGATGCGAATGGAGAGATGGTTACATCTTTTCCAATTTTTGCATCAGGATGGATATAGCTTAAATTGCTCATACAGTTGCTGCGGTATTAATTTCTTTTGGAGCTTTATCTTTAATTACTTGCGCTAACATTACGGCTTCTACAACTTCTTTTCCATTCACATAACCGATTCCACGCATATTCACCAAGCCTCTTCTAATTGGACTTTCTAAAGTTAATTTAAAAACAATAGTATCTCCTGGTATTACTTTTTGTTTGAATTTTACACCATCAATTTTCATGAAATAAGTGCTGTAAAATTCTGGATCTGGGACTTGTGATAATGCAAAAATACCACCCACTTGTGCCATTGCTTCAATTTGCATTACACCAGGAAATACTGGATTATCAGGAAAATGTCCTTGGAAGAATGGTTCATTCAATGTTACATTCTTAACGCCAACAATGCTCCCTGAATCCATCTCCATGATTTTGTCAACCATTAAAAATGGATAACGATGAGGCAACATCTTAGTAATATCATTGATATCATAAATCGGTTTCTTTGTTAAGTCGAAGTGAACCGTATTGTTTTTCTTTTTCGATTTAATTAATTCTTTAATCTTTTTCGCAAATGCAATATTACCTGCATGTCCAGGACGAGCAGCTAAAACGTGCATTTTTAAAGGCACACCAACCAACGCTAAATCACCAACAATGTCAAGCAATTTATGACGAGCTGGTTCATTGAAGAAATGCAAGGTGGTGTTGTTTAATACACCACGACCTTTAACTTCAACGTTTTCTTTATTAAAAACCTTTTTAAGATGAGCAATTTTTTCTGGCGCTACTTCTTTGTCTACCAACACAATTGCATTGTTCATGTCGCCACCTTTAATCAAATTATTTGCAAGCAAAGCTTCTAATTCATGTAAGAAAACGAATGTACGGCACATTGCAATTTCAGTTTTGAATTCACTAAGTGTATACATCGAAGCGTGTTGTGTTCCCAATACATCTGAATTATAATCAACCATAACAGTTGTTCTGAAAGCATCTTGAGGAACAGCTAACATCTCAACTTTTTTAATTGGATCTTCGAATGTTAAATTTTCTGTCAATACAAAATATTCTCTTTCAGCATTCTGCTCTATTGAACCAACTTCTTCTAATATTTTAATAAATGGCATAGAACTGCCGTCCATGATTGGCAGTTTCAGGACCATCTAACTGAATCAAACAATTGTCGATTTCTAAACCAACCAAAGCAGCCAACACATGTTCGGTTGTATGAACACGAGCACCATTTTGCTCCAATGTAGTGCCACGAGACGTATCAACTACATTATCAACATCAGCATTTATAATCGGGTTTCCAGAAATATCTACACGTTGAAATTTATATCCATGATTTTCGGGAGCAGGTACAAATGTTAAATTCACTTGCTTTCCAGTATGTAAACCAACACCAGAAATACTCACTGCTTGTTTTAATGTTCTTTGCTTTACGCTCATGTTAACTACTAATTTTGATTCGAGAATATTTTAATTCGTATTGAATTTCATTAAAACAAAAAAGCTATTCTGTTTGCACAGATTAGCAAAGAATAATAATGAAAATCAAATTTAAGTATTTTATTCGTTTTATGGTAATTTTAGGAAAGGCAATTAATTAAGAAAGGATTGTGTAAAACTTTACTTTTTTCGCCAAAAAACGACAAAGAAAATTAGCAATCCTACAAGTCCCATAGCGAATGTAAAAAAGGTTTGTCCAGCATGAATTAAGGTAGCCAAGGTTTTACCAAACACACCCGTTACACCATACAGTAAAACTACTTGATTTACAAGAAAGTGATAGGCACCCATCCCTCCACCTTGAATTGGAATAGAACGACCAATAGTACCTATGCTTAAAATTGTTAAACAGGCTCCCCAAGTTAAAACGGAGGTTTCTTTAAAAACGAAGAACCAGAAATAGGTCATTAAATAATATCCTAACCATATTAAAAAGGTATAGAAGATAAACAGGCGCTTTTCTTTTAGTTTAGCAATACTTATTAAGCCTTGTTTTAAACCTTCCAAAAACTTCACAATAAATTTTGGCGATTTTTCCTGTAAGTATTTTCGGAAATAAAAAAACAAAAACAACACTGCAATTACAATCAATACAAACACTACTAAAACAGTTGTATTACCTGAACTAATTTTAACAATCACACCTTCATAAAAAGGTGTAAACACATTTACTTGAACAGAATTCAATAATTTGATTCGAATTGCAAGAACTAATATTAAGCAACACAATTAATAAACTCACAACATCAATTACACGCTCAATAATAACTGTTCCCAAGTAATTCCATAAATGGAATTGGGTGTTGCTTTTTAACCGATAAACAACGTGATACTTCGCCCAAACGTGGAACAACAAAACTTACAAAATAACTAATAGAAAGTGCAGAAAAAATATTGTGAAATTTTGTTTCGTGGCCAATCGCTTTAATCAGCATTTGCCAGCGTAAAGCGCGCACTACATATACGCCAACAGAAACGGCCATTACCAAATAAAACCAAGAGAAATTGCCTGTACTTACAACTTCTTTTAATTCGGTATAGTTTAAATCCTTAAAAAACAACCAACTCAGAGCAACTCCTAAAAAAAGGAGTAATACATATTGTATAATTTGTGCTGCTTTCGACTTTAACATATAGAGCACAAAATTAAATTTTAAATGACACAATTTAAAACAATCATGAATTTCATAAAAAAAGCTCAGCATAAAATGCTGAGCTTTCCTATCATCTAAAGAAATTTATTTCTTTCTTTTCTTCTGATTTTATTGTTAAATCAAGTGGATTTACTACTTTTTCTTTTAATAGTGCATGTTTTACAACATCAATCATCTGTTCTACATAAATGAATTTTAATCCTTTGATGTAATCGGCTTTGATATCGGCAATGTCTTTTTTATTGTCAATACTCAAGATTATTTCTTTAATTCCAGCACGTTTTGCCGCAAGTATTTTTTCCTTTATACCGCCAACAGCCAACACTCTACCCCGCAAAGTTATTTCACCTGTCATTGCCAACTGCTTTTTTACTTTACGCTGCGTAAATGCACTTGCTAATGCTGTAAGCATCGTAATTCAGCGCTTGGTCCATCTTTAGGCGTAGCTCCTTCCGGCACATGTATGTGTACATTCCAATTATCAAATACCTCTTGTTTTAATCCTAAAATGGCACTGTGTGATTTCAAATATTCCAATGCAATCACAGCCGATTCTTTCATTACTTCGCCTAAATTACCTGTTAGTGTAAGCTTCCCACTTCCTTTTGTTAAGCTACTCTCAATAAATAGAATGTCGCCTCCAACAGAAGTCCATGCCAAGCCTGTTACAACACCAGCAACATCATTCCCTTGGTAACGATCTTTTTCGTGAGCTGGTCCCAGTATTTTTGTAAGTTCTTTTTCAGTAACAACAACATTGTACTTTTGCTCCATTGCAATTGATTTTGCTGCATTACGAACAACTTTCGCAATTACTTTTTCCAAACCACGTACGCCACTTTCGCGGGTATAGTTTTCGATAATGTATTCCAATACTTTTTTATCCAAGCTTAATTGCTCTTTTTTCACACCTTGCTCACCTAATTGTTTAGGCAATAAATGGCGTTTCGCAATTTCAATTTTTTCTTCAATCGTATATCCTGTAATTTCAATTATCTCCATACGATCGCGCAAAGCAGGTTGTATAGAGCTTAATGAATTAGCAGTAGCAATAAACATCACATTCGACAAATCGTAATCCATTTCTACGTAATTATCATAGAAAGCATTGTTTTGCTCAGGATCAAGAACTTCTAATAAAGCTGATGATGGGTCGCCATGAAAATCATTTCCAACTTTATCTATTTCATCTAAAATAAATACAGGATTAGATGAACCCGCCTTTTTAATATTTTGCAAAACACGCCCTGGCATTGCACCAATATAGGTTTTACGGTGTCCACGAATTTCAGCTTCATCGCGTAAACCACCTAAACTCATTCTCACGTATTTACGTCCTAAACTTTCGGCAATACTTTTTCCTAAGGATGTTTTACCAACACCTGGAGGTCCGTACAAACATAAAATTGGCGACTTCATATTGCCTTTTAATTTCAATACAGCAAGGTGTTCTAAAATTCGCTCTTTCACTTTTTCCATTCCAAAATGATCTTTATCCAAGACCTTTTGAGCACGTTTTAAATCAAAGTTATCAGTAGTAGAATCATCCCAAGGTAAATCCAACAATACTTCTAAATAATTAGTTTGTATAGAATATTCAGCAGCATTCGGATTCATGCGTTCTAACTTTGTAATCGCTTTTTCGAATGAATCGGAAACCGTTTTACTCCATTTTTTAGTCTTTGCTTTTTCACGCATTTCACGAATATCCTGCGCAAAGTTATTCTCCCCTAACTCTTCCTGAATTGTTTTTAATTGCTGATTTAAAAAATAATCTCGTTGCTGTTTATCCAAATCAACCTTCACTTTCGATTGAATTTGATTTTTCAATTCCAGCATTTGTAATTCCTTTGTAAGATTCGACAACAACAATGTTGCTCTATCAGAAAGATTGGCAACCTCAAGCATTTTTTGTTTATCCGCAACTGGTGCATTCATGTTTGATGAAATAAAATTTATCAAAAATGAAGGACTTTCAATATTGCGCAATGCAAAGTTTGCTTCAGTAGGAATATGTGGACTTTGCTTTATAATTTGAGTAGCTAAATCTTTTAAAGATGAAACCAAAGCATCAAACTCTTGGTCTTCTTTTTTAGGACGAATTTCATTAAATGCAGTAATTTTTGCTTTAATGTAGGGTTCGCTTTGAATAATTTCCCCTAATTCAAAACGTTTTTTACCTTGAATTATAACGGTTGTGTTGCCATCAGGCATACGAAGCATTTTAATGATGTGTGCAACCGTACCAATTTTATTTAAATCATCAATTGTAGGGTCTTCAATACTATCATTTTTTTGCGAAACAACACCTATTATTTTATCGCCTTTGTAAGCATCTTTAACAAGGTTAATGGATTTATCACGTCCAACTGTAATTGGAATTACGACACCAGGAAACAGTACAGTATTGCGTAGAGGTAATATTGACAGTTCTTCAGGTGTTTTTTCAGAATTCATCTGATCTTCATCTTCCGATGACAACAATGGAATAAACTCCGAATCCTCCTCCATCATATTAGCGCTAAACAAAGGATTTAAGCCATTTAAGTCGAAATTATCAGTCATTTTTTTGAATATTTAAGTCGAGTAATAAAAATATGACGAAAGAAGTTCAATCCTTGTGCCAAGCGAGGAATAGGGACAGTTTGGCAGAAACTTACTTTTTCTTCATTTTACTCAAATAGTAGATATGAATTAACATAATAACACCATTGGTAAGAATGATGGGTATGGAATAATGAAGCATTATGCCATAGGCTACAAACAATCCACAACCAACAAAGTTTACAATACGAAGTTTTAAAATGTCCTTCATTAAAAAAGAAATCAATACTACGATTGAAGCCAAATAGCCGATTATTTCAGTTAAGGTAAATTCCATAATTAAAGTTTAGTGTTTTCGCCTTCAATGGCTAAAATTGTATTGTCAAACATTGTTCTTGCTTCATCCAACAATGGTTGTAAATCTTTGTAACGAGCCGAATAATGTCCGATCATCAATTGTTTTACTTCTGCCTTTTGTGCAATTTGGCCAGCCTGCAAAGCCGTTGTATGGTATGTTTCTTTGGCTCTATCAGCTTTTTCGTGCAAAAATGTTGCTTCGTGATAGAGTAAATCTACATTTTTAATGAATGGAATAATTCGCTCATCATAACAAGTATCTGAGCAATAGGCGTAACTACGAGGAGTTGCTTTATTCGAAACCAATTTAGAATTTGGAATGATTGTTCCATCATTGGAAACAAAATCGGCTCCTTGTTTGATTGACAAAATTTGTTCAACTGGTATTTTGTAGTACGCAAGGGTGTCTTTTGTAATATTTGCCAATAAAGGTTTTTCTGTAAATTTAAAACCACAACAAGGTATTCGGTGATTTAATACAATTGTAGTAACAACAACCTTATCATCTTCAAAAAGGATTTCATCATTTTTATAATTATGATGATGATATACCAATTGGTAATTTAATCGTGTTTCGGAATGTTTGTATTGAACCTCTATAATTTCTTGTAATTCGGCTGGACAATACAAATGAAGCTCTGTAGTTCTACCAAGCAAATGCATACTCGATAATAGTCCCAATAAACCAAGGTAATGATCGCCATGCAAATGGCTGATAAAAATATGGTTGATGCGCTGAAACTTGAGTTTATACCTACGCAATTGAATTTGGGTAGCCTCACCACAATCAATCAAAAAAAACCGCTCAGCTATATTTAATAACTGAGCGGTTGGATTCGTTTTGAAGTAGGAGTTACTACTGCAACCTAAAATTGTTAAATCAAAATTTTGCATTATTTGCTAGTAACAACCATACGTTTTGTGATGGTTGTATTTCCGCTTTTAATTGAATAGATATAAACACCTGCAGCAAATGAATTTGCTTCTAATTTAATAGTATTTGCCCCTTTTTGAGCATCAAATTTGTTTGAATACACAACAGCACCAACCATGTTATACACTTTAAATTCTACTTCAGAATCAGTAGTAGAAGAGAAATAAATTTCTGATTTTTCAGAGAATGGGTTTGGTGAATTTTGTTTTACATCAAATTTAGATAAATCTAAATCAGTGATTGATGTTGCTGCAACAACAATACTACGGAATTGTTCATTAGTTTGAGGTTGATCGATAGGCACACCAAAAATGGTTGTATGAGCAACAGCATTTACAATAATTTTTTTATTCCATACTTGAGTTGGAGTTCCTGAAATTAAAAAACAACCGTTTGAACCACCAGGGAATGTACAATTAGCTGGAGCACATTGGTAGTTTAAACCTGGCGCTAAACTATCAACACCAGTTACTTCAATTGAAACAATTGTTGCTGTTGGAAAACCAAAATCAGTTCCATCAGTAGGTACTTTAATACTAACTTCTTGAGTATAAGAACACCAACAATACCAACAGCTAAACCTGTAGCGCTATCAGGGCATACACCGTATGCTTGAGTTCCTGGAATACAAGAAATATTAGGCGTACAAACTTGAGCAAATGAACTTACGTTCAATAAAAATAAAGCCGAAGCAGAAAGGAGTAATTTTTTCATCATATTTAGTTTATTTAGTTTTTAACACTTATGCAAGAACACTTAATTTATCTTTTGCCTCAGCAACAGTTTCTGTGATGGTGAGGATTGTATCCAACTGAGAAATAACAATTAATTTTCGAACGGTATCCTGCAAACCAGATAGTACAAAATGACCGTTAGAATTTTTACACAACCTATTCGCAACCAAAATAGCACTCAATCCAGATGAATCGCAATAACGAGCATCGGTCATGTCGATGATGATATTCTTTACTCCATCTGTATTTAATACAACCAATTCTGATTTTAAAGAGGGTGCCAAATTGCTGTCCAACTTTTCAGCAGTAATTTTTATTACTGAATACTTGTCATTGTTTTCGATCTGAATACTCATAGTATATTTTGATTTTAACAAATATAGGACAATTTTGAAGTAAAAAGCAAGTTTTTAATCTCAAAGATTTATTGCTATTTTTATAACTTAAAATCCACCCTCATGAAAAATTTAATCGCTATAACTTGCCTAATTATAGCTACGATTGGATTTTCTCAAAACCCTTTAGAAACAAGAGATAACAAACATTCATTGGGCATTTATTTAAATGCTGTAAATTTTGAACGTTTTGTTTCTACTGCTAATGCTTCTAGGAATAGTATTACAGAAGCTCAACATCGTTTTTTTCGCTCCTATCAGCAATTGTGGTATTGCATACCAATACAAGACTAAACAACTTTCTAAAATTCAGACTTGGCGGTGGTTTTATTCTGAAAAGGGTAGAAACAAGAACATTGAAAAAGAGGTTTTGATGGAAACATTATTGACAAAACAATCAAAGGAAAATTAAGCTACTTTAATGTTCCACTTTCCATCCGCCTATTCCTTTTAATATTTATAATGAAGAATCGAATGGTGGTTTTTATCTTGAATTGGGATGCAATTCCGATTTTATTTACAATGAAGAAATGAGTAGCCATAACAACATTCCATTTAGCAAATTCAGCCAATCTCAGTTACCAAGCTATGTAACCGTTTACCGTGAATCGGTAGAATATAAGAACAAGGACTTTGCGTACAACAGGACCAGCATTACATTTGGTTTGGGGCATGAAATTGAACTAAAACGATTCGCATTTTTTTACGGAATACATACTCAATTTGAATCATTTTCTCAAATGAAAAATACATTTGCAGATATTAGGACAGCAAAATTTTGTTTGATGAATATTGGATTGAGTTATCGCTTTTAAGCTCTGCCAGCCAATAAGAAAAGTACCGCCATACGAACTGCTACACCATTTTCAACCTGATCAAGAATAATGCTTTGATCGCTATCAGCAACATCACTTGTAATCTCTACCCCACGATTAATTGGACCAGGGTGCATGATGATAATTTTTTTAGCAAGTGAATCGAGCAAGTCTTTATTTAAGCCAAAGAGCATGGTGTACTCACGCAATGAAGGGAAATATTTTATGTCTTGACGTTCCAATTGAATACGAAGCATATTGGCTACATCGCACCATTCTAATGCTTTGCGCAGGTTGTGCTCCACCTTTACACCCAAGCTATGAATGTATTTAGGCATTAAGGTTGTTGGTCCGCAAACCATTACCTCGGCACCCATTTTTTGCAAACAGAATATATTTGATAATGCTACACGTGAATGAAGAATGTCACCCACAATTGCTATTTTTTTGCCTTTTAAATTTCCAAGTTTTTCACGGATAGAGAATGCATCTAACAATGCTTGTGTTGGATGTTCATGTGCACCATCACCTGCATTTACAATTTTAGCATCAATGTGTTTAGATAAGAAAACAGCAGCTCCTGGATTTGGATGGCGCATCACTACCATATCCACTTTCATTGCTAAAATATTATTTACTGTATCGATTAATGTTTCTCCTTTTTTAACAGAAGAAGAAGAGGCAGCAAAATTTACAACATCAGCACTTAAACGCTTTTCAGCTAATTCGAATGAAAGTTTTGTTCGGGTTGAATTTTCAAAAAATAAATTGGCAATGGTAATATCTCGTAAGGAAGGAACTCTTTTAATAGGACGATTAATAACATCTTTAAAGTTTTCAGCAGTATTTAAAATTAAATGAATATCATCTGCTGTCAGATCTTTAATTCCTAGTAAATGCTTCGTGCTTAAGTTCGTCATTCGTTAATTTTCATTAGTCAATAAAGTAACTTTATCTTTTCCATCACTCTCATTCCACTCTACCACTACTCGTTCTGATGCTATTGAATCAATTGTTTTTCCAATGTATTTTGCTTGAATTGGCAAATGTCGGCTCAAACGTCTGTCAATCAACACCAACAACTCCACATCATTAGGGCGACCAAATGCAAGCATTGCATCCAAGCCAGCACGAATTGTTCTGCCTGTAAACAATACATCATCCACCATGATTACATTTTTATCTTCAATGATAAAATCGATTTCGGTTCTATTCGGAACCAATTCTTTTTTACGAAAATCATCGCGATAAAAAGTAATATCCAAGCTTCCACACTTGATATCTTTTTTCTTTAAAATTTCTTGAAGTTTCTTTTGAATGCGTTTGGCTAAAAAAATGCCTCGCGGTTGAAGTCCAATGATTACTGTATTCGAAAAATCGTTGTGAACTTCTATTAATTGGTAACAAAGCCGTGTTACGGTAATTTCGAAATGTTTACTGTCTAAAATGATTTTGGGCTTCATCATATCTAGGGATCAAATATAGATAAAAAACAGATTGAATTCATCTATTCGTTAATAGTTTTTATTTATTTCTGATATAGTGCTTAATTCCCGCATTATTTTAACCCTAAAAATTCGCTATTTTTATACAATTGAAAAACCTATCTATTTTATGAAAAAATCACTTTTATTTACGATGCTTTCTCTCTCTGCATTATTCATAAATGCACAAAACGACCTACATTGTGGTGCTGATGAAATGCGAATAAATACATTAAAAGCAAATCCAAAAATTGCTGAAGCAGTGATTAAGCGCGATATCGCTTTAGAGGCATTCACCAAACAATACACTGCCGATTTTTATCAAAAGAAAACACCTGCAGCTACTTATGTTATTCCTGTTGTATTCCATGTTATTCACCTTTATGGAACTGAAAACATTTCAAATACTCAAATTTATGATGGATTGATGTATTGAACAAAACATTCCGAAAACAATCGGCTGATACTGCATCGATCATTGCTGCTTTTAAACCACTTCATGCCGATTGTGATATCGAATTTCGCTTAGCTACGTTGGATCCGAATGGAAATTGCACGAGTGGTATCAACCGAATTGCATCACCATTAACTACTACTGGCGACCATGCAGTTAAATCATTAATACACTGGGATCCGAGTAAATACTTGAATGTATACGTTGTTCAAAATGCAGCAGGATTAGCTGGTCACGCTGTTTGGCCGGCTGATGCGGATTCGATTCCAAACTGGGATGGAATAGTTATTTCTCATGATTATGTTGGAAGTGTTGGCACCTCTACACCACAGCGATCAGTTGTATTAGCACATGAATGTGGACATTATCTTAATCTACAACACATTTGGGGTGGAAACAATGTTCCTAATTTTTATTATTATCCATGTGCCGACCCTTTCAAAGATTGCAACATTGATGACTTGGTTACCGATACCCCGCCTACTATTGGATGGCAAAAGTTGCAATTTGAGCGGTGCATCCTGTGGTAATGTTGTTGATAATGTTCAAAATGCAATGGACTACTCGTATTGCAATAAAATGTTTACTTATGGACAAAAAGCACGTATGCATGCCTGCTTAAATGATACAATGGCTAATAGAAATAATCTATGGCAAACAGCAAATTTAATTGCTACAAAAAATGATTTCATATCCGTTCTACCCAGCACAGGAACTACCTTACCTTTTCTGAAGGATTTGAAACGATAACTGATTTAAACAGCTCCAATTGGTTTTCCAACTCATTTGATACTGATAATGAATATACCATTTCATCAGTGCAGCATACAGTGGATCAAAATCACTTTTGCTTAATAATTTTAACAATACACAAAGTACAAAGACGAAGTATACAGTCCAATTATCGATTTAACAGGACTAGCAATATGGCTATTACATTTAAATATGCCTTTGCAAAAAGGATAGTATTAATCAAGATCAATTACAATTATTTGTAACAAAGGCTGCAGCACAACATGGGTATTACGACTTAATCTTATTACTGCCGCATTAGAAACTGCTCCATTAACAACATCTAATTTTATTCCAACAAATCAATCCGAATGGAAAAGTGGCTACGCTACAATACCTGCAAGTTTCTTAAACAGTAATTTCAGATTTAAATTTGTTCATATTTCAAAAGGAGGAAACAACTTGTATCTGGACGATATCAATATTGGACCTCAAGTTGGAATTGAAGAAGCGGAACTGATTAGCGGATTGTCAATATTTCCTAATCCAGGGAATGAGCAGATAAATATCAACTTCGGAATAAATCAGCAAAAAAAATTAACGATAAAAATCTATAATGTTTTGGGTGAATTGATAGAATCAAAAACCGATTCATATCAAGCAGGAGATCAAACCATAAATATATCTACCAAAAACTATCCTAATGGATACTATACAATCACTGTAAATTGTGATGAACAATATACAACACAACCATTAATCATCAATCACTAGTTATTGCATGCAATACTTGGTGTAACAAGGTCTATTCGATTCATTTTGTATGATTTTAATACTAAAACAATAGACTTCATCTTTTGTTTATCGTAACATCTAAAAATAAAAAGCCCTCCATTTCTGGAGGGCTTTTTCCTAAAAACCATGGCGTGATTTTTAGATTTTATAAGCGCGTATGCTTACAAAATATTTTTAAAGAGTAAATTACTTCTTAGCGTTTTTTTCAGACTCTTCCATATTCGCTTTTAAATTTGAAAGAACATCCATATCGCCTAGTGTTGTTTTTTCAACACTGTCTTTTACTTTTTTAACTGCTTTTTTAGCATCATCACTCGCAGCTTTCTTCTCAGTTGCTACTGCAGCTTTTTCAGCAGCTGTAACTTCTTCGTTGATTTTGCTATGAGAAACGATGATTTTTTTACCTTCTTTATTGAATTCAATTACTTTGAAATCCAATACTTCTTCTGCTTTCGCTGAAGAACCGTCAGTTTTAATTAAATGACGTGTTGGGCAAAATGCTTCAACACCGTAAGGCATTGAAATAACCGCACCTTTTTCCATTACATTAATGATAGTACCTTGGTGTAATGAATTTTCAGTGAAGATTGTTTCAAACACATCCCATGGATTTTCTTCCAATTGTTTGTGTCCTAAGCTCAATCTACGGTTTTCACCATCAATATCAAGAACAACTACATCAATTTTTTCACCGATTTTAGTGAATTCTGATGGATGTTTGATTTTTTTAGACCATGATAAATCAGAGATGTGGATTAATCCATCAACACCTTCTTCTAATTCAACAAAGATACCGAAGTTAGTGAAGTTACGAACTGTAGCACTGTGTTTAGTTCCTTTAGCGTATTTATCCATAACACCAGTCCAAGGATCTGGCATTAATTGTTTAATACCTAAGCTCATTTTACGCTCTTCTCTGTCTAATGTTAAAACAACAGCTTCGATTTCGTCACCAACTTTCAAGAAGTCGTGAGCAGTACGTAAATGTTGACTCCAGCTCATTTCTGAAACGTGGATTAAACCTTCTACTCCTGGAGCGATTTCAACAAAAGCACCGTAGTCAGCAATAACAACAACTTTACCTTTTACTTTATCACCTACAGCTAATTCAGCTTTCAAACCATCCCAAGGGTGAGAAGAAAGTTGTTTTAAACCTAAAGCAATACGTTTTTTATCATTATCAAAATCAAGGATAACTACATTGATTTTCTCATCTAATTTAACGATTTCTTCTGGGTGGTTAATACGTCCCCAAGATAAATCTGTGATATGGATTAATCCATCAACACCACCTAAATCGATAAACACACCGTAAGAAGTAATATTTTTAACAGTACCTTCTAATACTTGTCCTTTTTCTAATTTAGAGATAATGTCTTTTTTCTGTTGTTCTAATTCAGCTTCAATTAATGCTTTGTGCGATACAACAACATTTTTAAATTCATTGTTGATTTTAACAACTTTGAATTCCATTGTTTTACCAACGTAAACATCGTAATCACGGATTGGTTTCACATCAATTTGAGAACCTGGCAAGAACGCCTCGATACCAAATACATCAGCGATAAGACCACCTTTTGTACGGCATTTAACATATCCTTTAATGATTTCATCATTGTTAAGAGCTTGGTTAACTCTATCCCATGATTTCATTGCACGAGCAGTTTTGTGTGATAAAATCAACTGACCGCTTTTATCTTCTTGGCTTTCTACGTATACTTCAACAGTATCACCAATTTTCAAATCTGGATTGTAACGGAATTCAGATAACTGAACAACTCCATCAGACTTGTATCCAATGTTAACAACAACTTCTTTGCTGTTTTTAGATACTACTTTACCATCAATAATCTCGTTTGCGGTTACTGATTTTAAGGTTTTCTCATACATCGCGTCCAATTTGTCACGCTCATCTTTTGAATAACCTTCACCTTTTTTTCCAACTGCATTCCAGTCGAAATTTGCTAAGTCAGCTTGCGCTGTTTGTGTTTCTGCCATTTTAATTAATCCCGAAGAACTTCCTCGGTGGCTTTTGTTTTGTATTCAATTGCATTATATATTTAACTGCAATTGAAGGGGTTAATAATAAAATAATTATCTCCCTAACTAATTTAGGGGACGCAAATGTACGATTTTTTCTAAAAACAGAATTGATTTTAATTGATTTTTTTACTCAATTTTTAGAGTAATTGAATAATTTATTAAAAATCAATAATTTAAAATTTATGATTTTATACCGCCTGGGCAAACCTTGGAAATCAATCAATTGATTATCAGAAAGTTGTAATTATAATTTAAACTGATTTTTTTACAACCTCCAGCAATTTCACCATTGCATAGGTATCCATTTTACAATATTCCAACAATTGCTCTCTAACTTCTAGTGCTTTAAACATATCACTCTCATTTTGAAGCTTTTCGAATGCTATCATGGCTATACTACCCGATGAAATGGCTAAATTCGAATAGCTCAATTCAGGAACCAAAGCAGGTAAAACCGTTTTAATGGAATGTGAATTTTTCATCAATGGATGATAAAAATAACGTTCTTGAAACACTTGCATTAAATCAAGCAACTTATTCAAAATCAAATTTATATCGTTTTCAAATTCAGGGAATTCTTTTTTTAGCCCATTCAATACATTTCGTTCCATCAACGCATCAAAAACCAAAATAGTGGATGCCATTTTTAGATGAACTAACAAGTTTTCGAGAAATGCTTTTCGAGGATCAACACCTTGTTCTGCTAAAAATTCGAAATGCTTAATTTCTGAATGCTCATTTTCTAGATAATGTATTGAAAATTGAAATGGAATGTGTTGATAGGGCTTTGTTCCATCATACAATGGAACAGCTGGCATAAACGTTTCAAAATCCATAAAACAAAGTGGATATTGAATTTTATCAATAAATGCTTTTAACTGAGGTTGATTTACGTGTATTTCTCCTTCTGCTATTGATTTTAAATGAATATTAATATTTTTATCCAATTCATTTATTTTAGGAATTTCATCTATCGTTCGAATACCCGATGAATACAAGGCAAATTGTTCCGACTTAGGCAAACCACTTAATTCGAACACGGAGTTTTTAGGTACATTTTTCCAACAAGTTCCCATAAAATCGCAATTATATGGACTAAAACACTGTTCGCCAATTGGAATTTTCGGGCATAGCGGCCGACAAAGCAACTTGCTTTAAATTGCCCGACTTTTCCGTAATCATTTCTTGATTCTTCAATACATCTTTTAAAACCGAGGTGGATGAAACAAAGAAGCTAAATCAATTTCCCCTTTTTTAACGTATTGATTATTTAATGTTATCAATGACATGTCAGCTAAAGCAACCCCGAATTGGTAATAACCTAATACTGCAGAGATGCATCGAGCAAATACGTATTCGAAATTTTAATTGAACTTTTTACTTCGTAAGCATACCATTTGCCTTCCTTCTTAACCAAAATATCCAATATTGCTAAAACTTGATTGTATTGAAATGCCGCTTCATAAATCACCTCAACACCTTGCTCAATTAATTCTTTTGTTTTTTGAACCGCAGCCAAATTATCGTTCCGTTTTGCAGGTGTTGCATCTATACCGCCTGGATATAATTTTTGAGCTAAAACACCAACACTATTTCCTCTACTAAAAATTGCTTGCTGTTCGGCACTAGGCTTATCCCTTAGTTGAATATAATTTCGATATAAGTAAAGCGATTTTTGACATTGTAATCCACGCAAAAAAGTAGACTTACTTAAGATATGTTTTTCCAAAATTGAACTATTTTTTACAAAGAAAGGAATTTGTTTTAATACCTAATGTAAATTAACATTAAGTCGACATTTTAAGGCTAACGGTCGACAAAAAACAAAAGTTAACCACTTACTACAAGTAATCAACTTTGCATGGTTAATAAAACTAGCTAAATTGAAGCAACTTTCTCTTGATAATGTGCATCATATATTATATTATTGTTATGATTTTAAAACAGCCAAATTAGCATGAAAAAAATACTCGTTTTTTCAAACTTATTATTTTTTATTTTTTCATTAAATACAATAGCGCAGAATCCAGCTGTTCAAAACATCAATATAGATAAAGGAGAAAGTCCATTTTCTAATCCTGTTATACTAGCTCATTATTCAGTTCAGGAGTTGAATCAAATGCAACAATCTGACAGTATAAAATTCAAAACGATTGTTTATTACTATACCCAATCATTTTCTGTTGAGTCTGTAATTTGTTCTGATTGTATTCAAACAGACATAGCGATTATTGATATTAGTAAATTTGAATATTTAAGAAAGAAAAGTTACAATTACACAAAAGATTTCACCAAGTATGGATTCAAACTAACACTTATTGCAACTGATGAATTAGAATACAAAATGCCCATACACTTACCCTTAACTACTCCTTTGGATGAAGATTCTGAATAATTATTTATATCATTTTTTTTATTGCTTTTTGCAACAAAAACAATCGGACAAACCTATACCATTAACACAGGTGGGAGTGTTACTACTTGCTCTGGAACAATCTATGATAGTGGTGGTAGTGGTGGCAACTATGGAAATAATGAAAACAACATCATGACATTCTGTTCTAGTTCAAGCAATTGTATAAGCATTACATTTACCGCATTTGATGTAGAAAACAATTACGACCGCCTTCGTATTTATGATGGACCTACAACGGCATATGCTGTTGCAGGAAACTACGATAATAGTAACATTCCTGCTCTACCTTTTACAATTACATCAACTTCAGGATGCTTGACCTTAAGATTTACTTCTGATGGAAGTAACACAGGAAACTTTGCAGCAACAATTAATTGCGCTGCTTGCCCTGCAACACCATCATATAATAATCCAAATGGATTCATTTACAATTGCAATGCTCTTTTTTATGATAATGGTGGATCTGCAGGGAATTATACAAAAAATCAAAATAGAACAACTAAAATTTGCTCAAATTCATCTAACTGTGTAATTGCAACATTTACTTCTTTTACTACAGAAGCTAGCGTAGATATTTTAAGAATTTATGATGGAAATTCAACAGCAGCTACTTTAATTGGAGCCTATTCAGGAACAACTTCACCAGGTACAATCACATCTTCCACAGGTTGCTTAACGTTTAATTTTACATCAGATAATACGAATACTAATTTTGCTGGCTGGGCAGCAACTATTAGTGTGGCACCTGTGCTACCCTCCTCCGTCTTCACCACAAAATTGTAATGGCGCTTACCACTGTATGTAGTGATCAAGCTTTTTCAGGAAAATAGTTCTGGAAGTGGAAGTATTATCGATTTGAATTCTTCAATGATGGTTGTCTATCTGGAGAGAACCAAAGTTCATAGTCTTTCTCCCACGGCAATGGAGTAGTTGAATTGAACATTACCCCAGCAAATGGGACTGATATTGATTATGATTTTGCTGTTTATTTGGGGCCCTTAGCAACAATAACTTGTCCTCCTGTGGGGCTCCTTTAAGATGTTCATTTGCTTGAGCGGTGGAACAACAGGATTAAGACTTTTATCTGGTGATTTAACTGAAGGTGCATCGGGTAATCGATTTGTAAATCAACTTAATGTAATAGCTGGCGAAAAATACATTTTAGTTGTTGATAATTTTTCTGAATCCACACAACCTTTTACGCTCGATTGACATTAAGTGGTGCTACACTTGGTTGTACCCCATTACCGATTGAATTACTTAGCTTTTCAGGTAAAAATATGGGGAAACGAATTTTATTAGAGTGGACTACTGCAACAGAAATAAATAATTCGTTCTTCACATTAGAACGTTCGAAAGATGCAGATAAATTTGATGAAGTTGCAATTATTGAAGGTGCTGGCAACAGTGCAAGTATTATCAATTACACAGGTTGACGAATCACCACATTATGGAAGTTACCTATTATAGACTCAAACAAACAGACTACAATGGTGATTATAGTTATTCTCATGTAATTTCAATAGAAAATGGATTAGATGATGTAGAACTATATCAAATGTTCATCCCAACCCAACTACAAGTGATATTAATTTTGACTCCCTTTACTCCCCTATTTATGGCTTGCAAAAGCAATATTGGATTATACAGGAAGAGTAGTGAGTGACGAAAAGCAAACTATTGGAGAAGGTAAAACTCATTAAATGCAAAAATAGGAGAACTACAAAAGGCATTTAAAAAAAAACAAATCGTTTTTTGTCGAAAAAACCTGCTTTTATCTGAAAAATTAAAAAAAATGCGTAACTTTGTAGCTATAAAATTCGTACAAACAAGATAAAAAAGAACCAAATGAGAATATGTCTTTTATCGTTAATCCTTTTATTTAGTTTATCAAAAACAAAGGCACAGGCTTCATACACTGATACAGCCTATAAATACATTTTTGTGATTAAGTTTAATGAAATTAAAAGTCCTGGCAGTGCTAAAATTGCTAAAAATAATCTAACCAACCTTTTTGACTCTCAACATCAGACTTTTTCTATACAAGACACAAGTATTTCGATTCGTTCTGCTGTTAAAACCGCAGATTCTACTTTGATAAATAAACTAAATGGATATGGTTATACTGTTTTATCATTTTCTAAAAACATTATTATTCAAACTGAAAATACAGTAAAAAAAAGGGAATAAAATGAGAAAAATTATACTGCTATTAATAACCCTGTTTCTTACAAACTGCCTTGAAACATTTTCTCAGGAGATAGCCCTTGCACAGCTACCCCTGTTACAATAAATGCAGGCTCCGTTTGCGGCACTTATACTGGAGGAACAACGGTTGGAGCTACTTATTCAAATAATGCAGCAAATGGTGGCACTCCAAGCTGCGCTAGTCCTGGTGCTCCAGATGTTTGGTATACTTTTGTTGCACCATCTAGTGGAATAATTCAAATATATTTAACTGCAGGTTCACTAACAGATGGAGGTATGGCTTTATACTCTTCTTCAAATAATTTATGCTCAGCACTTTAACATCAATAGTTTGTAATGATGACTCTGGGCCAGGTTACATGCCTCAAATAGGAGGATGTGGATTAACACCTGGTAATACTTACTTTTTAAGATTTTGGAAATATAGTAGCGGAACAGGTACTTTTAATATTTGTTTTTGGAATTCATATATTGAAGACAATAGCTCCTCAACAAATTGTGCTGGCGGTACACAGGTATGCAGTACTAACAGTTTTACTGGAAATAACAGCGGTGCAGGAACTACCGAATTAAATTCACGCAATGCAGGCTGCTTAGGTGGAGAAAACAACTCCTCTTGGTATTGGCTAAACATTGGAACAACTGGCAATTTAGAAATGACAATAACTCCATCAAATGGTACTGACGACTACGATTTTGCTATTTGGGGGCCTATCAATGCATGTCCTCCTGCATCAGCGCCAACAAGATGTAATTATGCAGCCTACCCAAGAGCCTTTGGATGTGGAACAAACACAAATCCAACAGGAATTACCTCATCTGGAGTAGGAACCACAGCTGCGGCATGCGACAACACACCTTATTTGAGCCAATTAGCTGTAACAGCTGGCCAGACATACGTATTATTAATTGATGGTTATACAACAGCATCACAACCATTTGATCTGTCATGGGCAGGAACTGCAGGATTAAGTTGCACACCAATTGTTTTACCTATCGAACTCATCAATTTCTCGGGAAAACCTAACTACAAACAAAATATTATTGAATGGACTACTGCAACCGAGATCAATAATGATTTTTTTACGGTAGAAAAATCTATAGATGGGGTTGATTTTAAAGTTTTAACGACTGTTAAAGGCGCTGGTATGAGTAGTGAAAATAAATATTATTCAACTTTCGACAACAATCCATTTAACGGAATTACTTATTATCGACTTAAACAAACTGATTTCAATGGAAACTATTCTTATTCAGAAATTATTGCAATTGAAAATAAATTTGGCGGATTCTCTGTAAATAATCTTCATCCCAATCCAACAAACAAAGATTTCAGCTTCGACTTTTATTCTCCTATTAATGGAATGGTTAAAATGCAAGTGCTTGATTATACAGGAAGAGTTGTGCTAAATGATTTGGTTTCTGTTTCCGAAGGAAAAACAACACTTTCAGCCGAAATTGGAAATCTAGCAAGTGGAATCTATTCATTAAAAGTAGTTTTTGAACGTAACAGGTTTTAAACAGTTAATAGCTAATAAAACAATAGTACAAAATAAAAAAAGCCACTTTTTCTGGTTTACAGAAAAGAGGCTTTTTTGCATCCAAAACCTAATTCTAGCCAAATAAATACTTCTGAATTATAAATTATATAATTACATTTGTTACCATCAAACCAGTGGATATGAATATCAAAAAGAGTTTATTAATTATTTTATTCACGGTCAATTCAATATTGGCCTTTTCCCAGTTTACAGTAAATGCAGGAAATGATAAGATGCTGTGTCCAGGAGAAAACTATACCCTTGGAGGTATTCCAGCTGCTACTGGTGGTTTAGCTCCTTATACTTACTCTTGGTCGCCAAACATCGCTTTAAGTAGCACTAGCGTTAATCCAACTTGTACTTCTACTGGTTGTAGAATATACCTAACCGTTGTTGATGATAGGGTGCTGTTAAAACAGATAAGTAATTTTTTATATCAATAATATTTATTTTACGGATGCAGGGAAGGATACAAGCATTTGCGAAAATAGTTCTGCCGTTATTGGGAACACTCTAAACATTAATTATCCAGGTATTACGTACACTTGGTCACCTTCATTAACCTTAAATAATGCTACCGCTCCTCGTCCACTTTCAACACCAGGAGTAACTACTACTACCTATACGCTTACCATTACTTCATCTGGCTGCCCTAATAAAATCGACCAAGTAACAGTGAATGTAATTCCAACTCCAGACATTGATGCTGGCCCTGATTTCACAATATATGAAGGAGAAAATGTTACCTTGCAAGGTAGCGGTGCAAATTTTTATGTTTGGAATCCGCAAAATACACTTACCTACCCTTACACAGCAAATCCTGATGCAGAGCCAATTACAACCACAACTTACACTGTTTCGGGAGCTGATCCAAGTAAAAAATGCTATAATTCTGATACTGTTCGAGTTACTGTTATAAAGAGTGATGAAATAGAAGTATACAATACAATTACACCTAATGGAGACGGAAACAATGATGTTTGGTATATTGGTAACATTTATAAATATCCAAACTCAGTTTTAGAATTATACAACCGATACGGAAAATTAGTTTACAGAACAAGTCCTTATGTAAATGATTTCGGAGGAACAGTATCTGGTCAAGAGTTTCCTGCTGCCACTTACTTATGAAATTAATTTAGGAGATGGAAAAGGTAAAAAAATGGAACGTTAACAATTGTTAGATAAGTTGAGATGAAAAAATTAGCGTTAACATTACTCATTACATTTTCATTCTTGAGCATAAATGCTCAACAAATGCCCTATTATACTCAAAATAAAAGCAATGCATTTATGATTAATCCAGCAATTGCAGGTACCAAAAGGCTTGTTGATGCACGCATGAATTATCGTATGCAATGGGTTGGATACGATGATGCTCCAAGAACATATTCTCTTGGACTTCATTCTCGTTTTTACAAAGGGAAAATGGGTGCAGGAATGTACTTAATGCAAGACAATGTTGGTCCGGCCAAACAAATGAATTTAGGTGCTGCGTATGCTTTTCATATTCGTTTTCCAGATGTAGAACTTTCTGCTGGATTAGCGGGTAATTTCACTAAGTATTCATTGATAGGTGATAAAATGTTTTTACACCACCGTCAAGATCCATCTATTGACCAAACGCTTACGAATAGCACATGGGCAACAGATGCTAGCGCTGGCATCTATTTATATAACGACCGTTTTCATATTGGTTTAAGTGGGATGCATGTTTTACAATCAACGGCAGAATTCTACAAAGCCGACACAACTAAAAACAAAAGCTGATTAAATATGCTACACATGCAAATTTCACCTTAGGCTATAATTATTCGCAAAACCCTGATTTTGTTTTTGAAAGTACACTTTATGGAAATTACGTTGCTGGGGCTCCATTAATGCTCGACTATACACTTCGATTACACTACCGAGAAATGATGTTTGCAGGGTTTTCGCTACGCTTAAGAGATGCTGTAGCAATTCATGTTGGAGCAACTATCATGGAAGATTTCCAAGTAAGCTATTCATACGATATTTTTTAATTGGAAAAATGCGAAACTATAGTAGTGGTCCGCATGAAATAATGCTAGCTTTTAGCTCCTCCATCTTTAAACAGAAAAAGGAAGATCAAGTGATAAATTTTACACCAGCGTTACGGCTATTTATTTTAAATATTCAAATGCTTTCGCATAACGACTAATAACACTCTTATCTAAATCCGTTTCTTTATTTATTCTACCAAGCAATTTTAATTTTGTAGTATCCAGAATTATATCTTCAGATAATTGATGAGGTGGACCATTGAATATTAATCCTAAAATATTAATACCTCTGCTCTTTAAAGCTTCAACAGATAATAAAGTATGATTGATGCTCCCTAAATAATTCTGTACAACCAATATCACTTCGCCATCAAACTTCGTAATCATATCAATCATAAATTCGGAACGATTCAACTGGAACCATTAAACCTCCTGCCCCTCAATAAATAAGGTATTGTCCGTTTTAGGTAAATTGATGTTTGACAATAAAATTTCGGTTTGTTCTAATTCTGCAGGCATGTGGACTCATGTATTGCTTTAAACAATAGCTTCGGGATGAAATTTGCTTTCTGGATTAGAAACCCATTTTTGAACTTTTGCTGTCGGTTGAGAAAAATGAACCCGTTTGAACAGGCTTCCAATAATCTGCTTTTAATGCTTCTACTAGTATTGAAGATACTAATGTTTTTCCTACATCTGTTCCTATTCCTGTAACAAATATTTTTCTCATAAATTTTTAGTTCGAAGGGTTAAACGAAAAGAAACCCTTTTTTTATTTGAGTCAAAGCAGTTTACATTTATATTTTTAACTTTTATTGTTGGTAAATGCTCTGCCAATACTTGAATAACACGGTCAATCTCTAATCAATGAATTCAGATGCACTATTTCCGACTCTGAATTTAGCAATAATTGATACGCCTGATTAATTGCAACTAAACTGTGCAAGGGTAATGCTGTGGTATAAATAAAAGAACGTGCATAATTGATGAGGTAATTTCTTAATAAGTCACTTCCTAATATAATTGCACCATGGCAACCCAATGCTTTTCCAAAGGTGTGCACTCGTGCAAACACCTCTTTCTCTAAGGATAATTCTTGCACGACCCATTCCCTAATTGGGTAATACCAGTTGCATGGGCTTCATCCACAATTAAATTTGCATTGTATTTTTTACAGAGGCTTACAATATCTACCAATGGAGCATCATCTCCATCCATTGAATAAATACTTTCAACCGCAACATAAATAACACCTGTAGCTTGTTTTAATCGCTCTTCCAAATGAACAAGGTCGTTGTGTTTAAAAAGAAAAGTAGATGCCTGCGACATTTTCATACCATCATGTACAGAAGCATGGATTAATTCATCATAAATAATTGTATGCCCTTTTTGACCCAATGAAGCAAATAAACCCACATTGGCATCATATCCCGAATTAAAAATTAATCCAGCATCCGCAGTATGATAGTTGGCAATTTTTGCTTCTAAGAGTTCAGCATAAAAGTATTTCCTGCTAATAAACGAGAACCTCCCGATCCATTATTAAAATGGCTTAATGATTGAAATTCTGATTCAATCATTGATTTTAATTAGTTGATTTCGAAAACCTAAATAATCATTACTGCAAAAATCAATCATCGTATCATTCACGAATAGCTTACGAAAAGCATTTTGTGCTTCGCGTTTTTCAAGTGATTCTTTTATAAACTGATTTGCAGAAAATTCCATGTTGGCATTTTATTTTGTAAAATAAAAAAACAAACCAATACAATTGCTTCGTTTATATTTTATTCGGATAAACATTCCTATTAAGCAGTTGTTACTTCTTTAACTACAGGCTGTTTTGCTCCTTTAAAAGCTTTTCGAGGAGTTAAACCAAACAACTTAAACATTTCCATATCCTCATTAAAATCAGGATTTGGGGTCGTTAATAATTTATCTCCATAAAAATAAGTTTGCACCAGCTAAGAAACACAATGCTTGACCTTCTAAACTCATTTGAGTTCTACCAGCAGATAAACGTACTACCGTTTTAGGCATTACAATTCTTGTTGTAGCAATCATTCGTACCATATCCCAAATTGGAACTAATGGTTGATCTTCCTAAAGAATGTTCGCTACAGGTACCAAAGCATTGATAGGCACCGATTCTGGTGGAGGTGTCATTGATGATAGTGTCAATAACATTTTAACGCGATCTTCAATACTCTCTCCCATACCGATGATTCCTCCTGAACAAACAGAAACTTTCGCTTTACGCACATTTTTGATTGTATCTAAACGGTCATCGTAATTACGCGTGGTAATGATTTTCTTATAACTCTCTTCAGAAGTATCAAGATTGTGATTGTATGCATATAAACCTGCATCAGCAAGCTTTTGAGCTTGACTTTCAGTTAGCATCCCTAAGGTACAGCATACTTCCATACCTTTTGAATTAACCACTTTTACCATTTCTAAAACGCGATCAAAATCTCTATTGTCGCGCACTTCACGCCAAGCGGCTCCCATACACAAGCGTGATGCTCCACCTTCTTTTGCTTTATCAGCTGCATCACTAACTTCATTTACCGTCATTAATTTATGCACTTCAATTCCTGTGTTATAACGAGCTGCTTGAGGACAATAGCTACAATCTTCGGCACAACCACCTGTTTTTATTGATAATAATGAGCTTACTTGTACCTCATTCGCTTCATTAAATTCGCGATGAATGCTTTGTGCTTTAAATACTAATTCCAATAAAGGAGTATTATAAACATTCAAAATCTCATCAACAGTCCAATTATTTTTATTGTAGTCACATAGTTCTTTATCAATAATACAAATATAA